>JAZSIU010000009.1:0-15588 GCA_045533955.1 Bacteroidaceae bacterium
GAATCATCATATCATTGGAGGATTAGTACCCATAGGCGCAAAAATGAAAGCCGAGGAGTACGTTGGTAAACACAAAGATTATATGGTAAAAACCAATCAATCGTTCCTTAACCTACTGGTTAATGCCATAACATTCGGAATATACACCCCAACCACCACTACCTACTACGTTCCACTGAACAGCCTCACAAAGTAACATATTGCACAACAGAGAATAATCCTCACAGCCCTCGACAGCACATAAGCAGCAGTCGAGGGCCATTTTTCGGAAATAATCCTCGCAGCTTAATGCAAATATTCGTATCTTCGCGCAGCAAAAAGAAAATTCCCCGCAGATGAACCTCGAATTATTCATAGCCCGACGCCTATTTGGCACACGCAAAGGCGAGCACCGCGTCTCAAGGCCCGCCGTAACCATTGCTCAATGGGGCGTGTCGGTGGGAATAATCGTAATGATAGCCTCGCTGTGCATAATCGTAGGCTTCAAGCACGAGATTAAGGAAAAAATCATAGGCTTCGGCGGGCACATACAGGTGCGCAGCTACGAAGCATCGGAGTATGGCGACAGTCCAATAAGCGTCAGCGACAGCGACATTCAGAGGATAGCATCGGTGGCGGGCGTAACAAGCGTGCAACAATTCATCCACAAGCCCGGACTAATATCCGTGGGCGACGAATTCGAGGGAATAATCGTCAAGGGAATAGGCAGCGACTACAACAGTGAATTTTTGGCCTCGCACATTGTCGAGGGCAGCTTTCCCGAATTCAGCGACACGGCAGCATCTAATAAGATAGTCGTTTCGCGCCCGATAGCCAATAAACTTAAAATATCCTCGGGCGACAAAATAAACATATATTTCATTCAGGATGGAATAAAGGCGCGCCGTATGACCGTCGAAGGCATATACGAGACCAACCTAAGCGAAATGGACGAGCTATTGGCCGTTACCGACATCTACACTACCCGACGGCTGAACAATTGGGACAGCGACCAATCGGCCGGGCTCGAAATTTCCGTTGCCGACTACGACAATATCGACGCAATAAGCGACACACTCATCGCAACAATAAGCAGAATAGCCGATGCGCACCGCCAGCGACTATTTATTCAGACCGTCGAAGAGAGCAATCCCCGTATGTTCGCGTGGCTCGAAATTCTCGACGGCACAGTGTGGATAATCCTTGTCCTTGTGCTGGGCATCGCAGGCTTCACCATAATCTCGGGGCTGCTGATACTGATTCTCGAAAAAAGCAACCTTATAGGCATACTCAAAGCATTGGGAGCACACAACGCCTCGGTGCGCAAAATATTCCTCTACTATGCAATGTTCATCATCGGCCGCGGACTATTGTGGGGCAACCTTATAGGCTTTTCGCTGTGTCTCCTCCAGCAACAGACAGGCCTTATTGCTCTCGACCCCACAATGTATTATATGGATCGCGTACCCATAATGTTCACGTGGTGGTTGCTGCCAATGAACATCGCAATGTTCATAATCTCGGTTGCAATGCTGGTGCTCCCCTCAATGATTATCTCACACATAGAGCCCACAAAAGCCATAAAATTTGAATAAAAAAATCGGTCGAAAAAACAGAATTTTTCGACCGATTATCATTATTGCCCCAAAGAGCGCCTCAAATAGTATCCGAAAAATAAGCCTTTGGCAGCGCACGGCAATTATATCCGAAAGCCATTGCCTCGCCATACGCCCCAGCCGAGCGAATAGCAAAAATATCGCCGCGAACAGTGCGCTCGAGCTCCATATCCTTACAAAAAACATCCGACGATTCGCACACAGGGCCCACAACATCATACACCTCGCACGGCCCGTCCGACGAGAGATTCTCAATCTTGTGATACGCCCCATACATTGCCGGACGCACAAGGTCATTCATTCCCGCATCGACTATGGCAAACTGCTTGCACGTACCGCGCTTCACATACGTTACGCGGGTGATGAGCGTTCCGCACTGCCCCACGAGGCTTCGTCCCAGTTCAAAATGCAGATGCTGCCCCTTCTGAAGATGCAGATGCTTGGCATACGTCGCAAAGTAAAGCGCAAAATCGGGAACGTCGTGCTCATCAGGTTCATCGTATCTTATTCCCAATCCACCACCCACATTTATGTGCGGCAGGATAAGGCCACGGCTCTCGCGCAGAAGCGTCTGAAGCTCATTCACCCTTCCGCACAGAGAAATAAAATCGTCCATCACAAGAATCTGCGACCCTATGTGAAAGTGCAATCCAATCAATTTCAGATGCCCGCACGCCTCTATGCTATCAATCACCTCGTCCAGCTGCTCATAATTCACACCAAATTTATTCTCGGCAAGGCCCGTGGTAATATTAGCGTGTGTATGCGCCCCCACATTAGGATTCACGCGGATAGCCACCTGCGCCACCCGTCCACGCTCGGCTGCAAGCGCCTCGATGGCCATCGCCTCGGGAACAGACTCCACGTTGAAGCAGAAAATATTGGCATCCAGCGCCTCGGCAATCTCGCGGTCGGTCTTTCCGACCCCCGCAAACACCACCTTCTCCGACGGGATTCCGGCAGCAAGCGCCGCCCTCACCTCGCCGCCGCTCACACAATCGGCCCCAATGCCCTGCTCGTGCACGGCAGCCAGAATACGCGGATTAAAATTGGCCTTTATAGCATAATGAACGTGAAAATTCTCATATTTTGCAGCCTCGCGCAAGGCTGTCGCAAGCGTCTCGCGCAAGAGGTCCATATCATAGTAATAAAACGGCGTCTCAATATTATTGAACGCCGTTAAAGGAAATTGAGCTCTCATACAGTGTCGAAAATATCACTTATTAGAGTTAAAAATCGTCTCACTCAGCGAGCGCAGAGCACGCTCCTTATCCTCCTCGCGCACAAGAAACGAGATATTATAATTACTACCGCCATACGACACCATACGCACGGGAATATCCTTCATCGCCTCCATAGCACGCGCCTCGAATCCCACATTCTCCCAATTAAGGTCGCCCACCACACAGATAATGCACATATCACGGTCGATGGTAACCGTACCATATTTTTGCAGCTCATCGACAATGTGGTCGAGCTTGCGGTCGTCGTCGATAGATACCGAAACACCAACCTCCGAGGTACAAATCATATCAATCGAGGTCTTATAAGTCTCGAACACCTCGAACACCTTACGTAAAAAGCCGTAAGCCAACAACATACGCCCCGACTTAATCTTGACTGCCGTAATACCCTCCTTAGCCGCAATAGCCTTAATCTCGCCCGGGCGAGTGAGATTATTATCAATTAGCGTACCCTTAGCCGAGGGGTCCATAGTATTGAGCAGACGCACGGGGGTACCCGTGAGCTTTGCAGGAAGAATACAAGTGGGATGCAGAATTTTTGCACCAAAATAAGCAAGCTCGGCCGACTCCTCGAAGTGCAGATGATGCACGGGCGAGGTATTATCCACTATACGCGGGTCGTTGTTGTGCATTCCGTCAATATCCGTCCAAATTTGTACCTCCTCGGCATTAAGCGCCGCACCTATGAGCGTTGCCGTATAATCGCTGCCTCCGCGCAACAGATTATCCACGTTACCCAGATGATTAAGGCACACAAAGCCCTGTACAATGTATATACGCCCCACGGCATCAAGATTGACAAGCTGCAACAGATGCTCGCGAATATACCCGAGGTCGGGCTCTCCATTCGATGCCAAACGCATAAAATCGAAAGAGTTTAGAAGCACCGCGTCGATGCCTTGCTCCTGCATATACAGAGCTACCATATTGGTTGACATAAACTCGCCCTGCGCCACAATCTCCTTCTCGAGGTCGGCAGTGAGCGGACGATTGGCAAGCTCGCGCAGATAATTAAAAATCTCGCTCACCTTATTATTTGCAGCCTCGGCATACTCTTTTGTCGAGTAAAGGTCTCTTATTGTCTGTTTATATTTATCCTGCAACACCGTCGAGTGCTCACAAGCGCCCAGCACATTGCCGTTGCGCAGATAATTTGTAAATTCGATGAGTGAATTTGTTGTTCCCGACATTGCCGAGAGAACAACCACTTTTGTTTCGCCATCGGAAATAAGTTTAACGACCCCTTTCATACGCTCGGCCGAACCCACCGATGTTCCTCCAAATTTCAGTACTTTCATTTTATGCTTTAAATTATTAAATTCTATATCTTATTCATTATCAATATTAACAATCAACCGTTTGAATGTCGCCATCATCTGTCTTTTCTTGCGTCGCTGCGGCGGCAACGGGATTTTCAGCCACAGCGGCAACTGAATTTTCTGCTGCGGCGGCCGCGGGATTTTCTGCCACAGCGGCAACAGGATTTTCTGCCACAGCGGCAACTGAATTTTCTGCCACGGCGGCAGCGGGATTTTCTGCCACGGCGGCCGCGGGATTTTCTGCGGCGGCGGCAACCGAATTTTCTGCGGCGGCAGCAGCGCCATTAACCAATGGGAGAGGCGCGATAATTTCTTTAGCAGCCGTAGCAAGCGATGCAGAATTTACAGGCTGCTGTGCACAAAGGCCCTCATTCCCCTTTTCGACCTTCAGACAACCGCCGGCACATCTAAACTCGTATGCAGGATAAGCCTCGAGCCAATGCTCATTATGCGTAATCATCAGCACCGCGGTACCATCCTCACGACATATTCTGTGCAAAAGTTTCATAATCTTATGCCCCGTCTCATTGTCAAGATTACCCGTCGGCTCGTCGGCAAGCAACAATTTAGGACGATTCAGGATAGCCCTTGCAATAACCACACGCTGCTGCTCGCCTCCCGAAAGTTCGTGAGGCATTTTGTAGCCCTTAGGCGCAAGCTCCACAAGCTCAAGCACCTCGAGAATGCGTGCCTGACGTTCTTTTTTCTTTTTCCAGCCCGTGCAGCGAAGCACAAAATCAAGATTATCGTGTACATTTCTATCGGTAAGCAACTGAAAATCCTGAAACACAATACCAATCTGCTTGCGCAAGGCCGGCAGCTTACTGCGACGCAATTTACGCATATCAAACTTATCGAACAGAATAGCATCGCCACTATGCACGGCAACCTCGCCGTAAAGTGTCTTTATAAGAGACGATTTTCCCGACCCAACAGCGCCTACCAAATAGGCAAACTCACCTGCATTCAGATTGAATGTTACATTCTCCAAAATAATTTTGGAGTCAATGTGAATATCGACATTCTTGTAATTTATTATGGGCATATTTAGGCTATATAATCTTTCCCGCGAAGATATAGAAATTTTTCCATAAAATGGATATAAAAGCACGACAAAGTTAACACAAAAAGAGAAAAACTGACAAATTGACAACAGAGCGAGATTTTTTTTATTAAATCATCACACATCAGGCCGCGCTTTTAAAATCTTTTAAGCCGACAAGCCACTATTATTTATAAAAAAATTGTACTTTTGCATCTTAAAATAAAATTTTGGAATATAAAATGGCAACAACATATACCTCTATATTATTCTCAAAGGCCCCAAAATATCTGCTCGAAAAGAGAAACCAGATTATAATGGTACTTTTCGTGTCGATATTTGCCATTGTATTTATAAATATCTTTAAACCATTTGAATCGAGCCAATGGATTACAGCAAAAGGATTCAGCAGCACAATGTATCTTGCGTGGTCGTCGGTTCTTGTACTATTGGGAATGACCGTGGTAGCCATCAGCCGCATAATAATGTACAAATACTCGCAGAAACCCACGCACAATATAACAATAATAAAATATGCCATTTGGGTGTTTGTCGAGTTGCTTCTGCTTGCAGGCGCTTTCACCATACTCGCAATAATAACCAGCCGCCGAGGAAACATAAGCCTAAACTCACTCGACCCCGTGGTAATTTATATGCAGGCAATGGAGAATACAGTATTTATTCTGTTTATCCCCTACCTCATAAGCATTCTATTCTTCTCGTACCAAGAAAAGACCGCCAAGCTGCGCGAGCTTATGGACGAGAATATAGGCTTTAAGTCGAGCACACTAATATCGTTCCGCGACGAGCGTGGAGTGCTCCAGCTCTCTGTTGCCAAAGAGAATCTGCTATATATCGAGTCGGCCGACAACTATATATGTATATGGTATATGAAGAACGACGCACTGAAAAAGCAGCTTATGCGAATAACTATGCGCGACATAAGCGAGCAGCTTGCCGATACAAACATTGTACGTTGCCACCGCTCATATATGGTGAACCTCGACCTTGTAAAAGTTATGCGCCGCGAGAAAGAGAACCTCTTTCTCGAGCTCGGCTACCCCAACATTAAAGAGATTCCAATCTCAAAGACCTATGGCGAGCAGGTTCTGCGCCGCCTGATGCCAATATCCTAAGAACCACACTCTAACACCCGCAAAAAAAAAAAGACCCACTATGAAAAATATCGCAATCTTCGCATCCGGAAGCGGCTCAAACGCCGAGAATATAGCCAACTACTTTGCAGGCTCCGACTACGCACAAGTATCACTCATTGTGGCCAACACCCCCAGGGCCTACGTCCTTGAGCGAGCCAAAAGACTGAACATCGAGGCACTCACCGTAACAAAAGCCGAGTTTATGGCAGCCGACACACTGATAGCCGAGCTCAAGAGCCGAAGCATCGACTTTATAGTCCTTGCAGGCTTTCTGCTGCTTGTACCCGAAAAGCTCATCGAAGCCTACCCGGGGCGCATCGTCAACATACACCCCGCACTGCTGCCCAAGCACGGCGGAAAAGGAATGTACGGCGACCGCGTTCACAAAGCCGTTGTCGAGGCCGGCGACACCGAGAGCGGCATCACAATACACCTTATCGACGGCGACTACGACAAAGGCACCACATTCTTTCAGGCAACCTGCCCCGTGCTGCCCGGCGACACCCCCGACGACGTAGCCACAAAAGTTCACGCCCTTGAATACAAGCACTTTCCGCACGTAATCGAAGAGATTCTTCACACACTCGATTAAGAGACAATAATCCCCTCAAAAAAAAACATTTTTTTTGAGGGGATTGTTATATGCTGTTTAAATTTATAAAAAATATCATATTATAAAAGCCACAAAAGTTTGTTTTACCGTTTCTTATCTATCTTCCTTTTATTCCTCTCCCTTAAATTCTTTTGTATCTCATCGTGCCTCTGTTCGTCGATATATCTCCAATTATAGATAAACTCCTCGGTCATATCCTTTACGATATAAAATTGCTCCAATTTCCTAACGTAAAATTTTGCATCGCCACGAGCACGCTTAATGATATTTTTATCGGTACAGAAAAGAACCCCTCTCTCCTTTTCACTATACAATTCCAAATTAACAGAATAAACAACATTTTTACCCTTCAAAAAATGTAAACTCTCGCAGTCTCGTTGAATATTGTGTTCTTTAGCATAATCTTTAAGTTCTTGCGGATAGTGGTCATATGTTGTACTATACCTAAAATAGCATACAGTATCCCATTCAAATGGCACAATCTCGGCAAAATCAATTACAAATTTTGTACTATCTTTCCCCGACGCTTTCAAATTGTTGTAATAATCCGCTAATGCTTTATCTAACTTATCTTTTTCCGTTAATGAAAATGTCTGCAAAAAGTAATTATGAAATTCAATAACCAAATCCCAAATACTACGTCCTTCCATTGGACTAAAATTCAGTTTTATATTTATTAAACAACAAAAACAGAAAATTAGAACAAAAAAAACAGCTAACTTATTCTTTAACACTTTATAAATCATTGCCATATTCATTTAATTGCATAAACTCCTTATATAAAGGATAGAAAATATTATAGGGATTACCTAATAAGATAGGTCATTAAAATAGTCTTTCATAATTGTTAGTTTTATTGTTTTTGTGCAAATGTAATATCACAATTAACCGATAAGGTTGTCAAACTATCATAATTAACACTAATTAACAATAGGTTCAATATCGTGATACAAAAAAATCCCCCAAAGTTACGTGAACCTCGGGGGAAATTTTGTGTCAGCTTCAACATCCGGCAAGCAATCATTAAGGACGCCTCGCCGCGTTATTTGTTTATCCCTTCAACTGCTTGTAGGTGGTCTTTGGGAAGCGTGCCGCCGTTGTCTCGTCCAGACGACGCACGGGTGTCGAGTGAGGCGCGCTCTTCACAACCTCGGGATTCTCGATGGCCTCTTGAGCAACCTTTTTCATCACTGCAATAAACTCGTCGAGCGTCTCCTTGCTCTCGGTCTCTGTGGGCTCAATCATAATACTCTGATGGAACAGCAGAGGGAAATAGATTGTGGGAGCGTGGTAACCATAGTCGAGCAGACGCTTTGCAATATCAAGCGTGGTAACGCCTGTCGATTTATCGGCAAGGCCGTCAAACACAAATTCGTGCTTGCACACACCCTCGATGGGCAGGTAATATTCGCCCTTGAGCGACTCCTTGACGTAGTTGGCATTGAGCACCGCAAGCGGGCCCACCATCTTCACATTCTCGCGTCCGAGGGTGAGGATATATGTATAAGCACGCATAATAACGCCAAAGTTACCGAGGAAATTCGACACGTATCCGGCCGACTTTTCGTCGCATTGCAAATAGAATCGGCCATTCTCGTCCTTCTTCACCTGTGGGTTGGGCAGCAGATGCTCAAGGCCTGCGCGCACGCCCACGGGGCCGTCGCCGGGGCCTCCGCCACCGTGAGGAGTGGAGAATGTCTTATGCAGATTGATGTGCATAATGTCGAATCCCATATCTCCGGGACGGCATTTTCCGAGCACTGCGTTCAGGTTGGCTCCATCGTAGTAGAGCAATCCGCCGCACTCGTGCACGAGGCGCGAAATTTCGGGAATTTCGGTCTCGAAAATACCAAGAGTGTTGGGGTTAGTCATCATAATTCCTGCAATTGTATCGTCGAGCAGAGGCTTTAAATCTTCGACGTCAACGGTGCCGTTGGCGGTTGATTTTACCTCGACAATCTGCAAGCCACAAACTGCGGCGCTGGCGGGGTTTGTTCCGTGGGCACTGTCGGGGACAATGACCTTTGTACGCTTGAGGTCGCCGCGCTGTATGTGATACTGACGCATAATCATAAGTCCTGTGAGCTCGCCGTGTGCTCCGGCGTAGGGGTTCAGGGTAAACTCGGCAAGGCCGCTCACCTCGGAGAGCGAGGCTGCAAGGTTATAATACACCTCGAGAGCACCCTGCGCACACTCCTCGGGCATCGAGGGGTGCAGTTGTGTAAATGCGGGATGCGCTGCCATCTCCTCGTTTATGCGGGGATTATATTTCATTGTACAGCTGCCAAGAGGATAAAATCCTGTATCGACACCAAAATTCTTGTTCGAGAGATTGGTGTAGTGGCGCACTACGTCAAACTCGGTAACCTCGGGAAGCAGAGGGGCACTCTCTCGACGCAGATTCTCGGGAATACCGCTACACATACATCCGCCCTCTACCTGTTTTTTGGGAAGGGAATATCCCACACGACCCTCTTTCGAGAGCTCAAAAATCAATTTATCATAATTGCGTATCATAGAATATCCTCCCTATTTTAAAGATTTTTTACTGTTTCGATGAATAAATCCATCTCCTCTTTTGTGCGTTGCTCGGTTACGCAGATGAGCAGTGTGTCATCTGCTATGCGCACGCCGCCCAAAATACCTTTCTCGAGCAGTGCAGCTTGAATTGTCTTGGGACAAACGGTTGTCTTTACAGCAAACTCGTTAAGGAAGGGCTTATCGAATGCCATCGAGCATTTTCCGGTTGCCACCAACTGCTCGGCCAGATAGTGCGCGCCTGCATACGATAGTTTGTTAACCTCTTTCAGACCCTTGTGTCCCATAAGCGACATATAGATGGTAACGTAAAGAGCCATAAGCGATTGGTTCGAGCAGATATTGCTATTGGCCTTTTCGCGGCGTATGTGCTGCTCGCGTGCCTGAAGCGTGAGCACAAAGGCGCGCTTGCCGTCAACATCGGTTGTTGCACCTACGATGCGTCCGGGGAGCTTGCGCACAAGTGCATTTGTACAAGCAAGATAGCCCACGTAAGGGCCGCCGTAGTTCATAGGAATACCCAGCGTCTGACCGTCGCCGCAAGCAATGTCGGCGCCCCACTCGGCGGGCGTCTTAAGCACTGCAAGTGCCGAGGGGTTGGCATTCATTATCATAAGTGCCTTTTTTGCGTGGCACATTTCGGCAACACCCGCGTAGTCCTCGATTATTCCGTAGAAATTGGGCTGTGCAAGAATTACTCCCGCAACGTCGTCGCCTGCGAGCTTTGTCTCGAGGTCGGCAAGGTCGGTAACGCCATCCTTTTCGGCAACAATTTCAATTACGGCACCGTTGTACTGCGCGTATGTCTCGACCACTCTTTTTACTTTGGGATTAACGGTGGCCGACATAAGCACCTTGTTGCGTTTCTTTGCGGCAGCAACGGCCATCATCATAGCCTCGGCTGTTGCGGTGCAACCGTCATACATCGAGGCGTTTGTAACGTCCATTCCCGTCAACTCGCAAATCATTGATTGATACTCGAATATATACTGCAAGGTACCCTGCGAAATTTCGGGCTGATAGGGGGTGTAGGCTGTCAGAAACTCGCCGCGCGAAATAATGGGGCTGATTATCGAGGGGCTGTAGTGGTCCTCGACGCCGGCGCCTGCGAAACAGGCAAGCTGAGAGTTCTTTTTACCAAGCGCCTCGATGAATTTGCGTATCTCGACCTCGGACATTGCCTCGGGTAGGTCGAATTCGCGATTGAACAGCAGTTGCCCGGGGATTTCGCCGTAAAGGTCGTCCATCGACTTTAGTCCGGCTACCTGCAACATCTGCTCAATATCTTCCTGCGTATGGGGGAAATATTTCATTCTGTTGTTCTTTAATTGTTGTTTGCAAAAGGGCGATACTCCGAAACGACATTATCTGCCTTTTCGGAAATATCGCCTTTAGTTTTCCTTTTTTTACTCGCCGATGGCTGCTTTGTAAGCAGCTGCATCCATAAGTTTCTCTACCTCAGAGGCGTCAGAGAGCTGCACCTTGATAATCCAATTGGCATACGGGTCGGCGTTAACAAGCTCGGGCTGGTCGTTCAGCGCCTCGTTAACCTCAACCACAGTACCACTTACGGGGGAAATAAGGTCGCTGGCAGCCTTAACGCTCTCAACAGCACCAAAGTCCGAACCTGCCTCAACCTCGTCGTCAACGTCGGGCATATCAACATATACCACGTTGCCAAGCTCGTGCTGTGCATAATCGGTGATACCTACGTAACCATACTCACCCTCAATTTTTACATACTCGTGCGACTCTGCATAATAGAGACCTTCTACAATCTTGCTCATAGTTTTTTACTTTTTAAATTATTAGTATTGGATTTTTTATTTCTTATAGTTCTTCTCGTAGAAACGCTTTTTTGTTACAACGCCGGGGAAGACACGCTTGCGTATGCGTACCGCTACCTCTGTACCCAGCTTGCCATACTCGGCATCAATGAGTGCCATACAAACACTCTTTCCTGTCGATATTGAATTGTAACCTGTTGTTACCTGACCAATTACCTTGCCATCAACTTCAACGTCGTAGCCGTGGCGGGGAATTGCCTTGTCCTTAAGCTCGATGCCTACAATCTTACGTTTCAAGCCCTCGGCTTTCTGTGCCGCGATGGCCTCGCGACCAATAAAGTCGCCCTTATCCATCTTGACAAATATTCCCAAGCCTGCCTCAAGCGGAGTAATCTCATCGGTGAGCTCGTCGCCGTAAAGTGGCAGTCCCACCTCGAAGCGCAGTGTGTCGCGGCAGCCAAGGCCACAAGGCTTAACCTCGCCGCTTGCAAGGAGTTTGTCCCACACCTCGTTTGTAAAGGCGTGCGAGCCGTAAAGTTCGAATCCATCCTCGCCCGTGTAGCCCGTGCGGCTTATGATTATTGTCTCGCCGTTATACTCAACCTCTTTGCAGGTGTAGAATACCATCTCGGCGCAGGGGATTCCAAGCACTCTCTCGACGATGGCCTCGGTGTTTGGGCCCTGAACGGCCACCTCGCCGTAATAAGCACTTTGATGCTCGACAGTTACGTCGAATTTCTGTGCCTGCTCCATAATCCACGCAACATCCTTGTCAATATTACCTGCGTTTATCACAAGAAAGAATTTCTTGTCGGCCATCTTATAGACAAGAAGGTCGTCAACAACACCACCTGTGGGGTGCAGCATCATTCCATAGAAAATCTTACCGTCGGGAGCGCCGGCAATATCATTTGTAAAAATATAGTTTACAAATGCTTCGCTCTGGGGGCCTGTAACAAGCACCTCACCCATATGTGAAACGTCGAAAATACCACACGCCTCGCGCACGGCATTATGCTCCTCGACAATATTGCTATACTGAATGGGCATATCAAAGCCGCCGAAGGGGCTGATGAGCGCACCAAGCGCCACGTGTTTGTCGTAAAGACAGGTTCTTTTATTCTCCATAGTTCAGAAAAGTTTTATTATTAGTTCATTTAATTGTTCTTTTGTCATATTCATTATTATGGTCGATGGTTCGACGTCCCGGAGCGCCGCCTCGATAGCCTCGCGCTCGAAGGGCACCCCTCTGAGACGTGCCAACAACCCCGCGTCAAGGTCGCCCACAAGGAAAAAGTCGCCCAATATATTGCCCCTGCGCACCGTGCCGTTCTTTACCTCGAGGCGTACCTCAAACTCGCCTACTCCCTCGATGCGCGTGCGGCGCACAAGCGTATAGGCGGGGTTGCGACCATAGATAAACTCCTCGGTAAGATATTCGCTCTCGATGCCCTCAATCCGTCTTACATCTGCCTCGTCGAGCATCATTTCATCGGTACACAGATTCTTCCTCACAAAGGTCTTAAACTCGTCGATTGAGATTGAGAGATATTTATTAAGCGTTGTAACGTGCTGTCTGACCGACTGCACCCCTTTGCTCTTGAGTTTTTCGTCCGATGGCGTTGTCGAGCGTGCCATCCTCTCGAGGTCGGTATCGTAGAGCATTGTCCCGTGCACTATACTGCGAGCCGGAAGATGATAAAAAGCATTGCCCGAGACCTTTTTCCCGTCAATGAGAATATCGTTGCGCCCCGTTGTACGCGCGTCGAGCCCCAATTTCCGAAGCACGTGCTCCACCATCAGCATATACCTGTTAAACGTGAAATTCACATTCGCCTCAGGGGTTACGTAAGAGAACATTATATTGCTAAAATCGGCATACACACAGCCGCCACCACTCTTGCGGCGATACATCTCAATACCATTTGCGCGACAATAAGCCGTATCCACCTCGGCCTCTATCAACTGATTGCGCCCGAAAATCACCGTTGGCCTCACCTGCCACATAAAGAAATAGTCGTTCGCAGGCAGAGTGCGTGCGATATATTCCTCCATTGCAAGATAGAATGGAAGCCTGCGTTGTCTCTCATCGGGCAATGATACGTAAACCATCGGTCTCTTTTTACGGGACAATATACAGAATATCAGGCCTTAAAGCAGCACAAACGAGCAATACTCTCGCAACCTGCGCGGCCTACTCTGCATATTAAAACATACAAATTTAAACAAAATAAAAAAGATAGCAAATTTTTAGTATTATATTTTATACACACCCAAACAAAAATAGAAACACGAAATAAAAAAGGAGCTCCACCTTATAAGGCAGAGCTCCGATAGATAAAAATCTTACTTTATAATTATGCAACCTTCTCGAGGCGTTTCATCATTACAAACATAAAGATTGCCGAGACGATACAGAGCACAATAAAGATGCTCCACACGGTTACCAGCGGCAACTCACCCCAGAAAGCCGAACCAACCTCGGTAAGTTTATTGCCAAGAGCAGTAGCCACGAACCAACCACCCATCATCAAACCTTTGAGTTTGGGAGGAGCCACCTTACTTACAAATGAGATACCCATAGGCGAGAGTAGCAACTCGGCAAAAGTCAGCACAAGATAGGTGCTGATGAGCCAATAAGGCGATACAAAAGTGGCAGCATCGCCGGCAGCAGCCTGCTCATCGGGAGTAAGCAATCCCATAGAACCAACAGCCATCACAACAAATCCGACAGCAGCAACCAACATACCGTATGCAATCTTACGGGGAGCCGAAGGCTCTTTACCCTTTGCAGCCAACGCGCCGAAGATAGCCATACTAACGGGAGTAAGAGCAACCACGTAGAAGGGATTAAACTGCTGGAAGATGGGCGCGCTAACCGATACAACCTCCGAACTTGTACTTACATACTGATAACCCAAGAAAGCTAGTGCAAAAAGCACTACAAGACCCGAAATTGCCTTTGCCTTCGAAGTTTTACTCTGGAAAATAGAGAAAGCAGCATAAACAATAACGATAATAGCAACCAGATTAAGCACATCGAACATCATACCCTGTACACCGGTAGCACTCTTTGCTGTAAACTCATTGGCAAACAGTGTAAGCGTCAGACCATTCTGGTGGAAAGCCATCCAGAAGAAAATCACCACAGCAAACACAAGGCACAGAGCAACGATACGCGCATTAGTCTCGGCGGGAGTAAGCTCCTCAACAGGGGCAGCCGCTGCATCAGCCTTCTTCTTACCACCCTCAACGTGTTTAAATGTAGGACGGAAAACAAAGTAAATTACTATTGAAAGAATAAGTGATGCACAAGCCACAGCAAATGCAAAGTGATAGGAATCGGCCACACTATAACCAAGAGTACCCTGTGCATACTCCATAATCTTAACAGCAGCAGTGGGGGCAAAAAGCGCACCAATATTGATTGCCATATAGAAAAGCGAGAAAGCCGAGTCGCGCTTATTTGCATATCTGGGATCGTCATAAAGATTACCAACCATTACCTGCAAATTACCTTTAAAAAGTCCCGTACCCACAGAGATTAGTCCCAACGCGCCAATAACAGCCCATTTAGCAACCGAGTCAGCGCCAAGAGGTACAGCAAGCAGCACATAACCCAAGAACATAATTACAACACCAATGGTAACCATCTTACCATAACCAAATTTATCGGCAAGAATACCACCGACAAGCGGCATTCCATAAACCAACATTAAGAAATTGCCATAGTAACTACCGGCCTCATCGGCATTCATACCGAAATTCTCCTGCATAAAAAGTACAAATACAGCCAACATTGTGTAGTAGCCGAAACGCTCACCTGTGTTGGCTAGTGCAAGAGCAAACAATCCTTTTGGTTGTCCTTCAAACATAAATTAAAATAGATTAAATTGTTAATATTATTACTTTTAATTATTCTCCTGCATAAAAACTGCATCCCCTGCAAGCATCGGTTGCTAAATAAAAAGCCTCATAGTCCCACGACCCTTGAATTTCATAGCCCCACGACCTTTTACAAACAGCCCCTAACTTAAAAAAAGATGCACGTTCACTGCTCAATAGACAGTAAACGTGCAAATATACAAAAAACGAGCGAGAAATACGAAGTTTACTTCGATATTTTTCAAAGCGAATGCATAAAATATTCGCATCGCAGAGTCAACCAGCAAGTGCAACTTTACGAAATAAATTTGTAAAAGCACTCCTTTGGTGTTGAAAAGTTCAGTTTTTCTCTTGGTCTTTCGTTTAATTTGTATTGTGTTTTCTTTATTTTTCTGTCAGTAACGGTGC
>JAZSIU010000090.1:0-46403 GCA_045533955.1 Bacteroidaceae bacterium
ATCTGTTTTAATTTTATTTCGAGATTATTTGAGGACTATTTTTGAGCAGATATTCATTTTGGGGATGCAGGGAATAGCGAGCTATTTTCAAATTCCCAAAATGGATAGATGCCGAAAAGAGTCTCAAAGAAGCCGAAAAAAAGTCTTAGCAATAACGAATTAACTTGTTTAATAAAATTTAAAACATATTCTTAACTGTTCCAAATTTCCCACGATGCAAGCGCTTGCAGATACCACATTTCGTATCCGCTTTTTGTGGCTGCTCCGTGCGCTGCTCCTTTTTGCAGAAAAAGTGTCTCTTCGGGGTTATAGACAACGTCGTACAGAAGGTGTCTGTCGGTTAAGAGCTCGTATGGAATATCGGGGCATTTATCTACCCCGTGGCCCACCATCCCCAATGGGGTGCAATTGACTACAAGAGTGTGCGTGTGCATAATCTCGGGGGTGAGGTCGCCGTAGGCTATTGTGTCGTTGCCTCGTGTGCGCGACACAAGGATATAGTCGATGCCCAGCGAGTGTAGCGAGTAGGCTACGGCTTTCGAGACGCCTCCCGTGCCCAAAATAAGAGCCTTTGTGTGGCGGCCCTTTGTCAGAGGCTCGAGCGAGCGTGTAAAGCCAATGACGTCGCTGTTGTATCCCGTAAGATGCGCCTGCCCCTCTTTGTCGCGGGTTATTTTTACTACATTCACAGCCATAATACCTTTTGCCTCGTCGCTCATTGCCTCGAGGAATCGCATTACCTCGAGCTTGTAGGGGATTGTTACGTTGAATCCGCACAACTCTTTGTGCTCGTCAAGAATCCTCGGAAGCTCGTTAATGTCGGCAATCTCGAATGGCAGATAGCAGGCGTCAATGCCCTCATCTGCAAACTTCTTGTTGAAGAATGCAGGTGAGGCCGATTGATGCAGGGGGTAGCCTATTATTCCAAATTCTCTTTTCATTGGCTTGCGGCTATTGGCTTTTTCTTAGCCTAAATAGGCTGCGATGTTTTTCTCGATACGCTCGTGCAAATTCTCGGTATCGGCCTTTACAAAGGGCTGTCCCACAATGTGTTCGTAGAGCTCGATGTAACGCTCGGATACGCTGTTTACGTACTCGTCGCTCATATTGGGTACCTGCTCACCATCGCGTCCCATAAATCCATTTTCGATGAGCCACTGACGCACAAATTCCTTTGACAGCTGTTTCTGAGGCTCGCCTTTCTCGAATTTTTCGTTGTAGCCCTCGGCGTAGAAATAGCGCGAGGAGTCGGGCGTGTGAATCTCGTCTATTAGGTATATTTTGCCGTCTCTCTTGCCAAATTCATATTTTGTGTCAACGAGGATGAGGCCCTTCTCGGCTGCCATCTTGCTGCCGCGTTCGAAGAGTGCGTAGGTGTATTTCTCGAGCTGCTCGTAGTCCTCGCGGCTTACGATGCCTTGTGCGATAATCTCCTCTTTCGAGATGTTTTCGTCGTGTCCGGCATCGGCTTTTGTTGTGGGGGTGATAATGGGGGTGGGGAATTTCTCATTCTCGCGCATACCCTCGGGCAGCGTTACTCCGCACAGGTTGCGGCAACCGTTCTTATACTCGCGCCAAGCGCTGCCTGTGAGATAACCGCGGATAATCATTTCGACGCGGAAGCCCTCGCACTTAAGGCCTACTGTTACCATTGGGTCGGGGGTGGCCAGCTTCCAGTTGGGAACAATGTCGGCTGTCGCATCAAGGAATGTGGCAGCTATCTGGTTCAGTACCTGTCCTTTAAAGGGAATGCCTTTGGGCAGTACGACGTCGAATGCCGAAATGCGGTCGGTTGCAACCATAACCAGCTTGTCGTCGTCAATGTCGTAAACGTCGCGCACTTTGCCGTGATAAACGCTTTTTTGCTTCTCGAATTTAAACTCGGTGTTTGTTAATGCTTTTGCCATTGTTGTATATTTTTTTAGTTGTTATTATCCTCTTTTTCTTTTTTTTCTTTGTCGTAGGCGTCGTAGGCTTCGACTATTCTTGTTACCAATTTGTGGCGGACAATGTCTTTTTTGTTTAGGGTGATAAAGGCTATTCCCGGAACCTCTTTTAGGATGTGCAGTGCCTGAATAAGTCCCGATGCCTGACGCTGCGGAAGGTCAATCTGTGTAAGGTCGCCCGTTATTATCATTTTTGTGTTGCTGCCCATTCGGGTGAGGAACATTTTTATCTGCTGGGGGGTAGTGTTCTGCGCCTCGTCAAGGATTACTATTGCGTCGTTCAGTGTGCGTCCGCGCATAAAGGCCAGCGGTGCTATCTGTATGACGTTTGCGTCCATATATTCTTTGAGCTTGGCCATAGGAATCATATCCTCGAGGGCGTCGTAGAGGGGTTGCAGATAGGGGTCTATCTTGTCGCGCATATCTCCGGGCAGAAAGCCGAGTTTCTCGCCTGCTTCGACGGCGGGACGGCTCAGTATGATTTTTCTTACTTCGCGGTTCTTTAGTGCTCGCACGGCAAGAGCAATTGCCGTGTAGGTCTTTCCCGAGCCTGCCGGGCCCACTGCAAAGAGCATATCATTTGTTGAAAATTCCTTTACCAGACGACACTGATTCTCGCTTCTGGGGTATATTGGCCGCCCGTTTACGTTATACACAATTACGTTGCTGTCGGTGCCTTTGTCGGTGCGCTTGCCGTTAACGGCGTCTATGATGGCCTCTTCGTTTATGCTGTTGTATTTTGTGCAATGCTCGCTCAGCAACCCGACAACTTTGTTGAAACGCTCAATCTCTTCGTCGTCGCCCATTACTTTTATTATGTTGTCGCGCGCTACGATGCGCAATTTCGGATGCAGTTTTTTCAGCATCTGAAGATGTACGTTATTGGCCCCGTAGAACGATGCGGGGTCTATGCCTTCGAGAATTATGTGTCGTTCAATCATTTAAAGTGTGTGCTCTGTGTCCGAGACTTTTTGAGAATTGGTTTATTTGTGCGAAGATAGTCAAATAATTTTTCTCGACCAAATATAAGTGGCTGTTTAAGGCATTATAATTGTATTCTTGTGTGGGTGGAATTTTTGTGGAATCTTTTCTGTTTTTTGTGGCTGTCCGGTTTTTGTCGGCAGATGTTTTTTTGGGGGGGAGGATTCTTCGTCGTTAGCTGACGTTTGTTGTTCCTTATTAAATATAATAGGATGCGCTTATTTGTGGCGCATCCTATTTATTGTAATTGTTGTTCTGTGTCGCTGTTATTTCTTCTTAATCTCGGCGTCGAAGCGGCGGTTGGCCTCGCCATTCTCGGAGCAGGCGCAGGGGCCTGTTATGCAGCCGCCGGGACACGACATAACCTCGACCATCTTGCCGGGACATTTTCCTGTCTTAGCGTATGCTTTCAAAAGGGCAATGTTCTTTTTGTTGAGGTCGGCAATTACAAGGCCCTGAAGGTCTTTTGCGTCCAAATGATTCTGTACGGCTGTGAATACACCGCCTGTCTTTGCGAATCCGTGAGCGTCCTTGCCGGCTGTCTCGTCGGGTGTGTAGGGCTGGCAATCGTCGATGTTTATCTCCATTCCTTCGAGCACGGCCTCTACCTCGCGGAAGGTGAGTACAAAGTCAACCGTGTCGTACTCGCGGCACTCGGCTTTTTTGGATGCGCAGGGGGCGATAAATACGTTTATGCCGTCGGGGTGCTTCTCGCGTGCGTACTGCGAGGTATATACCATAGGCGATGCGGTGGTCGATACGTATTTTACAAGGTCGGGGATGTGCTTGCGTGCAAGGTTCACGTATGCGGGGCAGCAGCTTGTCGTCATAAAGGGCTCGCCCTCTTCCATACGCTCGACAAACTCGGCCGACTCGCGACGGGTTGTCTCTTCGGCACCAACGGCCACCTCAATTACGTCGCTGAATCCAAGAGCCTTGAATGCGCCATAAACCTGCTCGATGGGCTTTCCGAATTGTGCAAGCACGGCGGGGGCAACCATTGCAATAACCTTCTTGCCGGCTTTTATGCGCTTTAGTACGTCGAACACGGTACATTGGTCGAAGATTGCTCCAAAGGGACAAGCGTTCAGACACTTACCGCAGTAGATGCACTTGTCGGGGTCGATGTGCTCAATGCCATACTCGTCTTTAGAGATTGCCTTTACGGGGCAGGCCTCTTCGCAAGGAACGGGCATATATACAATTGCGTGGTAGGGACAGGCTTGATGGCACTTTCCGCAGCTTATACATTTCTCGTGGTCGATGTGAGCCTTGCCCTCGCGGTCGTAAGTGATGGCGTCTTTGGGGCAGTTGGTGTAGCAGGGACGTGCTACGCATCCGCGGCACAGGTGGGTAATCTCGTAGTTGATTTTTACGCACGACGAGCAGGCTTCGTCCATTACGCTGAGGATGCCGCGTTCGGTGTCGGGCATATCACGGTCGAGCATACGCTGTACGTAGCTGCTGAGACGCTCGCCTTCGTCAACCTCGTCGCTCATATCAAAGCCCAGCATTGCCATTGTCTTGTATTTCATTACTGCGCGCTCTTTGTAGATGCAGCAACGGCCTTTGGGACTGCGCTTGCGGGGGTACATCTCCATAAGCATTTTGTCGATGTTGCCCAGAAGCTCATCTTTCCTCCACATTTTTACCAATCTTGCAAGAAGTTGGTATCTAACAAACATTACATTGTTGTTGTATGCCATAGTCTTATTTATTGTTTGGTTCTTATCGGTTATTCTTTGTTTTACACAATTGTGGCGTCTTGTCATTTGCGTAAGTGCAAAGATAATGAAAAAAGTTTAAAATATATTAAATGACGTCTTATTTTTATAAGTTTATGATTTATGTTCTGTCTTGCGGCCTTCTGTGTCTCTGAAAATGGAGTGTGGCAACGTCCGATTATCTCCTTATTTTGTCTCTTTTTTTTGTTTTCTGCCTTAAGCTTTTGAGCTTGGGCTCTAAAATTTTCTGCACTCGCTGTGAAAAATATTGAAGTAAACTTCATATTTCTCGCTCGTTTGTTTGTATTTTTGCAAGGCGGGAGGGGTAATGCTCCCGGCACAATCTGATTTTGGAAAATTTACACAATATAATAGAGAAACTCGTCTCGGGGGCAACTATGGAGCGCTCCGAGTGGCGTGAGTTGCTCTCGACGGGCGATGATGCCGAGGCTGTCGAGCTTTTGAGGCGTGCGGCGGCTCGTGTGGCCGAGGAGAATTTTGGTCGCGGAATTTTTATTCGCGGCCTTATAGAGATAAGCTCTTATTGCCGAAATAATTGCAATTATTGCGGCCTTAGATGCAGCAACCGCGCAGCCGAGCGCTACCGTCTGAGCAAGGAGGCGATTCTCGAGTGCTGCAGCGTGGGAGATACGTTGGGCTTTAATACTTTTGTGTTGCAGGGCGGCGAGGATGTCAAACAGGATGATGCTTGGATTGTCGACGTTGTCTGCTCGATAAAAGAGCGTTACCCCGACAAGGCTGTAACGCTGTCAGTGGGCGAGCGCAGCCCCGAGGCCTACCGTGCAATGCGTCGTGCAGGGGCCGACCGCTATCTTCTCAGGCACGAGACGCGCAACGATGAGCATTATGCTCTGCTGCACCCCCCAAAGATGAGTGCCCGCAGCCGCCGCGAGTGCCTCGCAGTGCTCAAAGAGCTTGGCTTTCAAACGGGTAGTGGAATGATGATAGGCTCCCCCCATCAGACAATAGAGCATATAATTGATGATTTTCTGTTTCTCGACGAGTTGCAGCCGCAGATGATAGGAGTAGGGCCTTTTATTCCCGCAAAAAACACTCCGTTTGAACATTTCCCTGCGGGAGAGGTCGATTTTACAATTCTTATTGTATCTTTGTTGCGGTTGCGCTTCCCCAAGGCTCTTATCCCGGCAACGACGGCTCTTGCAACGATAGACGAGAGAGGGCGCGAGAGGGCAATTCTCGCCGGTGCCAATGTGGTGATGCCCAATCTTTCGCCCCGGGATGTGCGAAGCAAATACAGTATATACGACGGAAAAAAAAGCAGTGGCAGCGAGTCGGCACAAGAACTCGACACGCTCGGCAGACGTCTCGCCGCCATTGGCTATCACATTGATTTTTCCCGTGGCGACTATAAATAAAAAAAAGAGTAACACAGAAACAACAAAAGAAAATATGTACAACGTAAAATCGACAAACGCTCAAGAATTTATATGCGACAGCGAGATACGCGAAACAATGCAATATGCTGCACAGAACAAAGATAACCGCGAACTTATAAAATCCATACTCGACAAGGCGCGAGAGTGCAAAGGCATCGACCACCGCGAGGCGGCAGTGCTTCTCGAGTGCAGCCAAAGCGACCTTATAGAAGAGATGTTCGCCCTTGCACGCGAAATTAAGCACCGTTTCTATGGCAACAGAATTGTGATGTTCGCACCGCTGTACCTCTCGAACTACTGTGTCAACGGTTGCGTCTATTGCCCCTATCACGCAAAGAATAAGACGATACGCCGCAAGAAACTCTCGCAAGAGGAGATACGCGACGAGGTAATTGCCCTGCAAAATATGGGACACAAACGATTGGCCCTCGAGGCTGGCGAGCACCCGCTTCAGAATCCCATCGAGTATATTCTCGAGAGCATAAAGACAATCTACGGCATAAAACACAAGAACGGTGCCATACGCCGCGTGAACGTAAATATAGCGGCAACCACGGTCGAGAATTACCGTCGTCTGCGCGACGCAGGCATCGGCACCTATATTCTGTTCCAAGAGACATATAATAAGGCAAACTACGAGGCACTGCACCCCACGGGCCCCAAGAGCGACTATGCCTATCACACCGAGGCAATGGATCGCGCAATGCAGGGTGGAATAGACGACGTAGGCATCGGCGTGCTCTTCGGCCTCGAGACCTATCGTTACGATTTTGTGGGTCTTCTTATGCACGCCGAGCATCTCGAGGCAACCTACGGCGTGGGCCCTCACACGATAAGCGTGCCTCGTCTGTGTATGGCCGATGATATTGACACTGCCGATTTTAAAAATGCAGTGCCCGATGATATATTCTTCCGAATTGTGGCAATAACCCGCATAGCCGTGCCCTACACGGGAATGATAATATCGACGCGCGAGAGTGAAAAATGCCGTGCTCAGTTGCTCGATATTGGAATTACGCAGATAAGCGGCGGCTCGCGCACAAGCGTCGGCGGGTACGTGCACGAGGAGAGCGCCGAGGAAAATTCGGCACAATTCGACGTTGCCGACCACCGCTCGCTCGACGAGGTGGTTGGTTGGCTGCTCGACCTCGACCACATCCCCTCCTTCTGCACAGCTTGCTACCGCGAGGGACGCACCGGCGACCGCTTTATGTCGCTGCTCAAGAGCGGACAAATAGCCAACTGCTGTCTGCCCAACGCCCTGCTGACCCTCAAAGAGTATATGCACGACTACGCCTCGCCGGCTGTGCGCGAAAAGTGTCAGACGATGATAAAGCGTCTGTTGGGCGATATTCCCAACGAGCGTGCGCGCGCAACAGCGTCGAAATACCTCGACGCAATTGAGAATGGCGAGCGTGATTTTCGATTCTAAAAATAAGATGCTATGAGCAATATTCCCCGTTCGCAGCGCTATCATATAGCAATCTTCGGCCGTCGCAACGCCGGAAAATCGAGCCTCGTAAATGCAATCGCAGGGCAGGACGTCTCGATAGTGAGCGATTATGCAGGAACAACAACCGACACCGTGTGGAAGAATATCGAGCTTCCGGGGGTGGGCGCAGCCGTCATTGGTGACACAGCAGGATACGACGATACAGGCGAGCTTGGGATGCTGCGTATAGAGCGTACCGAGGCAGCTGCCCGCCGTATCGACCTTGCCATAATGCTGCTCACAGGAAGCTGCGACGACGCTGCCCGCGAGTTGCGCTGGAAAAAGAAATTTGAAAAATCGGGAATTCCCGTGATATTCCTTTTGGGAAAATGCGACAGCTGCGACGACGCCCTCGCAGCCTCGTGGGGTAAGATTTTGGGCGCAGAGGTGCTGCCCGTATCCTCGCGCGAGGGAAGAGGCATCGAGACGCTGCTCGAGCGTGTGGCACAAATTTACAAACTCGACGATAATGTCGAGGATATTACCCACTCGCTCGTCAAGGCCGGCGACACAGTAGTGCTTGTGATGCCACAAGATGCTCAGGCACCCAAGGGACGACTGATACAGCCGCAGGTGCAGACGCTGCGCAATCTTTTGGACAAACATTGCCTTGCACTCTGCTGCGCCCCCGAGGAGCTGCCGCAGATGCTTGCACAGCTGCAAACACCCCCGACGCTCATAATAACCGACTCGCAAATATTTGCGCAGGTGCATACGCTCACCCCGCCTGCGACACGTCTCACCTCATTCTCGGTACTTATGGCGCGCCACAAAGGCGACATTGAGACATTCCGTGCCGCCGCCGATATTCTAATCAATCTGCCCTCCGATGCAAAAATCCTCATAGCCGAGGCCTGCTCGCACATTCCGCAGAACGAAGATATTGGACGTGTTAAGCTGCCTCGGCTGCTGCGCAAACGTTTGGGCGAGGCTCTGAAGATTGACATTGTCTCGGGTAACGACTTTCCCGACGACCTCTCCTCGTACGACATAATAATACATTGCGGTGCCTGTATGTTCACCCGCCGACACGTGCTCTTGCGCGTGCGTCAGGCCAAGGCTCAGAATGTCCCCATCACAAACTACGGAATTGCAATTGCCGCGCTCACGGGTATTCTCGACAGGGTCGTTTATTGAAAAATATTCCGAATATCGGTGAAAGGCATTAAACACGCTGCAAAGATAGATGTGTTTTTGTTCTTGCAGGCATATTTTTTTTGCCTTGCAAAAAGTTTTAATATGTCAATTTTTTTTGCTATCTTCGCACTGCGAAAAAAACAGGGACGAACGATAAAACAGTTGCGCTTTTTTCTTTTGGCGCGCGTCATACGTCTTTTGTATATTTACAATAAAAAAAGAAAAATCAAAAAAAATGAGTAACATTGACGATAATAAGGACGATGCGCTGCGCGACCTAAAAGACGATTTTAAACTACTGTGGATAGCCCTGCAACGACTTTTCCGCGATACTCTGAGGCTGATAAAATGCCTTCCTCTGCCGCGTGTGGGCAGCATAGACGGAAAATGGCTGTGGGGTGCGCTTGCCGCCATTGCTCTTGTGTTGCTCCTGTTTTTTGCCCTACGCAGTTGCGATGGCGAGCTCGAGAATACGTCCGAGGTGCTCGAAGAACGCCCACCATACGCTTTTTCCTACGTGCCGCGTGTACAGCGCCCCGAGGTCAAGCACAGGGTGCGCGGTGCAAATATAAGAAAATATTTCAACGACCTTAACGACACACATCTTGCCGCCGCCAGCAAGATAGGCATCGGCCCCCTCGAAAATCGCGAGTCGGTGCACAAGGCCACGCGTGAGCTCATCGAAATTAACGATTCAAGCGCCTATATAGTCGATGAACTCACACACTCGATACCCTTCCTTGTGCCCGAGGCTGCGGCGCTCCTTAAACGCATCGGCGAGAATTTTCAGGATTCTTTGGTGATGAAACATCTGCCCCCGCATAAAATCATCGTAACCTCTGTATTGCGCACACAAAGCGACGTTAAACGTTTGGGACGCAACAATATAAACTCATCGAAAAACTCGGCTCACTGTTTCGGAACAACCATCGACATTACCTACAAGCGTTTCTTCACGGAGTATGGCGAGGAGATTCCAAAATCGGGCGTCTACAAAGATGTCCTTGCCGAGGTACTGCGCGACCTTAAAGTACAGGGTTGTTGCTATATCAAGCACGAGAAAAAGCAAGCCTGCTTCCACATTACGGCACGCACATTCCCAAAAGAGTAGGGCTTTTTCTCCCCTTTGAACATCCGCAGAATGAAGCATTATACATTTGCGAAAATCACCGTGCGCCCCTATCCCAATGTGTGCGACGTTGCCAATAAATGGATATTCACACCCGATATTGTTGCCGTGCTCAATGTGTCGCAAAAGAGGCGCGAGGCTGTTGTCGAGGCTATATTGCAGAAAGGCATTGAATATTATCATCTCCCGCTCGACGAGGAGGTTGATGACATTGGTTGGAGCAATATTCTTGAGGCTGTTGCGGTGCTGCGCCGCTACGAGCAATCCGACGGGCGTGTCCTTGTGCATTGCGACGGAGGCGCGCATCGCAGCCGGCTTGTTGTCGAGGCCTTTCATTTTGCAAAATGTGGCTACCATCTGTCCGACCCTTATAAGGGGTACGAGAATCATCTTATCTACGATTCTCTCGAGGGGCATCTTCCACCGCTATCAGACGTTGAGGAGACGCTATTGAGATTATACTCTCTATAAGCATAAAACAATCGGTGGGATAAACTTTTTATCAGTTTATCCCACCGATTGTTTATTTTAACTTAACGTGAGTTCGATATAAGAATTTTGATTTTTATCAAAATTAACTCGTTGAAAATTAGGAGAATAGCGATAATTGTTGTAGCTTTAGGTGTCCAATCAAAAGATTTACAACTCATTACCGCTATGTTCTCCGAGGATAAAGTTACTGAAATTTTCTATTTGGCAGATGAATTCTGCAAGTTTTTTGATGCGCAGCAAGAAAAATCAATGTTAGAAGCTCTGCAAGATGGCAAAAGACACCGCCGTAAGCCCAATCGTATGAGCGATGCAGAGATTATTGTTATACTCATACATTTCCACTCGGGCGGATTCCGCTGTTTCAAGCATTATTATCTGCACTACATCTGCAAGCATTGTAAGCACTTGTTTCCAAGAACAGTCTCTTATAACCGTTTTGTTGAACTTGAAAAGGAGATACTGTTGCAGATGACAGCTTTTATAAAACAAGTATTGTTTGGAGAGTGTACGGGAATAAGTTTTGTGGATAGCACTCCTCTGCGTGTATGCCGCAACCAACGTATTCTCATCCACAAAACCTTTGAAGGACTTGCAAGCCGTGGCAAATGCTCTATGGGTTGGTTCTTTGGGTTCAAGCTACACCTGATAATCAATGACAAAGGCGAAATCCTCAATTTCGTTTTCACGACAGCTAGCGTTGATGATAGAGAACCACTGAAAGAGGGTGTGCTATTGAAAAACATAAAAGGAAAACTTTTCGGGGATAAAGGCTATATTGGCAAGACGCTTTTTGAAAATTTGTTTATTGATGGAATCCAACTGTTTACAAAAGTCAAAAATAATATGAAGAACTCGCTTATGAACATTGCAGACAAGATATGTTTAAGAAAGCGTGCACTCATAGAAACTGTTAATGATGAACTGAAGAATATTGCACAGATAGAACACTCTCGGCATCGTTCGTTCAATAATTTCATCGCAAATGCGTTGAGTGCAATTGCTGCATATTGCTTTTTTGAAAAGAAACCCGCAATTGATGTGGAATTTATCAATGACGGGCAACTTTCTCTATTCTAAAATTATATCGAACTCACGTTAACTTATGTTAGTTGAACAGCTCGTCGCGCTGAACGTAGGCTATAATGTCGCCGCGGTTAACGTGGGCTCCCTGTTTGGCGCAAACCTCTACGACACGCCCGCCGAGGCCTGTTGCAACGGGCTGAAGCTCGCCCCACGGGGTGATGATGGTACAGAATTCCTCGTCGGCGGCGAAGCGCTTGCCTATTGCCGGTGGCAGAGACTCGCCCTCTGTCGATACCTCCCACAGAAGCTGTCCTTTGACGGGGGCAACGATTGGGTCGGCTTTGGCGTGCTTGATGGCGAGAATCTCCTCGGCGCTGACGCCTTGCTTGGCCAACTGTGCCTCTTTGGCCTTTTCAATGTCGGCAAGGAAGCGCTCCTTGGCAACGCCGCTTCTAAAGTCGCGGTACTGACGGTCGTGCATCGCAAATTCGAACAACTCTTCGTCGTCCTCGCCCGTGTCCCAACCGAGTTCTTGCATCTCTTTGCGGTATTTATCGAGGGCATCGGGGTAGAAACTCTGCGGGTCGTCGGTGGTAAATTCGTAGCCTTTTTCTTTGGCAAGGGCTATAATCTCGGGGGCAAGCTCGCCGGGTAGCTTGCCACTCTTGCCTAAAATCATTCCCCACATACTCTCGTCCATACGGCTGAAGCGTGGCTCGTCCTGTGCGTTGCTCAGCAGATTCATCAGTGCTATATTCTTGACATACTGACTGAATGGGGTAACGAGTGGGGGATAACCAACGCGCGGCCATACGTAGGCAACCTCGTTGAACAGCTCGACCATAAGCTCGTCGAGCGTGTATGTGGGCTTTCCTTTGGCGGCCAGAATACCGTTGATGCCTTTGTGCACGCCGGCAAGGTCGGACATCATTGAGCCCATCATTCCTCCGGGAAGGCCGCTTGTCAGCAGCAGCGAGCTCATCAGCTTATTGTTGTTGTCCATAAAGTGGCCCATCCATTCGTCTATGAATTGTTGTGTCAGACTGCGGGCCTTCATATAGGCGTTCATATTTATCTCGGGTACCTTGAATCCTGCATCCTTTAGCATTGCCTGAACGCTGATAATATCGGGGTGAACCTTACCCCACGACAATGGCTCTATGGCCGTGTCAATAATGTCGCATCCGTTCTTGCATACCTCTATTATTGAGGCCATAGAGAGGCCGGGGCCGCTGTGTCCGTGATACTGTATGACGATTGAGGGGTGCTTCTCCTTTATGCTCTTTGTCAGACGCCCCAAAAAGTCGGGACGGCCTATTCCTGCCATATCTTTCAGGCATATTTCGGCGGCACCGGCGGCAATGAGCTCGTCGGCCATATTGCTGTAATATTCAACCGTATGCACGGGCGAGGAGGTTATGCACAATGTGGCTTGGGGAATCATTCCTGCCTCAAGAGCATATTTTATTGAGGGTATAATGTTGCGCACGTCGTTCAGTCCGCAGAAGATACGTGTAATATCTGTTCCTTGTGCCTTTTTTACTTTGTACATAAGGCGGCGTACATCGGCCGGAACGGGGAACATTCTCAGGGCGTTCAGTGCGCGGTCGAGCATATGCGTCTGAATGCCCGCTTCGTTGAATGCTTTTGTGAAACTGCGCACAGCCTTGTTGGGATTCTCACCAGCCATCAGATTAACCTGCTCGAAGGCTCCACCGTTAGTCTCGACACGTGCAAAACAGCCCATCTCAACAATGACGGGTGCTATCTTCTCCAACTGCTCGGCCAACGGCTGAAATTTACCCGATGATTGAAACATATCACGATAAACCAAACTGAATTTTATCTCTCTTTCCATAGTCTGAAATTTTTAGTTTAGCACAGGGTGGTGCGGCCCTGTGCCTTAATTCATATTTGTTCTTTGTGGCAAAGTTACACGTATTATTTAATTTTCATAACTTTTCGCGACTTTTTTTGATTTCTCTTAAAAATTACTTTCTTCACCCTTTCAAGGCTCTATTTTCGGATAGTTGCGAAGGCATCTGCTTTTTGTAAAATAATCACGATTTTCTCGATGAAAAGGCTCATTTATTCAATAATTATCACTAAATTTCGCCCCGTTATAATGAATTTCACCACTAAATAAGTGTTTTTACCACTATAATAGGGTTAATATCGTCGAAAATCGGAAAATTAAAAAATAAACCTCATTTTTGCACAGAATTTACGAAAAGCCATTTTGGCAAAGAACGAAATTTTAAAGATAAACTAACAATCAAAAGCAATCAATAATCCCTAAAAACTATTATTATGTTGATACATTATCTGACACACATTAGCGAGGCTATAAAATCCAATTGGAACAAGCCGGCAATTACAAATTATGGTGCCAATACATATACCTATGGACAGATAGCCGAAGGTGTCGAGAAGATGCACATACTGTTCGAAAAATGCGGAATCAAGAAAGGTGATAAAGTTGCCATAAGTGCAAAAAATTCGGCCGAGTGGTGCATCACATTTTTGGGAATAGTTACATACGACGCAGTGGCCGTGCCTCTGCTTGCCGATTTTTTGCCACAGAATCTGGCCGACCTTACAAAGTTGTCGGACAGCCGTCTGCTGTTGGTCGATAAGGGCGTTGCAAGCAGCTTTGCCCGCAATGGCATTTTCGAACAATTTAAGGATGTAAAGGATTTCTGCGGAATTATAAATTTTGTCAATGGAAAAATAGAACTCGACGGCGCAGACCTTCAGGGCATCGGGAAATATGTCGAGGATACATTTGCGGCTCGCTACCCCAATGGGTTAACAGCCGAGTGTGTCGATTACAGTAGGGGCAGTGAAGCGCTCGACGACCTTGCGCTCATCAGCTACACATCGGGTACAAGCAGTGCCCCCAAAGGTGTAATGCTTCAAGCAAAGTCCCTCTCGGGAAATATAAGATTCGCGCGTGATTATGTGCCCACGCTGCCCAATGGAAATACATTCTCGATTCTTCCATTGGCTCATATTTTCGGCCTCTCGCTCGACTTTCTGTTTATGTTCTCAAAAGGTTGCCACATTCACATTTTCAGCGCAAAGCCCGTTCCCGCGTTGCTGTTGAAAGCTCTGGGCGAGGTAAAGCCTTTCCTTTTCCTCACCGTCCCCCTGCTTATCGAGAAAATTTTTCGCGCAAAGGTTATCCCCGTGCTGCGTAAGCCTGCAATGCGCTTCCTTACGGCAATTCCCGGTGTGCGCAACCTTATATATAAGAAGATTAGAAAGACTGTGCTCGATGCTTTTGGTGGCAATCTGCACATTTCGGGATTTTTTATCGGTGGAGCAGCGATAAGCAAAGATGTTGACGAGATTATGCGCCGCGTGAAAATTCCTTATGCCGTCGGCTATGGAATGACCGAGTGTGGCCCGCTCATCAGCTATAAAGGTTGGAACCATCCTGCGCTTAAGAACGACGCAGGAATTATCCGCCCCGATATTGAGGTGCGCATCGACTCATCGTCTCCGGCCGAGATTCCCGGCGAGATTCAGGTTCGCGGTACACACGTAACGGCGGGATACTACAAGAATCCCGAGGCTACAAAGGCAGCCTTTACCGAGGATGGCTGGTTCAAGACCGGAGATATGGGCACAATGGACGCCGGTGAGTATGTAATTATTCGCGGACGCTGCAAGAATATGATTCTCACTGCCAACGGACAGAATATCTACCCCGAGGAGATTGAGGAACTTGTCAATCAGTTGCCCTACGTGCAAGAGTCCTTGATCGTAGGACGCAAGCACGGCCTTGTGGCGCTTGTAGTGGTGAATCGGGAAGCAGCAAAAGAGCAGTCGCTTGCTGGCGATGAGCTCAAAAAGCAGATTGAGGATGCCATCTTTGCAATTAACGAGCATCTGCCTATGTACAGTCGCATAGCAAAGTGTGAACTGCGCGACGAACCCTTTGAAAAGACACCCAAACTGAGTATAAAAAGATTTATGTACCAATAAAAAACTTAGGAAAGAAAACTTTAAAAACAGATGAAGCACTTTTTAACATACATAAGTGAGTCGATAAAAGAGAATTGGACAGCACCGGCTCTTACAAACTACGGTGCAAACACATTTACCTATGGCGATGTAGCATCGTATATTGAGAAATATCACATTCTGTTCGAGAAATGCGGTATAGCCAAGGGCGAAAAAATAGCCCTTTGCGCTCGCAGTTCGGCCGAGTGGTGCGTAGCCTATTTTGCCATCGTAACATACGACGCAGTTGCGGTGCCTCTGTTGCCCGATTTTCTGCCCCAGAATGTATTCGACCTTACAAAACTCTCGGATAGTCGTATGTTGCTGTCGGACACTCCCATTTTCAATGGATTGAAGCGTGATAAGGTGCTTGCGTTGTTTGATACTATCGAGGGCTTCTGCGGACTTGTGAATATTACAAAAATCGAGGCTTTTGCCGAGTGCAGAGGCACGATGGCCGAGGCCATAGAACTTTCCGACAAAGCCTTTAGAACACGTTACCCCAATGGCGTTGCGCCTAAGCATATAGACTACTCAAAAAGCAATCTCGACGCAGTCTCTATCATAAGCTACACGTCGGGAACAAGCAGCTCGCCCAAAGGCGTGATACTGCCGGCACGCGCAATATCGGCCAATCTCGAGTATGCCCGCTCGCATATGTATGCCCGTCAGGGATACACAATATTGTCGATATTACCTCTGGCACATATATTCGGACAAGCCTTCGACTTTATCTTCCCCTTCTCGAAAGGCTGCCACATATATATATATACCGAAAAACCCATTCCTGCGCGCCTACTAAAGGCACTCTCCGAGGTTAAACCCTTTATGTTCCTAACCGTGCCACTGTTGGTCGAGAAAATCTTCCGTCTGAAAGTAATGCCTATGCTCGAGAGTACCTCGATGCGCATAATGCTCGCAATTCCCGGTGTGCGCGGCTTTATATTAAATAAGGTACGCAGTAAACTGCTCGACGTCTTTGGCGGAAATATCGAGCAGGGTGGATTGCTCATAGGCGGTGCAGCCATAAACAAAGAGGTCGAGAGTGTGATGCAGAAGATAAAATTCCCCTACGTGGTTGGCTATGGAATGACCGAGTGCGCTCCGCTTGTAACATATACCCGTTGGCAGGATTTTATACCGCACACGTGCGGTGCCGTTGCCCATCCGTCGGTAGATGTACGCATCGACTCGGAGAATCCCGCCGAGGTACCCGGCGAAATTCTGCTCAAAGGCGACGCCGTAACAACCGGTTACTATAAAAACGAAGCAGCAACAAAGGCAGCCTTTACCGCAGACGGATGGTTCAGGACAGGAGATATGGGTACAATGGACAAAAAAGAGAATGTCGTCATCCGCGGACGTTGCAAGAATATGATTCTCACCGCCAACGGACAGAACATCTACCCCGAGGAGATTGAAGAGCTTGTCAACCAATTGCCCTACGTTCAAGAGTCGTTAATCGTTGGACGCAAGCACGGCATCGTAGCGCTTGTAGTTCCTAATGGCGACGCTGTCGCTGAAGCCAACATCAGCCACGACGAACTAAAAAGTACAATAGAGAAGAGTGTCGCCTCGCTCAACAGCAAGCTACCCTCGTACAGCAAAATCAGCGCTTGCGAAATAATGAAAGAGCCTTTTGAAAAAACTCCCAAACTAAGCATAAAAAGATTTATGTACAAATAAATTTGATTGTAGATTGTTAGACCCCGATTCCCTTTACAGTTTTTTTGATTGTCTGTAAAGGGAATCATTTTTAAGAAAATTTGTGAAATATTGTTAAAGAAAATGATAAAATAACCCTGATTTGTTCAAAAAGGAACGAAACAAGTGTTAATTTTCGGCCTAAATATTCCTAAGAACAAATTATTTAAGATATTTGCAGAAATATATTGGTTTACTGCGGAAAGTAAGCAACTAATTTTAAGAAGAATATAAACAACATAAAATACAGATACTATGCAGCACTATTTAACCTATTTGGATCAATCCATTAAAAAGCATTGGGACAGGCCCGCTTTCAGTAATTTTGGTGGCGAGACATATACCTACGGTCAGGTTGCCGAGGGTATAGAGAAGTATCACATACTATTCGATGCTTGTGGATTAAAAAAAGGAGATAAAGTAGCCTTGTATGCACGTAACTCGGCCGAGTGGGGCATTGCCTATTTGGCAGTTGTTGCGTATGATGCAGTAGTTGTGCCTTTCTTGCCCGATTTTCTAGCAAGTGCAGTGGTAGAGCTAAGCGCATTCTCGGAGTGCCGTATGATGATATGCGACAATGTGGCATTCGAGCAACTAAAGGCCGAAAAATCGTTGCTCGATGGCCTGAATGCGATAGATGGCTTTAAATGCACGGTGAACGTCAAGGATATTTCTTTGTTCAATGTATCGGATAAAAAATATGGCGAGGCAGCAGCCGACCTTGGCACAAAGCTCGCAGCAAAATTCCCCGCAGGCGTAAAGCCCGAGACTGTCGATTATTCAAAGACCGAAATGGAGCCCGTTGCCGTAATCAGCTTCACATCGGGTACCACAAGTGCAACATCAAAGGGAGTTGTGCTTCAGGCACGCAGCCTCTCGGCCAACCTCGAATTTGCCCGCCGCGAGATTCCAATGTGCGAGGGTAACACAATATTCTCGGTTCTTCCTATGGCCCATATGTTTGGTCAGACATTCGATTTTCTCTTCCCCCTCTCGGGCGGATGCCACATAACAATTCTTAACGGAAAGCCCGTTCCTGCACGCCTTTTGGCCGGATTGGCAGCCGTCAAGCCCTTTATGTTCCTCACCGTACCCCTTGTTGTAGAGAAGATTTTCAAGTCAAAGGTGTTCCCCACGCTGCGCAAGCCTCTTATGCGTGTGCTTATGGCAATTCCCGGAGTGAACAAGATAATCCTCAACGCCATTCGCAAGAAATTGGTGGCAGCCTTTGGCGGTGGTCTGACAACCGGTGTTATCATTGGTGGTGCAGCGCTTAACCGCGAGGTAGAAGACCTTATGAAGAAAATGAACTTCCCCTACTGCGTAGGATACGGAATGACCGAGTGCGGCCCGCTAATCTCGTACTGCGACCGTTCGAAATTCGAGAAATACTCTTGCGGACGTACCGCCGAGCCACTTGAGGTGCGCATCGACTCGAAAGACCCCCGCCGCATTCTTGGCGAGATTCAGTGCAAGGGTGATGCCGTGATGCTTGGGTATTACAGAAACGAAGAGGCAACAAAGGCCTCATTCACAAAAGACGGTTGGTTAAAGACCGGAGATATGGGTATTATTGACAAAAAGGGCAATATCTTTATCAAGGGACGCTGCAAGAATATGATTCTCTCGGCCAGCGGACAGAATATCTACCCCGAGGAGATTGAGGATAAGATTAACAATCTACCTTACGTCCTTGAGTCGCTGGTGGTTGGCCGTAAGAATGCACTCGTTGCACTTGTTGTGGCCGACTACGAGACAGGCAAGAAAGATAATCTGAGCACCGAGGAGGTAAATAAGATTATCGCCGAGAATATTCAGACACTGAACAAAGAGCTTCCCGCATACAGTCAGATTGCCACGAGCGAGATGCGCGAGGAACCCTTCGAGAAAACCCCCAAGCAGAGTATCCGTCGCTTTATGTACTCTTAAAAAAAAAGCACCGTTATTCGGCTTTTAACAAAAAACAAAAAAATCTTCAGAAAATTTTCTGAAGATTTTTTTGTTTTTTGTGTTCACTTTTGCCATTATTTACGTCTTATATATGTAACACGTCAAAAATATAGAGCATTTGTAGCAGCTGAGTAATGAATTTTGAAGAGTTTTATAAAACAAATTATACAACACTGTATCGTTTAGCCCTGAGCATATTACACGACAAAGAGGAGAGCCGCGACATTGTAGCCGAGAGCTTCAAACGTCTGTGGCTGGTGTGGAAAGATACCGAAAATCCCGAAGCGCTCATAAGGCAGATACTGCGCAACGCCTGCATAAGCCGTTTAAGACGTATGGAGGTACACGAGCGATTCAAGAGGCGCATAATATCGGATGCCGAGATAAACGGCCTAAGCGATATTCAGTACGAGAAACGCATAGAACTTTTACGCCTTTATCTATCGACCCTCGAAAAAGAAGAGCAGGCGCTCATACGCCTCGTAATATTCGAAAAGAGAACACTAAAGGATGCTGCCACACTGCTCGGATGCAGTTACGCCACCGCAAGGCGTCATTTTGCGTCGTTGATGCTTAAACTTAAAAGTTATATCACAAACTGCGAAAATTGATGACTATGGATAATAAAGAAAAAAACAGTAATATAGAGCGTCTGTTGCAGGCAGTGGAGAGGCCCGAGGGCTTCGACGAAGAGCAACTCGATGCCATTATGAACGGCGAGGACGCGCGAGAGCTCTATTCGCTTCTGAGTGATATTGAGGCCATAAATGCAGTTGACCACTCTCAGCTTCCCGACGTCGAGGCCGAGTGGAGTAATTTCGCACGCTGGAGGCGAAAAAAACGCATCGCACGCCGCAGTGGAAAATTACGCAGAATAAGCGGTTGGTCGGCTTATGTCTCGGTTGCAGCCGTTATAATTTTCGCCCTCTTTGTGGCTGTTCCCTTATTGCATACCGACACGGCAGAAGGGGCTGTATCCATTGCCGCTGCCATTGAGAAAGAGAGCGACGAGGCGGTTGTCGGTACAGACGACTCCCGGCCTCATTATGGGCAATTGCATCGTTGCACTCAAGATTTTCGCTATCGTGCCGTTCCCGCCCTGCACGGCAGTGAGCACAGCACGTTCGGCCTTTTTTATATTCAAGCACAGGGACAAAAGAAAATGCCGTCTGCGCAGCACATAAAATATTGGCCGTTCGACGACCTCGGCCCCCTCGATGCTTTTAGCCCCTATCTGATGAGTAGCGAGATTTTTTCTCCCATAAGATTTACGTCGCCGGGATTATCGCCTGCCGACAAATTCAATTGGAACGGATTCTATAAAAAAATGACCCTCGATTGGTAAGATTGGTAAGAAAATGCTACAATGTAAAAATAATTGTCAGATTGGTACGTTTATAAAAAATACTTCGTACATTTGAAAATGTAGATTGTAAAAGACAAAAATAAATTATTAGAAATGCGCTCTGTCGCTCTTCCTTAAAGAATGAAAAGAAATATTGTTTATACGTTGCTCTTGTTTCTATGCACCACGCTCGCAGCACAGAATTTCACAATCTCGGGTAGGGTAGTCGATGCCGAGAATAATAAAGAGACACTCCCCTTTGCCCGTCTGCAAATAATGCAGAATGATACGACACAAATATCTGTTTCGGGTACCGACGAGGATGGAAATTTCTCCATCGTCCTGAAAGCAGCCGGAAAATACAGCCTTAAGGTCTCGTACATAGGATATAAAACGCTGACAAAGAATTTCGAGCTCACAAAAAAGAACCCCAAGCTGCGTATGGGACGCTTGCAACTCACCCCCGACAGTAAAATGCTTGGCGAGGCTCTTATTACCGGCATTGCCAACGAACTCACCATAAAAGCCGACACATTCGTCTATAACAGTGCAGCCTACCGTGTACCCGAGGGAGCCTCGGTGGCGGCCCTCATAAAGCAGTTGCCCGGCCTCTCGATGGACAGCGACGGCAATCTCACCTTTCAAGGAAAAAAGGTCGATAATATTTTGGTTAACGGCAAGCCATTCTTCGGCGACGTAAATACGGCAATGGCCAATATGACAACCGAGGCTGTCGATAATGTGCAAATATATAAAAAGAGCAACGAGGATAACGACTTTTCGGGCACGCACGACACTAATAAGGCTACCGTCATCGACCTTAAAATAAAAAAAGAGTATATGAGCTCGTGGAACGTCAATGCCAATGTAGGCGGCGGAACAAAAGAGCGATATATTGGAAAAGTCTTTGCACTGAATTTCAGCGATAAGTACCGTGCGGCGGTATTTGCACAGGCCAATAACATCAGCCAAAATGAACAGGTCGATGAGAATGGCAATTGGTACCACTGGGGTGGCGGTAACGGCTTTTACACCTATCGTAAGGCGGGAACGGTTCTTTCGTGGGACAATGGACTGAAGAATAACGATAAAGGGTACATAAAAACTCATCTGAACGTAACGGCCACGCACGACAACAGCAACCACAGCACAATCTCGAGCAATGAGACATTCCTCACGCAAGGCTCGCATTTCGGCTACAACACAAGCATAAACAACGGGCGCGAACGAGGCATCGTCGCCAACGGCTCGCTTGTGTGGAACATCGACACGCTGAACCGCATAAATTTAAACCTAAATTATCGTTACGACGACAATAATAACAGCAACAACTCAAAAGGCTCGGTCTATAATAGTGCACAGTTAATGGACGATGCTCATCTGGGGCTCATTGGCGGTAATATAGATAGCACACTCAGGGCACAAGGCATAAACTCCTCGGACAATGTCAGTGCGGGCTACTCGCGTTCGATAAATGCCGATGCGCGGGTAGGCTACACGCACCGCTTCGGAGGTTCGGGTAACTCGCTCTCGCTGAACGCATCGTACAGAATAAATTCGAGCCGAAGCGGCAGCGACAATCTTGCTTACTATCGTTATTTCAGCCCCGATGCTCCAAAGGCCGATTATCTGATGCGTCGATACACCCCCTCGCTCGATGATAATAGCTCGTACGATGTCTCGACCCGATTCTCGGGCAGGCTGACCAAAGAGCTACAATATCATTTTAATTACTCATACGCCCACGATAAAAGAAGCGGCACCAACAGCATCTATTGCCTCGACCGATACGAAGGGTACAATTCGCCGCTTTTACCACCGGGAGTGCACCCCTCGACAGCCGACTCGCTGCGTGCCGTGCTCGACATTGCAAATTCCCATAATTCGGTGGAGCTTAGCAACAGACACTATTTAGGCGCATCGCTCTCGGGACGATGGAAAAAGGTCGAGGCGCATATAGGCGCTAACGCCGAGTACAAAAACGAGCATCTGTATTACAGCCGCGACAACACCCGTTACGCCCCCCAGCGCAAATACATTGATTGGGGCGTAAACGCCAACCTTACGTTGCGCCCGATAAAAAACGGCGAGCTTAATATCTATTATTACGGCTCGACCGGCCGCCCCTCGCTCGTGAGCCTTCTGCCACTCACCGATACATCAAATGAGATGGTCGTCTCGGTAAATAACCCCAATCTGAAGAACGAGTGGGACAACTTTATAAATATGCAGGGAAATTGGTTCAACGAAAAGCGCGGCGACAATTATAATATGTACGGATATTTCAGTTGGCAAAATAACACGCCCACCTCAATTACACAGATTGACGAGGTTACGGGCAAGCAGATGCTCACAACAGAGAATGTAAACGGCAATTATCATACTTTTCTGTTGCTCACAACCGAGCAGCCTCTGGATACTGCTCGCCATTGGACACTGAGGGTATCGGCACATTTGAACCATTCGCACCGCAAGAGCTTCGTGGGCTCAATGGGTAACGCACTTGGTCTCTCAGTGGTAAATAACTTTACTCCCACGGCGCGAATGTCGTTAAAATGGCGAAAGGATATGTGGAGCGTAAGCCTCAGCTCGTCGTATAGCAAGGAGATTACAAGATACAGGCACGACAAGGCGCGCAACCAATCGGCCGGTGTGTTTTCATTCGAGTTTCAGCCGCAAGTAGAGTTACCCTTTGGGCTTAAAATAAACACAAGTTTCGGACTTTTCGACCGCGAGGGGTACGACTCGGAGATTCTTAACCACAGTCAGTGGTTGTGGAATGCAACAGTGTCGCAGTCGCTGCTTAAGAGTAAGGCGCTTACCCTGCAACTCGAGGCTGTTGATATTCTGCACCAACGAACATCGGAGTGGAGCTACCTATCGGCAACCACAAGAAATTTCAGCCGAACAGAGACATTCCACAGCTATCTGATGCTCTCGGCAATATACCGCTTTAATATCGGTGCCGAGTAGGGGGCTCAATGACGTGGTAACGAATTCCTAATAATGTATGACAGCGCGCAAAAAAGATTGCCACACATAATAAAACAGATAATTTAAGTAGTTAAAAAAGCGTAGAAGGAGGACAAATTAAATTTTGTTCTCCTTTTATGCCCTTAATTGATAATTATTAGAGCAAAAAGCACTATCTTTGCAATTATTTAGCAAAAATATTTTTTTTAGAGCAAAAAGTAAATAATAAAATAATACTATGAAAAGAGACAATTCTGTTTTTCAGTTGATTGAGATGGAGCAGCGTCGTCAGCTCAAAGGCATTGAGCTCATCGCATCCGAGAATTTTGTAAGCAATGAGGTAATGCAGGCTATGGGCTCGTTCCTCACAAATAAATATGCCGAGGGGTATCCCGGCAAACGCTATTATGGCGGTTGCGAGGTTGTTGATATGGTCGAGGAACTTGCACGCACACGCCTCAAAGAGCTTTATGGCGCCGAGTGGGTGAATGTTCAGCCTCATTCGGGCGCACAGGCCAATGCGGCAGTGTTCCTTGCAGTGCTTAACCCCGGCGATAAGTTTATGGGTCTTAACCTTGCGCACGGCGGACACCTCTCGCACGGTTCGGCAGTAAATACATCGGGTCTTATATATACTCCCGTCGAGTATAATCTGAATCCCGAGACCGGTCGTGTCGATTACGACCAAATGGAGGAGATTGCTCACCGCGAGCAGCCCAAACTGATTATCGGCGGTGGTTCGGCTTACTCGCGCGAGTGGGACTACAAGCGTATGCGTGAAATTGCCGACAGCGTTGGTGCACTGCTTATGGTTGATATGGCACACCCCGCCGGACTTATTGCTGCCGGACTGCTGGACAACCCCTTGAAATATGCTCACATCGTAACCTCTACCACACATAAGACACTGCGCGGCCCTCGAGGAGGTATTATCCTTATGGGTAAGGATTTTCCCAATCCTTGGGGAAAGACCACTCCCAAAGGCGAGATTAAGATGATGTCGGCTCTGCTCGACAGTGCTGTGTTCCCCGGTATTCAAGGAGGCCCACTCGAGCACGTCATTGCAGCTAAGGCAGTAGCCTTTGGCGAGGCCCTTCAGCCCGAGTTTAAGGAGTATCAGGCACAGGTTAAGCTGAATGCCGCTACTCTTGCCGCCGAGCTTATGAACCGCGGATTCGGCATTGTCTCGGGTGGCACGGACAATCACTCGATGCTTGTTGACTTGCGCAGCAAATATCCCGACCTCACAGGTAAGGTGGCCGAGAAGGCTCTTGTTGCCGCAGATATTACAGCCAATAAGAATATGGTTCCCTTTGACTCGCGTAGCGCATTCCAGACATCGGGTATTCGTCTGGGTACTCCTGCAATCACCACTCGTGGCGTGAAAGAGACGCTTATGCCCTTTATAGCCGAGATGATTGAGACTGTGCTCAATGCTCCCGAGGACGAGAAGGTCATTGCAGCCGTTCGCCGCAGTGTGAACGAGACTATGGCCGAGTATCCTTTGTTTGCTTATTAAAAAGCATTTGAGTCTTGGGCGAATAAAAATCGAGTGTATCGGAAGATACACTCGATTTTTATTCTTTATCTTTCTGCCTTTAAAGGCTATTGTGGTGTCGATGGCGTGCTTTAGAAAATTATTCCCACCGAGAAGCTCAGAAGATTGTCGCTGCGTCGCGAGTGGAATTTTTCGCCGCTCTTTTTCGAGACAATGCCATCGGAATTTTTGCTTAGTCCAAAGTCGTAGATAAAATCGAAACAGAAATTCGAGATTTTTACTCCCAATCCAATCTCCCAATAATAGACAATGGGTTGCAGCTTCTCCTCGAGGTGCGTGTGTTTAAAGTGTTTAAACTCTTGCTTATCGTGCGCCGTAAAGACAAATTTTGCCTTTGGGCCGGTAAAGACGCTCATTCCATAAGGGCCGCTGTTGACAAACTCATAACCCACGAGCAGAGGTATCTGTATGCAATAGCTGGTGAGCTTGTATTGTGGCTTCGGGGCGTCGTCGGGGGTGGTGGCGCCGCCCGGTTGTATCTCTTTAAACTCGAAATTGTGGCGCGTAAGGCTCAGCGTCCCCTCGGTTTGTAGGTAGAAGCGATTTTTGCTTATGCGCACAAAGGGGCTCACCGAGTAGCCTATCTTGTTGCTTTGTATCACACGGTCGTCATATTCGTAACCGTCAATCTTGAAATTGGTGCTGTTGTAGGTGGCTGCGTGGAATCCCACTTTCAGACCGCCGTTGAAACGCACCTTGTTACTAGTCTCTTGTGCTTGAGCTGCGAGCGCAAGCATAAGGATTATTATTGTGGTTGTTATATGACGCGCAGGCATTGTTATCTCTTTTTAGTCTCTTTTTTTACGCTCCAGCCGAATTTACCGATAAACTCACCCAAATGGAAATATTTTCCGTGAGTATAGACCAGAGGGTCGGCTGCTGATAAGTCCCACTCGCCCGTCTCGGCGTTGAGCAGACGGTCGTCGGCTTGTACGTTGACAACCTCGGCCAAGAACATATCGTGCGAGCCAAGCGGGATTATCTGCTTTACGCGGCACTCTATGCTTAGGGGCGATTCGACTATTATAGGGGCTTTTATTATGGTCGAGGGACCGTAGGTGAGCCCTGTCTCTTTGGCCTTGTCGTAGTCCTTGCCCGAGCGTACTCCGCACCAGTCGGTGGCGCGTGCCATTTCGGCTGTTGTGAGGTTTATGACAAACTCGCCCGTTTGGCGTATTATGGGGTACGAGTGGCGCTCGGGGCGCACCGAAATATAGCACATTGCGGGGTTGGTGCACACGGTTCCCACCCACGATACGGTGAACATATTGTAATTTTCGGGGCTCTCGCCACAGCTTATGAGCACAGCGGGCAGGGGGTATATCATTGTCCCCGGCTTCCAATTTAGTTTCATTCTTATAGTAATTCTATATCTTTTACGTTCTTCTCTTTCTCGCAGTAGTGGCATTTAAGGGTGCCTTCGTTGCGATTGACAATATGGAATAGTGTGGGCATTGGTTCGTTATTTGTGATGCAGTTGGGGTTGCTGCATTTGACAATGTTACACAGATTGTCGGGCATACGAACCTCGCGCTTCTCTACAACCTTGTAGTCGTGGATAATGTTCAGCACTACATTGGGGGCAACTAGGGAGATTCTGTTCACTTCGTCGTCGGTGAAGAATTTGTCGGCAACTTTTATGAGGCCTTTCTTGCCTAATTTTTTGCTGTTGAGATTGTAGCCGATTGTTACGTTACTCTCCATCTCGGGTATGTTCAACAGGTTTACTACGGCGAATAGTTTATCGGCCGGAATGTGGTCGATTACTGTTCCATTGCACAGTGCCGTTACCTGCATTGCTGTCTTATTGTCTTTCATTGTTGCTGCTTTTTAGATGTTAATTCCTAATACATCGCAAATGAGTGCCTCGCGCACGTAGAGGCCGTTTTGTGCCTGCCGGAAATAGTAGGCCTTGGGGTTGTCATCTACGTCGTAGGCAATCTCTGTTACGCGGGGCAGAGGGTGCAGAATGCGCAGATTCTCTTTGCTCTCGGCGAGCATTGCGTTTGTCAGACGATAGCAGTTCTTTACCTTCTCGTACTCCATAAGGTCGCTGAAGCGCTCGCGTTGTACGCGTGTCATATATATAATGTCGGCGCTTGCAATGACCTCTTCGTTAAACTCGGTTGTCTCGGTAAAGGGAATGTTGTTCTCGCGGCAGAAGAGGCGATACTCTTCGGGCATCTGAAGCTCCTGCGGCGCTATAAAATGGAATGTGGGCTTAAAATGCCTCATTGCGTGCAGAAGCGAGTGAACCGTGCGGCCGTATTTTAGGTCGCCCACAAGGTGAATGTGCAGATTCTCGAGCGTGCCCTGTGTCTTTAGAATGGAGTAGAGGTCGAGCATTGTCTGCGAAGGGTGCTGATTGGCTCCGTCGCCTGCATTTATCACGGGTACGGGCGAAATTTCGCTTGCATATCGGGCTGCTCCTTCGAGGCGGTGGCGCATTACTATAAGGTCGGCATAATTGGACACCATCATAATTGTGTCCTTTAGTGTCTCGCCCTTGCTTGCCGAGCTTGTGGCTGCATCGCTGAATCCAATGACGCGGGCGCCCAGACGCATAGCTGCAGTCTCGAAACTGAGGCGTGTGCGGGTCGAGGGCTCGAAAAACAGCGAACCGATGACCTTACCTGCGAGAATATCGCGATTGGGATTCTGCTCGAATTTCTCGGCCATTTGAAGCAATTGAAGAATCTTCTCGCGCGACAAGTCGTTGATTGATACTAAACTTCTCTTTTCCATATTGAGTGGTTTACATTGTGTAACAGAATATTTTCCCGTAAAGGTATATAAAATATCTAAATGTCGAGCGAATAAACGGGCTTATTTGCATATTTTTTTATCATCGTCGCGGCTGTGGCAATGAGGCTCGCCATTGCCGCGCTGTAAGTTTTATTTGACGATAGCTTTTTTTAGTCAATGGGGCATTATTATAATTGGATTTTTATTATTAACTTTGCATTGTAAATTGCTGTATCTGCGCCGATGCGTAAACATATATGGCACCAATATTTATAATTGATAATTCGCGACAATAATTTATGGTGAAAAAGATATTGATAGCACTGTGGGTGCTGCTCTTAGGCGGAATATTAGCTGTAATTCTTACATTCTTTGCCATTGCGAGAGGGTGGATAGGTTATATGCCCGATATGTCCGAGCTCGAGAATCCATCGTATAAATATGCGGCGCAGGTGCTCTCGGCCGACGGAAAGGTGATGGGCACGTGGTCGTACAGCAAGGAGAATCGCACCCTTGTCGAGTACGAGGAAATCTCACCCAATCTTATAAAAGCGCTCATAGCAACCGAAGATGTGCGCTTCAGCGAGCACTCGGGAATTGATGCACGAGCCCTTCTGCGCGCAATCATCAAGCGCGGAATTTTGCGTCAAGAGAGTGCCGGTGGCGGTAGTACAATCACCCAGCAGCTTGCAAAATTGCTCTACACGCAGGTTACCGCCGAGAACGAAATGGAGCGTATGATGCAAAAACCCATCGAGTGGGTAATTGCCGTGCAATTGGAACGTCGCTATACAAAAGAGGAAATAATAACAATGTATCTGAATAAATACGATTTTGGATACAATGCAGTGGGAATACGCAGTGCAGCACAGATATATTTCGGAAAATTGCCCAAAGACCTCAACGTGCAAGAGGCTGCAATGCTCGTGGGAATGTGCAAAAACTCCTCATTGTACAACCCTCGTCGTCGTCCCGAAAAGACAAAAATGCGTCGTAACGTAGTCTTTGGGCAGATGGCGAAGGCCGGCTACATCACCGAGGCCGAGGCCGACAGCCTCGGACAGACCGAGTTGAGGCTCAATTTCCACTCGGCCGACCATAAAGCAGGCCCCGCACCCTATTTTCGCGAGTATCTGCGCCTTATGATGACCGCCAAGAAACCCGATAAAAAGAATTATCGCGGCTGGGAGATGCAGAAATTCTACGAGGATTCGCTCGATTGGGAGAATAATCCGCTCTTTGGTTGGTGCAACAAAAATAAAAAAGCCGATGGCACAAACTACAACCTTTATACCGACGGACTGAAAATCTACACAACCATCGACTCGCGTATGCAGCAGTACCTCGAGGAGGCCGTGAAAGAGCACGTTGCCGACTATCTGCAACCACGATTCTTCAAGGCCAAAAAGGGGCAAAAAACCGCCCCCTTTACCGACGAACTCACCGTCGATGAGGTTGATAAGATTATGGAGCGCGCAATGCGTCAGAGCGACCGCTATCGAATAATGAAAAAGAACGGCGCCACCGACGAAGAGATACGCACAGCCTTCAACACAAAGGAGAGTATGCAGGTCTTCAGCTACAATGGCACAATAGACACAGTGATGACCCCTATGGACTCGCTCAAATACTACAAATATTTCCTCAGAACGGGCGTTGTGTCGATGGATCCCCACACAGGCGAGGTTAAGGCCTACGTTGGTGGCACAAACTACTACAATTTCAAATATGATATGGCATTTACCGGCCGTCGTCAGGTAGGTTCGACCATAAAGCCTTACCTATACTCGTTGGCGATGGAAAATGGCTTTACGCCCTGCGACGAGACGCGCAACGTCGAGCAGACGCTGCTCACCGAGGATGGAAAAATATGGAGCCCCAAAAACACCTCAAAAGCACGCTACGGCGAGGTGGTAACGCTGCGCTGGGGCCTTGCAAACTCGAACAATTGGATTTCGGCCTATATAATGAGCAAGCTCAATCCCTATTCGTTTAAGAAACTGTTGCACCAATATGGACTGCGCAACAAGGAAATTGAGCCTACCCCGTCGCTGTGCTTGGGAGTGTGCGACGCCTCTGTGGGCGAAATGGTAAGCGCCTACACAGCCTTTGTAGGTAAGGGTATACGCACCTCACCGCTGCTCGTTACACGCATCGAGGATAATGTTGGAAACACCGTTGCGACATTCACGGCGCAAAAGAACGAGGTAATAAGCGAAGAGAGCTCGTACAGAATGATTGAGATGCTGCGCGCCGTAATAAACGAGGGTACCGGCGGACGTCTGCGCCGAATATATAAATTAACAGCCGATATTGGCGGAAAAACAGGTACCACACAGAATAACTCCGACGGATGGTTTATGGGATTCACCCCGTCGCTGGTAACAGGCTGCTGGGTAGGTGGCGAGGAACGCGACATTCACTTCGACCGTATGAGCGACGGACAGGGAGCATCAATGGCGCTACCCATCTGGGGTATATATATGAATAAGGTGTATGCCGACAAGACACTGCCTTACTCGCAAGAGGAGCGCTTCGACATTCCCAAAGGGTGGGACCCCTGCTTGGGACAGATTTTCACAATGACCGAGGAGGGCGACACGATAATGCTCAAAAGGGAGGATGTTCAGACACCGACCCCCTCAACCTCGTCAGGAGGCTTCGACGACCTTTTTCAATAAAAAGAATATATTATTAAAAACAGATACTATGAAATTTGCAGGAATTATCCCGGCTCGATACGCATCGACACGCTTCCCCGGAAAGCCTTTGGCTATGCTCGGCGGAAAGACCGTGATACAGCGTGTCTATGAGCAGGTACAGGATTGTTTCGATACTCTTTATGTGGCAACCGACGACGAACGTATAGCCGAGTGCGTAAGAGGCTTCGGCGGAAAAGTTGTAATGACCTCCGAAGAGTGTAAAAACGGCACAGAGCGCTGCCTCGACGCCTATCGCAACCTTAATCTCGATTGCGACGTAATTGTAAATATTCAAGGCGACGAACCCTTTATTCAGCGCAAACAGGTCGAGGCACTTATGGCCTGCTTCGATTCTCCACAGACGGACATTGCAACGCTTGTAAAGCCCTTCGAGAAGAGCGACGGCATAGAACGTCTCGAATGTCCCAACTCGCCCAAAGTAGTAATGGACATTAACGGCTTTGCAATGTATTTCAGCCGCTCGGTCATTCCCTATCTGCGCGGCGTCGAAAAGTCGCAGTGGCTCGAGGCCGAGACCTTCTACAAACATCTTGGAATATACGCCTATCGCACCGAGGTTCTTGAGCGCATAACAACCCTTCCACAGACCACACTCGAGAAGGCCGAGTCGCTCGAACAGCTGCGCTGGCTCGAAAATGGCTATCGCATACGTGTGGGAATAACAGACATTGAGACAGTGGGTATTGACACCCCCGAAGACCTCGAGCGTGCCAAAGAATTTGCCGCATCAATAGGCCTCGATTGGAATAATTAAATTATGCCTCGCCCGCCGCTGATAAAACAGATGGAAAAACCCTGTTTGACAATGCCGCAAAAAACGGTGTTGTCAAACGGGGTACCCCTCTTTGTGATAAAAGGCGGACGCGAGGATGTTCTGCGCATCGACATTCTGATAAGCGGCGGATACGGCGTACAGTCGCAGCCCTTGCAGGCGCTCTTTACAAACAGAATGTTGCGCGAGGGAACAGCCGATTACAGTGCCGAGGAGATATCGCGTATGCTCGACTATTATGGAGCGTGGATTGAAATGTACTCGCTGCAAAATTGCAACAGAATAACCCTCTACACTTTGGGGCGCCATCTGTGCCCGATGCTCAATGTGCTGGAGTCGATGCTCAAGCGCCCCACATTCCCGCAAAGTAATTTAGAGACAATAAGAGCCAATAACAAGGCATTTTACCACATAAACAGCCGTAAGGTAGATGTTGTCGCACAGCGTTATTTCGAGCAGTCGCTCTGGGGCGAAGGGCATCCGCTGGGGCATATTGTTGCAGCCGAAGATTACGATGCAATAGAGCGCGAGGCGTTGCTGCGGTATCACAAGAGCGTCTATGGCTCGGCGACAATGGCCTTTTTTCTCTCGGGCAACGTTGACGAAAAGAGTATCGCCGCAATAGAGAACCGATTCGCCGGCGAGTGGGGCTGTGCGAGCCTTCCCACCGTGCAGATAGATGCCCCCCGACCAATCCCCGGGAGCCGAAAGATTAAGCTCGAGGGTGTGCTTCAGAGTGGCATCAGAGTGGGGTGTATGGCAATGGGTGCATCGCACCCCGATTTTCACCGTTTCCGCTTTTTGACAGTAATTTTGGGCGGATATTTCGGCAGCCGTCTTATGAGCAACATACGCGAAAGGAACGGTTACACCTATCACATCGAGGCCGAGATTGACGCTTACGGCACACGCAATGCCTTTATGATAAGCACCGAGACGGATAATGAATATGTAGAGCCGCTGCTCCTTGAGGTTGACAAGGAACTCAGACGCCTGAGGGACGAAAATATCTCGGACAACGAGCTCGAGCTTGTTCGGAATTATACGTTGGGCGAGTTGTGCCGCGAGTACGAGGGAGTGCTTCCAAAAGCCGAAGTTTTTATAAGTCAGTGGCTCTCGGAGCAACCGTTCGAGGCCGTCAACGAATATCTCGACACCGTCTGCTCAGTTACAGCGCCCGAACTACGTTCGTTGGCACGCGAGTATCTGCGTCCCGAGCAGATGTCGCAGATTATAGTGGGAGTATAGCCTCTGTTCGCAGCATTTAATTGCAGAGTGAGAAGTCTCAATGGCACCTCCGATTCTCTCCGAGGCTTCTTGAAAAAAACATCCTTGCCCGGTGGCGTCGTCCGATGTTATAATCTTGTTTCTTCTTCCCTGAAATTGTGATGGAATATATCTGAACCGCCCCGGAAAAACAAAAAGAATTATAATCGAACCTTTAATTTGTCCTGTTTTTTTTGCCTTTTATAAGGTAACTTATTATCTTTGTCGTGAACGACGAAGATATTCTGCACACGCTCGCGTGCAGATGTAAAAAAAGTGTGCCGCAGCCATTCGGCCCACACAAGCATACAATTAAAGGATAAAAATGAGACTGAATATATATACACTTCTGTTTTTTTCTCTCTTAGCAGGAACAGCCTCGGCCGCCGTGCACGTCGAAACGCGTGTCCCACAGCACTGCAATGCCTCTTTAACAACCAATTCTCACGAAAATAACGACAAAGACCCTCAGAGCGAAAAGTCGATACGCCTGAAAGATGGCTCGTACTATATTGGCCGGGTTAAGGGCAAACTCCCGCACGGAAAAGGAAAATTGATATTCACAAACGGCGATATTTTTGAAGGAACATTTGTCGATGGCCGCATCGAGGGTGCGGGAAAATTCCGTAGCAGCGGCAACGTCTACGAAGGCATCTTCAGCGACGAGCGCCACGCCACGCAAGGCCTTGCCAAAGTAATCGTCGAGGCCGATTCCAAATTTAAGCTCGTCTCTCAAGGAAAAGTATCTGATGAGACGGCGCAACCGGCAAAAAAAGAGAATATCGTACGCTCCATACGTCTCAAGGACGGTTCGACTTATATTGGCGAGTTAAAGGGCAAACGTCCGCACGGCGAGGGCAAAATGACCTTCCCCAACGGCGACACATACGAAGGCACATTCGTAAAGGGCAAAATGCAAGGAAAGGGAAAATACCGCTTCCAAGATGGCGAGACATACGAGGGCGATTTTCTTGATGGCCGACAGCACGGCAAAGGCATCTACCATTTTAGCGACGGAAAATGTTACGACGGCAATTGGCAGGCCGACTATCAGCAGGGCTACGGCAAGATGACCTATCCCAACGGCGACGTCTATGTAGGCTCTTGGGTTGAGGACAAGCGCGAAGGCGCAGGCAGTTATTTTTATGCCGACGGAGCATCGTATGTTGGTGAGTGGAAAAACGACATTCACGAAGGCCTCGGAACATTCATCTGGAGCGACAACAGCAAATACATAGGCGAGTGGAAAAACAATCTGCGCGATGGTCGTGGAACATACACATTCGCCGGCGGCGACATCTACGAGGGCGATTGGAAAAATGACATCCGCCACGGACAAGGCAAATATACCTTTGTAGGCGGCGACACATACGAAGGCGGCTACGAAGGTGGCGAATGGCACGGACAAGGCGAGTACAAGAGCGTCTCGGGCGCATCGTACAAAGGCGCATTTGTGAAAGGACGTCGCCACGGCCGCGGGACAATGATATTCGAGAATGGCGCAATATACGTCGGTGATTGGAAAGACGACCTTCGCCACGGTCGCGGAAAATATACGTGGGCCAACGGCGATATTTACGAAGGCGATTGGAAAAACGACAAAATGAACGGAGCAGGCGTGCTGCGCCTCGCCAGCGGCCTTAAATACAACGGCGGCTACGAAGACGGCAGCGAGCACGGCGCAGGAGTAGCCGTCGACGAGAATGGTTACCGCTACGAAGGAACATTCGTCGAGGGACAGCGACACGGGCATTTTGTGGTAAAAGACAGCATCGGCAACATCGTGCGCGAGTGCGAATACAACCTTGGACAACAAGTAAACAAACAAACAGACAAAAAAAAGAAAAAATAAAAACTAACCTAAAATAGACAGAAAAATGATACTCGACTCATTAGACAACATCAAAGCCTACGAGGCAATGAACCCCAATTTTGCAAAAGCAATAGAGTTTATTCAGACAACCGACCTCGAATCACTTCCCCTTGGACGCAACGAGGTCTGTGGCGACCTTGTATTTGCCAACGTAATGGAGGTCGGCCCCCGTACAAAGGAAGAAGCCCCCATAGAGATACATCGCAAATACATCGACATACAGATACCCCTTACAGCCGACGAGGTAATGGGCTACATTGCCAAGAGCGAGCTTCCCGAGCGCGATTACGACGAAGCAGGCGATGCCTCGCTCTATCCCGTCGGAATGTTGGCCACCGACTATGTAAACGTAAAGAAAGGAATGTTCACAATATTCTTCCCACAGGATGGCCACGCACCCGCAGTAACCCCCATCAAACTGCGCAAAGTAATACTGAAAGTAGCCCTATAAACACACAAAAAGAGCTGCACAATAAATAACAAAAACAATATTAACATAAACCTATATTCCTATGCTGAACCTAATTGCACGAGACGGCTACCTTGAACCCTACACGCTGGAGATTGACGGCCGCTACCGCTACTTCCTGCAAAAGGAGAAAGAACTAACAAAGAACGGACGCCAGACACTGTCCGACTTTGCATCGGGTTATCTTTATTTCGGACTGCACCGCACCTCCACAGGTTGGTGCTTCCGCGAGTGGGCACCAAACGCAAAAAAGATTGTGCTCATCGGAGACTTCTCCAATTGGGAAGAACGTCCCGAGTACGAACTAAAAGCCCTGCCCGGTGGTGTATGGGAGCGCCGTATGCCCCGTAAAGCATTACAGCACGGACAGCACTACAAGATGATGGTCTATTGGGACGGTGGCTGCGGCGAGCGTATCCCCGCTTGGACACGGCGTGTGGTGCAGGACGAAGCCACCAAGATTTTCAGCGCACAAGTATGGTGCCCCGAAGAGGAGTATAAATTCAAAAATACAAAATTCACCCCAAAAACCTCGCCCCTTCTCATATACGAGTGCCACATTGGAATGGCACAAGAGGAGGAAAAAGTGGGTACCTACAAAGAATTTCAAGAGAAGATTCTGCCCCGCGTAGCAGCCGACGGCTACAACTGCATACAGATTATGGCCATACAAGAGCATCCCTATTATGGCAGTTTCGGCTACCACGTATCCAATTTCTTCGCTCCCTCGTCGCGCTTCGGAACACCCGAGGAACTGAAAGAACTCATCGACACGGCACACGGGATGGGCCTTGCCGTGATTATGGACCTTGTACACTCGCACGCCGTAAAGAACGAGCTCGAGGGCCTCGGAATGCTCGACGGCGACCCCGCACAATACTTCCACTCGGGCGAGCGTCGCATCCACTCGGCGTGGGATTCTCTCTGCTTCGACTATGGCAAAAATCAAGTAATACATTTCCTGCTCTCGAACTGTAAATATTGGCTCGAGGAGTACAAATTCGATGGCTTCCGCTTCGACGGCGTAACATCAATGATATATTACAGCCACGGCCTCGGCGAAGCATTCTGTAACTACGGCGACTATTTCAACGGCCATCAGGATGGCGACGCAATATGTTATCTGACGCTTGCCAACCGCCTCATTCACACAGTTAACCCCAAGGCAATAACAATTGCCGAGGAGGTATCGGGAATGCCCGGCCTTGCAGCACCCATCGAGGATGGAGGCTACGGCTTCGACTACCGTATGGCAATGAACGTTCCCGACTATTGGATAAAGGTCATCAAAGAGTGCCGCGACGAAGATTGGAAGCCCTCATCAATATTCTGGGAGCTTACCAACCGCCGCAAGGACGAAAAGACAATCTCCTATGCCGAGAGCCACGACCAAGCACTCGTGGGCGACAAGACAATCATCTTCCGCCTCATCGACGCCGATATGTATTGGCACTTTAAACGCGGCGACGAGACAGGTACCGTAACACGCGGTATTGCGTTGCACAAGATGATACGCCTTATTACCCTCGCCACAATAAACGGTGGTTATCTGAACTTTATGGGTAACGAATTTGGGCATCCCGAGTGGATTGACTTCCCCCGCGAGGGTAACGGCTGGAGCCACAAATATGCCCGTCGTCAGTGGAGCCTTGTCGATAATCCCGACTACTTCTACACAGTGCTGGGCGAGTTTGACAAGGAGATGACAAAGATTATCGGCGGCGCTAAGAACTTCCAAGAGCGTCCCGTAAAGGAAATTTGGCACAACGACGGCGACCAAGTGCTTGCATTCTCGCGCCGCGACCTAATCTTCGTGTTCAACTTCAACCCCACACGCTCATTCACCGACTATGGCCTGCTTGTCCCCGAAGGCGACTACTCAATCCTTATGAGCAGCGATAATGAGCGTTTCGGCGGTTACGGATTGGTCGACGAGAGTCAGACACACTTTACACAGTACGACAAACTGCACGCACGACGCAAAAAAGGCTGGTTGCAACTCTATCTGCCCGCCCGCACAGCGCTTGTGCTGAAGAAGAACCGTAAGAGTAATAAATGATGAGAGAACAACGAGGCGAAAAGAAACTACAACGCAGCGTTAATCTGTTGTGTGCCTGTGTATTTGCGATATATAGCTTCACATTCATAGCAATATACCAATCGCCACTGCTCGAGGCCTTGTACGATAAGGTAGCAACAGGTAAGCTAAACTATAATGGATATGTGGTGGCTGCAACAGCCACCACAATCCTATTGTTACTGTCGTGGTGGATGAATAAATTGGCACGTTTCCAGCGCGAGTGGACTGCAATGGCTTATCTGCCGGCATCGCTGTTGCTTGCCTTTATAACAGACATCGACCGTACAATTTACACGGGCGATAGCAGCTACCTCTCGTGGACAATAATTCTGCTTATAGGCTTCCTCCTATATGCTCTGTTGGCATTCTTTTTGCAAAGAATTTTGTTTGCAAAAATAAAGAATCTAAAGATGGAGGGCAACAGAATAGTTTGGCGCAACCTTATGCTGTTTGTACTCTTTTTTGGCCTCACAGGCAGGCTCTCGAATGCAGACGAACATCTAAAACAAGAGGCTACGGCTTACAGCCGATACAAGAGTGGCGATATTCAGGGAGCACTGAACGTTGCGAGCCGCTCGCTCAACGCCTCGCACGAGTTTACCGCCGCCCGCGCATTTTATCTGTCGCAGTGTCAGAAGATGGGGGACGAGCTTTTTACCTATCCGCAATATTATGGTGCCGAGGGACTGCTGCCGCCTATGCAGCAACGCACCCCATTATCGCCCGACACAGTCTATGCAGCCATTGGCCACAAGCGTAACACCGACGAGGCAGCAGTGGAGTACCTCTATCGCGCGCTGCAGGCCGATAGCGTCGCGCGCCCGGTAGCCGACTATTTTCTCTGTGGGTTACTGCTCGACAAGCGCCTCACCGACTTTGTCGATAATCTGCCAAAATACTATAATCTCGAGAAGGATACGCTGCCGCAACACTACAAAGAGGCGTTGATGTACTATGTAACGGCCCTCTCGGACGTTGAGCTTGATGCGTCCGGCGATACTCTGCGTGCAGCGCTCACAAACCTCTGCCTCAAGGGTGGTGGCTCAAGCGAGGAACTCCCGACGCAATATTCCAAAGGCTTGAAGAATTTTAAAATCTCCTCGAGCAGACTTTCTGCGCTGCTATCGCTTGAGACGCTCGGCGCAGAATTTGCGCGTATGATTGAGCTCGAACGGCAGTATCCCGACATTCTTGCGCGCTCCAACTATGTGCGAAAAGAGTTTGGACACACCTATTGGTGGTACTATAAATATAGTGAGTAGGGTGGGCTGTTCGTTACTTTTTTATTGAGATTGGGGGCTATTTGCATTTGTCCCCAATCTCAATTATTTTGTTGTAAATATCTCTGACCGAAACACGATATTTATCAAAATCAGAATAGTTGATGTCATTAATATGAATTTGTCCTTCAATAACCTCGCCGCTTTCTGATAATTGTGAAGCGCGATGTTGATTACTAAGCAACGGATTGTTTTGCACGTCTTTACTTGATATAACCCAATAATCTATCTTGTCTCGCCATACTGCAATCCACACAAAAACATCGCAACACCCGGGCTTTAGCTGTTGATAATTCATATCAAACTTACATTTACTATTGCTCGAAAGGGCTTTGTTTGCGAGTGTACCCCCACCGACTTTCATAACAGCTCTTGATGCTTTAACTTCGACGTGAATATCGTTTAAGAGTAAGTCATACTCCCCTTTAAAAGTTGGGTCGAGTTTCTTTGTGGGTATCTGAAACTCGGGAACAATCTCCATTAAATGCTGTTGACCCCAAGTTTCTCCAGATGTGCGTGGAGCAAGCTCGAATAGATACAGATATTTGTTTCGTTGCAAATATTCTGCACGAATATCTATATACTCATCTATTGAGATAATTTCTTTAGCAATTAAATGAGAGATTGTATATTCAAATTTATTGAATGGATATACTGTGTATAATTTATCTAATACACTATCTTTAAATTGTTCTCTCTCCTCAATTGGTAGCTTTTTTTTATATGTCTCAAGTTTTCTAATTAGTGTCTCCATAGTTTAAAAAACTCATTTTAGTCTTATTTCTATTTGCTCTTGTTCTGTTGCCGTAATCTTAAAAATAGCATATACTATGTTATCAAGCTTATGTTGATATTCGTCTGAATATCCCTTATTTGATATTAAATCAACTAAGATTTCTAACTTATTATTCTCTTCAATTGTGAGCTTGGGGAACGGTAATTCCTGAAGGTTACCTTTTAGTACCTTAATATCTGCAAACTTTATGGTATAATAGTAACGATACAATTTAGAGTTTAGTAGCGCTGCTGTACTTTTAATTGACACTCCTTGTATTCTGGGGATAACAATATTGGCGCTATTTAGACATAAACATTGTTTATTGTCATAGGCCACTATCGGATACTTTGCAATAAATCTATATATCAATTTTTCTGATGCTCTATAATATTCCTCTTTGGCACATTGTTGAAAAGAATTCTTGTCAAAGCAAATATATGATGTCTCTTTGTTCAATGTAAAGGGAGAAATGTCTTTTCCTGCGTATATCGGTTCAAGACCCTTATTTTTTATTTTTTTAATTTTATTTTTATTGTCGCCGGTAACAATGCCTAAAGCCCACAAACTATTTTTTAAGTCATCATTACGCAGAGCCTCCATTTTTTTTACGATGGAATTGTCTATATTTGTAAGTTGTTCTGTTGCAATATTACCATTGCACTTATCAATGTTTGATAATTTTATGTGTATTATACCTTCTTCTGTACTTACATCATATTCTTGTACATCACATTTTAACTTTTTTAATTTTAAATCAAAAAAGTCAGTAAACACCCCGTCGAATCTTTCTGTAAATAGGCCTATTTTGCTTACGGCTGTGTTTGATAAAATATATTTGCGTATATTGTAGTGTGTCTTAATTTTGAGCAATGATGTTGGAAGTAAAAATCCTAATTCACCATTATCTTTTAATATTTCTATTGATTTTAATAAAACCAGTGAACTTTTTTCTTTCGTTTTTAGTGTGGGACAGTATGAGTAGTATAATCTTTGTTTATCGGCCCCCCAAGGTGGGTTAGTATATATATTATCGTAAGTTAATGGTAAATTGTATTTATTCGATGAAAATAAATTATCATTTAATAAAAAATCTAAGCAATATACATTAGGTTTAAAATTATGATTGGAATATTTTACTAAAAGATTTACTCCGGCAATCATTACTGCGACAGGATTTATATCGAATCCGTATAAACATTCCGGAGTATTTGTTTTTACGGACATTAAGAATGCACCGCTACCGCAGCAGGGATCCAAGAATGTTTCGCCATTTGCAAGGATTTTATTTGAAATAATATGTTCTACGATTTTTTTATTTGTATAATACTGCCCGGTTGAGTTGCGCTCTCCCTCGGATAGTAGCGATTGATAAATATATCCAAGAACGTCTTCCTTGCTATCCCAAATTCCATACGGTAATTCAAACTCAGCGTGCCTATAATTAGAGAATGGCGAAATAAACTTTTTTACATTCTCTTTTTGTAGAATTTCATTATGTTTAAGGTATGCTATACATAGAGAATACATAATATCCTCGGTCGAAAAAGACATTATTGGCAGTAGCTGTAAAAGTTTGCTCGCCGGTGTGTATTCAATATAGTTTGAAGCAACAATTTTTTTTACGGATAGAGTTTTGTTTGCTCTTTTAGTTAATTTGTTTTCAATGTTACTATTCAACTTTTTCCAATTATATTCCGTTGCTTTACTTATAGATACCATTGAATAGTCGTTTATAGTTTTTATAGTATTATTGTTAAAATTTTTATATTGAACTAAAGTGTAAAAGATACCTTTGCTTATTAGGCAAATATATAAACAAGCAAGCGGAAAATATGAAGTTTACTTCAAACTTTTGTAGCGAGTTTATTGCATATTTACTCTTTAGCGCAAATATACGAATAATTTTACCTAATAAATAGTGTACCGAGTTAAAACTTAATAAGAATTGATAAAATATAGCACAAAAATTGGTGCAGAAAAATCTGCACCAATTTTTGATTGCTACAATTTAAAAGACCCCGACGTCAAATAATTCGCAATCTCCTTATACTCCTCGGTTTTACTGCCTACGAGCATTCTCTTCTTACCAATCTTTTTACATTCGACGTGGCACGTTCCGTTGTTTGTCAGATATATTTTATTTTTTTTATCTATTGTTAGAAGAATTGCCTCCTGTCCGTTATACTCGGTGTTCTTAATTGTGGAGTAGGTGAGGTTGTAGTATTTCCCGTCAACTGCAATCTGAACATTGCAGTTGTTGTCGAAGCTCACACGTGCATTTTCGCCCGTTTGTTTAAGATTACCTTTTTTCTTCTTGATAAAAGATTTCTGAAAATAAAAATTATAGCGGTAGGTGGCCGAGCGGTCGTAAATGGCACAGGTAGTGTAGCCTCCCCGCCAACTGCTGTTGTCCTTCTTCTTTATTATAAAATTATTCTCTTTGCTCTTGGGAATATATACTATATTATGCTTGCTCTCGACAATAAAATATTTGTTGTTCTCGTCGCTCTGCTGAAACTCGGCCCATCGGCTGCGCTTCATCAGGGGACGATACTCGCGCCATTTGTTGTTGTCGCGCACAAAGTATCCGTGGCCCTCGCTATTGCTCGACGAGTAGCAGTAGAATGGGGCGCTACTCTCGGGGCAGAGTGTGTAGATGTTGAGCGGAGTATATACAACCTCCCAATCTTTCTTCTTGTCGCGCTTGATGAATATTTTATCTTTTGTAATCTTTGGGACGGCCACTCGGCATTTTTTGTTCTTAAGGTAGAAAAACTCCTCGCTCTCTTTATACTGTTTATAGGCGGCCCATTTACCCGCGCGGTCGGCGGGACGATACTCGCACCACTTTTTGCCCTCTTTTACAAAATAGCCTCCATCGTAGGCCACAAGCACGCTCTTTTGTGCCAATGCCGATACTGCTGTAAATATCGCAAGCACAAGTGTTAGAATTACTCTCTGTCTCATATTCTGTTGTTTATTAAAATATCTGTAAATTTAATTCTCGAACAATAGTCGGCACCCTCGATACATTATCTATGTAAACTTTATAAATCAAAATATTTTTTTGTAATATCAAAATCAATGTGAACGCCGTTTTTATGTTTTTCGGGCGCAAAATAATACTCCTCGGTGGTGAATCTTATCCCATTCTCATTTATAATTATATTGTATCGGTCGGCAATGTCTTTCTCACCGCCTACTATATAGTCGTTCACCGCCTTTTTAAAATCTCTCGGGCCGATTAAGATTGCCATAAGGCATTGTTTGTCCTTGGGGCAGTCGAGGAGGTAGATGGTAATATCTTCCTCGCCATATAGCCTTAAGAAGCGGTTGCCGCTTGTCTCTTGACGGCTCTTTTGAGTAACCTCGAGATTGCGGTATTTTTCTTCGAACTCAAGGTCGAATAGGGGTTTAAGGTCGGCAAGCATCTCATCGTAGCCCTTTTGGCTCAGCGATTTCCGGTAGAGCACGGCCGGGGTGCCTCCCTGATATTTTGTTATAAACTCCTCTTTGAAATTTGCGTAACCATCGAAAAGCCACTGCTCTTTGGGCAGATACAGGGCGGCGTATTTCTGGAGAACATCTTCGGGGGTTATTATGGCCGATGCTTGGTCGAGATTCTTCTCGGCCCCTTTGCAAAAGCCTGTCGAGGCTATCCAATCGTAAATGCCGTTCTTGGCTTGCGGGCTTTGCAGGGCTGCATACTCGGCCGAGAGGGTGGGGATGGCAATATATACCTCCTCGGTCAGTGGGTTCTCTATGAATGAGGGAATATCTATCTCGGCAAGCGACTCTTTAAGTTCCTCGAGCTCTTGCGATTTTTCTTCTTTTAATTCCTTTATATGCTCTTGAATATCGGCCTCTTCTTGTGTGCTGTCGGCGAGCTTTTTTATCCGATTGTCGTAGCTCCCCGAGACGGCCGCAAGAATCTGCGAGGCATTGCAACCGACCGCTTCGACGGGCTGGGGGGTGGGGGCTTCTGCCCGCTTGCCGTTAAAGGTTATAATGTCGTCGTTGAACAGCGAGAGAGAAAAGTTTATATCTTTGTAGCCGTGTAAATTATCCGTCATACTCTCGTTGAGTTTCTGCTCTATCCTGCCAACAAAATCACTCAAAATATTCTCTATTATTTTCATTAGGTTGTAGTTGCAGTATAGAATCTCGATACTCTCGTCGTCAATCGCATCTTCTATCATAATCGAATGATTATCGCTCAGAAAAACAACTGTCTCAATGCCATCCTCGCGATTATTGGCCGTGAGCGGAAGGCCGAAAAGCTCGTCGCTCGCGTAGGCGTCGTACAGCTCTAAAAGGGTGCGCAGTTTATTGTATCCCTCATTGTCGTCGGAGCTGATATTTATCATCGTAAACTCCTTGCCGAAGATGTTCTCTCCTTCGAGGCTGCCGAGCAAATTATCGGTCTGTTCGTTCACCTGCTTGACAAGGATGCTTTGCAGCCTCTCTTGTTTAATCTCTTCGTAGGTTACACCGCGGCCGTCGAGTTTCTTAAGCTCGTTCAAAAAATTCTTTAATGCAACTTTGTCGGCCTCTTGTGCCATTATTGTGGGTGTGCCAAATGCGAGCAGCGTCAGCAGTGTTATTATATACTTTTTCATAATTATTCTTTTTTATTGGTGTTTATTAAAAAATGGTAGCCCATCAATTGAGTCTGATGATATTTGAATAAATGCCTCGTAGGATAGGCCGACAATAAATACCACGTTCAGTGTTTCGTTGTTGTCGTTACCGATGACAAGAAGGCTTTTTTTGTCGCTGTATATTACCGAGAGTTCGCCATCCTCACGGTTCAGTGCCATAAGCTCCATTCCCATCACCAGCTCGTCCTCTTGCAAGAAGGGTTGCAGGGCGGTTGTGAGTTTTAAGTATCCCTCTTCGCCTGTCGTCTCGAAGCGTCGCACACTTTTTATCGAGCCGAATATATCTCCAATCTCGGCGCCCTCGGTGCCTTTTGTAAGCATCGTGAGCATCTGTTTAAACATATTTGTCGAGACGTAAGCGTAATCAATTTCGGCCGATTTTATGCGCGATAGGTTCTGTATGAATTTCTCAACCTCGCTTTTTCCTTTCTCGGGCTGTTTGTGCTGCGCTGTGGCGTGCAGAGGGAGCAATATCAGTATCAGCATTACCGTTGCGAGTAATATATTGCGTTTCATAACTATTGTTTTTTTATTAGTTTAAGGTTTTTTTTGCTGTGTATTGCGATTGATTGTTCGAGTGTGGTTCCTATGGCTCGTCGGCTGCGGTTGGTGCTGTTGGCTGCCATAAGCACAAGGTCGAACGATTCTCTTACGCATTCGATGGCCTCTTCGGGGGTGTCGAATGTATCCTCTTCGGTCATTGCAATAAGCTCGCAATCTGTCTGTTGTCGTGTGTTTGTGAATATGAAAAAGCCGGCGGCAAAGATTGCGGCTGCCGCAAAGCCTCGATAGAGTGCGCGGGGGATTTTTATTATTCTCCTTTTGGGGGCTTGTGCGCTGCGAGGCTCGACGGGGAGTGCCTGCTGCCGGGTGTCAAGAGCGTCAATCATTGCTTCGAGACGTGCAAAGGCTTCGTCGGACGCTGCACTGCTTGTCGGATGGCTGCATAGGGCTATTATCGCCTCTTTGTCTTTGCGAAGTTCGTCGGGGACGTCATTCTCGCAAAGATAGCAATATAATTTGCGCTCCTCGTCGATGCTGAGCTCGGCGTCAAAAAAGCGCTCAATCATTATTTTTATTTTTTTTTCATCCATAATCGTGCCTCCTTATATAATATAGTCTTTGAGGTCAATATTACATATATGCTGCGTTCACTTTATAATGTTAAAGTAAACCTTGCCTGTTTTGCTCATTATTTATATATTTTCTGAACCTTTTTCTCAAGCGCGAGACGGTTACTCTTATGTTTGTCTCGGGTACTCCTGTAATCTGTTCAATCTCCCTTATGCTGTATCCGTTAATTGTCATTTTCATTATGCGCCGTTGAATATCGGGCAGGCTGCTCAGGAAATGCGACAGACACTCTTGAATATCCTCTCCATCGGCTTCGGGTGGTGTCTCGGTAATTGCCTCCTCGACAAGCAGATGGTTTTTCTCTTCGGCCAGTCTCAGTGCCCTCCAACGGTCGATGCAGATGTTGCGCAGCGCCGCGCGGCAGTAGCCCTCGGGCGAGGTTAGGTTTTTCAGATTTTCTCTTCCGGCCCACAATCTCAGATATAGATTCTGCACAGCATCCTCGGCTTCAAAATCGTCGCAAAGCATTTTGCGTGCCTCGCTCAGCAATGTCTGATGCAGCGGTAAGAATCGTATTTTAAATTCTGTGTGTGTCATTTATCCTTTGTTGTGTGCCTTTTACAATATAAAGACGATGGAAAAACAAAATTGTAACACCCATCGGCAAAATTACCCGAATTTTTTTTTTTGAGGGACATTTTGATGCTTTCTTTGCACTAATTTTTTGCAGGGTACATTTTTTGCTGTAATTTTGCGCAGATTTTAATGCAGCGGCCTTTTTGCCGCTCAATGTATCACAGATGTTTAACAATCAAACAATAAAAAAATGTCGAAATATATTGTAGAAGATGCACGCAAGGTAACAACGCGTCGCGTGATTGAGATGAAGCGTAAGGGCGAGAAAATTGCAATGCTCACTGCATACGATTATACAATGGCCTCAATAATTGACGCCTCGGGCATTGACATAATTCTCGTGGGCGACTCAGCCTCGAATGTGATGGCCGGCAACGTAACGACGTTGCCCATAACACTCGACCAGATGATATATCACGCAAAGTCGGTGGTTCGCGGCGTAAAGCGTGCGCTCGTTGTAGCTGATATGCCTTTTGGAACCTATCAGGTAAATGCCGACGAGGCAGTAAAAAATGCCATCCGCATAATGAAAGAGACACACGCCGATGCACTCAAGCTCGAGGGTGGCGAGGAGATTCTCCCCTCGATACGCAAAATTCTCGATGCCGGAATACCCATTATGGGCCATCTGGGGCTCACCCCGCAGAGTATAAATAAGTTCGGTACATACGGCGTGCGCGCCAAGGACGATGCCGAGGCTGCCAAACTGTGCCACGATGCCCAACTGCTGCAAGAGGCCGGATGTTTTGCGCTTGTGCTCGAGAAAATCCCGGCGTATCTGGGAACAAAGGTTGCCGAGAGCCTCGAGATTCCTGTCATTGGCATTGGTGCCGGAGGCGGCGTCGATGGTCAGGTACTCGTGTGCACCGATATGTTGGGAATGACAGCCGATTTTACTCCTCGCTTCCTGCGTCGTTACGCCGACCTCAACAGTGTCATCGGCGATGCTGTCGGTAATTATATCAGCGACGTAAAGGCAAAGGATTTTCCCAACGAGAGCGAGCAATATTAAAAAAGTCTTTTTAAGAATCTGTTTTAATTTTATTTCGAGATTATTTGAGGACTATTTTTGAGCAGATATTCATTTTGGGGATGCAGGGAATAGCGAGCTATTTTCAAATTCCCAAAATGGATAGATGCCGAAAAGAGTCTCAAAGAAGCCGAAA
>JAZSIU010000059.1:0-32548 GCA_045533955.1 Bacteroidaceae bacterium
CCTCGGCTTTCATTTTTGCGCCTATGGGTACTAATCCTCCAATGATATGATGATTCCACTCTTTGTTGATTTTTACCATTGGTTCGGTCTTGCTAATATTGCCGTGGTAAACTTTTGTTGTGTAGCAGGATGTCAGAGACAACAACATAAGAAGCGCAAATAGTTTCGCTGCATTCTTTTTGAGATTTTTCATAGCTTTGGTTTTTATAATGTTTTGTGCAATATTGCCCTTGACAATGGCTGCGCAAATACTATTTATAAAAAAAGAAAAGCGCAGACTTTTGCCAACGCCTTCAAGGTTCACCACAAACCACAATACAATCGGTTAGAGCCTGCACTAATAGTACACACTCTCAATATGTATTGTTTTACTCTTAACTTTCCGAGGTGGTGATTCTGAAGGCTATTGAGCAAATTTTTATGTCTTGCAAATGATATTATTCAAATGCACGGCTAATATAGCTGTTTATTTTTGAATATTAAAATCTATTTGAACGATTTTTTATTTTAATTGTTACGGATTTTTTATGTTAACCTCTTTTTCACAGTCGGCTCACTCTATATATATAAGGTCGCGCATTATGGCGTCGCTGACAAAGAGCCCGTCGCGTGTAAGCACAAGGGCGCCGCTCTGCTCTCTGAGGCGTCCGGCCGATAGGTGCGGCGCAGCATTTTTTAGCATATAGTCGGTTAGCCTATCGCCGAATCTTTGGCGTATCCAATCGACGGGAACACCGTCGGTGGTGCGCAGGCGGGTGAGTATGGCGTCGTTATATTGTTCGGACGGGCTCAGATGCTCAATCTCGAAATTGGGCTCTCCACTATCAATGGCCTTGATATAAGCCTTAATGTCGGCAATATTCCACCTGCGCGAGTGTCCGTCGTACGAGTGGGCCGCGGCACCGCAACCAAGATAGGGAACGTCGTGCCAATAACTGCTGTTGTGCCGGCTCTCGTAGCCCGGAAGGGCAAAATTGGAAATTTCGTAGTGTCGGTACCCGGCGGCACCGAGTGTGTCGATGAGCGTGGCGAATTGTGCCAGATTTTCCTCTTCGTCAATGGCTTTTATGCTGCCCTCTTGCAATGCACGGTAAAGTGGGGTGCCCTCTTCGTATGTTAGATTATAGGCCGAAATGTGTGTGGGGTGCAGGGCAATTGCCTGCTCGATGCTCTGCTGCCACTCATCGAGAGTGGATGAGGGCAGGGCAAACATTAGGTCGATGCTTATGTTCTCGAAGCCTGCTGCACGAGCATCCTCGACAGCCTGCGAGGCTCTTTGTGCCGTGTGGCGGCGTCCGAGAGCCTTTAACTGTCGGTCGTCGAAACTCTGTACTCCCATACTCAGACGATTGAACGAGAGGCTGCGTAGCGTGGCAAGATACTCGGGAGTAAGGTCGTCGGGGTTAGTCTCTATGGTAATCTCGGCCGTGGGCGAGAGTGTGAAATTCTCCTTTATCGCTCCGAGAATGGTACCTAACTGCTGCACCGTGAGCGTCGAGGGGGTGCCGCCTCCAAAATAAACCGTATTCACAACACCTATTATATAATTAGAGCGCAGACGAAGTTCCTTGCACAAGGCTTCGCAATAGCGCTGCTGCTCATTGTGCTGCGTCGATGAGTAGAATGCGCAGTACAGGCAGCGACGTTTGCAGAATGGAATATGTATATATATACCGGCCATTTTTGTGAAAAAGTGTCAAAATTTGCCGCTAATATAACTTTTTTTGTCCATTTTTTAAAAAAGTGGGCTCACATATTTGCTTTTGATTGCGATAATTCCTATATTGTTGCCGCTTTTGAAAAAACTTAATTAACCTAATAGGATGGCAAGGGATGCAAAATGGCTTTTTTTGACGGCACGATGCCGCTGAAAGTGCGATGCTCCATTGCTCTCTTTAAAACACAAAAATAGTTATGAAAACTTATCAGACTAACGAAATTAAGAACATCGCAATCGTCGGATGTTCAGGCTCAGGTAAAACCACACTCACAGAGGCTATGCTCTATGAGGGTGGTATTATAAAACGCAGAGGCTCGGTATCGGCCAAGAACACTGTCAGCGACTATTTTCCCGTTGAGCAGGAGTATGGCTACTCGGTATTCTCGACTGTATTCCAAATTGAGCAGGCCGGAAAGAAACTGAACCTTATCGATTGCCCGGGCTCGGACGATTTTGCAGGTAGTATGGTGTGTGCAATGGAGGTGTGTAACCTTGCGATGATGGTCATCAACGGCCAATATGGTGTTGAGGTAGGTACACAGAACTGCTTCCGCTACATCAAGAAGATGAAGAAGCCTATGATGTTCGTAGTCAATCAGGTAGATAATGAAAAGTGTGAGTATGACACAGTCATCGAGCAGTTGCAGTCAATTTATGGTTCAAAAGTTGTGCCCGTTCAGTATCCCTTGAACGCAGGCCCCGGCTTCAGCACCATCATCGACGTTCTTCTGATGAAGAAACTAACATATACCGGCGAGGGTCAGGCACCCATTGTCGAGGATATTCCCGCCGAGGAGTACGAAAAGGCTAAGGCTCTGCATATGGAGCTTGTCGAGAAGGCCGCCGAGAACGAGGAAGGGCTGATGGATAAATTCTTCGAGTCCGAGGAACTTACGACTGACGAGATTCGTATGGGTGCACGTATGGGCCTCTCGACCGACAGCGTTTATCCCGTACTCTGCTGTTCGGCCGCTACCGACGTTGCCGTTGGTCGTCTGCTCGAATTCCTTGCAAACGTAGCCCCCGAGGTTGATGATATGCCCAAGCCCTTAAATGCCGACGGCGAGGTCGTTGCTTACGACAGCTCGGCTCCCACATCAATCTTCTTCTATAAGACATCTGTCGAGCCTCATATTGGTGAGGTTAACTACTTTAAGGTAATCAGCGGAACCCTAAAGCCCGGCGACGACCTTGTTAACGCCGACCGTGGTTCAAAAGAGCGCATTGCACAGCTCTATTGCAGCGCAGGCGCCAACCGTGTGGCCGTCGAGGAGCTGAAAGCCGGCGACCTTGGCTGTACCGTGAAACTGAAAGACGTTAAGATTGGTAACACCCTCAATGCAAAGGACGTAAACCACAGATTCTCGCTCGTTAAATATCCCGCATCGAAATATTCGCGCGCAATAAAGCCCGTGAACGAGTCGGATATGGAGAAACTGATGCAGATTCTCAACCGTATGCACGAGGAAGACCCGACGTGGATTATAGAGCAATCTAAGGAGCTTCGTCAGACAATCGTTTATGGTCAGGGAGAATTCCACCTGCGTACCCTCAAATGGCGCCTCGAGAATGTCGAGAAGATGCAGGTGAAATACGAAGAGCCCAAGATTCCTTATCGCGAGACAATTACAAAGGCTGCCCGCGCCGACTATCGCCACAAGAAACAGTCGGGTGGTGCCGGTCAGTTTGGCGAGGTTCACCTCATTGTCGAGCCTTACGAGGAGGGTAAGCCAATGCCCGAGGTTTATCGCTTCGGCAACCAAGAGTTCAAGATTACTCCCAAAGGCAGCGAAGAGGTTACACTCGATTGGGGCGGTAAGCTGGTATTTGTGAACAGCGTTGTAGGCGGTGCCATCGACGCACGCTTTATGCCCGCCATCCTCAAAGGTATTATGGAGAGAATGGAGCGCGGCCCGCTCACCGGTTCGTATGCCCGCGACGTGCGCGTAATTGTGTACGATGGTAAGATGCACCCGGTTGACTCGAACGAAATTTCGTTTATGCTTGCCGGACGTAACGCATTCAGCGAGGCGTTCCGCAACGCAGGTCCCAAAGTGCTCGAGCCCGTTTACGACGTCGAGGTATTTGTGCCCTCGGACAAGATGGGTGATGTGATGAGCGATATTCAGGGTCGCCGTGGTATGATTATGGGAATGGAGAGCGAGAATGGCTACGAGAAACTCATTGCCAAAGTGCCTTTGAAAGAGATGGCATCTTACTCGACCTCTTTGAGCTCGCTCACCGGCGGACGCGCATCGTTCATAATGTCATTCGCATCGTATGAGCTTGTTCCCACAGATGTTCAGAACAAACTTGTCGAGGAACTTGCTATTAAAGACGACGAATAATTCGTTTTTTATCAATAGCGCAGTCCCGCACAATCATTCGGTTGTGCGGGACATTTTTTTTTCGCCGTGTGGTTCGGACTTTTAGCATACATCCGTTTGTACCACGAAAGAAAAGACTTTTGTTCGGAATTTTATAGATGTCTTGCTTTATAGTTGATAAAATAGCAATTAAAAATTTCGAAATTGTTAAGAATTAAAAAATTGAGAATAATTTTAGTTAATATAGTGCGAGTTATTTAATAGATGTTCTTATCTTTACACTATGAAAAAGTATATTATTTGGCTTGTAGGAATAATAATGGGCGTCTGCTGTTTGGGGCTTATATATATGCAGGTTAGCTACATTGAGGCAATGGTGAGTATGCGTAAGCACCATTTCGAGGAGGGTGTAAAACGCAGCCTCTATCAGGCGGCATACAATCTTGAGCTCGAGGAAACGCGCCACTATCTCACAAGCGATATTAAAAAGGATATAAGGCGAGATATTCATCGCTCGCAGATAAAGGATGGCTTTCTGCTGCTCGAACATAAGTATATGATTTCTTCGCGCGAGGGTAGTAAGCTTATGGTCGAGACAAGCACAAGGGTAAACACCGAGGCCGGCTCGGGGCTGCTCCCCAAGCTAAAGTCGCAGAGCCAGGGCAGTAATCTCTCGGTTCAGCAACAGCACCGGCAGATGATTGAGACGCTCAGTAAACGCTATCAGTATCAAAGGGCTATGCTCGACGAGGTTGTGTATAATATGATATACAAGGCCAGCGAAAGACCTCTTGCACAGAGGATAAACTTCCGCCGCCTCGACCAAGATATAAAGTCGGAGCTTGCCAATAATGGCATAAATATGTCCTATCACTTCAGAGTGCTGGGTGCCGACGGAAAAGAGGTCTATAAATGTGCCGACTATCAGCGAGGCAGCGGAGACAATGTCTATAAAGAGCTGATTTTCAAGAACGACCCTCCCACAAGAATGGGTGTGCTCGAGCTGAATTTCCCTGTCGATATATTGAACAAATATATTTACAGTTCGGTTAAATTTATGATTCCTTCCATTCTCTTGACATTAGTGCTGCTTGTAACATTTGTTATAACACTCTATATGATTGTGAGACAGAAGAAATTAACAGAAATAAAGAACGATTTTATAAATAATATGACGCACGAGTTCAAGACACCAATCTCGACAATATCGCTTGCGGCGCAGATGTTGCAAGACCAATCGGTTGCAAAGTCTCCGGCAATGTTCGGAAAGCTCTCGGGCGTAATATCGAGTGAGACGAAACGACTGCGCTTTCAGGTAGATAAAGTGCTCCAGATGTCAATGTTCGAGGATAGAAAGACGGCAGCGCTCAAGATGAAAGAGCTCGACTCGCACGAGCTTCTTGCGGGCGTTATAAACACCTTTGCCGTGAAAATAGAGCAGAGCGGAGGGCATATTGAGTGGAATCCCGATGCCGACGACCCTTATGTATATGTAGATGAGATGCATTTTACCAATGTGATATTCAATCTGATGGATAATGCCCTTAAATATAAAAAACGCGACGAGCCGCTCAATCTGACCCTGCGCACGTGGAATGCCAACGGACATCTGATGCTCTCGTTGCAAGACAACGGTATCGGAATACGCAAAGAAGATATAAAAAAGATATTCGATAAATTCTACCGTGTGCACACGGGTAACGTGCACGATGTCAAAGGATTCGGCCTCGGCCTTGCCTATGTGAAGCAGATAATTCAGGCTCACGGTGGGACAATTCGCGCCGAGAGTGAAATAGGCGTGGGAACAACATTTGTAATTGTATTACCTTTAAAATAATAAGATTATGGAAGAGAAACAGAGTATTTTACTATGCGAGGATGACGAGAATCTGGGAATGCTTTTGCGTGAGTATTTGCAGGCCAAAGGCTATTATGCCGAACTATGCCCCGATGGTGAGGCCGGTTACCGTGCTTTCCTCAAAGGAAAATTCGATATTTGTGTGTTAGATGTAATGATGCCCCTCAAGGACGGCTTTACGCTTGCCAAGGAGATACGTGCAACAAACTCGGAAATACCTATTATATTCCTTACAGCCAAGACACTGCGCGAGGATATTCTCGAAGGATTCAAACTTGGTGCCGACGACTACATAACAAAGCCCTTTGGAATGGAAGAACTTGTGTTCCGTATCGAGGCTGTGCTGCGTCGCGTGTGTGGAAAGAAGAGCAAAGAGAACACACTCTATAAAATAGGCGGCTTTATGTTCGATACACAGAAGCAACTGCTCACAATTGACGGTAAGAACACCAAGCTGACAACAAAAGAGTCGGAGCTTTTGGCAATGTTGTGTGCACACGCCAACGAGATTCTCCAGCGCGATTTTACGCTAAAGACAATATGGGAAGATGACAACTATTTCAATGCGCGCAGTATGGATGTTTACATAACAAAATTGCGCAAGCATCTTAAAGCCGACCCCTCAATCGAGATTATCAATATTCACGGAAAGGGCTATAAACTCATCACCCCCGAGGTTGAGGCATAATGATGCACTTTACGATAGAGTGGGCTGCTTCTTAAAATAGAGGCAGCTCGCTTATTTAATATGTGCTATTGTATAGCTCCATAAAATAAAAAAAAGTTCAGAAACATTTCTGAACTTTTTTTTATTGTCTTTGCTCTTGATTATCTTTTCTCAAGGTGCTTCTTTGTTGCAAAGATGTAAACAAGCAGACCTGCCAACATAAGAACAAATGAACCGCTTGTGATAAGGTTGTTATTTACCATTCCCTGAAAATAGCAAACTACAAGTGCTACTGCTCCAATGAGAATAAGAGCTAATCCTAAAAAACTGATACCTTTCATATTATATTATTGTTTATTTATTTTCTGTCTGCAAAGTAACACATAAATATTCTTATAATGAAATTTTTTTTGCTAAATTTTAGAAGCAGTCCGATTTTCTTTTAAAATAAGCACTTATAGAACGTGAAAAAATATTCCCTTTTTAATGATTTTCATTATCTGTATGTATTGTTCTTAGGGCCGCCCTATGTTTAAAGAATTTTATTTTGTCGAAAATTTCAGCGCAGCCTTATACTTGTGTAGAACTCTTAGATACTCTTAGAAAATGAAAATAGATAAAAACAGACGCTAAAGTTTTGATATATAAAAAAAAAGTTATATCTTTGCACCCGCGTTTAGATAAACGAATGTTTAACCTAATTTATTAACAAAAATGAATCAATACGAAACCGTTTTCATTTTAACTCCCGTTTTGTCTGATTCTCAGATGAAGGAAGCGGTAGAGAAATTCAAAGGCATTCTTACAGCTGAAGGTGCTGAGATTGTCAATGAGGAGAATTGGGGACTTAAGAAACTCGCTTACCCCATCGAGAAGAAAACAACCGGATTTTATGTAATGTTCGAGTTCAACGCTGCTCCCAGCGTAATTGCAAAGCTCGAGCTCCAGTATCGTCGCGACGAGCGCGTTATCCGTTCGCTGGTTGTTAAGTTAGATAAGTATGCAGCAGAGTATGCCGCAAAGAGAAGAAGTTTAAAAGCAAATAAGGAGGATTAATTATGGCACAGACACCTTCAGAAATCAGATATTTGACACCTCCCTCGGTTGATGTCAAGAAAAAGAAATATTGCCGCTTCAAAAAGAACGGTATCAAGTATATCGACTATAAGGATCCTGAATTCCTCAAGAAATTCCTGAACGAGCAGGGTAAATTACTTCCCCGTCGCATCACAGGTACATCTTTGAAATTCCAGCGCCGCATTGCGCAGGCTGTTAAGCGTGCACGTCATTTGGCTCTGCTGCCTTTTGTTACTGATATGATGAAATAATAAAGGAGGAATAATTATGGAGTTAATACTTAAAGAAGACGTTATCAACCTTGGTTACAAGGACGATGTAGTAAAGGTAAAGGACGGTTATGGCCGTAATTATTTGATTCCCACAGGTAAGGCTGTTATTGCTACTCCTTCGGCAAAGAAGGTATTGGCCGAGAATCTGCGTCAGCGTGCTCACAAGCTCGCTAAGATTAAGGCTGACGCTCAGGAGTTAGCAGCTAAGCTCGAGGGTGTTGCTCTGACAATCGCTACAAAGGTAAGCGCAACCGGTACTATCTTTGGTTCGGTTGGTGCTATGCAGATTGCAGCTGAGTTGGAGAAGCTCGGTTACGAGATTGACCGTAAGATTATCAATGTTGAGGCTGTTAAGACAGTTGGTAACTACGAGGCTACTGTGAAACTTCACAGAGAGGTATCGGTTAAGGTTCCCTTTACTGTTGTTGCCGAGGCTGAGGAGGCTACTGAGGTTGCCGAATAATCTTAGAGTAAGGTTATATAAATTGATAAAAGGTTGTGCCCTAAAGGGGCGCAACCTTTTTTTTCAGCTGCGACGCTAGGAAAAGATACAGCCCCGCGTAATCACTACGGAGGGCTGCACGGGGGAATTGAATGATTAAGAAAAAGTATTTATCAGTAGGATGTTATCTCTGTTTTTTATAACACTCGTTGTTGTGAGTTTGTTCGCGGAGTATCGTCAGCTTTTGTTATAATTCTTTAAAAATATATATTTTTGCGTGGCTGTAAATGGGTACTTGTCTTTCTTTTTTAAAGTTTTACCCTTAGTAAATTTCTCGAGTATCTAAATATCCGAGGGATATAATAATAAAATCAAAAAGGGCGGCAGCAGGAATCACTCGGTAAAGAGTAAATAATTACTAATTTATAGAAACTCCATTTATATATTATCGACAATTTTATTAAGTTTGCAGCAGAGAATGACTTTTTTGAGACGATACATATTCTATCTTGCAGCTGTGGCCGCGACGCTTCTGTTGGCGTCGTGCACATTGTTGCACACCGAAGATGACGACCAAATGTGTGCCGAGGAATTTTCCTCGGCTCTCGAGGAGTGGCGCTACCGTAGCTGCGACAGTCTTTATAGGCTGGCCTCGGCGGTGGATACGATGCGGGGGGTGGGGCACAAGTGCCGTGCCGTTGCCCGCAATGCCGTGGCCTATTCTCTGTTTATGCAGATGGATTATCGTGGGGCCGCTGAGCTCTATTTGTCGGTAATAAATGAGGCCGATTGTGAGATTGAGGCCCTTGTGGCCGACGTCGGGATGATGCTTATCTGTTATCGGACATCGGCCAATAGGGAATTTTTTGATTATCGCTCGAGTGCATTGCAAAGGGTGCGCCGCATAAACGAGGAGGAGGCGTTGCTGCCCGAGGGCGAGCGTGAGCGTTTCTATGCGGCGCGCGTGGAACTTGCGACTGTGTCGCTTTGTTACTTTGCCAATTTGGGAATGGCGGCCGAGGCTGAGGCTGCTGCCGGGTATCTGAGAGGGAATATCGAGCTTGTCGATTCTCGTGCGCGCCGAATATATGGACGGGTGTTGATGAATTATCGCCCCGAGATTCCGCCTCTTGAGCGCGTAGAGGAGCTGTCGAAGTTGCTGGTGCGTGCCGAGGCCGAGGGGCAATTGTGGCTCGCGGCCAACAGCCGCCTAATGCTGTCGGTGCTGTTACGCACGGCCGAGGTTCGGGAGAAGGCTGCCGAGATTTGTCCGCAGCAGATGAAACTGATAAATACCGAGGGGACTGCGAGCGACGAGCTTGCGCTGCATCTGGCGCTGAGAGCTGCCGAGGAGTTTGACCGCTATGGCGATTCTTATATGGTTATTGAGGCGCTGTCGGTGGCAGCTTCGTGTTGTACGCAGAATGGCCGCTTCGACGAGGCGCTGTTGTTGCTTGACGATGCAATGAGCCTTATTAACGACTATTATGCCACTCGCTACCCCGAGGCTGCCGATACTCTGACACTCGATTTTACCGACCCCGAGGCCGAGTGGCGCCTTGTCGCGCGCGACAGCCTTGCCAATATCTATGAGTGTCTGCTCAGTGTGCGTCGCGAGGCGAGCTGTGCTTTTGCGGGCATAGGCGATAAATATCTCTCGGATGTGAACCGTAACAGCTATCTCGACCTGTTGCGCACGACGCGTCTGAATAAACAGATTGAGAGCCGAATAAAAAGCGCCGAGGCGAGCGCTTCGAGGCTCTACGTGTGGGCGTTGCTGCTTGCTGCGGTGCTTGTTGCCGTCTCGCTGGCCGTGTATATGCTGGGCAGGCGCTGGAGGCGTCGCAGCCGCGAGTATGTCGATGACCTCTCGGCACTTCAGAGGCTCTGCCGGCGTCTCATCTACTCTCTGCCAAAAGAGATAGAGAGTGCCGGCGAGGTGAACAGCGCTGTTGCCGAAATTCTCAGTAGCGAGCTTGGCGTAAGCACTCCCGGTTGTCGCTTCTCTATAATAGGCGACGATGAAAAATCCCCCGACGATGCAGTCGTGCTTATGCCCATCCCTACGCTCGAAGAGCCCTCACTTGTGCTTGTCGTTGCAGCCCGGGAGCCTCTTGCGCAGCAGAAAATACTATTCCTAAGGGTGGCGCTGCCCTATATTGCCGCGGCAATAGACGAGGGTCGGCGTGTGGCCGATATTGGCGGCGAGCGTCTTAGATTAAGCGAGCAGCGCCTCTCGTATGCACTCTATCTCGACGAACATAAGCGCGAGTATGTCGACAAGCGCGTAGCGCTGTCATTGGTCGGTGGTATGCGACCTTATATCGACCGTATGCTCAACGAGTTACGACGCCTCTCGACCATAGAGGGCAATAGCGACGAGGCGCAGCGTCGTCTGCAATATCTTGTGGAGCTTACGGCTGTGCTCGACGATTATAACGAGGTGCTTGCACGATGGATAAAGATGCGTCGCGGCGAGCTGAGCTTGCAGATTGAGAATTTCTCGCTCGCCGAGCCTTTTGGCATAATAGCAAAGAGTGTGGCTGCCTTTTCGATGCGCGGCATAAGTCTGAGGGTCGCCGAGAGTAATCTTGTTGTCAAGGCCGATAGGGCACTGACGCTGTTTATGATTAACACGTTGGTCGAGAATGCTGCAAAATTCACTCCGACAGGAGGTTCGGTGGCGCTCGAAGCCATTGAGGGCGAGGACTTTGTCGAGATTGCCGTCGCCGACACAGGCGTCGGAATATCCGAGGCTGACGTTGATAAAATCCTTAACTCCAAAGTTTATGATGCCTCGCGCATAGGCTCGACGGGGGTAATGGCTGTAAATAAGGGCTCGGGATTCGGACTTATGAATTGCAAAGGAATTATAGAAAAATATCGTAAGACGGACGATACTTTTGCCGTGTGTCGTATGGATATAAAAAGTGCGCCGGGCAAGGGGAGCCGCTTCTCGTTCCGTCTGCCCAAAGGGGTGATGCGCACGTTGTTCGTGCTATTCTTAGCGGCTTTCCCCTTTGCAACCTCGGCGCAGGACGATGATATAAGCGCCCTTGCCGACTCGGTATATTCGTGCAACGTAAGGGGCGAGTATGCCGTGGCGCTCGACTATGCTCGGGAGGTTGTCGATGCAATGAATGGTTTCTACAAAGAGAGGGTCGGCGGTACCGATACGCTGTCGCTCGGCGCGGGGACAGTGTCCGAGATTAAATGGTGGCGCGATGCTCTTTTTGCCGATACGCTGATGGAATATGTCTATTATAATCTGCTTGATATGCGCAACGAGGCTGCGGTGGCGGCGCTCGCGTTAGGCGATTGGCAGACGTACAGATATAATAATGCTGCTTATACGCAGCTCTACCGCCTTGTGCACGAAGATAGCGACCTTGTCCATTATTACCAGAAAATGCAGAGTGTTGCCAACTATCGCAGGGCGGCTATCGTGCTGTGCATAACGTTGTTGCTTATTCTTGCAGTGGTGGCAGTCGTAATGTATATGCGGCGCATTGTGGCCGAGAGGATGAATAGCGATATTCTGCTGAGGGTGAGCGCGAGGCTTCTGCTGAGGGTGAGGGGGGCGCGAGGCTCGCTCGAGGAACTTGCTCGCGGTATGTCGCACGATATTTTCGTGGTGCTAAGCGATTATATGAGGATTAGAGGAGTGTCTGTGCTGCTGAGTAGCGGCTCGGAGGTGCAGACGGCTGCGTCGCCGTCCGAGGCTCTCTCGCCTCTGTTGCCGACGCTCTATGCTGCCGGCCGTCCTTACGTAAGCAGCGACTCTCTGACAAGGGCTGTGCCTTTGCTTATGCCATCGTCCGAGAGTGGCGAGTGCTTGGGAATGTTGTGCATAGAGTGCGAACGTCGTTTGTCGGCCGCCGAGAGCACACTCGTCGAGCTTATTGCCGACTATGCAGCCTCGGCCGCTTATCACGCGCTGGTGCGTCTGGCGCAGGAGTATCGCAATCTCGATGAGGTAAGGGAAGAGACTGCCCGCGCAATGTACGAGGAGAATAATATGCACGTAAGGAATATGGTGATTGATAACTGTCTGTCAATTATAAAGCACGAGACGATCTATTATCCCGGACGCATACGCGAGCTTGTGCAGCGCCTCGAGCGCGAGGATAAAAGCCTCGAGGCGTGGCGTCGTAGGGTGTCTGCGATGTGCGAGCTTATGGACTATTACAGCTCGATATTTGGTGTGCTCGTTTCGTGTGCGGCGCGTCAGATGGATGATGCTCATTTTAGTGTGTCGCGCGTGCCGCTCTCTGAGGTTTTTGGAAACGCAGCGGCTTTTGCAGCCCGCAAGGGGGGTAAAAGAGGGGCGTCGCTAAAATTGGACTATGAGCCTACCGACGCTGTTGCCTTGGGCGATTATACTCTTATCGAGTATCTTGTCGAGGCGCTTGTGGGGGCTGTTGCAGCCTTAGGTGCGCATCATCTGCGTCTGTCGGTGAGCGATAGGGGCGGGGCGTTGCTTGTGGCAATGGAGTGTAAGGGGCTTAGGCTCGGTGCACAGCGTGCAGCCTCGTTCTTTGTACCTCTATGCGAGGGGGCCGAGGCTATGGAACCTCTTATAGCACGCGAGATTGTGCGTATGCACGAGGATTATATGGACAGACGCGCGTCGCGCCTCGAGGCTTTCGACACCGACGATGGCTGCACCATACATTTTACGCTCCCAAAATTGAATAACGAATAAATTAGAATATATGGACAATAGATTCAGTGTGATAATAGTCGAGGATGCCAAACTCGAATTAAAAGGTACCGAGGAGATTTTCCGCAGCGATATTCCCGAGGCTGATATTATCGGAGTGGCAATGTGCGAGGCCGAGCTCTATCCGCTTATGGAGAAGCGCCTCCCCGACCTTCTGCTGCTCGACCTTGGATTAGGGGGCTCGACAACCGTCGGGGTGGATATTTGCGCGAGGGTAAAAAAGGAGTATCCCACGGTGCGGGTGCTTATCTTTACAGGCGAGCTGCTGAACGAGAAATTGTGGGTCGACGTGCTGGACGCCGGCGCCGACGGCATTGTTCTAAAGACGGGCGAGCTGCTGACAAAATATGAGATTCGCAGTGTGATGGCAGGCAAGCGTTTCGTCTTTAACCAGCCTGTGCTCGAGGTTATTACCGAGCGCTTCCGCGAGGGGGTGATGCGCGAGGCGGCGCATCGACGCTCGCTCATCGAGTACGATATTGACCGTTACGACGAGTGTCTGCTACGTCATTTGGCTTTGGGATACACAAAGGAGATGATTGCCAATCTGCGCACAATGCCCTTTGGCGTAAAATCGCTCGAGAAGCGGCAGGCCGACCTTGTGTCGCGTCTCTTCCCCGAGGGCGAGCAGCGTGGAATAAATGTTACTCGATTGGTGGTTCGTGCCATTGAACTGCGCATAATTGATGCCGAAAATCTTGAGGCTGATGAGTAACGGTGGGTATAGATTTTGGCCGTTTCTGCTCTATTCGGCTCTGCTGTTGTTGCTGTGGCTGGCCTCGTGGTTTGCGGGGGTGGCGGCGCTGTTTTCTTCGTCGGGCGGGGCGCTCAACAGCCTCTTCTCGGGCGAGGGTATGCGGTGGGCGCTCTCTGCGGCTGCGGCTTCGGTGGATGGTGCTCCGTGGGGGGCGGTGGCTATGGTGGTTGCCTCGACGGGGCTGCTTGTGAGCTCGGGAGTGCTGACGACCTTTGCGGGGCTTTTCGGACGGCGCCCTCTGACGGCTGTCAGGCGGCAGGCGGGACTCTCGGCGCTTGTGGTGTTTGTGCTTTTTGTGGCGCTGCTCTTCGTCTCATCGGTTGCTCCGTGGGGTGTTTTTGCATCGGTAACGGGCAATTGGTCTTCGTCGTCGCTTGTGCAGGGGTGGCTGCTTGTTCTGCTTGTTGTGTCGCTCTCTGCCTCGCTTATGCACGGTTCGGTGTGCGGAAATTATCGTGCGGTGGGCGACGTTGCGCGGGGCGTGAGTGGTATGTTCGCTCTTTTTGCCCCGGCTTTTTTGGCTATGCTGCCAGCCTCGGGAATTGTGCCTTGTATGCGGTATATAGGGGTTCTTACGGCCCCCGAGCCTGTGGATGCTCTTTTGTCGGATGTATTATGCTGGCTGCCTTTTCTCCTTATCGCTTGTGTCGATGGGCTGTCGGCGCTTAAAAGATTGTAGGGCGATATATATTTTTGTTGGAATATGCGGCTCTCTTTACATAATATGCTCTCTATTGCTTGGGGGATAAAAAGGCTCAGTAAGAAATTTACTGTGAATAAGATTCAATAAGCAATTTTCTACTTTCAAGAATAGCCGCATAAGCATTCCGTGAGGGTGATAAATCGAATTATCTCGGCCATACCTTTTTGCTACTGAGCCGATAAAAAACCGTCTGCATAATTGTCTATGACTTTCAGGCAGACGGTTTTTTTATCTTTCTTCTGTTTTTATTGGTACAGATAGCGCTTGATGCTCTTTTTGGGTGTTTTTTCAAACTCCTCACTCATTATGCGAACCTCGGCGATGTGCTCGTAGGCGGGAATCTGCTGGTTCAGTATCTTGCGAAGCTCTTCCATCTTGGCGGGGACGTCGGTTACTCCTTCGGCGTTTAGGGCGTCGCTGTCGGGGTGGATGAGGGCTATGAATCTCTCGCCCTCTTGTATCACGAGCGATTCGTTGACGCAGGGGAGTGAGTTTATTACTGCCTCAATCTCCTCGGGATAGACGTTCTGTCCGTTGGCGCTCAGAAGCATACTCTTGCAGCGCCCTTTTATGAATACAAAGCCTTCGCTGTCTATTACTCCGAGGTCGCCCGTGTGGTACCAGCCTTCTTTGTCGAGTGCCTGCTCGGTGGCGTCGGGGTTTTTGTAGTAGCCCAGCATTACGTTAGGGCCGCGCACGATAATCTCGCCGGGGATGTTCTGCGGGTCGTTGCTTAGGATTTTTACCTCCATCCCCAGCGCCGGCTTTCCGCAGCTGCCTACTTTGGCCTCGCTCCAATCGCTGTAACAGATAATGGGGGCACACTCTGTGGCGCCGTATCCTACTGTGTAGGGGAGTTTTATTCTGTGCAGGAGGGCGTCAATCTCGGGGTTGAATGCGGCTCCTCCGATAATTATCTCTACTACATTACCGCCGAATGCTTTGAGCATTCTTTTGCGTATGTTACGATAGATGATATTGTTTACTCCGGGTATTTTTGTGGCGATGCGCATAAGTGGCTTTTGCAGCTTGGGCATTACACTCTTGCGGATAATTTTTTCGATGATAAGGGGGACGGCCACGATGATTGTGGGGCGCACCTTGCTGAATGCGTCGAATATGATGCGGGGGCTGGGGGTGCGTGTCAGGAAAAATACCTGTACGCCGCGTGTCAGTTGATACAGAAACTCGAAGGCCATACCATACATATGTGCCATAGGAAGAATGGAGAGCATATTCATTCCGGGCTTCATTGTGAGCACTCCTGTGGCGAACATCATATTGTTGTAGAGTGCACGATAGGGGATGAGCACGCCTTTAGAGAATCCGCTTGTACCCGACGTGTAGTTTATTATGGCAAGTTCCTCGGGGCTGTCTTTGTGGTAGTTAATATCTGCTGCGCTGAAGCCTTTGGGGTAGCTGCGGGCAAATTCGTCGCTTGTTGCGGCGTGCGCCCGGCTTATTGTCTCGCTGCGGCTCATATTGAGTGAAAAATCCTCGATGCGGATTACTGCCTCGAGCGCGGGCATCTCGTCGTAGTTGAGCTGTGCACGGTTCGAGTCGCCCACAAAGAGCAGGCGCGAGTCGGAGTCGGTTACAATGTGGTGTACGTTGTCGGCCTTAAAATCGTGCAGAATGGGGACGGCAATTGCGCCGTATGTTACTGCCGACAAGAATGCAATTCCCCAACGCGAGCAGTTGCGGCCGCATAGTGCAATGTGGTCGCCGGGCTTAATGCCGCTCAGACGGTAGAATGTGTGCAGCTTGGCAATTTCGCTTGCAACGTCGCCATAGGTGTATGAGACACCTTTATAGTCGGTGAGAGCGCTGTGCAGCCAATTTTCTCGAAAAGAGGTTGCGTATAGCTCGATGAAGCTTTGATTGTTAGACATAATTTATTCTTTGTAGATTGTTTGTTATTTGTTGTTGATTGTTGCTTATTGGGGCTTATATTCAATAAAGAAGGCTTTTTGTGGCTCTAATTTATTGGATATAATTGTGTTGTAAAAGCAAAAATAGCATAATGCTATTGTAAAAACAAATTTTGCAGTGCTTTTTCGCTTTTATTGCGGGCAAGGGTTGTGCCGAGCGCTGTTTTTGCGGCCCGTGCAGGGTTGCCATTTTGTTGTTTTTTTTGCGAAAAAGAGTATGTTGTCTCGGCGTCGCGGGCACTATTTTGGCTTTATTCAACGGCGCAAAGGTAATAATAAATTATTGTTAAAAGAATAAATTAAGAAGAAAAATTGCACAAAAAGTAAAAAATGTGCAATAGACTGTTGCGGTTGGATTGTTTTTCATCCCTTTTGCGATGATGCGAAAATGCCGGAACCGATGCGAATGTGTGTGCTGCCCTCTTGAATGGCGATGGGGTAGTCGTCGCTCATTCCTGCCGATAGGATGCTGAAGCTGTCGCTTGCGGAAAAGTGCTTGTTGCGAATTTCGTCGAAAAGCTCTTTTACGGCACGAAACTCGGCGCGAATTTGGTTGGTGTCGTCGGTGTTGCTGCCCATACACATAAGGCCGCATATTCTGACGTGTGCGAGGCTGCGCCAACTGCCTTCATCGAGCATTGCGAGGCATTCGGTGGGAGTGAGGCCGAATTTTGTCTCTTCCTGTGCTATGTGTATCTGCAACAAGCAATCTATTGTGCGTCCGACCTTAGAGGCTTGTCTATCTACCTCTTGCAGAAGTCGCAGGCTGTCGATGCTGTGTATAAGGTGTATGTAAGGTGCGATATATTTTATTTTGTTGCTTTGCAGATGTCCGATAAAGTGCCAGCGGATGTCTTGGGGCAGCTGTTGTTGTTTGAGACGCAGGTCTTGTGCCTTGCTCTCGCCAAAATGACGCTGCCCCACAGCGTAGGCTGCTTCGATGGCCTCGGTGGGGTGATATTTCGAGACGGCAATAAGTGTTACCCCGTCGGGCAGGGTAGCACTTATGCGCTCTATATTCTTTTTAATATCGCTGTACATTATATATTATATTGCTTCGTAGGGGAAAATATCTACAATGCTGCTTTCGTTTACGGCGGCAAGGTCGTAGTTCATTATTGAGTCTTCCATATGCTTTGTGAGGTTTTTTACCGCGCCCGATACATCCTCGGCTTTTACAAGGATTATGGCCGATGTTTTTTTCTCCTTTGCGCTTACCTCGTCGATGGTTACCATCACAATTTTGCATTTGAACCATTTGTCGGCAGCCTCCTCGGTGCTATCGACAAGCTCGTTGTATTTTGTGCGCTCCATCTTCATAATGTCGAAGGTGCCTGTTACCATAGGCTGAAGCTCGAGCGTCAGACGCTTCTCGACCTCGGTAAATGTGAATCCTTGTGTAAGATAAACTTCGTTTACTTTTGTGTTTAGGCCTTTCTCGCCTGCGCGCTCATACGTTACTTTACATTCGAACCAGCTGAGTGTCATATTTTTTATGTTTATTGGGTTTTACTTGTTTTTTGTTGCGCGAAGATAGTAAAAGACGGGTGAAGAAAAAAGTACAGGGCGGATATTTTTTTTCTTGCCGCACGAAAATGCGCGGGTAGTATTGTACAGATATTCTGCTGCCGAAAATGGGTTACATCTTCAGTTGGGGGATTGCGCGTGTGTATCGGCGGCGTAGTTTTGTGCTTGTGCGGTGGTGCGTGTATATCTCGCGGCAGAAGCGTGTCTCGCTCTCGAGGCGGTCGAGGAGTATGTGGCGGTAGTCGTCCCAATCGAGTATGGGACGGCGTGCAATGTCGCTTCTTATGGCGGCCTTGGCGACGGCTGTGCTGAGCTCTGTTGCCAGACGACGGTCGCCCGCACGGGGCAGAATGTAGTCGCGCCCAAAGGCGAGCCTGCTGCCGTACATTTTTTGCAGTGTAGCAGGGGTGGGACGGTGCGCAAGCGTGGCAACGGCCTCGACGGCGGCTGTAATCATTGCGCAGTTTATGCTTGTTGCGAGTGTGTCGAGTGCTGCACGGAATATGTGGGGGGCGGCAAGCACGCTGTTTATTTGGTTGGGGGCGTCGGTGCCGGCCGTTGCTACTATTGCATTGGGGTGCACGGCCAGAATTTTGTTGTACACTCCCTCGGATGCGTCGAGTGTGATTATTATCGGGTCGGGGGCCATCCTCTGCAATTGTCGGTGGTCGATGGTGTGGCCGGAGGAAAGGTCAATGAGTGCGTCGGCGCCGCCAAGTGTCTCTTTAATGTCGTCGCCGGTGGCTGTTCTTATGTTGCCTTGCTCGGCGCCGATGCTTGCGAGCAGACGGGCGGTCGTTGGGGCAAGGGTGTTGCTGTCTTTTATTGCTATTTTCAGTGAACCGAGCTGGCGCCCCCTAATCTCGGCGGAATTTTTCAGGGCGGCTGCAATGCAGACGTTTGTTCCTTGAATGGTGCCGCTCATTATGGGAATGTCGAGCAGGCGAGTGAGGCGCTCCTCGAGCAAAAGGCACTGCTGTGGCTCGATGTTTTCGAGACTTATGCCGCCGAATGTGGGCGACATTGCCTGTATTGTGCGGGCAAGCTCATCGGTGTCGCTCTGTGCAATCTCAATGTCGAATGCATCAATGTCGGCAAAAATTTTGTAGAGCATACTCGTTCCCTCGCTCAGAGGCTTTGCGGCCAATGCTCCTTTGTGTGGAAGGGCGCTTCCGTTGCTTACTATTGCAATGAGATTGCCTTTGTTTGTATATTTGTAGGCGTTCCAGCGGTCGAGGCTTATGCCGCAGGCTGCGGCCGAGGCGCCGGGGGTGTGGGCGAGGGCAAGCTCCTCGGGGCTGCAAAGGGGCTTTGTGGGTACTATTTCTGTTTTTCCGGGGCGGGGCAGGCGGTGATACTTTAAGGCCTTATTCTCATTTTGATGCATAGCTTTTTGTTTAATATAACATTTTAGCGCTCTGTTTGTTTCTTAATTTATGGGCTTTTGGGCGTAAAAGGGGTGCTCGGATTGTTTTTTTGTTTTTGTCGGGCCTATGATTTTGTCCGTCTCGTGATAATGTGTATCTTCGCACAGATAAAAAGTTGTAATATGGAAAAATTCCTTGAATTATTGAAGAAAAGACGCAGCTGCCGTCGTTTCACCGACGAGGCTGTCGATAAAGAGGCTGTTGCCAATATTATGCGTGCTGCGCTTATGTCGCCCTCGGGTCATAGAATAAATCCGTGGGAGTTTGTCCTTGTCGAGGATAAGTCGATGCTAAAGGCTCTCTCAACGGCTAAGGCTGCCGGAGCTCAATTGCTCGAAGGGGCTGCAATGGCCGTGGTGGTGGTTGCCGATACTACAAAAAGTGATGTGTGGATTGAGGATTGCTCAATTGCTACGATACTTATGCAGCTGGCCGCCGAGGAGCAAGGCTTGGGCAGCTGTTGGGTGCAGATTCGTCTGCGCACCGACGCCGAGGGCAATGCTGCCGATGAGAATGTAAAAGCTCTTTTGGGGCTGCCGTCGCACTATGCTGTGCTCTCAATTTTGGGAGTGGGGCACAAGGAACGTGAGTCGAAGCCTTTTGACGAGGAGAAAATGCAGTGGGAGAAAGTTCATATTGAGAAATATGATGCCGGCTGATTCTATACTTTTGGTTGGTGCGGGTAATCTTGCCACCTCACTTGCTGTTGCTCTCAAGGGGGCAGGCGTCGGGATTATGGGTGTGTGGAGCCGCACCGAAGAGTCGGCGCGCGAGCTTGGCCGACGCATCGACGTTCCCTATTCGTGCCGTTTGCAGGATTTTTGTGCTCCGAGCGTGGTGATAATAGCGGTGGCCGATGCGGCGCTACAATCGGTGGCAGCCGACGTCTCGCGCCTTTTTCCCGAGGCTCTCATTGCACACACGGCCGGCAGTATCTCAATGGAGGCTCTGCGCCTCGCGGGTGCCACCCGCTATGGTGTCTTTTATCCTATGCAGACTTTCAGCAAGGGGCGTGTGGTCGATTTTTCCACTGTATCTACCTTTGTCGAGGGGTGCGACACCGCTGCACTCGCAACGCTCCGAAATATTGCATCGAAATTGGGCGGAAAGGTCTATGAGGCCACAAGCGAGCAGCGACGCTATCTGCATCTTGCGGCGGTGTTTGCCTGTAATTTTCCCAATGCTCTTTACGCAATGTCGGAAAGGCTGCTGACGCAGCACGGCTTGCCGTTCGAGGCTATGCTGCCGCTCATAGACGAGACGGCGGCAAAGGTACACACACTCCCCCCGCGTGAGGCGCAGACGGGACCCGCCCGACGAGGCGACGAGGCTGTAATGCAGCGTCAGCGTGCTCTGCTCGACGACGAGCTTCTGAATATATATAATGTACTGAGCGATTATATTGCAAAAAACCGATAAACAATGATAAACTACAATTTAAAAAAGATTAAGGCGCTTGTCTTTGACGTTGACGGAGTGCTAAGCCGCGAGACAATCTCAATGTATCCCAGCGGCGAGCCTATGCGCACGGTGAATATTAAGGATGGTTACGCATTGCAGCTTGCCGTAAAAGCCGGCTTCCACGTAGCGATAATCACGGGTGCACGCACCGAGGCTGTGCGCGTGCGCTATAAGGGATTGGGCATACAAGATGTATATATTGGCGCCTCGATAAAGCGCGACTGCTTCGAGGAACTTATGACAATGTACAACCTTTCGCCCGATGAAATTATGTATATGGGCGACGATATTCCCGACTACGAGGTAATGCAGATGTGCGGCCTTCCCTGTTGCCCGGCCGATGCGGCCCACGAGATTAAGGAGCTCTCGAAATATATCTCGCCCATAAACGGCGGCGAGGGTTGCGGGCGCGACATAATTGAACAGATTATGCGTGCACAGGGAAAATGGATGGACGAGGCTAATGCCTTTGGTTGGTAAGTTTTTTGTTTGGATTATGCTTGATAATATAAAGGATTATAGGGTGATACTCGCCTCGGCCTCGCCCCGTCGCCGCGAGCTTCTTGCAGGGCTGGACATTCCCTTTACGGTAAAGAGCCTGCCTGACGTTGACGAGACTTTTCCCGCCGAGCTTCGCGCCGGAGATATTCCACTCTTTATCTCAAAGAAAAAAGCCGATGCTTATCGTCCCACAATGGCCGACGACGAGCTTGTAATTACGGCCGACACAATCGTGTGGCTCGACGACAAGGCGTTGGGCAAGCCCTCGGACAAGGACGAGGCGCGCCGTATGCTGCACAATATGTCGCAAAAGACGCACGCAGTCTTTACAGGCGTAACAATAACCACAAAGGCTCAGCAACAGAGCTTTGTGGCACAGTCGAACGTAACATTTGCGCGCCTCACCGACGAAGAGGTCGAGTATTACGTCGAAAAGTATGCACCAATGGATAAGGCCGGTGCTTACGGCGCACAAGAGTGGATAGGCTATATTGGAATGGAGAATATCGAGGGCTCATATTTTAATGTGATGGGGCTGCCCGTACAGCGCCTGTATAGCGAGCTGAAGAAGATAAAATCTATAAAATAGCGCCGTTGGCTTTCAAAAAGTTGCTTATTTTACTTTTTTTGATAAAAAATGTTGTAAAAATTTGTCGCTTTAATGAAAAAAAGAATATATTTGCAGTGCGAGGATGAACAAGCCTTCGCACTGCTTTTTTTTGCCGAGGTATTGCCCTTTGCCGGCTGCCGTGAATAAAGGAAAATAGAGAACAGGAAAAATGAATAGTATGCAGTTACATAATCGCCATCATCATCTTTCATACGCAGTGTGAAGGGACGGGCGGTGTATCTGTATAAATGCCAATATAGACGGAAGCCAACCCTTTTTAAGGAGTGGCTTCTGTTTTTTAATAAATAATATCCAAGGAGAAATATGATTAGAATAGCCATACAGACAAAAGGACGCTTGAACGAGCAGAGTATCGAGCTGCTGCGCGAGGCGGGCGTAACAATTAAAGAGGAGAAACGAAAATTCCTGATGCGTGCGGCCGATTTTCCGGTCGAGATTCTTTTTCTGCGCGACGATGATATTCCGCACACGGTTGCAATGGGTGCCGCCGACCTTGGCATTGTGGGATACAACGAGGTTGCCGAGCGCGGGTGCGCTGTCAATGTGTTGCAGAATCTTGGCTTCGGGGCCTGTCGCGTATCGTTGGCCGTGCCCAAGAGTGTGGAATATACGGGGCTCGACTTTTTCAACGGCAAGCGCATTGCAACCTCTTATCCCAATGTACTGAAGCGCTTCTTCGACGAAAAGGGCATTAAGGCTGCGGTGCACACAATAACAGGCTCGGTTGAGATTGCTCCCGCTGCGGGGCTCGCCGACGCCATTTTCGATATTGTCTCGTCGGGCGGTACGCTCATAAGCAACGGCCTCGTCGAGGTGGAGCAGGTGCTGCAATCCGAGGCGGTGCTCATTGCCACTCCCGGCCTCGACGACGAGAAGATGGCCGTTGCCCGACAGCTTATGTCGCGCTTCGAGTCGGTGCAGAAGGGCTACGGAAAAAAATATCTTGTACTGAATCTGCCATCCTCGGCGCTCGATGAGGCCGTGAAAATTCTGCCCGCAATGCGCAGCCCGACGGTTATTCCGTTGGCTCAGAGCGATTGGTGCTCGTTGCAGACGGTGGTAGATGAAAAGGAGCTGTGGAGCGTTGTCGAGAAACTAAAGGCGATAGGCGCCGAGGGGATTCTTGTTCTTGCACTCGAAAAAATTGTATTATAATGAGTTACTATTATGATTAAGAGATATGTCGAGCCCGACAGAGGGCTGTGGAAAAGCCTGTGCCTGCGCACGCTGGCCGATGATGAGATTATTGAAGGGCGTGTGAAGAGTATAATAGAGCGGGTGCGCTGCGAGGGCGATGCCGCCCTGCGCTCGTTGGCCCGTGAGATTGATAATGTGAGCTTGGACGCCATAGAGGTTGCCCCCGAGGAGATGCGCGATATTTACAAACAGATACCGCAGCCCCTGCGCGAGGCCATTGCAAGCGCCGCGCGCAATATCACAAAATTTCATATGGCGCAACGCTTCGAGCCGGTGCGCGTCGAGACTGTTCCCGAGGTGCTGTGCGTGCAGCGTGCCGTGCCCATAAACCGCGTTGGAATATATATCCCCGGAGGTACTGCGCCGCTCTTCTCCACGGTGCTTATGCTGGCAATCCCCGCAAAGGTGGCCGGCTGCAAAGAGATTATAATGTGTACGCCCACCGATAAAGAGGGAAAAGTGGCCCCCGCGGTGCTTTTTGCAGCAATGGTGTGTGGCGTGCAGCGCATTTTTAAGGTGGGCGGCGCGCAGGCTGTTGCCGCAATGGCCTACGGCACCGCAACTATCCCGGCGGTCGATAAAATATTCGGCCCGGGCAACCGATACGTAACAAAGGCCAAAGAGATACTCTCGGCGAGGGTGGCAATTGATATGCCCGCCGGTCCCTCCGAGGTGCTTGTGATGGCCGACGACGAGGCTGTCCCCGCCTTTGTGGCAAGCGACCTACTGTCGCAGGCCGAGCACGGAGCCGACTCGCAGGCGATGCTCGTCTGCTCGTCCGAGGCTGTTGCCGATGCCGTATGCGCCGAGGTCGAGCGGCAGCTGGCCCTTCTTCCGCGCAAGGAGATTGCCCGCAAGGCGCTCTCGAACAGCAGGGTAGTGGTGCTCTCGGCTGCCGACGATAGATTGGACTTTGTGAATATGTACGCCCCTGAGCACCTTATAATATCTACTGCCGATGCTTGGGGAGTGTCGGCGCGCGTAACGTCGGCGGGCAGTGTGTTTGTGGGTAATTATACGCCCGAGAGTGCGGGCGACTATGCCTCGGGCACTAATCACACGCTGCCAACGGCAGGCTGGGCACGCTCGCACAGCGGAGTGAATGTCGATAGCTTCGTGCGCAAGATAACTTTTCAGGCAGCAACGCCCGCCGGGCTGCAGGGGCTTGCCGATACAATTGTTACGATGGCCCGTGCCGAGGGGCTTGACGCTCACGCTGCTGCTGTTGTCGAGCGACTGAAATATTTACCCGATAAAGAGTGAGCAGAGTATGGAAATTGAAAATGTGATGCGCCTCGTGCGCGAAAATATACGCAATCTTGCGCCCTATTCCACGGCGCGCGACGAGTATAAGGGCAGCATCGGGGCCTTTCTCGATGCAAACGAAAATCCCTATAATAACGGTTACAACCGTTACCCCGACCCGCGTCAGAGGGGGCTGAAAGAGCGTCTCGCAAGGCTCAAAGGCATCGACGCGCAGAATATGTTCATCGGTAACGGCAGCGACGAGGCCATCGACCTCTGTATGCGTATCTTCTGTAATCCGCGCCTCGATAATATTGTTACAATTGCGCCCACGTATGGAATGTACAGCGTGGCAGCGGCTATAAACGACGTTCAGGTGCGCGAGGTGCAGTTGGGCGACGATTTTTCTCTGCCCACGGCCGAGCTTCTGGCAGCGTGCGACGAAAATACCAAGCTGATGTTCATCTGCTCGCCCAATAATCCCACGGGCAATAGTTTTTCCATTGAGCAGTTGCGTTGGTTACTCGAATATTTCGATGGAATTTTGGTGGTCGATGAGGCTTATATAGATTTTTCGTCGCAGCCGAGCGTGTCGTCTCTTTTGGGCGAGTATGATAATCTTATTGTGCTTCAGACGCTTTCAAAGGCTTACGGCCTTGCAGCGCTGCGCTTGGGGCTCGCCTTTGCGCACGAGAGCATTATGCAACTTTTTGCCAATGTAAAATATCCTTATAACATAAATCTTGCGGCGATGCAGCGCGCTGCCGAGCTTCTCGAACGCAATGTGCGGCAAGAGGTCGAGGCGATAGTGGCCGAGCGACGGCGTGTGGCCGAGGCGCTCGAGGCGATAGATTGTGTGCAGCGCGTCTATCCGTCCGATGCCAATTTTCTTCTTGTCAGGGTGGACGATGCTCGCACGGTGTATAACAAACTCATTGAGGCCGAGGTTATTGTGCGCGACCGCTCGAGCGTGCCCGGTTGCGAGGGGTGCCTGAGAATAACCATCGGCACGCCTCGGGAGAATGAGCGTCTGCTGCAAATAATGAAGGGTTAAATTCTTTAGGATTATGAAAAAGGCTTTATTTATAGACCGCGACGGCACAATAATATGGGAACCGCCTGTTACCGAGCAGGTCGATACGCTCGAGCAGCTGCAATTTATGCCCGGGGCGATAGGCGCACTCGCGCGCATTGCCGAGGCGGGCTTCGAGCTTGTGCTCGCCAGCAATCAGGATGGGCTGGGGACGCCCGCTTATCCCCGGGAGCAATTTGATATTGTGCACAATAAAATGCTCGATATTCTGGCGGGCGAGGGGGTGCTGTTCGACGACCAACTGATTGATAATCACTTTCCGGCCGATGGCTCGCCTTGTCGTAAGCCGGGGACGGGAATGTTCGGAAAATATATGGATGGCAGCTACTCGATGGAGCACTCTTTTGTCATCGGCGACAGGCTGACGGACGTCGAGCTTGCCTATAATCTTGGGGCAAGGGCCATTCTTTATACCGCCAACAGTGAGCTTGTGGCGCAGCTTGCCGCACAGCCTTACGCCTCGTCCTGTGTGCTTGTGGCCGATAGTTGGGGCAAGATTGCCGAGTTTCTGCGTTGCTGCGAACGCCGTGCAACGGTGGTGCGTCGCACGCGCGAGACGAGCATCGAGGCTTCAATCGACCTTGATGGTCGCGGAGCGTCGCACGTATCGACGGGGCTCAATTTCCTCGACCATATGATTGACCAGATTGTGCATCACGCGGGAGTGTCGCTCACCCTCGAGGCGCTTGGCGACCTTAACGTCGATGAGCATCATACTATGGAGGACGTTGCCATTGTGTTGGGCGAGGCTGTCGCAGAGGCGCTTGGCGACAAAAGAGGCATCGGCCGATACGGCTTTGTGCTGCCTATGGACGAGGCGCGCGCAATGGTGCTTATTGATTTTGGCGGGCGCATCGACTTTGAATGGGATGTAACTTTTACGCGCGAGTATGTGGGCGACGTTCCCACCGAGATGTTTAAACACTTTTTTAAGTCGCTTGGCGCGGCAATGTGTTGTAATATGCACATAGCGGCTAAAGGCGAGAATAATCATCATATTGCCGAGGGGCTCTTTAAGGCGTTTGCACGCGCACTGCGTCAGGCTGTCCGCCGCGAGCCTTTCAGCTACGAGCTGCCCAGCAGCAAGGGGGTACTATGATTGCAATTATTGACTATGATACGGGGAATCTGCGCTCGGTGTGCAATGCCATAGAGCGCATCGGCGCCGAGTATCGCGTTACGAGCGATGCTGCCATAATAGGTGCGGCCGAACGGGTATTGCTTCCCGGAGTGGGCGAGGCTTCGTCGGCGATGGAGAAACTGCGCGAACGCGGCCTCATAGAGGTTATAAAAGGGCTCACTCAGCCGGTGCTGGGCATTTGCATCGGGATGCAGCTTATGTGCCGACACAGCGAGGAGGGAGGCGTCGATTGTCTGGGGATTTTCGATGCCGACGTGCGTCGTTTTGCGCCCGACAGAGGGCGCGGAGTAAAAGTGCCTCATATTGGGTGGAACAGCATTGAGAATTTGCGCTCGCCACTCTTCGAGGGCATCGACGAGGGGGCTTTTGTCTATTTTGTACACTCTTATGCAGCGGATATTTGTGCCGAGGCCATTGCCTGCTCGGTCAACGGTCGCCGCTTTGCGGCGGCACTCTGCCGCGGGAATTTTTATGGTACGCAGTTTCACCCCGAGAAGAGCGGCGACGTTGGCGAGGCTATATTAAGAAACTTTTTGAATATTGAATAATGGAAATTATACCGGCAATAGATTTAATTGAGGGACGCTGTGTACGTCTGACACAGGGCGACTATGCGCAGACAAAGGTCTATGATGCGCAGCCTCTGGACATTGCGCTGCGATACGCCGACTGCGGGGTGCGCCGCCTGCACATTGTCGACCTTGACGGTGCAAAGGCGCAGGCTCCCTGCAATCTGCGCACACTCGAAAAGATAGCGACGGCTACCAATCTGGATATTGAGTGGGGTGGTGGAATAAAATCGTCCGAGGCTGTGCATGAGGCCATAGACGCGGGCGCCGCGCGTGTCATCTGCGGAAGCGTTGCGGTGGATAATCGCGAACTTTTTTCGCAGTGGCTGCGTCAGTATGGCGCCTCGCGCATAATCTTGGGCGCTGATATTAGAGACGGAAAAGTGGCCACTCACGGGTGGCTGAAAGATGGAGGCGTTGGGGTAGAGGAACTTGTCGAGGCTTTCTTGCCCGATGGTCTCGCGCAACTAATCTGCACCGATATTAGCCGCGACGGAATGTTGCAGGGACCCAATTTTGAATTATACGTAGGGCTGCAACAGCGCTTCCCCGCGGTGGATGTTACGCTCAGCGGCGGTGTCTCCTCGATGGCCGACCTCGAGTGTGCGCGCAGCAGCGGTGTGCGCGCGGCAATCGTGGGAAAGGCAATATACGAGGGGCGAATAACTTTAAAAGAGATTGAACAATGGTTGCTAAACGAATAATTCCCTGTCTGGACGTAAAAGAGGGACGCACCGTAAAGGGTGTGAATTTTGTGGGGCTGCAAGATGTTGGCGACGCAGTGGAGCTTGGACGAATGTATGCCGCACAGGGCGCCGACGAGCTTGTCTATCTTGATATTAGCGCAACCAACGAGGGACGCAATACCTTTACGTCGCTTGTCGAGCGGATAGCCCGTGGCATAAACATCCCTTTCACCGTGGGCGGGGGAATATCCTCGATAGACGATGCTGCGCGACTGCTTGACGTCGGGGCCGATAAAATCTCGATAAACAGCGCGGCGGTGCGCCGTCCGCAGCTCATCGACGAGATTGCGTCGAAATATGGCAGTCAGTTTGTGGTGCTTGCCATAGATGCCAAAATGGTCGATGGTCGTTGGCTCATAACAACGCACGGTGGCCGCCGTCTCACCGAACGCGACCTCTTCGAGTGGGCGCGCGAGGGGCAGGAGCGTGGCGCAGGCGAGATTCTGCTCACCTCAATGGAGCACGACGGCACGCGCAGCGGCTATCCGTGCGACCTTTTCGCCCGTCTCTCACAACAATTGTCTATTCCCATAATAGCCTCGGGAGGGGCAGGCTCGGCCGATGATATTGCCGAGGTACTCTCCGTGGGACGTGCCGATGCAGCGCTTGCCGCCAGCATCTTTCACTATGGGGATATTACGGTAAAAGAACTTAAACAGATGCTTTACAGCCGAGGTATAAAAGTAAGATTATAGAATGATACATAAGGAACAGAATATGAATTTCTCCGATTTTAACTTATCGAAAAACAGCGACGCGCTGCTGCCCGTGGTGGTTCAGGACAGCGCGACGCTCAAAGTGCTTATGGTGGCCTATATGAACAGAGAGGCCTTTGAAAAGACCGTCGCAACGGGCAGGGCGACATTTTACAGCCGCTCGCGCGGGCAACTATGGACAAAAGGCGAGACGAGCGGCAATTTCATTGAGGTTGTCGCAATGTACCCCGATTGCGACAATGACACGCTGCTGCTTATGGGGCGTCCCGTGGGGCCGGCCTGCCATCGTGGCACACTCTCGTGCTTTGATACCCCCGATAGCGAGGGTTTTATACGCCGCCTTCAGGCTGTGGTGCAGCAGCGCCACCGCGAGATGCCCGAGGGTTCTTACACCACCCATCTGTTTAATAAGGGGGTGAATAAGATTGCTCAGAAGGTGGGCGAGGAGGCTGTCGAGACAGTCATTGAGGCCATCGACAATAATAAAGAGCGCTATCTGTACGAGGCAAGCGACCTTATCTACCATCTGCTGGTGCTCAACGAACAGATGGGCCTCACCCTTGCCGATGTTGAGACCGAGCTTGCCTCTCGACACAAATAACCGCGAGGCGAAAAGCCATCGGCCGAACTCTTAGACACGCTTTCCTGCAATGATGAAAAAAATATGCACGCAACAGGTATTTTTTTTCATCATTGTAGTTTCTTTGTAAATTTTCTTTCTTATCTTTGCAAGGCAGCAATTTTAGGGCGACGCCTCGCAGCCTTTAAAAAACGTAGGTACGATGGCTCGTGATTCATCGGGCTTTTGACCATTTAAAGGGGGTGATGAGGATTGAAACTATCGTTTGCACTATTGTTGCATAGGCCGGTTTTTGACAATTGACAAAGAGTATTTTTTGTCGGTGTGTCAGAAACTTTTTTTGATTGATTAAGAACAGTTTAAAAATTTTTATACCGTGGCAGACACTAAGTATATTTTCGTAACAGGAGGCGTAGCCTCCTCACTTGGAAAGGGAGTAATCTCCTCGTCAATAGGCAAGCTGTTGCAGGCTCGTGGGTACAAGATAACAATTCAGAAATTCGACCCCTATATAAATGTCGATCCGGGTACGCTGAACCCCAATGAGCACGGCGAGTGTTACGTAACAATCGACGGCCGCGAGACCGACCTCGACCTTGGACACTACGAGCGCTTCACCGATATTAAGACCACACGTTGGAACACATTTACAACAGGTCGTATCTATCGCGAGGTAATAGAGAAGGAGCGTCGTGGCGACTATCTTGGAAAGACCGTACAGGTTGTTCCTCATATCACCGACGAGATAAAGCGCAGTATGCTTCTTGTGAGTAAAAAAGAGGAGCTCGACTTTGTAATTACCGAAATTGGAGGCACTGTGGGCGATATTGAGGGCCTTCCCTACCTCGAGGCTATTCGTCAGCTCAAATGGGAGCTTGGCAAGCGTGCAGTATGCGTGCATCTTACACTCGTTCCCTACCTCTCGGCGGCGGGCGAGCTTAAGACAAAGCCCACACAGCACAGCGTGAAGCAGTTGCAGAGCCTCGGTATTCAGCCCGACGTACTTGTGCTGCGCGCCGAGCACGACCTTGATGCCGGTCTTATGCGCAAGGTGGCCAGCTTCTGTAACGTGCAGCCCGATTGCGTGGTGCACAGCCCCGACGTACCCTCTATTTACGAGGTGCCCATCAGAATGCAGGAGCAGGGGTTAGACTCGGCTATTTTGCGCCTCTTGGGAATGGAGGTAGGTGAAACACCGGGCCTTGTGCCTTGGCGTACATTCATCGAGCGTCGCAACAATGCCTCGCGCGAGGTAAATATCGGCCTTGTCGGAAAATATGACCTGCGCGACGCTTATAAGAGCCTCTACGAGAGCCTCTCGCAGTCGGGCGTTTATCACGACAGCAAAGTCAAATGCCATTTTATCGACAGTGAGAAGATTAACGACGAGAATGTGGCACAGATGCTCGCGGGAATGGACGGGTACGTAATTTGCCCGGGATTCGGACTGCGTGGCCTCGACGGTAAGATTGCCGCCGTGAAATATTGCCGCGAGAATAATCTTGCGACACTCGGCATCTGCTTGGGATTGCACGCAATGGTAATTGAATTTGCGCGCAATGTGCTGGGATACGCCGGCGCCAACAGCTCGGACATCGACCCCAAGACACCCTATCCCGTGGTTGATATGATGGAGGAGAAAAAGGCTATAAACAACAACGGCGACCTTATGCGTCTGGGTGGTTACAAATGTCGCCTGACCCCCGGCAGCAAAGCGTATGAGGCTTACGGCACCGAGGAGATTGTCGAGCGCCACCGCCACCGCTACGAGTTTAACGATGCCTACACTGCCGAGTTCGAGAAGGCCGGAATGATGTGTACGGGTGTTAACCCCGAGAGCGGCCTTGTCGAGATTGTCGAGATTCCTTCGCTCGACTGGTTCATAGGCGTAGAGTACCATCCCGAGTATTCGAGTACGGTACTTCATCCCAGCCCCTTAATTATGGACTTTTTAAAGAATGTAGTCAGCCGCAAGAACTGATAATTTAATAATGATAATAAGATGCAGCGTCGTGCAAGGAAACGGCGTTGCATCTTGTTTATATAGGTTCCGTCTAATTTTATCCCCTTCCCCAAAAAAATGAAAAGAATATTCCCTTTTTTGTGCCTGTTGCTTGCAGGAGCTTGTCGCAGCGTATCGGTGCCGTCGGCCGAGGAGTACAGCGATACAATCTGCGTACGCTTGGCAACCATCGACGAGGCGAAAGCTCTTATCGCGTCCGAGGATAGTTACACGCGCTCGCGCAGTGCGTTCGACATTGTCTCACGCCTACAAAATCCCGAGGGTACCATTGAGCAACTCGACTCGATGATGCTCGACGGTGTGCGCGGGTGGAACCGTACCGACAGCATTGCTCTGAGTTCGATAGTGGCGGCACTGAACGACACGATACGAAAATACAACATAAAATTGCCGTTGCCCAAAGAGATTATGCTCGTAAAATCGACAATGGCCGACGAGGGTGGGGCGGCAGGCTACACGCGAAGTAATTGGATTGCCCTGAGTCATAATTTTGCCGAGTTTCCCGATGCCTTTAAGCGCGAGCTTCTGTTGCACGAGATTTTTCACGTGCTCACGCGTCGAAGCATCGACTTTAAACGTAAAATGTATGCCACGATAGGCTTTACCGTTACCGACAAGGAGCTCTCCGGCCCCACGGACTTAAAAGAGCGACGCATCAGCAACCCCGACGTAGGTCGGTACGACAGTTACGCCACATTTACCATTGACGGCGAGCCGCAGAAATGCGCAATGCTCCTCTATGCCACCCGTCCTTATGCGGGAGGCACATTCTTCAGCTATCTGGGCATCGGCCTCATCCCTTACGACAAGAATCTAAGGCCTGTGCAGAGGGACGGTGCAACGGTGGTCTATTCTCCGCAGGATGCTACCGATTTTTTTGAAAAGGTAGGACGTAACACGCAATATATCATTAACCCCGAGGAGATTCTTGCCGACAATTTTGTGATTGCATTCAATAATCGGGCCGAGGTGCCCACGCCCGCGCTGCGCGACAGTATTCGCGCGCTGCTCTTGGGAAAATAGTCCCTGTTTCGGCTTATCGGCAGGGTTCACCGCGCAAAGCAAACAATCTAAAAGAGGCTGGGTCAAAAGTAATTTTGGCTCAGCCTCTTTTTTGGAGTGATTTTTCAGTTTTACCTTCAGATTCGAAGAGATATCATTTTTGTACGCATAAATCCTTTATGCAGCCCGACAACATTCTAAATATGCTCCAA
>JAZSIU010000056.1:0-5283 GCA_045533955.1 Bacteroidaceae bacterium
ACGATTGTTTTAAGGAAAAAGTGCGAGGTATGTTTAACCGCTACTTAGACGCTTGTTTACAAGCGACTAAGTGAGGGCGGTCCGCAGCACCCTTAAAACAATCGTAAACCGAAATGACAAGCAGGCCTCCGACCGAGTGAGTGCATCGTTGCCTCACGAGCAAAGGAGGCCCTGCGACAATTTCTTTAGGTGCAGGTTTTTTGCTTACTTTTTTTTGGAAAAAAGTAAGGCCAAAAGTATAAAATGAAAGAGAGAATAGCCGCACAAGTATTCCGTGAAGGTGATAAATAGAGTAATCTCGACCACACCTTTTTGCTACCGAGCCAAAAAATGCCCTGCTTCTTTAAGGAAGCAGGGCATCACGTGTCCTTTATTTATATGAGACTGTTTTACTCGTTACCGCGGGGACGACGGGGCTCGCGACGGGGACGACGCTCACGCTCTTCGTAACCCTCGGGCTTTTCGAGAAGCACCTTGCGCGAGAGTTTGAATTTGCCTGTCTTGGGGTCAATTTCTAGCAGTTTCACCGAGAGTTTATCACCCTCTTTGATACCTGTCTCTTCCATTGTCTCGAAGCGTTTCCAATCAATCTCGGAAATGTGCAATAGTCCATCCTTGCCGGGCATAAACTCGACGAATGCGCCGTAGGGCATCACGCTACGTACAAGGCCCTCATAAACCTCACCTGCCTCGGGAATTGCCACGATGGCGCGAATCTTTGCAATAGCCTCGTTGATGGCGTTGCCGTTGTTGGCTGCAATCTCGATGATGCCCTCGCCCTCAACCTCTTCAATTGAGATTGTGGCGCCTGTCTCCTCCTGCATACCCTGAATAATCTTTCCGCCCGGGCCAATGACTGCACCGATAAATTCTTTGGGAATGCGCATTGTCTCGATGCGGGGAGCGTGGGGCTTGAGTTCGGCGCGGGGCTCTGCAATGCACTCGGTAATCTTTCCGAGGATGTGCATACGACCTTCGCGTGCTTGGTTCAGAGCCTTTTCGAGAATCTCGAACGAGAGGCCATCGACCTTAATATCCATCTGGGTGGCAGTGATACCGTCAACGGTTCCTGTTACCTTAAAGTCCATATCTCCCAAATGGTCCTCGTCGCCAAGAATATCGCTGAGCACTGCATATTTATCCTCGCCTGCGTTCTTGATAAGACCCATTGCAATACCCGACACGGGCTTTTTAATCTTGACGCCGGCGTCCATAAGAGCCAATGTTCCGGCACAAACGGTTGCCATCGACGATGAGCCGTTAGACTCGAGAATATCCGATACTACGCGCACGCAGTAGGGATAATCGGCGGGAACCATATTCTTAAGGGCACGGCAAGCAAGATTACCGTGGCCAATCTCGCGACGGCCCACTCCACGCTGGGCACGTGCCTCGCCTGTCGAGAAGGGGGGGAAGTTGTAGTGAAGCAAGAAACGGTCGGTTCCTTGGTTCATTACATCGTCTATAATCTTCTCGTCGCGCTTTGTACCCAATGTTACCGATGTGAGCGACTGTGTCTCGCCACGGGTAAATACTGCCGAACCGTGGGGGCCGGGCAGATAGCCTACCTCGCACCAGATGGGGCGAATCTCTGTGGTCTTACGGCCGTCGAGACGCTTGCCCTCGTCGAGGATGCAGCGGCGCATTGCCTCTTTCTCAACATCGTGATAGTAACGGTCGATGAGAGCACCCTTCTCCTCGAGTTCTTCCTCGGTGAATTGTGCCTTGAACTCCTCGCGTACGGCCTCGAAAGCCTCGCTGCGACCGTGCTTGTCGTTGTTGCCGCTTGCTGCTACGGCGTAAGCCTTGGCATAGCAGGCCTCGTGTACTTGTGCACGCAACTCCTCGTCATTCTCTTCGTGGCAATACTCGCGCTTAACGGTCGAGCCAACCTCTTCCATAAGCTCCATCTGAGCCTTGCAGTGTACCTTGATTGCTTCGTGAGCCACTTTCATCGCCTCGAGAAGCTCGGCCTCGGATACCTCTTTCATCTCACCCTCGACCATCATAATGTTGTCGTAGGTGGCGGCAACCATAATGTCCATATCAGCGCTCTCCATCTGAGCGAATGTGGGGTTAACGACAAACTCGCCGTTTACGCGAGCCACGCGAACCTCGGAGATGGGGCCGCCGAAGGGAATATCCGAAACGGCAAGAGCTGCCGAGGCAGCAAGTCCTGCAAGCGAGTCGGGCATATCAACGCCGTCGGCCGAGAAGAGGATGATGTTTACATATACCTCGGCGTGGTAGTTATCGGGGAAGAGAGGACGCAGAGCACGATCGACCAAACGACAGGTCAGAATCTCATAGTCCGATGCCTTGCCCTCGCGACGTGTAAAGCCACCGGGGAAGCGTCCAAAGGCCGCATATTTCTCTTTATACTCAACCTGTAAAGGCATAAAATCGGTACCGGGTACTGCGTCTTTTGCTGCGCACACGGTAGCCAACAGCATAGTGTTACCCAAACGAAGCATCACAGAACCATCGGCCTGCTTGGCCAATTTTCCTGTTTCGAGTGTGATGATACGTCCATCGGGCAAAGCCACATTTTTTGTTACAACATTCATCTTTCGTCTTATTTTAAACAATTTCTGTATCTAAATTCTCGCAAAGATACATCTTTTTCCATATTTTCACTATCTTTGCGCAATATTTTTGCTGCTTTTTCGGCCTTAACGGGTCAAAAGAGGATAATTTAAGCACTAAAAAAAAGATTATTACAATGAATATATTAAAATTCAACACAATAGGCTTGATGCTTGCGGGTGCGCTTATTTTTACCGCTTGCGTGCAGGAGCCAACGTTTACCATAAAGGGTAATATTGCCAACGGCGAGGGCCACACGCTTTATTTGTCGAATGTGGGCACGGTGGGCGCAAAATACATTGACTCGGTTAAGCTCGACAAGAAGGGGACGTTCAGCTTCAGCAAGGTGCGCCCCGAGTGTTACGACTTTTATCGCCTGCAACTCGACAAAAAGGGCCGACAGATAACAATCGCCATTGACTCGACCGAGACAGTAACGGTAAGGAGCGATGCACGAGCCCTTACAGACAGCTGCCGCATCGAAGGCTCGCCACAGAGCCTGAAGATTGCCGAACTTGACGCACTCGAGGCAGCATTGGGCAAACAAGTAAATATGCTCATCGAGAGCAGCGGCCCCACAATCGGCCAGACACGCGAGACAATCTACACCATAATAAACGAATTCAAGCAGAACATCTGCAAGGAATACATTCTGCCCGCGCCCCACTCGGCAAGCGCCTACTATGCGCTGTTCCTCAGCGTTAACGGCTCGCCGCTGTTCGATCCCCTGCGCAACCGCTTCGACAGCCGCTGCTACTCGGCCGTAGCCACAGGCCTCAACCACCATCATCCACACGCCACACGCGCACAGCACCTGAGTAATATGGCCGTGAAAGCAATGCGCGCCACACAACCCGCACGACGCGACACAATTTATATCGACACCAACGACGAGGCAGCCAAGGGGCTGTTCGATATTAAGCTACCCAATATCGACGGCGACTCGCTCAGCCTCACCGGGCTAAAAGGAAAGGTCGTAATGCTCGACTTTACCGTCTATGGCGACGCAAAGATAAGCGCCCGCAACCTTGAGCTGCGCGATATTTACGAGAAATACAAAACCCGAGGATTCGAGATTTATCAAATTTCTTTCGACGGAAACGAACATTTCTGGAAGACCTCGGCCGCCAATCTGCCGTGGCAGTGCGTCCACGACGGCGACGGCGCCTTGTCGTACAATCTGACACTCTATCAAGTATCGAGAATCCCCACATTCTTCCTCATAAACCGCGCCAACGAGGTAGTGCTGCGCGACGAGCAGGTTGAGGACTTGAACAAAAGCATCGAAAAACTGCTTGACGAGAAATAACAACATAAAAAACTGTTTTTTACAGAAATCAAAGCGAGACACATTGTCGAGAGAATCAGCAATTAACCCTTTCGCACCATTTTTGATTATAAAAAACGACGTAACAAAGAGTTTACACAAGAAAAACATTTTTTAGAAATTTAAACAGCTACTAAATTTGTTTTTTAATTAAAAAGGGCTTATCTTTGCCCCGTAAAGGAAAAGGAATTGGGTTCCGGCACTTGTGCTGGAATCCTTTGTTTTACTGTTTTAAAAAATAAGGAAAAGATGAGTTATATGTCTCAGGAAGGCTACAATAAACTGTTGGCCGATTTAAAAGAGTTAGAGGGTAAGCGTCCCGAAATTGTACGCGCCATCGCCGAAGCACGCGACAAGGGCGACCTTTCCGAGAATGCCGAGTACGATGCTGCAAAAGAGGCACAAGGACTGCTCGAGATGAAAATCAACGAGCTGAAAATGATTATCGCCGATGCCAAAATCATAGACACATCAAAACTGAGCACCGACAGCGTACAGGTGCTCACCAAGGTAGGTCTCAAGAACACAAAGACCGGCGCGCTTATGCAATATGCCATCGTCCCCGAGAGCGAGGCTAATCTGCGCGAGGGCAAAATATCAATCAACACCCCCATTGCCAAAGGACTTTTGGGCAAAAAGGTTGGCGACGTTGCCGAGATTACCGTCCCCCAAGGCAAAATATTCCTCGAGATTACAAGCATTTCAATCTAAACAAGGGAAAAAATGGCAACAATCTTCAGCAAGATAGTAAATGGCGAGATTCCCAGCTACAAAGTAGCCGAGGACAAGAATTTCTATGCTTTTCTCGACATAAACCCGCTGGTAAAAGGACACACTCTTGTAATACCCAAGCGCGAGGTTGACTACATATTCGACCTCGAGGACGACGAGATTGCAGCAATGCAGGTATTTACAAAGCGCGTAGCAACAGCCATAAAAAAGGCTTACCCCTGCATAAAAGTGGGACAGGCAGTGCTTGGCCTCGAGGTTCCGCACGCACACATACACCTTATCCCTATGCAGAGCGAGCGTGATATGCTCTTCACAAATCCCAAACTGAAGCTGAGCAACGAAGAGTTTATCGAGGTTGCCAACAAAATAAGCCAAGAGTTTTTATAATCCCCGACACCGAAGAAGAGCAATTATAACCTCAGCCGGCGGATGAATATTCATCCGCCGGCTGAGGTTATATATATACTACGCTCAAAAATCACAACAAGCCAATATTTCGGCTCAGTAGAAATTTACTGTGGGTAAGAATCAATAATCTATTTTTCACCATCAAGAACAGCTGCATATAATACGTACAAAAGGTAACTTTTAATTTATTGCACCATAAAAAAGAAATTCAATGTAGGTACGATTGTTTT
>JAZSIU010000015.1:0-2140 GCA_045533955.1 Bacteroidaceae bacterium
CTTGCGCTATCTTTGTATAAGATAGGCTTCGGCTCGGAATAAAAAATAATCGAGCTTATTTTGTTGTTATTTTCGCCTTGCGCTATCTTTGTATAAGATAGGCTTCGGCTCGGAATAAAAAATAATCGAGCTTATTTTGTTCTTCACTCGCCTTGCACTATCTTTGCAGGGTATGAAAAGTTATACAATAAATGTGCGCGGTGTGCTTATGACGCTTGATACTCCTCGTGTGATGGGTATCTTGAATGTTACGCCCGATTCTTTTTATGAGGCTTCGCGCGTTGCCGATGGTGATTCTTTGCTGCTGCGTGCCCGCAAAATGATTGCCGATGGTGCCGATATTCTTGATATTGGTGCCTGTTCCACTCGTCCGGGTGGTGCAATTGTTGATGAGGACGAGGAACTGCGACGGCTGCACGCAGCACTCGACCTGCTCGACGAGGAACTGCCGCAGGCTGTTGTCTCGGTAGATACTTTTCGCGCGAGGGTGGCCCGTGAGTGTGTCGAGCGGCATAATGTGGCGATTATAAACGACGTCTCGGGCTTTTCGGCCGACGAGAAGATGTTGGACGTGGTGGCCGGGCTGCACGTACCATACGTGCTGACGCACTCGGTGGGCAGTAGCGACAGCAGGCCCTACTATGAGAATTTTCTGCCCGAGGTGCTCACGGCGCTCTCCCTGAAAATGTGGCAGCTGCGTCAGCGAGGAGTGGCAGACGTTGTTATCGACCCGGGATTCGGATTCGGAAAGAGCATCGAGCAGAATTATGCGATGCTCTCCCATTTGGCCGAGTTCGCGATGCTTGACGCTCCCGTGCTTGTTGGGGTGTCGCGTAAGTCTATGATAACAAAAGTGTTGAATGTGTCCGCACCCGAGGCACTGAATGGAACAACCGTCCTTAATGCCTTTGCATTGATGGGTGGTGCGCACATTTTGCGTGTACACGACGTTGCACCCGCCGTCGAGGCCGTGCGCCTGTATAAAGCGTTCCGCGGCGAGTAAAAAGTATTTATTCCTATTATATATATTATATGTTTTTTGAAATCTCCATAAAAGACATTGTAGATGTGTTGCTTGTTGCAACGCTTCTCTACTATTTTTATCGCCTGATGAAGGACTCGGGTTCGCAGAATGTCTTTTCGGGCATTTTGGTGTTTGTGCTAATATGGGTGTTCGTGTCGCGCGTGCTCGAAATGAAACTCCTCGGCTCTATATTCGACCAGATGATGAGCGTGGGAGTGCTCGCCTTTATTGTAATATTTCAAGAGGAGATACGACGATTTTTTAAGACCCTTGGCTCGCACCGACATTTTCGTCGTCTGTCGGCATTCTTCTCAAAAGACGAGAAAGTCGATGATGGAAAAGCCTTTTATCTGCCCATTGTGATGGCTTGTATGAGTATGAGTCAGCAAAAAGTAGGTGCCCTTATAGTGATTGAACGCAACGAGAGCCTTGGCGAGTATGCGCAGACGGGCGAAAAGGTCGATGCCGAGGTTAGTCAACGCCTCATCGAAGCAATATTCTTTAAAAACGCTCCGCTGCACGATGGAGCGATGCTCATTCAGCGAGGACGCATATCATCGGCCGCCTGCATCCTCCCCGTGTCGCACGACCTTAACATCCCCAAAAAGCTCGGTCTTCGCCACCGTTCGGCCAAAGGAGTTTCGGAACTGACCGACGCAATTGCAATAGTCGTTTCCGAGGAAACAGGTGGGATAACAGTGGCAATGGGAGGCAAGCTGCGCGTGGGGCTCAATGCTCAACAGCTCGAAAATATACTATCAAAGTAGAATTGTACTTTCAATGGCGAAAAAAGAATCTGGATGTAATATTCTGATATTCAGGGGATGAGAGAATTTGTTTAAAATTCTCTCAATTTTTTCTTTTAAAATATTTGGTAGGTTCAGATTTTTGCCGTTACTTTGCATTCGCTTTCGGCGCTAAACGTAGTGCTTTTAAAGGGCGGTTCTATTGAAATTTTGCGCAGTGTGTTTTTTTAAAGATTTTCGCTCCTTGAAAATTTTTTAAAAAAAGTTGCAAAAAAGTTTGGTAGTTAAAAAAAAAGCTGTACCTTTGCACTCGCTTTCGGGAAGCAACGTGGTTGCCTCGATAAAACGAAAGCAAAAGACGATCCTTGAC
>JAZSIU010000034.1:0-4352 GCA_045533955.1 Bacteroidaceae bacterium
GCGAATAGCGTCCTTTATGACCATAAGGCCGAAACGGCGACCCCAATAAGTGGTGTCAAGTTGCACTGTTACCTCTTTGTATTTCGCTTTCTTGCGGACAAAACGCATACTTTCTAAATCACGACGAATGGTCCTTTCTGATACTTTATACTTTGATGACAGTTGTAACAAGGTCTGTTTGCCTTCAACATAATCGGTTATTACTTGGGATTTGTCGCGTCGTTGTCCACCTGTGAATTGTCTGTTACAATCCTTACATTTATACATTTGTTTTCGCCACCTCAAGCCATTCTTGACCACATTAGAAGAAGCACAAAAAAAGCATTTTTTTTAGCATATCAATGATAATCTTTGCAAAGATATGTATATCAGATGATTACAAAGGTTTTATCCTACTTTTTGTCCACCCTGCCTGAATTTATGGTTAAAATTGGTTTTTGCCTTTTGTGTTGCGTGCAGCAAATATTTGCGGACGTAACTTTTGGGGGTTACGCCTTATTTTTTGTTTTATACTTTTTGGGGTATTTTATAATTTGATGCAAAGTAATATAAAAAAATCTAATATGATTGTTCCATTTTATTCCTTTTTTTGTGTTTCTTGGGGAAAAATGGCCTTTTTATAGGATTTTTGGGAAATTTTGGGTTGGATGCGGAAAGAATAGAGGATTTTCGGGGGGGCGACCGTTTTTTCCGTGCCGAGCTTTTTGGTGCTTTTTGAGCACAAAAAGTACAGCTGAAATTAAACACAATAATAAAAAACTACCGAAAATAATATCGAGAAGGCTGTTTGAAAATTCCTCTCCTTTTCGTGCCAAGCAAAAAGTATAAAATATAAGAGAGAGGGTAGCCGCATAAGTATCCCGAGTGCGTGATAAATAAAATTATCTCGGCCACGTATTTTTGCTGCTGTGCTCTTTTATCGTGTGAGCGAGAATCGCATACTTACTCCAAAGTCGGTGGTGGTTGTGGGGTACGAACTTGCCGAGATAAGGGGAATCGTCTGCTGGCGGTCGAAATAGAAGCTCAGGGTGAGCAGCTTGCTGTATGTGTAGTCGGCCGAGAGTGAGTAGTTGAACGATTTTGTGCCGCTGGTGGCCTGCGTGGTGCCCTTGTCGATGCTGCGTGCAAGCGCCGACATATTCTTGTACGAAAAATCGCCGCGTATGTTAAGGTCGTTGCTCACCGAGTTTTTGCTCTTTTTGGCCTTTTTGCCACCGCCGAAGAGCTTGAGCCCCACAATCTTGTAGCCGAGGTTGATGGCAATCTCGTCGGAGTAGGTCTCGACCATTTGAATGGAGGTGAGGCTCAGATTGAGCACTCGCGATTTTACATACTTTCCGCCCACGGTGATATTGTTGTTGGTGGTTACATTCACTCCGATAAGGGGCGAGAATGATTCGTTTATCGACACTGAGCCTATATTGTAGCGGCTGCCGGGAACGGGCATTCCTGTGGCTGTGTTGCTGATAAAGCCTATGCCGTTGGTGTATTCCATATAGGTGGAGTAGGTGCTGTAAGAGCCCATTGCGTAGATGCTCTTGTAGCCGTGCTCGATGTTGACGCTCTTGAAGTGTTTCTTGAAAAACTCTAATTTCGAGAGGCCCGAGTATTTTATGCGCCAATTGGGGAGCATACTCATCATCGAGGGGAAGAGGCTGCGCAGCGAGCCTTTCGAGCCGCTTGTGTAGGCTTCGAGGAAGGCGGGAATCATTACGTCGGCCGAGTATTTATCGACGCCTCCGTTGGCGGGGTCGTATGTCTGCCCGGCAAGGGCGCTTCCGGCGGGGTATTTGCTGCCCTCGTAGCGGCTCTCGATGCGCTGACGCATTGTCTCGAGGCTGCCGACGAATTTGTCGTAGACGGCCGATTTATAGTTGTTGCTTGCGCTGCCGCCACCAAAGGAGTTGCCGATGCTGATGGTGGTCATTGAGAATCCGCCCGACTCGGTGTGGGGCATTCCCGCGTACATAAATTGTATGTTGCGGCTCTTGTTGCGTGTCCAGCTGGCGTTAAGGTCTATCTTGAGGTCGGTTACGGGCTCAATGACCATCTTTAGTTGCAGGTCTTCGGCGGCGTTGCTCGATGCTTGCATTGCTACGCTGTCGTTGCTCAGCAACCAGCCGCGCTCGTGGGCCTTGCGCAGATAGCTGTCGTCGGTTAGTCCGAATGCAAAGTCGAGGCCCGGGGCGTATAGTCCGTTTACGCTCTTTTGTCCGAAAATGTCGCCCGCTTCGGGCATAAAGCCGGGAAGGGTGAGGGCATAGGAGTTTGTGTAGCTTATCGAGGCGCTACGCACTGCCATAAGCAGACGGGCGGGGTATTGCATATTCTTGGCAAAAGAGGATTTTTCGCCCTTCTCTTTGGGGACGATGCTTATCTTCAGCCCTATTGTGTCTTTGCTCTTTATGAGTATGCTGTTCTCGTCTATTACTTTGTATTTGAGCTTGTAATTTTTGCCCTCTTTTGTGCGGGCGGTGAGGGTGAATTTCTTGTTGCCGAGGCCGTGCTTTAGGGTGAGGGCGCTGTCGAGCATCAATTCTATCTCTTTTGTGAAGGGTTTTACTTTTTTCTTCTTCTCCTTGCTGCGCGACGAGGCACTGCCCTTGCGATTGTCGCGGGCCGAGCGCTTGGAGGCGAAGCGTTTGTTGGTCTCCTCGAGGTAGGGGATAAGGTTGTAGAGCTTCTCGAAATTGAAACTGCCGTTGGCGGTTATATTGCGTTTGTTTGATATGTTATTGCCGAAGCTCACGCCCGATAGTCTGTTGCCGCGTGCCCAATTGTACGAGGCCGAGTAGTTTGCGTCGGCTGTGAGCCACTCGAATATGGGCATTTTGTTCAGCGGCAGTGTGTACGAGGCTGTAAAATTCTGCTGATAGGTGAGCGGACGGCCCATACTCTGTATGCTCATCTTGACCGAGTCTTTCCAGATGGCGTATTCGTTGGGGTAGCGCTTCTTGTTCACGGGAACGTAGGGCTCTTCAATCTCGGCGTTTGTGCCTGTGTTGAGGCTCATACGCAGATTGGTGGTGGGGTCCCACTTTATCGAGAATGAACGGTTCCAATAGAATTCTTGTGAGAAATTCAGGGGGATGGGGCTGCCGCCGCTTGTGCTGTTGAGGTCGCGCATCTGCATCTCTTGATAGTTGCGCGACATATCGGTGTTGAATGTTATGCTCTGTGGCAATGGGTTGATGCCAAACTCTTTGAGTATCTTCAGGTATTTCGATTTCCCTTTCAGTTTCTCGAAAGGTTTTATGGTCTTTATGGGGCTTGCGTAGTTGTAGGCGGCCGAGGCTTTCCAATTGAGACGATGCTCCCAATCAATTGTGCTGCCGCTCTTGTCGGTGCGCGAGTATGAGAAGCTGAAACTGAAATTGGCGGGGTCGTAGGGCATCGCTACCTTGCTGGAGATATTCATCTTGGCATTGCTGAGCGAGAAATTGCGCGTCGTGGAGCGCACCTCGGCGATGTTGCGCACGGAGTCGCGTGCGGCACCGCTGTAACTGTCGAGGACGTCGTCAAGCAGTAGGTCGCTCTCGAAGGGGCTGTATAGCGGCGAGGTTACCTCCCGGGCAAATGAGTAGTAGGTGGGTAGCGATATTTTTGCTGCTTGCGGAAGCAGACGCCCAAAGTCGAGCGTTCCGGTGAGCGTGTAGCGGTAGTAGTCGTCCTTGCGGCGCGAGGCGAGCTTGTCCTCGAGGCCTCCGAATCCGGCTGTCTCAATCTTGCCTTGTGCGTCGAAACTGCCAATGTCCGAGAGTTTTAGATTAAGGTTGCCTTGTGCAGCCCATCCGCTCTTGTTCTCGAAGCCTAAGAGGCGCATCTCGTTCACCCACACAATGGCCGATTTTGCGTTGCCTGTGTTGTTGCGCAGGCCTATCATCATAACTTTTACCTGTCCCAGCGAGGGGTTGCCCACGATGCTGATGCGGTTCTTGGGGGTGTCCTCGTCGTACTCGCTGTATATTGTTGTGTTGTTGACGTCGTCGGCGCCGCTGTTGCGCAGGGTGTTACGACGCACTTTTATCCCCGTGAGCTTGCTCAGGGGAATGTCTATCATATTCTCGGCGGGCCACACGGCTGTTGCGCCTGTGTTGCTGTATTTGTCGTAGGAGCCGTGCGGGGTTATTGCAAGCGGAACTTCGTACTCGTAGTAGTTGCTCTTGTAGTCGGAGCCCAGACGCACAAAGAGCGATACTTCGTTGTTTGCAAGGTTGGTGGCGTCAATTTCGGGTGCTTCGGCGTGTACAAAGAGCTGTATGCGCTCATATTGGCGTACGTCGAGGTTACTCTTCTTATATACTGCTCGCGACTCCTTGCTGCCCAAGTTGTTTATCTGTAGAGAGAGTGCC
>JAZSIU010000031.1:0-3807 GCA_045533955.1 Bacteroidaceae bacterium
TTAGGTGCAGGTTTTTTGCTTACTTTTTTTTAGAAAAAAGTAAGTCCTAAAGTATAAAGTGAAAGAGAGAATAACCGCATAAGTATTCCGAGAGGGTGATAAATAGAGTAATCCCGACCACACCTTTTTGCTACTGAGTCCTGTTTTTTCTTTTACAGCAGATAAAGCAGTATCACCACGCAGGGAACAGCAAGAATGCAGCTGTCGAAACGGTCGAGTATGCCACCGTGCCCGGGCAGAATATTGCCCGAGTCCTTTATCTTCATTTCGCGCTTCATACACGACTCGATAAGGTCGCCCAATGTGCCCGCAGCAACGGTTGTTGCGGCCATTGCCATCCACTGCCACGTGCTTAGCACCTCACTAAAGAAGAGCGACATTATGTAGCCTGCCACTATTGCCGTTACAGCGCCTCCGACAAAGCCTTCCCACGACTTTTTGGGTGATATGCGCTCGAACATCTTATGCTTGCCAATCATACTGCCGACGCAGTAGGCGCCTGTGTCGTTGCTCCATAGGAATATGAATATTGCAAGAGGCAGCACAAAGGAGTATCCGCCACCGTATGTGGCCAATATGTTGAGCATTGCAAAGGGTAGTGCGGCGTAAACCTGCGACAATACAAAATAGGCCATATTATCCAGCGCGCTGCCCTCTTTGCGGTAGAGCTCGCGTACAAACATATATACTAACAGCCCGATGTAGGGTACAAGGATGGCAATGGGCTTCTCGAGCTCGAGATTGTTGAATGCAAACAGTACGAAGAACAGATACACTCCGCCCATTATTGCCAACAGTGTACTGAAAGTGGTCTTTCTGTACTGATGGATGAGATTGCAAAATTCATTCACTGCCAATGCCGACACTATGGCAAAGAGTATTCCGAATGAGATGCTGCCGTATAGCATTGCTGCTATAAGCACACCCACAAATACGATGCCTGTTACACCGCGTACGATAAGTGATTTCATAGTCTTATGTTTTTTTATTCGTTTGCTGTATTATTGGTTGTGGTGCTTTTGCTGCTGTCGTTGCCGGCAAAAATCTCCTCGCTGCGCGACGCCCAAGGACGCTTGCCGAAGATTTTCTCTACATCCTCGGCAAATATTACCTCGCGTTCAATTAGTAGTTGGGCAAGCTGTGCGTGCCCCTCGCTGTGCTCGGTTAGTATGCGCTTGGCGCGGAGGTATTGCTCGTTGATGAGTTCTTTTACCTCGGTGTCGATGAGCTCGGCTGTGCGCTCGCTGTATGGGCGCTGGAACGAGTATTCGCTGTTGTTGTAGTAGCATAGGTTGGGCAGTTTGTCGCTCATTCCTGCGTAGGCTATCATTGCGTAGGCTTGCTTTGTTACGCGCTCAAGGTCGTTCATTGCGCCTGTCGAGATGTGTCCTACGAACAATTCTTCGGCTGCACGACCGCCAAGAATGGCGCACATCTCGTCGAGCATCTGCTCTTTTGTGGTTATCTGACGCTCTTCGGGCATATACCACGCGGCACCCAATGCGCGTCCGCGGGGGACGATTGTTACTTTTATCAGGGGGTTGGCGTGCTCGAGGAACCACGATAGGGTGGCGTGTCCTGCCTCGTGCAGGGCTATTGTCTCTTTCTCTTTGGCGGTCATTACTTTTGTTTTTTTCTCGAGGCCGCCTATAATGCGGTCGACTGCGTCGAGAAAATCTTGTTTATCGACGGCGCTTTTCTTTTGTCGGGCGGCGATGAGGGCTGCTTCGTTGCAGACGTTGGCAATGTCGGCACCCGAGAATCCGGGTGTCTGTCGTGCGAGAATATCGACGTCAACAGAGGGATCGAGCTTCAGCGGGCGCAGATGTACCATAAATACCTCTTTGCGCTCGTTGAGGTCGGGCAGGTCGACGTGTATCTGTCGGTCGAAGCGGCCGGCGCGCAGCAGGGCTTTGTCGAGTATGTCGGCGCGGTTGGTTGCGGCCATTACGATGATGCCGCTGTTTGTGCCGAAGCCGTCCATCTCGGTGAGTAGTTGGTTCAGGGTGCTTTCGCGCTCGTCGTTGCCGCCCATAGAGGGGTTCTTGCCACGGGCGCGTCCCACTGCGTCAATCTCGTCGATGAATATTATGCAGGGGGCTTTCTCTTTGGCTTGTCTGAAGAGGTCGCGCACTCGCGATGCGCCGACACCGACGAACATTTCGACAAAGTCCGAGCCCGAGAGCGAGAAGAAGGGGACGTCGGCTTCGCCGGCTACGGCCTTGGCCAATAGGGTCTTTCCTGTTCCCGGAGGGCCTACGAGCAGTGCGCCTTTGGGGATTTTTCCGCCGAGGTCGGTGTAACGATTGGGGTTGCGCAGAAAATCGACAATCTCTTGTACTTCCTGCTTGGCGCCCTCTTGCCCTGCTACGTCCTTAAAGGTTATGCGGTTCTTGTCGTCTTTCTCGAATAGCTTGGCCTGAGATTTTCCGACGTTGAACACTCCGCCGCCGCCACCGGCACCTCCGCCGCTCATACGGCGCATCAGGAATATCCATATTCCGATGAAGAATATTAGTGGCAGCACGTTTATTAGGAAGCCGCTCCAATATTGGGGCTTCTCTTTGTAGCGGACGTTGCCTGTAAAGTGCCCTTCGGCCTTTTGCTGGTCGATAAATTCTTCAAATTTTTCTACCGAGCCTATGCGGGTGAGCAACATAGGGCGCTCGTTGCTCTTTTGGGGAGCACGCTCGAATATGTGTATGGCCGAGTCGGGGATTATGTAGGCCTCGACCTCGTTGTTGTCGAATACTATCAGTTCGTTGACGTAGCCTTTTGTTATGTATTGTGTAAGCTCGGAGTATGTGGCCTCTTTGCTTAAACTGCTCATATTATCGCCGAAAAGGTACATCAGTAGCAGGGCGGCTCCTGCAACTGCATAGAACCACGTAAAATTTATTCGGGGTATTTTGCTGTTCTTATTGTTCTGTGCCATAAGCTGTTAGTCAAGGTTGGGAATTTCTGTTAATTTGGCGTCGGCCCAAAGATGTTCAATGTCGTAGAATGTGCGGACGTCGGGCAGGAATATGTGTACTAATACTTCGCCGTAGTCCATTGCTACCCATTGTGCGTTGCGCTGCCCATCAACGGCATAGGGCTTGTAGCCGCACTTTTCGGTAAGGTCGTCCCATATTGAGTCGGTGATTGCGCTCACTTGTGTGGGCGAGTTTCCTTGACATATTACGAAATAGTCGCAGATTGAGCTGCCTAATCCCGTGAGATTGGCAATTACTATGTTTTTTCCTTTTTTCTCTTGTATTGCGTCGATTATGTACTTTATAAGCTCGTCGGTGCTTAAATTTTTCTTTGGCATATTGTGATATTTGTTTTTTTTATCCTTTATTTATGATATAAATTTTTGTTGTTCTATGAAATCTTCTGCGAAGATAGGCAGATTTATCCTCATTTCGTGTAGTATTGCAATTTTTTTTGTGTTTTTTATAAAAAAAAATCTTTTTTTTGTTTGGATATAAGAAAAAATGCGTATCTTTGCATCGCATTTAGGAATTGGGCGATGGTGTAATGGTAACACTACAGATTCTGGTCCTGTCATTCAAGGTTCGAGTCCTTGTCGCCCAACTTTGGTTAGCCGCTTAAAAATAAGCGGCTATTTTTTTGTCTTTATATCCGAGGGGTGGGGTCCCGAGGCTTATCGTTGCTCAGTAGAAATGGCTCAACGTAAAATTCTGAGGGATTTTTAAATTAAGCATATAATTTTGCTAATCTAAAAAGGAAAAAATCTTTATCCTTCACCCCTCTGAATTGTGCTCTAAATGCTTTAATTTTAGAATTGAAAGATTCCGAAGC
>JAZSIU010000055.1:0-9140 GCA_045533955.1 Bacteroidaceae bacterium
CCAGTTCTGTACGGTGCTGTATTTTACTTCGGCGTTCTCGCACACTACAATCTCGACGATGGCAGCGTGAAGCTGATTTTCGTCGCGCATAGGGGCGGTGCAGCCTTCGAGGTACGATACGTAGCTGTTGTCGTCGGCAACGATAAGTGTTCGCTCGAACTGTCCTGTGTTGGCTGCGTTTATGCGGAAATAGGTCGATAGCTCCATAGGACAGCGTACTCCGGCCGGGATATATACGAATGAACCATCGCTGAACACTGCGCTATTGAGCGCTGCGAAGAAATTGTCGCGGTAGTTTACGACCGAACCAAGATATTTGCGGACAAGGTCGGGATACTCCTGTATAGCCTCGCTCATAGAGCAGAAGATGATACCTTTCTCCTTTAGCTCTTCTTTAAAAGTGGTCTTTACCGAAACAGAGTCCATCACAGCATCTACTGCGGTTCCACTGAGGGCAAGGCGCTCTTCGAGAGGAATACCCAGCTTCTCGAAAGTCTTCATCAGCTCGGGGTCAATCTCTTTATTCTGCTTCTCTTTGTTCTTTTTTGTAGGGTCGGCATAGTAGGATATTGCCTGATAGTCTATGGGGGGAATATCCAGATGAGCCCATCGGGGCGTCTCGAGTGTAAGCCAGTGGCGATAGGCCTGAAGGCGGAACTCGAGCATCCACTGCGGCTCGTCCTTTTTGCTTGATATTAGTCTTATGACATCTTCATTAAGACCTTTGTCTATAATCTCGGTCTTAATGTTGCTGACAAAGCCATACTCGTAGGCCTTATCGGCTATCTTGCGGAATATGTTGTTGCTTTTCTTTTTCATCTATCACTTTTTCACCTCTCCGATTAGCGAGAATGTCGCATCTTGTACATATTTGTACAACGTAGAATTCTCTTGTGTTGTTTTATCAAAAACAGCTATTCCTAATGATAAACTGTGCGAGGCGTTTGCTGCTCCAACGACAAGCATCATTGATATTGCGCAGCTGAAGAGCGCACCCAATATCTTGTCAATGAATCCAAGGTTTATGGCGTCGAGCAATATTTGCAGCAGCCATCCTAATATTTTTACGGCTAATAGCACTATGGTTATTATGCTCACAAATGCGAGTATGCTGCATATTATGTCATCCCAGCCGGTGAGCGATGCTATGCGCACGCTGGCGGCCTTGTAGAAGAGTACCGATTGAAATAGTCCGAGTACAATTCCCACGCCAAATGAAAGTTGGCTGATGAGCCCTTTGAAATATCCTATGGCAAAGCCTACTATCATTGCTACTATCAATATAATATCCAGATTGTTCATACTTTTTTTGTGTGTTTGTGTATAAATATATAAGATGTGTCAATTACGCATAATGCGAGGGGACGTCTTTTTTTATTCTTGAAACGCCCCTCGCCTGTGCTATTGTCTTTTATTATAGCTTCTGCTTAACCTCAACCTCCACGAATGTCTCGATAATATCGCCAACCTTAATATCGTCCTGCGATACAAGGCTGATACCACACTCGTAGTTTGTTCCAACCTCGCGAACATCCTCCTTGAAGCGCTTGAGGGCTGCAAGATTGCCTGTGTGTATCACAATACCGTCGCGGATGAGGCGTGCACGGTCGGTACGCTTTACTTTTCCCTCGCGCACCATACATCCGGCTACTGTGCCTACCTTGCTTATGTGGAAGGTCTCGCGCACCTCGATGGTGGCTGTTACCTCCTCTTTTACAATGGGGGCGAGCATACCCTCCATAGCTGCCTTTACCTCCTCGATGGCATCGTAGATGATTGAGTAGAGGCGAATATCGACGCCCTCGTTCTCGGCTACCTTGCGTGCCATCACTGAGGGACGCACTTGGAAGCCTACGATAATTGCGTCGGATGCGGCTGCAAGGCTGACGTCGCTCTCGGAGATTTGTCCCACGGCTTTGTGGATGACGTTTATCTGTATCGTCTCGGTCGATAGCTTGATGAGTGAATCGCTAAGCGCCTCGATTGAACCGTCAACGTCGCCCTTGACGATGATGTTAAGTGTCTGGAAGTTTCCGAGGGCTATGCGGCGACCCACTTCGTCGAGGGTGAGCATCTTTTGTGTGCGCAGGCCCTGCTCGCGCTGCAATTGCTCGCGCTTGCCGGTAATCTCGCGTGCCTCGCGCTCGCTGTCAACTACGTTGAATACGTCGCCGGCTGCGGGGGCGCCATTGAGACCCAGAATAAGTGCGGGCTCGGCGGGACGCACCTCTTTTATTCGCTGGTTACGCTCGTTGAAGATGGCCTTTACCTTACCCCACTGTGTTCCGGCAACTACAATGTCGCCAACACGCAGTGTTCCGTTCTGAACCATCACTGTGGCTACGTATCCGCGGCCCTTGTCGAGTGTCGATTCAATTACCGAACCTGTGGCCTTGCGGTTGGGGTTGGCCTTGAGTTCAAGAAGTTCGGCCTCGAGGAGGACTTTCTCCATAAGCTCCTCGACACCGATACCTTTCTTGGCCGATATTTCTTGCGATTGGTATTTTCCGCCCCAATCCTCGACGAGCATATTCATCTGTGCAAGCTCCTCCTTGATGCGGTTGGGGTCGGCTGCGGGCTTATCTACCTTGTTGATGGCAAAGACAATGGGTACGCCGGCTGCCATTGCGTGGTTGATGGCCTCTTTGGTCTGGGGCATCACATTGTCGTCGGCTGCAATTATGATGATGGCAATATCGGTTATCTTGGCTCCGCGGGCGCGCATTGCGGTAAAGGCCTCGTGGCCCGGGGTGTCGAGGAATGTGATGTGCTTGCCATTTTCAATCTGTACGTTGTAGGCTCCTATGTGCTGTGTGATTCCACCGGCCTCGCCTGCAATTACGTTCGACTTGCGGATGTAGTCGAGTAGTGAGGTCTTTCCGTGGTCAACGTGTCCCATAACGGTGATGATGGGTGCGCGGGGCAAGAGGTCTTCGTCCGAGTCTTTTTCCTCTTCGATGGCGTTGGCAACCTCGGCGCTCACATATTCGGTGGTGAAGCCAAACTCCTCGGCCACAAGGTTGATGGTCTCGGCGTCGAGGCGCTGGTTGATTGATACCATCATTCCGATGCTCATACAGGTGGCTATAACCTGCGTTACCGAGATGTTCATCATACTAGCAAGCTCGTTGGCTGTTACAAACTCGGTGAGTTTCAGCACTTTGCTTTGCTCCATTGCGTCCATTGCCTGCTGCTGCTGACGCTCGGCTGCAAGCTCGCGCTTGTCTTTGCGGTATTTCGATGATTTTGTCTTTCCGCGGCTGGTGAGGCGCTCGAGTGTCTCTTTTATCTGTTTAGATACGTCCTCGTCGCTGACGTCCGATTTATCGAAGCGTTTGTGTTTGTTGTCGCGGTCTTTGCGGCTGCCCTGTGAGGGGTTGTCGCTGCCTTTGTTCTTGTTGCGGTTGCCCGACCAATCTTGATGTTGCTGGGGCTCGCTGCCTTGAACGCTGTCTATATTGACGCGCTGGTTGCCTATGCGGGCACGCTTTTTCTTTTTGTCGCTGCCTTGATTGTTGCTGCCTGCGCTCTTTTGTGCCTCTTTTTGTTGTTTGCGTTGCTCCTCGCGCTGACGCTCTTTCTCTTCGCGCTCTTTACGCTTCTCTTCTTTGCTCTTTTTCTTGGGACGTGTCGATTGGTTGATTGCCGATAGGTCAATCTTGCCCACTACGTTGAATGTGGGTTTAATGTCTTCGAGCTGTGTGAGGGCCGCGGGCTGTGGTTTCTCCTCGACCTTTGCGGGCTCCTCTTTTATGGGGGCGGGCGCTGCGCTCTGGGGCTTCTCCTCTGCTTTTGCGGGCTCCTCTTTCTTTACGGGTGAGGGTGCTGCTGCGGGCTTTGCCTCGGCTTTGGGCTGTGCGGGCTTTTCGTCGCGTTTTTTCTTGTTCTTGTCGCCCTTAGAGGGTTGCTGCTTGCGCTTGAGTGCGTCGAGGTCGATGCTGCCCATTACTTTTATAAGTGGCTCGGCTGCGGGCTTTTCTTCGCTCTGTGCGGGGGCGGGCTGTGTGGGCTCGCTTATCGCAGGCTTTTCCTCACCCTGTGCGGGCTCGGCTACGGGCTTTGTCTCGGCCGATACTTTTACTTTGTCTTTGTTCTGACGCTCTTTTGTGAATTTATCCGATTCGATGCGGGCGTCTTTATCGGTGCTGAATGCTTCTCTGAGCAGAAGGTAGCCCTTCTCGGGTACAACGGCATTGGGGTCTTCTTTAATGTCGATGCCCTTCTTTTGCAGGAACTCAACGATTGTGTTCAGTCCTATATTAAGCTCTTCTTGTACTTTATTTAGTCTTATCTTCATTCTTACTCTTTTTTATTCGTTGGATTCCTTGTCGTCTTCGAACTCGGCTCTCAGGACGCTGAGCAGGTTGTCTACTGTGTCCTCCTCGAGATCGGCTTTCTCTATGAGTACCTCACGGGGGGCATTGAGGACGGCTTTTGCAGTGTCGTATCCGAGTTTCTTTATTGCGGCGATTATCCACTCGTCAATCTCGTCGGCAAATTCGTCAAGGTAGATGTCGTCCTCTTGTGTGTTCTCTTCAATCTCGCGATATACGTCGATTGTGTATTCGGTGAGCATACTTGCGAGCTTGATGTTAAGACCGTTTTTACCGATTGCGAGTGATACCTCCTCGGGCTTGAGATATACGTCGGCGCTCTTCTTCTCTTCGTCAAGGAAAATGGTGAATACCTTTGCGGGGCTCAGGGCACGCTTGATAAAGAGCTCGATATTAGATGTGTAGTTTATTACGTCGATGTTCTCGTTGCGAAGCTCGCGGACAATGCCGTGGATACGTGAACCTTTTACGCCTACGCAGGCGCCTACGGGGTCGATGCGCTCGTCGTAGGTCTCTACGGCTATTTTGGCGCGCTCGCCGGGAATGCGGGCAATCTTCTTGATGGTGATGAGGCCGTCGTTAATCTCGGGAACCTCGAGCTCGAAGAGGCGCTGGAGGAATATTGGAGATGTGCGGCTGAGGATAATCTTGGGGTTGTTGTTCTGATTATCGACGCGGGCTACAACGGCGCGCACGTGGTCGCCCTTGCGGTAAAAGTCCGATGGTATCTGCTCGCTCTTGGGCAGGATGAGCTCGTTGCCCTCGTCGTCGAGCATAAGTATCTCTTTCTTCCATATTTGATATACCTCGCCGCTGACGATTGTGCCAACTTTCTCGATGTATTTGTTGTAGAGGCTGTCTTTCTCGAGCTCAAGGATTTTTGATGCAAGGGTCTGACGCAGGTTCAGGATGGCGCGACGTCCAAACTCGGCAAAGTTGACCATCTCGCTAACCTCTTCGCCCACCTCGAAGGTCTCGTCGATGAGCTGTGCTTCGCTAAGGCCAATCTCGAAATTGTTGTCCTTTACGTCCTTGTCCTCGACTACTGTGCGACGGCGCTGAATCTCAAAGTCGCCGCGGTCGGGGTTGACGATTACCGAGTAATTTTCGTCGGTACCGAACATATTTACCAATACTTTGCGGAAGCTCTCCTCAAGTACGCTAATCATTGTTGTGCGGTCGATGTTTTTCGACTCTTTGAAATCTTGAAATGTATCAAGAAGGCTTACTGTTTCTTCTTTCTTTGCCATTTTATTTGAAATTTATAATATATTTCGTGTATTTTGTATCGCCATAGGCGAAGCTAATCTCTTGCTCGACCATTTGGGGACGCTTACTGCCCTCGACCTTCTGTTTTTTGCTTACGGCTATCGAGAATGATGTCTCGTCGGCTTTTGTGAGGGTGCCTTTGTACTTTTTACCATCTTTGCCCAGCACCTCTACCTCTTTGCCTATGTGGATGAGGTATTGTTGAAGCACTTTGAACGGCTGTCCGAGGCCGGCCGAGCCAACCTCGAGCTCGTAGTCCTCGGTCTCGCGGCTCAGGCCCGACTCAATGTGGCGACTTAGTTCGGCGCAGTCCTCAATCCACACTCCGTCGGCGTGGTCGATTTCTACTGTAATCTTGTCGTCCTTACTGATGGTTACGTCAACTAAAAAATACTCTTTGTCGGCGAGCCACTCTTGTGTAAGCTCAATGACTTTCTGTTTGTCAATCATAAATTCTTTTGTAGAAGATGGGGTTGTGTGTAATTATTGTATGAAAAAGAGGGGCTTGTCGGCCCCTCTCAATCATCATTTCGAGTGCAAAAATAATAATAAAATGTGGTTGGGCCAAATGTTTGCGCTCTTTTTATCGTTGCGAAGAGAGTTTTTTTATATCTTCGCGGGGTCTAAAAAAATGTTGTTGAAAAATATGCGTAATATTAAGGGTAGGGATGCCAATATGAGGTTCCTCTTCGGCAGTGTGCTTTTCTTCTTTATGATTATAATGTCGGTGATGCTTTTTGTTTATTTTGTTCTTGAACAGAGTGTCTCGAAAGAGGGTGGGGTGCGCGACTGCTACGAAATTTCTTTCTCGAAACAATTCGACGGGCTGGGCTACGACCTTTATCTGAACGATAGTCTGTTGTATGTGGGCAGCCCTGTGTCGGCAGATACGATTATTAAGGTCGACCGTAGCTTGGATGAAAATTCGCTGCTTGTGGTTGATAGGGCGACGGATGTTGTCTCGGTTGTCGAGATTGGCCGACGCGGACGTGTGCTCATTGGCTTTGGACGCGGTGGCGAGATTGTAGCTGACGTTGTGGAGTGAGTGCAATAAGAATCAAATTTATTGGGCCTGACGCTTAAAAGTGTCGGGCTTTTTTTATGTGCGCGTGCATAAACAAAAAAGACAACCATTTGCGGTTGTCTTTTTGCTCTTCAGGTAGGACTTGAACCTACGACCCCCTGATTAACAGTCAGGTGCTCTAACCGACTGAGCTACTGAAGAATATGTATCAAACTATTGGAAATTCACGGCCTTTTTGCTCTTCAGGTAGGACTTGAACCTACGACCCCCTGATTAACAGTCAGGTGCTCTAACCGACTGAGCTACTGAAGAATTTTAACGACCTTTCTCGTTTGACGATGCAAAAGTAGTATATCTTTTTTTTATGGCCAAGAAAAAATGCACTTTTTTTTGAAAAAATCGTCAAATAGTACAAAATAGAGCCTTTTTAGCTTAAAATAACCCGAAAAAGAGTGGTGAAAGAGACGAAATAATGTATCTTCGCGGCAATAAACAATAAATACCTCTATTATTATGCGCAAAAGAGTACCTTTTATAGCCTTTCCGTTGGCTGTGCTGACGCTGCTTGCTCTGCTGTCTTTCAGCAACGACAGACGAAAATTCCGTTTGTCGCAGCAATTGAATATATTTAATTCCATTATCAGAGAGCTCGACCTTTTTTATGTCGATACAATAGCCCCCGAGAAGATAATAAAGGATGGAATTGATGCGATGCTCGGAAAATTGGACCCCTACACGGTTTATTATTCCGAGGACGACGCCGACGAATTGAAAATGATGATTACCGGAAAATATGCGGGAATAGGCTCTATAATACGTTTTCACACAGGGAAGAACACAACCGTCATTGCCGAGCCTTACGATAATATGCCCGCCTCAAATGCCGGGCTCAAGAGTGGCGATGCGCTCTTAAGCATCAACGGGCAGGATGTGCGGGGAATGTCAACCGACAGTGTAAGCGACCTTTTGCGCGGCGAGCCGGGCACGAAACTCAGGCTCGAGATTGAGCGTCCCGGACGCAAAAAAACGCTTACAGTGACCCTTGAGCGCGCAAGCATCACACTGCCGCCTATTCCTTATTACGGTATTCTGCGCGACAGCATAGGATATATTCTCTTCGAGAGTTTCACCGAGAACTGTTCTAAGGATATGCGCCGCGCAATTGTCGATTTAAAAGGTCGCGGTGCAAAATCGTTCATCATCGACCTTAGAGGCAATGGCGGAGGCTCGTTGCAGGAGGCGGTGAATATAGTCAATCTGTTTGTGCCCAAAGGCAAGATAATCGTTACAACAAAGGGCAAGACAAAGCAGGCCTACGAGGAGTATAAGACCACACGCGAGCCCATAGACACATCCTCGCCCCTTGTGATTCTTGTCGATGGACACACCGCCTCGGCCGCTGAGATTCTGGCAGGCTCGTTACAGGATTTTGACCGTGCGGTGATTGTCGGTTCGCGCACATACGGCAAGGGCCTTGTGCAGACGACACGTTCGCTGCCCGGCAACGGCTATCTGAAGCTGACAACCTCGAAATATTATATCCCCAGCGGACGCTGTGTACAGGCTCTCGACTACAGTCATCGCAGCAGCGACGGAACAGCGCAACGTATCCCCGACAGCCTCACAAACGTCTTTTACACACTCGCCGGCCGTGAGGTGCGCGACGGTGGAGGCATACGTCCCGACGTCGAGCCCAAGAGCGACGAGCTTACAACATTGCTCTTTTACATTATGCAGGATATGACAATGTTCGACTATGCAACGGAGTATCGTCTGCGATACGATACAATAGCTCCGGCCGATATTTTCGAGCTTGGCGACGACGATTATAAACTATTTAAAAACAAACTGATAGCCAGCGGCTTTAGCTATGATATGCGCAGCAGTAAAATGCTGAAACAGCTTAAGGAAATGATAAAATTCGAGGGGTACGAAGAGGTTGCAAAAGATGATATTGCCTCGCTCGAGAAAAAATTACAGCATAATCTGGGGCACGCACTCGAGCACTTCTCGGCCGACGTTAAACTGCTCTTAGGCGATGAAATTGTGAAGCGCTACTATGGACAAAAGGGTGGAATAGTCTATGGCTTGCGCGACGATAAGGATATTGAGGAGAGCTTCGATATTCTCTCGGACAGCGAGCGTTACGCTAAGATTTTATCGCCCAAAAGTGCTGTGGACAAGGAGTAGTTTCCAAGCATCGGCCGTAAAAGAAAGATTGGCTACGGCTTCTGTGTCGGCAAAATCTGCGCATAAGAATATTTATAACCTCTCCCCCGAACCTTCAATATGGGTTCGGGGGAGAGCTCTTTTAATATCTTTTTGGTACTACGGGCGGTTGCTTATTTTTGCATAATCTGTTGCTTTTTTATGGACTCAGTAGCAAAAAGGTGTGGTCGGGATTACTCTATTTATCACCCTCTCGGAATACTTATGCGGTTATTCTCTCTTTCACTTTATACTTTAGGACTTACTTTTTTCTAAAAAAAAGTAAGCAAAAAACCTGCACCTAA
>JAZSIU010000061.1:0-62274 GCA_045533955.1 Bacteroidaceae bacterium
GAAAATAACAACAAAATAAGCTCGATTATTTTTTATTCCGAGCCGAAGCCTATCTTATACAAAGATAGCGCAAGGCGAAAATAACAACAAAATAAGCTCGATTATTTTTTATTCCGAGCCGAAGCCTATCTTCCTCCCCACCCTACAAGATTCGCTCGCTGCAAAAAAATATCGAAGCAATTTAGCATTTTCTGCTTGTTTGTTTGTATATTTGCGCTAAAGCGCGAATATACGCTGCACTCGCTACAAAAAAAATATCGAAGCAATTTAGCATTTTCCGCTTATTTGTTCGTATATTTGCGCTAAAGCGCGAATATACATTGCGCTCGCTGCGTAAAATATTAAAGTAAACTTTATATTTTCCGCTTATTTGTTCGTATATTTGCGCTAAAGCGCGAATATACATTGCGCTCGCTGCGTAAAATATTAAAGTAAACTTTATATTTTCCGCTCGCTTGTTTGTATATTTGTCCTAAAATTGACTAACTACACCCACGCACATATAAAAATGTACACAACCAACTATATTGTAGCAGGCCACGGCTTTAAAATAATCCACACCGAAGAGGACATAAGCCAATTGATGCCATCGTACGAACCATTCAGGACAAACAGCGAAGTTACCCCCCTATTTACCCTGACCATCGACGACACACTAATCCCAAGCTGGCAAGGCACACGTTTGGGCTATTTCCCCTGCAATGCAGCCGATTTTGAGGTATATCGCAGCGGCAACTCGGCCTATCAGATACTGATAATGAACGAGAGCAACGTACCCTGTACATTCGTGAATAGCGACGAGCAGATGAAAAACATCACCATCGCCACTCGCGGAAACAGAGCAATGCGTTCATTCGGACTAAACAATGCAATAATGTTAGCCTACACATACACCGCAGCACCACACAAGACACTGCTAATGCACTCGTCGGTAGTCGAGAACAATGGTCGCGGATATATGTTCCTCGGAGCAAGCGGGCGAGGCAAAAGCACCCATAGCGACCTATGGGTAGAACACATAGAAGGCAGCACACTCATAAACGACGACAACCCCGTAGTACGCATTTCCGACGATGGCACCCCCGTAGTCTATGGTTCGCCGTGGAGTGGCAAGCGCCCCATCTACAAAGACGTCCACTACCCCATCGCAGGCCTTACAGCCATTGAGCAGGGCCCCGTAAACAGCATCCGCCGCGAGGCCATCCCCACAGCCTTTGGAATAATGTTAAGTTCTTGTTCGACAATGAAATTCGACAAGCGCATACATATTCTCATTTGCGGCACAATAACCAATATCCTCGAGAAACTACCGGTGCACACACTAACCTGTCTTCCCGACCGTCAGGCAGCAATAGTCTCAAGCAGCACGTTAAAAAAATAAACAACAGTGGAAGTTCGCAAAGTACGAGTAAATAATCACATTTTTTTAAGCAAAATAGGGAATATGCTTAAGTCGGGCGAGCACAAAAGCGTTACTTTTGTTGTTCGCGGACACAGTATGAACCCCTTTCTGGTAAGCGGGCGCGACAAAGTAATACTGACCCTGCCCCTAAAGCCCCGCACGGGACAAGTAGTCCTTGCCGAGGTAAAACCTCAAATCTACGCCCTGCACCGAATAATAAAAATTGACGGCGACACAATAACAATGCGCGGCGACGGCAACCTACTATCGCAGAAAGAGACCTTTAGGGCCGATAAAATAGTTGGGACAGCACAAGCCTTCATACGCAAAGGCAAAAAAGTACGTTTGAGCAGCCGCAAATGGCGTTGCTATTCATTCATCTGGAGTTGTTTGCGTCCCTTTAGACGGCTGCTGTTATCTTTTTTCAGAAGACACATATTAAAATTATATAAAAAATGAGAGTAAAAAAAGGAATAGAATTGCAGAATGTATGCGACGAACATCTGCTCATCCCCACCGGAATAGAGAATGTCGATTTTAGCAAAATCATCAGTCTGAACCCCACAGCAGCCTATCTATGGGAGAATATCGCAGGGCTGGAGAATTTTGACATTGACACGCTTGTTGAGTTTCTACTCAAGGAGTACGAGGTCGAAGAAGGCATTGCACGCGAGGATTGCCGCCTTATCATCGAGCGTTGGAAAGAGGTTGGATTGATTGAGGACTAAAGCGCCACGGCAATAGCACTAACAGCGGCACAGGACATCAAAATGTCCTGTGCCGCTGTTTTTTTGCGCTCATACAATCTGTTCCACTACTCCATAGGGGCTCAGTAGAAATTTACTGTGGGTAAGAATCAATAATCTATTTTTCACCATCAAGAACAGCTGCATATAATACGTACAAAAGGTAACTTTTAATTTATTGCACCATAAAAAAAAATTCAATGTAGGTACGATTGTTTTAAGGAAAAAGTGCGAGGTATGTTTAACCGCTACTTAGACGCTTGTTTACAAGCGACTAAGTGAGGGCGGTCCGCAGCACCCTTAAAACAATCGTAAACCGCAATGACAAGCAAGCCTCCGACCGAGTAGGCGCATCGTTGTCTCACGAGCAAAGGAGGCCCCGCGTCTATTTCTTTTGTGCAGTTTTTTTGCTTATTATTTTCTGAAAAAAAGTAAGTACTAAAGTATAAAGTGAAAGAGAGAATAGCCGCACAAGTATTCCGTGAGGGTGATAAATAGAGTAATCTCGACCACACCTTTTTTCTACTGAGCCATAAATATTATTCCCCGGATATTTATTTCAGGATAATTTATTTTGTTACCTCATTTATGTTTTTCTCCTCTTTTCCGTGCCGACGGAAAAGAGGAGAAAAAGCCATATTTATCAGGCACAAATAAATCAATTATAGTGCGCCACTCACATTCCTCGGGCCGCTTTTAAAGCAATAATCTCCGCTGCACCTAAGCGTGCAGCGGAGATTATTTTCTACCAAAAGAGAGTGTGTATCAATAACTCTGCTCAATGTTCCATACAAAGGCCCTCAGACCAAGCATCTGAGCACTCTCGTCAATTTTCTTCAGTTCGGTCAGCAAACTGTTAACAATTTTGTCTTCGACAATGGTTATAATACCGGAATTCATTGCTGCCCAAGCGTGGGTGCCATAGTGTGGTTCTCCTGTTTTGCTGCCTCGTCCCTGCATTTGTTCAATAAATGAGAACCCACGGCAGTTTAAATGGTCGAGTACATTCAATACCGCATCTTTATGTGCTTGGTCAAAGGCTATAAATACTCCTTTCATATATTCTCTTTTTATTTATTCAATGCCGATTATTTTATCGGCATTGAAATAGTTGTTAAATATTACTTTTTAGCACTAATAAGCATTTCTTCATTCTTATGCTTGTTCCAATATGCTTCAAGCTCGCGTTTCTTTCTTAAATTGCGACGACGTGTCTTGATTCCGGTACCACCAAACATACAGTACATTACGGGGGTGTATGTAAGGGTCATAATGGTCGAGATTGTCAGACCACCAATCACCGCTACTCCAAGCGGACGCCACATTTCGGCACCTACACCCTGACTTACTGCCAAAGGAACCATACCTAAGATTGTTGTGCAGGTTGTCATAAGGATAGGACGCAGACGACTGCGTGCCGCGCGTACTGTTGCTTGGATAATGCCTAATCCACGTTCGCGTAAAAGCATTGTATAATCAATAAGTACAATACCGTTTTTAACTACAATACCGATAAGCATAATACCTCCGAGCATTGACATAACATTTAGGTTCGTGCCCGTTATGAATAGTCCCAATAGTACTCCGCTGAATGCAAAGGGGATTGAGAACATTATAATGAACGGGTAGGTTAGCGACTCGAACTGTGCTGCCATTACGATGAATACAAGAACGACGATAAGAAGACCTAAAACAACAAGGTCGGTAAAGCTCTCAATCTGGTCTTCGTATGAACCGGCAACCTCGATGTTGTATCCGCTGGGGATGTTCATATTGTTAATGACAGACATAGCGTGTTCAACGCCATCGCTAAGAGCGGCTCCTGCTGCAAGTACGGCATCAACTGTTACTATACGTTCGCGGTCTTTACGCTCAATGGTAGGGGGGAGCTCGCGTTGTACGACTCTTCCGAGGTCTCTTACACGTATGGGCTTGCCGTTACTCGAGTATAGAATGATATTTTCAATGTCCTCGATGCTGGTACGGCTTTCGGGCTCGTAGCGTACTTTTACCTCGTACTCATCGCCATCCTCGCGGAAATATGTTGCCAACGAACCATTATAGCGGTTACGCAGATAGGTGGCAGCAGTGCTCAGATTCAGTCCGTGCATTGCAAGCTTCTCACGGTCGAAATCGACTTGATATTCAGGCTGGTAGTCGCTACGACTTATGTTTACCTGTGAAATAATTGGGTTGGCACGCATAGAATCTGCAAGCTCTTTAGCAAGGCGGTCTGTTATGTCAAAGTCGTATCCGTAAATCTCGAATGTGGCCATTGCTTGGCCGCCCATTCCTCCGCCTCCGCCTCCTAACATCACATTACTGCGGGCTATTTCGGGGAATTTCTTAATATCGGCACGCATTTCATCACATATTTCGGCAAGGTTTGTTTCGCGTTCGGTATGAGGCACGAATGTGATGTTGAAACTTATTATGTGCGAACCATTATCGCTCATTGAAGCAAATGCGTTGTCCTCGTCGGCCTGACCTACGCGGAAATTACACACTTTGAGGTCTTTGCCGTAGCGTTGACGCCAAATATTGGTGAGTTTCATTGCTATATCTTGTGAAATCTCTACACGTGTTCCAATTGGAAGCTCAATGGTAGAGCTGACACGACCATTATCCTGAGAGGGGAAAAATTCACTCTTTATGGATGTAAATGTCATAAAGCTGACAATACATAGGATTAAGCAGGCTGCAAGAGTTGTCTTGCGATGGCGTACAGCCCAATTTATGCGGTTGGCATACCAAATGTCTAATTTGTCGAGTGAACGTGCAATGGGAGCGTAGAATGTCTTAAAGGCCTTACTCTGTTTTTTCTGTAGTTTAAGCAACTTAGAGCATAGCATAGGAATAAGAGTAAGTGCTGCCACTGTGGATACAATCATAATGATACACATCATCCAACCGAGCTGCTTGAAGAGTACTCCGGTCATACCTGTAACCATTGTCAAGGGGAAGAACACTGCAAGCATTGTAAGTGTAGATGCTACAACGGAAATAGCTACCTCGTTTGTGCCGTGTACGGCTGCACTCTTGGGGCTTGAACCGCGCTCAATGTGTGTTGTTACGTTCTCAAGTACTACAATAGCGTCGTCAACCACGTTTCCAATGGCTATGCTAAGACACGATAAGGAGATAATGTTCAATGAACCATCGGTTATAAGAAGGTATATGAACGATGCTATGAGTGAGAAGGGAATGGTAAGGCCGATGATGACTGTTGCACGCCAACGGCCCAAAAATACAAATACTACAAGCATCACGAAGATGAGTGCATAAATAATAGTCTCGGTAAGTGTAAAGACGGTATCTTTGATGTTGTCCGAGGTGTCAACTATGATACCAATTTCAATGTCCGCGGGCAGGCGCTTCTGAAGTTTGGGAAGCTCCTCGCGTACAGCGTTGGCAATGGCAACCGAGTTACCACCTGTCTGTTTTTGTACGATAATCATAGCACCTTGTTGCCCGTCGGTAAAAGCTTTTTGTGCGCGCTCTTGAGTGCTATCAACTATGCGTGCAATGTCGCGCAGATAGACATTGGCTCCATTGTGGCTGCCAACGACAAGGTTCATCATCTCTTGCGGACTGTTAAATTCGCCTTCGACACGCAGTGCGTATGTATTACTTCCAATATCAAAGTTACCACCGGGAATATTGCGGTTCTCTGATGCTATGATGCTGCTCACAGTCTCGACGGGGATGTTATAGGCCTCCATCTTTATGGGGTTCATATAGATGTTTATCTCGCGCTCGGGGGCTCCTGCAATTGACACGGTTCCTACTCCGTCTATACGTGCAAGTGGGTTGGCTACGTTATCGTCAAGAATCTTATACAATGCGGCCTGACTCTCATTTGCTTTGACGGAGAGCATCATAATGGGAATCATATCTGCCGAGAATTTGAAGATGATGGGGCTGTTAACTCCGTCGGGAAGCGACGAGGTTACCATATCAAGCTTATCGCGGACGTCATTGGTTAGTACGTCAATGTCGTAACCATACTCAAATTCGAGGGTTATTACTGAAATATTCTCGCGTGAGTTGGATGTTATGTGTTTTAAATGCTCGACTGAGTTTAGTGTGTTCTCAAGTGGCCTTGTTACGTTATTCTCAATATCCGATGCACTTGCTCCTGAGTAGCTTGTCATAACCATCAGGGTGTTTGTTTCAATGTCGGGTAGTAGGTCAATAGGCAGTTTTGAGAACGAGAAAAGACCGAATATAACTACTGCGACGAAACACAGTGCGGTCATTATCGGGCGTTTAACTGCTCCTTCGTATAGACTCATAATTTGTATTTTTTAATGTAGTTGGTATTGTTATTTTATCACATTAACCTCGGAACCGTTTGTAATACCTGCCTGACCGGCAATTACTACCTCGGCTCCTGATGCAACGCCCGAGACGAGCTCGTATTTGTTGCCCATACGCTTGCCTATCTGTACCTTATCGTAGCTTACTTTGCCGCCAGCGTATGTGTAGATGTAGTAGTCGCCGCTGCCGGCCTGCTTGATGACTGCTGCGTCGGGTACAACTACGTGATTGGCTTCGCCGAAATTGATTGTGGCGTGTCCGAACATTCCGGGACGCACGCGGCGGTCGCTGTTCGAGAGTGTAATCTCGACGGGGAATGTGTGTGTGGCGGGGTCGATGGTGGGGTAGATGATATTTACCTTGCCGGTGAAGGTCTCGTCGCCGTAGGTCTCGAATGTGAGTGTTACGTCCGAGCCTTTCTTTACTTTTGAGAAGTATTTCTCGCTTACGTTGACCTTCATCTTTACGGGGGTTATCTGCTCGACAACAAGGATGGGCTGGCCGCCGTACATATCGCCATTATCGTAGTTGCGTGCCGATATAACGCCGTTGATAGGGCTCACAAGGACGGTGTTCTCGAGGCGGTTCTTGAGGGCTTTCTCATTTACCTCGAGTGCGGTCTTTGCGTTGTCGTACTCGGCTTTTGAGGCGCCGCCCACTTTGTAAAGCTCGGCTACGCGGTTAAATTCGATGCGTTGGTTCTCTATTTGCAGTGTCAGCTGCTCGAGGTTGCTGGCGTCGAGCTCGACGAGCTTTTGGCCCTTAACGACGTTGTCGCCAACCTCGACAAGGATTTTTCCGATGCGCAGGGGGGAGTTGGGAATGATGTTGTTCTTAACCTCGGCCTCGACGGTTGTTGCAAATGTCTCGGTCTGTGCAACGGCCTCGGCTGTTACCTGTGCAATTTTTACGTTGGGCTTTGTTGTCTCCTGAGTGCTTTGTGCGCTTTTCTCATCGCTGCTGCACGAGCAAAGGGTGAGTGCAGCGGCAATTGTCATTAGTGTCAGATGTTTCTTCATAATGGTATTGTGTTTTTATTCTTTTCCTAATACTGTGTTGAGCTCTGATTGGGCTACAAGATAATCGAATATTGTGTTGTTGTAGGCCAGCTGGGTGTTGGTGAGCGATACTTGTGAGTTGTTCAGCTCGAGGATGGTGCCTTTGCCTACCTCGTAGCGCTTTTGGCTGATGGTGAGGCCTTTCTGTGCCTGCTCCACTGCCAGCTTGCTCGATTGCAGTTGCTCGGCGCTTTTCTTCATATTGTCTATATAGCTCTGTGCCTGCATATTGAGCATACGCTCGGCGTTCAGACGATTCTCGGCCAATTGGCTCTGTTGTATCTTGTTGCTCTTGAGCTTTGTAAAGTTGCTTGCCTTGAAGAGGGGAATGCTCAGCGAGAGGGTCAGCGACGATGCGTTGCTCCAATTGTAGTTGTTTACCTCCCAATTGGTGTTCGACATTGATTGGTACTGATAGCTGCCGACAAGGGCAAGGGTGGGCTGGAAGGAACTGCTCAGAATCTTGCGTTGCTTTCTCAGAAGCTCGGCGCTGAGGTCTAACTGACGCAGTGTCGAGTTGTTGGTAAGGTCGATGCTCTGGGTGCCTGCTGTTGCCATTCGTGTCTCGTGGTTCTTCAGATTGTCGTCTATCATAAGGTTGACGTCGGCTGTAATGCCCATAAGTACTTTCAGTTGCAGCTTGGCAAGCTCGACGGCGTTCTTTCCGCTTATCACTGCGGGCCACGCGCTGTTTTTCTGTACCTCGGCGCTCAGCTTGTCATATTCGCTGACGCTGCCTTGCTCGAATTTTGCTTTTACAATGTCGAAATTTATCTCGGCTTGTTTGTAGTTGTCCTGCAATACTTTATAAGAATCTTGCGCGAGCATCAGCTGATAGTAGGCCTTTGTAACCTGATTGATGAGGTCTAATTTAGAGCCGCGGCTCTTCTCGACGGCAAGCTCAAGGTCGCTCTTGCTGAGGCTCATTGTCTTATATACGGCGGGGGCGTAGAGCGGAAGGGCTACCTGAAGCGCTCCGTTCCACGTGTTCGAGTCGTCCATTCCCATTTTGAAGCTACCCATACTTGTTTTAATCTCGGCAACCTTTATGTTGTACGAGATTGTTCCGTCGATGGATACCGTGGGAAGCAGATTCTGCCACGCCTCGCGCTTCGATACCTCTTTGAGCTGTATCTCTTGCTCGGCTACTTTCATTGTGGGATTCTCGCTCAATGCAAGCTCGATGGCTTTGTCGAGCGTAAGGTGCATTGTGGGGTTGGCCTCTTGTGCGTATGTCAGCGTTACGAGCGCCAGCATAGCAGCCAATGTCTTTAATCGCATTTTAATGTTCATAAAAATACTGTATTTATTGTTTGTTCTCTTTTTCGTTTAGTTTGTCGATGAATTGTTCTATTATCTCTTGGCCTTTGGGGGTGGCTATTCCTCGCAGATAGAAGAGGATGAAGGCTTTTCCAAGCTCCTCGGCCGATTGATTTTCGAATTTTTGCTCAAAGGTTATGAGCTTAAGGTCGTGATGCAGAATGTAGGAGAGTACCTCTATGTTTATATCTTCGCGGAAGAGCCCCTCTTCTATACCTTTCTGCATCAGATGGCTGAATTTATGTAGGTTCAAACGCTCGCGCCGGTCGTTCTTTTGCTTTATTTCGGGCAGTTTCTGAAGGTCGATGAAGAATTGCTTGTTCACCCTGTTCATTATTGCAAAATATACCTCGTACATTGTCAGAAGTACGTCGAGTGTGTTGTGCGAATTTGTGCGCAGATGGTCGAGTATCTTATCCGACGTGTAGCGGTGCAGATGCATCAGGCAGGTTCTGAGAAGCTGGTCTTTGTCCTTGAAGTGCTCGTATATGGTACGCTTCGATACACCTAATTCGTGGGCAATGTCGTCCATACGCACGCATTTTATGCCTTTTGTCAGAAAGAGCTTGCTTGCTCCCTCTATTATGCGCAGGTGGACGTTGTTGTCGCTATTGTCGTTTTTCTTTATTGTCATAATGGTGCTTGCAGCGTTTTTGGGGTATTTCTCTTTTTTGGTGTTGCAAAGTTACAAAGAAAACTTTTCTCTGACAAAAAGTTTTCTTTTTTATTTTTCTTATTGGGCTGTCGTTAAGTTTTTTTATGAAATAATATGCCGCACCCGGGAAAATGGGTGCGGCATATATAATAAGGTGTGCAATAGTGTTACTCCTCTAAGAGTTTTTTTAGAAATTCGTCCATCTCTTTGTCGAAGTTCTTCATAAGGTCGTCGCTGATGATGTAGGTGTCATCGTCAACGTACAGCAGGTCGACGATGGTCTCTTTGTCGTCGTCGATGAGCAGGCACGAGTAGGGCTTGAGGATGTTCATATTGTCGAGCCCTCCGGCCTCTTGCGCTTCGGTTAGTTTGCTGCGCAGTGTGGCTTCTATAATGTCGTAGCAGTGCTCTTGATTGAAATGTTCCCATTCGCTTATGTGAGTGCTTGCAAGCGTGCGTTCGTCGTCGTCGAAGATGGTGAGGCTGCCGCTCTCGGTGTTTACGTGAAAGTGAAAGTCGGTAACGCTTGTTTCTTCGGTTGTTACGAAGCCGCGGACCATCGTTTCGATGGCTTTTTGCAGGTTGCTGTTCGATTCTTTGCTGAGTAACATATTTGCTGCTTTTTATTGGTTCGTTGAAACTGCCGTAAACTCCCGGTGCCTCTTAGAGGTTTTTGCCGTGGCAGTTTTTGAATTTCTTGCCGCTGCCGCAGGGACAGGGGTCGTTGCGGCCAACGGTCTTTTCGACGCGGACGGGCTCGCGGCGCACCGAGCGTGTGTCGTTCTGTGCTGCTGCTTGCTGGTTGGGGTCGTTGAGGTCGGCCTTTATCTCGTTGTACTGTTGCTTGGGACGACGGGGAGGCTCGGGCTGCGGTGCCTGATTCACTCTTGCGGGGTCAATTTGGGGTATCTGTCCGCGGGTGAGCACCGAGACTGTGTGGTCGTTTATCTTATTCACCATCTTGTCGAATAGGTTAACCGACTCGAGCTTGAAGATGAGCAGAGGGTCTTTCTGTTCGTAGCTGGCATTCTGTACCGAGTGTTTAAGCTCGTCGAGGTCGCGCAGGTTCTCTTTCCAAGCGTTGTCGATGGTGTGCAGCAGTATTGCTTTCTGGAAGCATTTTACAATCTCTTTGCTCTGTGTCTCGTAGGCCTTTACGATGCTTACGGGGATGTTGTAGAGCAGACGTCCGTCGGTGATGGGCACGGTTACGATGCCATCCTGTCCCTCGGTCTTTTGGTAGATGTACTCGATATTGGGTTGTGCGGTGCCTGCCATACGCTCGGTCTTGCGCTTGAAATTCTCAATGGCTGCGTCGAAGCATTTTTCGGCGCGCTGCTCGGGCTCCATCTTTTCGTACTCCTCTTGTGTGGCAAAGGGTAGCTCCATTGCCAATATTCTGAGGAATTCGAGCTTGGCGTCGTCGTAGGGGAAATTCTCGGCTATGTTGCAGCAGCGGTCCCATATCATATTTACAATGTCCATTCCGATGCGCTCGCCTATGAGGGCGTGGCGACGTTTGGTGTATATGACGGTACGCTGTTTGTTCATTACGTCGTCGTACTCGAGCAGGCGCTTGCGGATGCCGAAATTGTTCTCTTCAACTTTCTTTTGGGCGCGCTCTATCTGTTTGGTCATCATACTGCTCTCTATCATCTCGCCGTCGGCCATTCCAACGTATTTGTTGTCCATAAGCTTGGCGATGCGCTCGCTGCCGAAGAGACGCATAAGGTTGTCCTCGAGCGATACGAAGAATACCGATGAACCGGGGTCGCCCTGACGTCCGGCACGTCCGCGCAACTGACGATCGACGCGGCGCGACTCGTGGCGCTCGGTGCCTATGATGGCCAATCCTCCTGCGGCCTTTACCTCGTCGCTCAATTTAATATCGGTACCACGACCGGCCATATTGGTGGCGATGGTTACGGTGCCCGAAAGACCGGCTTTTGCTACAATGTCGGCCTCTTTTTGGTGTAGCTTGGCGTTGAGGACGTTGTGCTGTATCTTGCGCATTGTGAGCATACGGCTCAGCATTTCGGATATTTCGACCGAGGTTGTACCCACGAGCACGGGGCGGCCTTGATTAACGAGACTCTCAATCTCCTCGATTACGGCTTTGTATTTCTCGCGCTTGGTCTTGTAGATGCGGTCGTTCATATCGTTGCGCGCAATGGGGCGGTTGGTGGGTATTACTACCACGTCCAATTTGTAGATGTCCCAAAATTCGCCTGCCTCGGTCTCGGCTGTACCTGTCATTCCCGATAGTTTGTGGTACATACGGAAATAATTCTGAAGGGTGATGGTGGCAAAGGTCTGCGATGCGGCTTCGACCTTTACGCGCTCTTTGGCCTCGATGGCTTGATGCAGGCCGTCAGAGTAGCGGCGTCCCTCCATAATACGGCCCGTCTGCTCATCGACAATTTTGATTTTTCCATCCTCACTGACAACGTACTCGACGTCGCGGTCGAACATTGTGTAGGCTTTGAGTAGCTGGTTTATGGTGTGTATGCGCTCCGATTTTACTGCGTAGTCGGCAAGCATTTGGTCTTTCTTTTCGAGTTTCTCTTCGCTCGTGAGGCTGTTGCTTTCGAGCTGCGAGAGCTGTGTGGCAATGTCGGGCAGCACGAAGAAGTCTTTGTCCTGTGCGTTGCCTGTGATGAGCTCGATTCCCTTGTCGGTGAGGTCGACGCTGTTGTGCTTCTCGTCGATGACAAAGTATAGGGGCTCGACTGCTTCGGGCATACGTTTGTTGTTCTGCTCCATATAATACTCCTCGGTCTTGAGCATTCCGGTCTTTACGCCCGGCTCGCTCAGTAGCTTTATGAGGGGCTTGTTCTTGGGCAGTGCCTTGTGGCTGCGGAACAGCGAGAGATAGCCCTCGGCAACCTCGTCTTTGTTCTGGGAGTATATTTTGCGGCGTGCCTCGGCAAGGTATTCTGTGGCCAGACGTTTCTGCGCCTCGACCAAGCGCTCGACAATGGGGCGGAACTCCTCGAACATCTGGTCGGCGGTGCGGGGCACGGGGCCTGCGATGATGAGGGGGGTACGGGCGTCGTCGATGAGCACTGAATCGACCTCATCGACAATGGCGTAGTTGTGTATGCGCTGTACAAGGTCGTCGGGTTGCATTGCCATATTGTCGCGCAGATAGTCGAAGCCAAACTCGTTGTTTGTTCCGAAGGTAATATCGGCAAGATAGGCGTTGCGACGGGCCTCGGAATTGGGCTGGTGCTTGTCGATGCAATCGACGCTGAGGCCGTGGAACATATAAAGGGGACCCATCCACTCCGAGTCGCGCTTGGCAAGGTAGTCGTTTACGGTTACTACGTGTACGCCGTTGCCTGTCAGGGCGTTGAGGAATACGGGAAGGGTGGCTACAAGGGTTTTTCCTTCTCCTGTTGCCATCTCGGCAATTTTGCCTTTGTGCAGCACGACGCCGCCGAACAACTGTACATCGTAGTGTACCATATTCCATTTTGTGTCGTTGCCGCCGGCTGTCCAATGGTTGCTGTATATTGCGTCGTCGCCCTCGATGCGCACAAAATCGAATTTTGCGGCAAGGTCGCGGTCGAATTGTGTGGCTTTTACTCTTGTCTCTTCATTCTCGGTGAAGCGGCGGGCTGTGTCTTTTACAATGGCAAAAGCCTCGGGCAGTGCCTCGTCGAGCGCTTTGTCGAGTTTCTCGAGTACCTCTTTCTCTAATTTGTCTATTTGGTTGAAGATGGCCTCGCGCTTGTCAATATCGGTTCTTTCGATGCTCTCTTTGAGCTCGGCTATTTTACGACGCTCCTCGGTTACCGTGCCTTGTATCTTGGCGCGAAGAGAGGCCGAGCGCTCGCGCAGACCGTCGTTGCTGAGTGCCGATATTTGTGGGTATATAGCTTTGATTTTCTCAACCCAAGGCTTAATCTCGCGCGCATCGCGTGTGGCCTTGTTACCAAAAAGTTTACTTATAAATTCGTTAAATCCCATTATATATTATGTTGTAGTTATTCTTTTAAAAAACGTAAATTCGTGCGAAGATAGCAATAAAATGCCAATTTACTATTATATATATAGGAAAAAGTTTTTCTCTTTTCCGTAGTTATATGTACAAAAAGCGTGCCAAAGTGGCGAAATACTCTTTTTGGGGATTTATTTTAACTTATTTACGACATTATGACATTTTTTTTCTATCTTCGCGCAAAATGATTAAGGTAGCAATGAAACGTATTTTTGTAATTGTGTTTGCAGCGTTTATGCTCGCTGCTTGCGGCCCGAAGGTTTACCGTGCGGCCGATTTTGGTATTGTTCCCGGTACGGGTGAGGATATGACCGATGAGGTTGCCGCTGCAATAGCGACAATCAAGGCCGAGTGCAACGGCAGCCCTGCTGTGCTGTTGTTCGAGGGGGGTGATTACGATTTTTATCCCGACAGTGCCAACGTACGCGAGTATTTTATCTCGAATCACGACCAAGATAATCCCAAAAAGGTTGCAATTGTGCTCGAAGGGGTAAAGAATCTCACCCTCAAGGGCGATGGTGAGGGGATGGGGGCGCGTCGTGCCGATTTTTATATGAACGGACGTATGCTTCCCGTTGCAATGGTGGGCTGCGAGAATTGTACACTTGATTTTATCGGCATCGACACACGCGCGCCGCAGATTACGCAGGTGGAGGTTGTTGAGAATGACACCCGGAATGGCCTTATTACCTATCGCATAGCGCCGTATGTCAACTATAAAATTGTAGATGGTCGGTTGGTAACGTACGGCAGCAATTGGGAGATTACTCCGTCGGCCGGCATTGCTTTCGACGGAAAAACAAGGCATCTGGTCTATCGCACAAGCGATATTTGGGTAGGCGTTTATGGCGTCGAGGAGATTGGGCCGCGTCTCATTCGTGCTCCGTGGCGCGATGCTCGCCTTGTGCCCGGCACGGTTATTGCGATGCGTTCGTATGCCCGTCCGACACCCGGTATTTTTGTATCGGAGTGCAAGGATATTGTGCTTAACGCAGTTACCGTATATTACGCCGAGGGTATGGGACTTCTGGCGCAGATAACCGAAAATCTCACTCTTGACGGCTTTAATGTGGCTACGCGCAGTGGCGAGCGCTATTTTACCACACAGGCCGATGCGACACACTTTTCGGCGTGCAAGGGTACGATAAAGTCGGTCGGCGGTCTTTACGAGGGTATGATGGACGATGCGATAAATATTCACGGAACCTATTTGCGTGTAACAGAGCGCGTTGACGACTATACACTCGTGGGGCGTTATATGCACCCTCAGGCCTATGGATTCTATTGGGGCGGAGAGGGCGACAGCGTGCAGTTTGTGCGTTCGGACGTGATGGAAATAACCGAGGGAAATAAAGTTGTCGAGATTGTCCCCCACGATAAGGAGCAGCTTGCGGGGTGCAAGGAATTCAGGATTAAATTCGAGAAAGCACTGCCGCAGGATATTGCCAACGGAAAATTTGGCATAGAGAATCTTGAGTGGACGCCCGAGGTGCTGTTCGCCGGCAACACAATACGCAATAACAGGGCGCGCGGAACGCTCTTCAGTACCCCTAAAAAGACGATTGTCGAGGATAATTTCTTTGACCACACATCGGGGACGGCTATTCTTCTGTGTGGCGACTGCAACGGTTGGTTCGAGACGGGTGCCTGCCGCGACGTTGTAATACGCAAGAATCGCTTTGTGAATGCTCTGACAAATATGTTCCAATTTACAAACGGAATAATCTCCATCTACCCCGAGATTCCCGACCTTGCCGCGCAGACAAAATATTTCCACGGCGGCGGGGGTAAAGGCATTGTAATTGAGGAAAATATCTTCGAGACGTTCGATGCTCCCATCGTCTATGCAAAGTCGCTCGACGGCCTTGTGTTCCGCGGCAACAAGATTATTCAGAACAAGGACTTTGAGCCGTTCCATTGGAACAATCGTCGATTCTTGTTCGAGAAAGTTGTAAATGTTACCATCGAGAATAACGAGTTTGACGGCGGCTTCGACGAGAGTAAGGATGCGCTTTACAACAATTGATGGAGCTTTTTCATTCGTTTAAGGTTGATATAAGAGGCATTGAGCTGCCCGCACGGTTCAATAACCCTTTCCACTATAAACCTCATCGGCTGTCAATTTTGGCAGCGGATGAGGTTAAGGCTTATGTAGAGGGCAGCCGATTGCTCGGTGGCGAGGGTAAAATGTTCGGTGTACTTGTGGTACGCGACGCCGAGGGGCGCATAGGGTATCTTGCTGCCTTTTCGGGGCTTTTGGGCGGGTGCAGCGTGCACAGAGGCTTTGTCCCGCCTGTGTTTGAATTTCAGAATCCCGATGGTTATTTTAAGCGCGAGGAGCAGAATATTTCAAATATAAACGCTCGCGTGGCGGCTGTTTATGCTTCGGATGGCTATAAGGCGGCAGATGAGAATCTTAAAAATACCCGTGCACAGGCCGAAAGTGAGCTTGCGCGGTTGCGCGAGGAGAATCGTCGGGCAAAGATTGAACGCGACAAGATGCGCGGCGAGGGTGTCCTTGCCCCCGAGGCCGAGGCGGCTCTTGTGCGCGATAGTCAGCATCGTAAGGCCGAGCTCAAAAGGCTTACGAAAAAATGGAACGACAAGATTGCCGAGGCCGAGGCTTGCTTAGAGGCTTATAGCCGTGTTGTGAATAGCTTGAAAGAGGAGCGCAGACAGCGCTCGGCCGGGTTGCAGGAGTGGCTCTTCGAGCAGTTTCAACTGCTTAACGCCCGTGGCGAGAGGCGCTCGCTGTTAAAAATTTTTAAAGACCTGCGAGGCGCCGTGCCTCCGGCCGGGGCAGGGGAGTGTGCTGCTCCCAAACTGCTGCAATATGCCTATGAGAAAGGGTTGCGCCCTCTCTCTATGGCCGAATTTTGGTTGGGCTCACCGCCCGTGGGTGAGTTGCGTCGCGAGGGCTGTTTTTACGGCTCGTGTAAAGAAAAATGCGAGCCGATACTCGGCTTTATGCTCGAGGGGTTAGAGGTTGAAAAGTCCTCGCTTGAGAATGCCGGCGAGCGTTTCGACAATATCCCTATTCTCTACGAGGATGATTGGATTGTGGTGGTCGATAAGCCCTCGGGGATGCTCTCGGTGCCCGGGCGTGTGGGTGGTCGCTCGGTGCAAGATTGGCTTGTATGTCATTTTGGCAGAGAGGATATTTTTGTGGCGCATCGGTTGGATATGTCAACCTCGGGGCTGTTGGTGGCGGCAAAGGGTGTCGAGACGCTGAAGACCTTGCAGTCGCTTTTTGCCCGTCGTATGGTGCATAAGCGTTACACGGCGCTGCTGTCGGCCGTCCCAAAGAAGAACTGTGAGGGGAAAATTTCTCTTCCCCTTGCCCCCGATTATGTGCATCGTCCGCTGCAAATGGTCGATAAACTCTGTGGAAAAGAGGCTGTTACACTGTATAAGATAGTATCGACGCTGCAATATAATGGGCGCGAGTGTGCCCTTGCGCAGTTACAGCCCGTAACGGGGCGCACGCATCAGTTGCGCGTGCATTGCGCCTGTACCGAGGGGCTCGACGCGCCCATTGTGGGCGACGAACTTTACGGCTCGCCCGAAGGGCGTCTGATGCTGCACGCATCGAGCATAGCCTTTGAACATCCTGTAACGGGGCAATTGATTAGCATCGAGAGTGATGCAGATTGGACATTTTGTTGATAATAAATAATAGTATGATAATAGAGTGTGATATTATAATAAGGCCTGCCGCGGCAGAGGATGCTCCCTTCTTGGGGCTTGTGGTGTGTATGGCACTTAATTACGACGAAAAGCATCCGTTGTACGATATTTTTGTAAAGCTCGCAGCGCGCACCGATACGCAGTATAGCTACTGCAATGCGCTTGTGGCCGAGGCTGACGGACGTGCCGTGGGCGCTATTGTGGGGTACGATGGGGCGCGTCTCAACGAGCTGCGCGCTCCGTTGCAGGCTCTGATTGTGGAAAGGACGGGCCGCCCCATTGACATTGAGGACGAGACTGCCGCGGGTGAATTTTATCTCGACTCGCTGGCAGTGCTGCCGCATTATCGCGCCTTCGGCATTGGCCGAAGACTTCTGCTGGCTATGCGTGGGCGGGCTTTTGCTGCCGGATTCAGCCGCGTAGGGCTTCTGGTTGACGTCGATAATCCCCGTGCCGAGGCACTATACTCGTCGCTTGGCTTTCGACGCGTTAATCCCACCACCTTTTTGGGGCATAAAATGTGGCATCTTCAGAGCGAGAAAAATGATTGAGCATATTCTTACACCGTTAATCAGCGAGCGCTTTTTGTCGGACGAGCGCTACCGCGAGGGTCATTTAAGGGTGCTGAATGCTTTGCCCGGCCGCAGAGTGCTGGGACTGCACACACCGCAGATGAAACAGCTGGCAAAAGCTCTCTCAAAGGAGGATGGCTCGGGCTATATTGAGCGCTTCGAGCAGGCCGACGCCGATGCTCTTGTTTATGAAGAGACACTCGTATGGGGCTTTTTGATTAACCTGCAAGAATGTTCATTGCAGCAGCGCCTGACAATGCTCGAGAGGTATGTCCCCGTGCTGGACAATTGGGCTGTGTGCGACGCCTTCTGTGCCAATGCAAAATGGATGCAGCGCGCCGATAAAGAACGACTGTGGGATTTTCTGCTGCGATGGTTCGCCTCGTGGCGCGAGTTTGAGGTGCGCTTTGCAATTGTTGTCGCAATGTGCTATTTTATCGACCGCGAGTGGATGGCAAAGGTCTTTGAACAGATTGAAAGGATAGATTTTTCGATAATAACGTCGCAATACAGAAGCATCAAAGGGCGCCCCGAGCGTCCGCAGCAGGGTACGGTGCAGGGGGCCTCGCCCTATTATGTGCGTATGGGTGTTGCGTGGCTGCTGGCAACGGCGCTTGCAAAATTTCCCGATGAGACGCGCGCTTATGTGCGCTCCTCGGCTCTGCCCGATGATGTTATCAGGCTTTATGTAAGAAAGGCGCGCGAGTCGTTCCGCACACGTTGTGTGCAGGCTGTTTGAGTTGTGTTTTTTGCCCTCTTCCTAATACTCAAAGTCTGTTCTTGGTATATTTTCCCTCGCTAATGTCAATTCTGGAATTTTGGTATTCATTATTTAGCATTCATCGCTAACAGCTTGGCAAATGGTGATATTTCGCTAATGTCGTAATTGCTCTCTTTAGAAAACATTTTCTCGTACTTGTGCCTGCGAATTGTTGAACAAGAGAGTAACAGCAGTGATAAAATGATAAATAGTGCGCTCTTTTCATAATGGTAAACTTTTTATTTGTTTAAAATATTTTTCCCAATCCAATAATCTCGGAGATGTCGTTAATTCTGTTTATCCAACAATTTATCCAATTTGGCTTTATATAGGGCAATTGCTTCGTTTGTACTAAGCCTAATGATTGTTTGCGATATTTTTGGTACTTTTGCCTTGTATGTGTCGTAGAAAACTTTGGTGATACCGTAATAGGTTTCTCCTTTTTTATTGTTGTGATTCTATCACTATTTACTGCGAATATAATAGTATAATTATCGCTTATCATTATATATATGTGATTTTTACCCTCTTTTTTTAACTTTTGTTAATAAATTGAGGGGGCGGGTATATTTTAATCGCTCCGCAAAAGTTTGATTGCGGAGCGATTAAAATATTTTTTATGGTTTGGGATTACTTGTAGTTGACGAACAGCAGATATTCGCCTGTGGCGTTTATGGTTACAGTGTGGCCGGTGGCTTCGTTGAGCGTCCCTTGCCACCAATTGCAAAAGTCGAAAATGGGGTAGCGCAGCCCCTCGGCGCTGAAGCCTCGTGCGGTGAAATTGATGATGGATATTTGCTGTGCGGGTTGTGTGTCGATGGTGCAGCTGCCGTTACAGGGGATAAATACTCCGTAGTCGGTGTATGTGCGTACGTTGGCGCCTGCGTGGGCATACTCGATGAGCAGGCTTACGTTGCCCAGCGTGTGGTCTTCGCGCTTGCCTGTTGCACCCACGATGGCAATGTTGCGACGCCCCTGCGAGAGCAAAAAGCGCAGGGCTTTTGTCTGGTCGTTGCTTTCTTGCTCGGTTACTCGGTGCAGCAGATGGGGATATTGTCGGTGGTACTCGGGGGCGAGTGAGTCGCCGTCGCCTATTATTGCATCGGGTACTCGTCCGCTTGCCAAATATCTGTTGGCGCCGCCGTCGCAGCACACTAAATAGGGCGCTGCGTTCAATATTTGTAGCGGAGTCTCGGCGGTGGGGTAGTCGCCGTTGGCTAATATTACTGCTTCTATGTTTGTGTCAACTATTTTCATTGTTCATCAGTTGCTTCCATTTTCGATAGCCAAAGATAGCAATTATTGCGTAAAGCGCATAGAGTGCCGCGGTAAAATATAGCTCTTTGTATATGTACAGAGCGCTACTTACAACATCTACCACCAACCACACACACCACTGCTCTATGTATTTGCGGGCAAGCATATACATTCCCACAATACTCAGAGCGGTGGTGAATGCGTCGGTCAGGGGAACGGTGCTGTTTGTAAAATGTATCAGTATATACGAGATTAGCGCCCAAGCGGCTGCAAACAATAGGGCGAGGCGAATGCTGCTGCCACCGTTTATATGGCTGATAGACAGCTTATTACTCTCGGCCTTTTTGCCTCTAAGACGGAAATTGTAGCGCCAAGCCATCCAACCGTACAGGGCTATTATAAGGTAGTAGATGTTTATCCCAAAATCGGCATAAAGTCCTGCATTATAATAGACGTACAGATATATTGCGGGCATTATGATGCTTGTTATCCACAAATGTATGCTCGCGTGATACTCTTGCCACAGATAGATGAGCCCGACGATTGTTCCTAAAATCTCGATATACTGTTCCATTTTTTTAAAGCTCTATTGTTACGTGTCCCATAAAGTTTGTCGGGGCCTGTGCGGCGTATCCTGCGTAATTGTAACGGTTTTTTACTCCGCTTCCGTCGGTGTAACAGCCGCTGCCGGCGTATCCGTTATTCTCGTATTCCTCGTCGAAGAGATTGTAGATGTTAAGGCCCACGGTGATGCTCTTGACGCTGTGTAGTTTGAATGTGTAGGAGGCGTAAAGGTTGCTCACAAAATAGGCGTCGAGCAGATGATCTCTTTGACGGGCGTTGCTCATATACTGCTTGCTGACATATTGTGTGTGCAACGACAGTGAGGCGCCTTTGTAACGGTAGCCGAGGGTGTTGTTTACGATAGCTTCGGGCGAGAAAGATATTGGGGTGCTGCCGTGGCTGATGTCCCAGCGCTCGTATGTGTCGTCGTCGTACAGAACCTCGGTGAAATTCTTTATGCGGTTGCGGCTGAATGTGGCGTTTGCCTCCCACACAAGGCCAAAGGGCAGACGCGCGCCCGCCATAAGCTCGATGCCTGCGCGGTAGCTCTCGGGGACGTTGTCGGCTACGGGCTCGCCAATCTCGTTCAGTTCGCCTGTGAGCACAAGCTGGTCTTTGTAGTCCATATAGTAGAGGTTTACTCCTGCGTGCAGATAGCGCCCGTTGTATGTGTAGCCAAGCTCGTAGTCGGTGAGACGCTCGGCCGTTGGGGGCTGGGCGAGTTTGCCGTCGGTGTAGTTGTTGCGGGTGGGCTCTTTGTGGGCCACACTGATAGAGCCGAAGAGGCGGTTGCTGTGGTTGATGTTCCACGATAGTCCGGCCTTTGGATTGAAAAAGTCGAATTTCTCGTCCACGGCAAGTGTTTGCAGCGCCCCCGTGGCGTCGTTCCATTTGTCGTTGCAGCCGTCAATCTTGTAGCTTATGTGGCGATACTGAACGTCGGCATATGCGTGCAGATTTTGCGTCAGACGATAGTCGGCCTTAAGGTATATGTTGCCGTCGTCCTTACTGCCTTTGTTGCGATAATACTCGTGGTCGGCATCGAGCGTTCCGATGTAATTTTTTACCCAAAGGACATTGCCGAAATGGTCGCCCTCGTAGCGGTTGAGCGCTCCGCCTATCGACGCAGTGATGCGCTCGTTCTTATAGTTGAGCGAGAATATTCCGCCGCCAAAATGGTTGTCCATTGCCTTGCGGCGCACAAGGTCGCTCTTTTTTACGTTCTCGCCGTTGTGCTCAAAGGGCAAAAGGGCATACTCGACGAGCTTGCGTGCGGTCTTATACTCTTGATAGTAGCCGTCGCCCTTTGTGTAGTGCAGGCCGACGTTCAGACTGAGGGCGTTGGAAAAGTGGTGGTCGAAGAGGAGCTGATAATTCTGCTGTACGTAATTATCTGTCTGGTCGTCGTAGTAGCGAGCCTTGCCGTCGGCGTCGGTGTACATATATCCGCACGAATTGTATCGGTGGCCATAGGTGGCAAGCTCCTCTTTCGAGGCGTAATTCCAAGCGTGATAGGTCTGCTCGTCGCCGGCAAAGGTGATGAATTTTAGTGCGCTGTTATTGCCGTAGTATGCGGCCTGAAGATAGTAGGATTTTAGGTTGGTCGAGGCACGGTCGATGTATCCGTCGCTGCCTATGTGCGAGAGGCGAGCGTCGATGCTCCAATGGTCGGCTAAAAGGCCCGAGCCCACCTTAACCGTCTGTTTGTTTGTGCCGAACGAGCCTGCCGAGGCGCTTACCGAGGCGTATGGCCTCGCGCTCATACTGCTCGTTTGAAGGTTGACGCTTGCTCCGAACGAGCCTGCACCGTTGGTGGATGTTCCCACTCCTCGCTGAATCTGCACATCCTTTACCGACGATGCAAGGTCGGGCAGATTGACCCAAAAGACCGTGTGGCTCTCGGCGTCGTTTATGGGTATTCCGTTGGCTGTTACGTTGATACGTGTGCCGTCGGTACCGCGTATGCGCAGGCTTGTGTAGCCAATGCCCGCTCCTGCGTCGCTTGTGGTTAGGGCGCCGGGGGTCATACTGATGAGGTAGGGAAAGTCGAGCCCAACATTTTGTTCCTTCAACTGCTCGCTGCTGATGTTTGTGTAGGCAACGGGGGTGGTTGCTGTGGCTCTTGTTGACATAATTTCTACTTGTTGCAGATTGTACATCTGCAAGCTGTCCTTTGTGCTCTTCTCTGTTTGTGCACAGATGGCCGTGGCTGCCGCTGTCAGCAGGCAACCAAGCAATGCTCTGTTTTTCATTGCAATTTCAAATTTTTTTTTGCGGAGCGGGAGAAAAAAAGAAATCCTCCAGCTCCCGGTTAAACGGAAAATGGGGATTTTTCCAGTGTAGCTATATGTGTGGCCACGCCATATAGCCTATTCCCTACGCCGGCATTATCCGGATCAGGTTATGGGTATGATCTCAGCCTTTTCGATGAGGTTCGCACAATGAAAAAACGGCATTATGCGGCCCTCTTAGGCACCCCGTAATTGAAATCTGGGGCAAAATTAGTGTTAATGATTTGTTTTTGCAAGAAAAATCTTAAAAATTCTTGACTATGATAAAATCAGGCTGCTTCTTTAGAGAAGCAGCCTGTTGTCTAATAATATATCTCGCTACCTTCGTGAAGAACTTCTTTCAGAAGATATTCCTTGAATTCCTTGAAACTGCCGCTAAGCTCGATTGTCTGCTTGTTGCCCGAGATAAACTTCTGTAACGCATCGGGAATTTGAATCTCTTGTTGTAGGATGCTCTCGATTGTCTCTTTGAATTTTGCGGGGTGTGCCGTCTCGAGGAATACTCCCGTCTCGCCCTCGCCGAGGCCCTCGTGGGTGGCAAGATAGGCGCAGGCTCCGTGCGGGTCGAGCAGATAGCCTGTCTCTTTGTATGCTTTTTCTATGGCTTCGGCAATTTGATTGTCGTTGTAGGCGGCACCCGTAATATCGGCGCACACCGAGGCGTGGTCGGCGTTGTATAGTGCCATTATGCGCGCAAAATTGCTGGGGGAGCCAACGTCCATTGCATTGGCAATTGTTGCCACCGATGGGCGCGGATTATATTTGCCTGTTTGTAGGTAGTTGTAAACAACGTCGTTGCTATTGTTGGCGGCAATGAAACGCTTGATGGGAAGCCCCATTCGCTTGGCAAAGAGCGCTGCGGTGAGGTTGCCGAAATTACCGCAGGGAACCGATACGACAAGCTCTCGTTCGAGCCCCATACTTTTCAGTTGCGCGTAGGCCCAGAAATAGTAGAACGATTGTGGCAGTAGGCGTGCAAGATTTATGGAGTTTGCGCTTGTAAGGAACATCTTGCTTGTTAGCTCCTCGTCCATAAATGCGCTCTTGACCAGCGCCTGACAATCGTCGAAGCAACCGTCAATCTCTAATGCTGTGATATTATGTCCCAAAGTGGTAAATTGTTTTTCTTGAATGTCGCTTACCTTGCCTTTGGGGTACAGAATGTATACGTGTACGCCCTCAACATTCAAAAAACCGTTGGCGACGGCGCTGCCTGTGTCGCCCGACGTTGCTACAAGTACATTTACGCGGCTGCCGCGGCCTTTGATAAAATGCCTCAACATTCGGGCCATAAAGCGCGCGCCTACGTCTTTAAAGGCCAGCGTGGGGCCGTGGAACAATTCGAGCGCAAAGATGTTCTCTTTTACGCACACAAGGGGGATATTGAAACTGAGTGTCTCGCTGACAATCTTTTTTAGGTCGGAGGCGGTAATATCCTCGCCAAAAAGAGCGTCGGCGACGCGGTAGGCAACCTCGTCGAGGCTCATTTTGTCTATTCTCTCGAAAAACTCGTCGGGCAACTGCTTTATATTTTCGGGCATAAAAAGTCCTTTATCGGCTGCAAGGCCCTTAATCACTGCTTCGTCGAGGTTTACGTTGCCGACTATTCCGTTTGTGCTATGGTATTTCATAAGATTCTCTTTGTCAATTATTCATAAATGCGTTTATAAACTCGTCTCTTTGCATTAGTCCGTAGCTGCCGCCATTTGCTGCCGCCTCGTCAAATGTGGCGACGCTGTCGGGGGTTATCCCGGGATACCACACGAGGAAGGGGACGGGTTCGGCAGTGTGTGTGCGGTGTTTGCAGGGGGTGGGGTGGTCGGGGAGGATGGCTATTGCCACGGGCTCGTCCCACTGCTTGATGGCTTCGTAGATGGGGCCCACGGCGCGACTGTCGAGATTCTCGACAGTGCGTATCTTGAGGGCGACGTTACCCTCGTGTCCCGCCTCGTCGCTGGCCTCGACGTGCAGATAGACAAAATCGTCCTCTTTTAGTGCTTCGAGCAGTGCCGCGGTCTTATTCTCGTAGCTTGTGTCGTAAAGGCCTGTCGCCCCCTCGACGTCGAGTACGCGCAGTCCTGCGTATCGCCCTATGCCGCGGATAAGGTCAACGGCCGATATTACCGACCCTCTCTTAATCTGCGGAAATCTGCTGCCGAGGCTCTCCATCTGCGGACGGTAGCCGCCGCCCCACGGCCAGATGCTGTTGGCGGGGTCTTTCCCCTCGCTCACGCGCTGTATGTTCAGCGGGTGGCGGGCAAGCAACTGCTGCGACTTTACGATAAGCTCGTTTACGAGGCGGGCTGTCGGCTCGGCCTCGGGAGTGTCGGCTTTTACAAGATGGGGTATATAATTCTCTCCCGGAATATCGTGCGGAGGGGTGCAGCTGATGCGTTTGTCGCCCCCTTTTATTACAAGCAGATGACGATATTGTATGCCCGTGTGAAAGCGCACACGCTCGTTGCCCAAATGTTCTTGCAGATACTTTACAAGAATGTCGGCCTCGGCGGTGGTAATGTGTCCGGCCGAGTGGTTCTTCAGTATGTGGTCGTTTATGCTGACAATATTGCAGCGCAAAGCAAGCTCGTCGCTCTCGAGCTCGACGCCTATGCTGGCAGCCTCTAACGGGCCGCGCCCTTCATAGACCTTTTGCAGGTCGTAGCCGAGTACTGACATATTGGCAACCTCGCTGCCGGGGTGGAAGCCGTCGGCAACGGTGATGAGACGGCCGCAACGCCCCTCGCGGGCCAGCTTGTCCATATAAGGGGTGTGGGCTGCCTGCATAATTGTTTTTCCGCCTAATGAATCTATTGGCCAATCGGCCATCCCGTCTCCTAAAATTATAATATGTTTCATTTTTTTGTCATAATTTTTCCCTTTTTGTATAAAGGGTGGCTGTGCATCGTAATATTTTACGTGCTACCGGGTTAATAATGCAAACTGCTTGCTGCAATTGTCTGCTGTTGTAAAAAATAAGAAAAGTGCCAAAAGATGTTTCGCGTAGAAACAAGAAATATAACTCTAACCCCTAAGGGTAATTGTGGTAGATGTACAGCTTGTGGTGCTACCAATAGCAGAAGCTATGGTAGTAGTGAGAATTATCGTTGTATGTAGGCTGTTGCTGTTCATCTGTTTTTTTACGTGTCGTTGGCAAATGTATGAATATTTTTAGTTAAAACAATAGATTGCGTAACTTTTTTTTAATTTTTCTTTAAATTTGCTTGAATTTGTTTTGCTTGCTATTATATAAGGTGAAAAATTGTTATTCTCCTACGGTTCACGATTAAAAAAAAAGTTTGTTTTTTTTCTTGTTTTTTGTTAATTTTGTGTTTGGATAAAGAGTAAGAATGGCAGCGTGCATAGATTTTCGTGCGGGCTTTATGCCTTTTTTATGTATTAAAAGCTGATTGTTGCACATTGGCAGTAATCTTAAAGATACGTTTGTTAAAATGAAAGAATTCAGTGAGGCTGAGGCTCTTAACAAGGCTGCTGCATACTGTACGGCTTGCGAACGTTGTATAAGCGAGGTAACGGCCAAGCTCGCCCGGTGGGGGGTGGATTCCTCGGCGCAGCGGCGCATTGTTGAGCGACTGATAAATGAGAATTTTATCAGCGAGCAGCGCTACGCAAGGGCTTTTGTTGTCGATAAATTACGCTTCAACCGTTGGGGAAGGCTGAAAATAGCAGCGGCCCTGCGCGAGAAAAAAGTGCCTGCCGAGCTTCTTGCCGAGGCTCTTACAACGATTGAGGATGAAGAGTATATGAGAATTATGCAGGCGGTTGTTGCAACGAAACGACGTGAGCTTCGCGGAAAGGACGACTACGCCTCGCAGCAGAAGATTCTGCGCTTCGCTGCCGGACGGGGCTTCGAGCCTCACCTTATTATGAAGGCTATAAAATTCAATCCCGATGAGATGGATTTCTGATTTTCTGGACTTAATCCTGCCGCGTCGTTGCGTGGTGTGTGGCGAGCCGCTCTCGAGCGGCGAGCAGGAGCTTTGTCTGAACTGTCTGATGGCTCTGCCGCTTATCGACGAGGTTCGTCGTGCCGAGATTGAGAAAATCTTTTGGGGTATTGTTCCCGTAGAGCGCGCAGCCTCTTATTTTTATTACAGCAAAGGCTCGCCCTACAATCGTCTGCTGCACAGCCTCAAATATAAGAATCGGCCGCAGGTGGGGCTTATGCTCGGGCGTAATGCAGCCATAGAACTATCGAAGAGCGGTTTTTTCGATGGGGTGGAGCTTATAGTGCCTCTGCCTCTCTCGAGGAAGAAAGAGCGCAGTCGAGGCTATAATCAGTGCGATTATATTGCTTCGGGAGTGTCGCAGATTACGGCGATTCCCGTGTGCAGGGGGTGTGTGAGCCGTACAAAGGCCAATGAGACGCAGACGCACAAAAGCCGCGAGCAGCGGTGGAGAAATGTCGAGGGGATTTTCACTGTGTGCGCTCCCGAGGCAGTCAGTGGCAAGCACGTACTCCTTGTCGATGATGTCCTGACAACAGGTGCTACCATTGCCGATTGCGCACGTGCTCTGACGTCGGCGGGCTGTCGGGTAACAGTGTTTACTCTTGCCTATTCTTGCAACGATTTTTAAAAAAAATGCCAATTATGCGAATATTATTTTGTCTCCTTGGTAACTGTTTGATTTTTAATGTTTAATTATGGTATTATGAAGAAAATTATTAGATGGTCGAGTGCTGTAATTCTGACACTCCTGTTCCTGTTTTTTTACTATTGTTTGTATGACTTTGTCGATGATGGAATATTGGTAGTTTCGGCATTATTGCTGTTGTTTCTGTTTCTACCCTATTATTATCTGTTTTTGAACCGCGCGGGAAAGTGGCTGCTTCTCCCGAGCCTGAATCTAAAGCCTCTGGATATTTTTTTTAATGTTATATTGGCGCTGAATATTGTACCGACGGTATTTTATTATTGGGCAATGGTCGATGGGGCTATATCGTGGAAGGTAAACAACTATAATGGCGGGCATTTGGATGATGAAACGTCTGGTATTGTTGGAATATTAACTCTCTTCTGGCTTTTCTTGCTAGGGGGGTTTTATGTGTTCTTTTTTATCATTTATTGCTTTGCGGCGCGTAAAAAATCTTAAAGTCTCTATTATCTCTGTTGCACAATGCTTTTGTAGAGAATTATTCATCGGATAGTTTGGAGTGGTAGTTGTAAAAAGGGACGAATAAATAAGTGCGTGTGTCGGAAAATGATATTTGACACACGCACTTTAAACTATTGACTTAATTGTCATTTTACTTCGGATTCCTCTTTCATATCAATCTCCTTGCCCGAAGTATCGTAGAAATGATACTCCAGAAAAGCAAGGCTTTGATCGGGGATGACGCGTATTCCCAATCCGTATTTCATTTGCCAACGGCGATACAGGGAGATGAACCCTTTGTTCACGTATGCGGCAACGTAGGGGTGTATGCGTAGTGTGAATCGGCGTACACCGGTGCTATTTACTAAGGTATTTATTTTACTCTCTAATGTGTCGGTAAACAGTATGGACGATTGTACCTTGCCCTTGCCGAAGCAGGTGGGACATTTCTCCTCGACCGGCATATCTGTTACAGGGCGCACTCTTTGGCGCGTAATCTGCATAAGTCCGAATTTGCTCAATGGCAGAATGTTGTGCTTGGCGCGGTCGTGCTCCATATTTTCGGTCATTCGCTCGTAGAGCTTTTGGCGGTTCTCGGATTTGTCCATATCAATAAAATCGACGACAATTATTCCGCCCATATCACGGAGCCTCAATTGGCGCGCAAGCTCGTCGGCTGCAGCCAGATTAACGGCAAGAGCATTCTCTTCTTGCGTTGTTGCGTTGTTGCGTGCTCTGTTGCCGCTGTTTACGTCAACGACGTGCATTGCCTCGGTGTGCTCAATCACTAAATAGGCTCCTCCTTTGAACGATACGATGCGTCCGAACGACGATTTTATCTGTTTGGTTATTGCAAAATGGTCGAATATGGGTAATTCGCCTTTGTAGAGTTTTACTATCTCGGCTCGTTCGGGGGCTATTTGTGCGACATATTTTTTTATATCTTTCCACACATCGACGTTGTTCACGTGGATGCTCTCGTATGAGGGATTGAAGAGGTCGCGCAGCAGGGCTACCGTGCGGTCGGACTCTTCGTGCACAAGGGTGGGGGGCTTTATGCACGTGCGTGCCTTTGTTATGAGATTCTCCCAACTGTCGATGAGCTGACGTAATTCGCTGTCGAGCTCGGCAACGCGCTTGCCCTCGGCTACCGTGCGCACGATTACTCCGAAATTCTTGGGCTTTATGCTCTGAAGCAGTTGCTTTAATCGGGTGCGCTCCTCGGGCGATTTTATTTTTGACGATACTGATACTTTGTCCTCAAAGGGAATTAGTATCAAGAAGCGGCCTGCAAAGGAAATTTCGCCTGTCAGACGAGGCCCTTTTGTGCTTATGGGCTCTTTTGTTACCTGAACAAGAATCTCTTGTCCTGTCTGAAGGGCATCGGAGATGTTTCCCTCTTTCCCCTTCTCGGGCATTATGGATGCCTTCGACATTGGGAAGCCCTTCTTGCGGTCGCTCATTACCTGCTTGAGGTATTTTTGTAGAGAGTAAAATTGTGGTCCTAAATCTAAATAGTGTAGGAATGCGTCTTTTTCGGAACCCACGTCCACGAAGCAGGCATTCAGGCCGGGCATAATCTTCTTTACGCGGCCGAGGTAGATGTTGCCTACCGAGAATGATGCGGTCTGTTCTTCCTTTTGAAACTCCACGAGCTGTTTATCTTCGGTGATGGCTATGGAGACTTCGCCGGGCTGAACGTTTATAATGAGTTCACTTATCACAATTACTTTTATTTTGATTTAGTTGCAGGTCTCTTGTTCTGTGGGGCGAGGCCTTTCTCCCCTAAAAGTGGCCCTTTTTTAGGGCTTTTGGCACGCTCGATTGTCGTTGGTGCTTCTTTTTGAAAGGCGCGCTTGCAATCTTTTTTTAACACAAAGAACAAACTTGCTACATCTTTTTTGTGTTCGGCAAGTTTGTTCTTTGTATTCATTCAGACATTTAATTACTTCTTGCTCTTATGTCTGTTCTTTCTCAATCTTTTTTTACGCTTGTGCGTTGACATTTTATGTCTTTTCTTTTTCTTACCGCTGGGCATAGTTGATAATGTTTATTAAGTTAATGAATAAAATTATTTCTTTACTTCATTTACGAATGTCTTTGCAGGCTTGAATGCGGGGATAGAATGCGCAGGAATAATAAGTGTTGTTTCCTTGTGTATATCACGTGCAGTCTTCTCTGCTCTCTCTTTGATGATGAAGCTACCAAAGCCGCGCAAATAAACGGGTTCGTGGTTTGATAATGACTCTTTTACTACATCCATAAATGCTTCGACGGTTGAAAGGACTGCTGCCTTTTCAATTCCTGTCTTTTTTGCAATTTCGTTAACAACCTCTGCTTTTGTCATTTTTTTGTATTTTATTATAAGTGAATTGTATTTTTTCTGTTTTTCGGTCGGCAAATATATAGCTTTTTTTACTTATCCCGAAATTTAATTGCTTTTTTTTGTGAAAAAAGGCTCATTTTGTACATATTTTGTTGCTTGTTTGTATTGTTTCTCACTTTCTTATATATTAGTTTGGGGGTGTATTTTAATATTATGTGTATAATTTTGCCTTTTTCTGTTTTTTTTGTCGTAAATTTGCAGACTTAAAAATATATAGTGATATGTCAGTAAACAAAGTTATATTGATAGGAAATGTGGGCAAAGAGCCCGATGTTCGACACCTCGACCGTAACGTGGCTGTTGCTAATCTTGTGATTGCTACCACTGAGCGCGCTTATACGCTTCAGAATGGAACGCAGGTACCCGAGCGCACCGAGTGGCACAATATTGTGCTGTGGGGCGGCCTTGCCGAGGTGGCCGAGAGATATGTTCATAAAGGCGATAGAATATATATTGAGGGTAAGATTAGAACAAATACCTACGAGGATCAGAATGGAATACGTCGTTACCGCACCGAGATTCTGGCCGAGACAATGGAGATGCTCTCGCCAAGGGCAATGGGTGCCTCTGCCTCCGAGGCTCCCAATAGTGGAATATAATTCTGAATCCGATTTTTGTAAATAATGGATATTGATTTTTCAGCCTTTTCGCAGTGCTTCGGTGCTGCACTGCCCGGAATTTCGGTTCAGGCACCCGATACAAGCGCAATTGCAGCCTTTGTGGTTGCTCTGTTTCTGCTTATGGTGTCGGCCTTTGTGTCGGGGTCGGAGATTGCGTTTTTTTCGCTCACGCAGCCGCAGCTCGATAAGTGTGCCGAGAGTGAGACGGCCTCGGATAAACGCATCCTCTATCTGCTGAGCGACCCCGAGCGTCTGCTGGCTACCATCCTCATTGCCAACGATTTTGTCAATGTGGGTATTGTAATGCTGCTGAACTACTTTTTTATGTCAGTGCTTACATTTGCTGCGCCGTGGCTCGAGTTTTTGCTGCTTACGGTGATTCTTACGTTTCTGCTGCTGCTCTTTGGCGAGGTGATGCCCAAGCTCTACTCAAAGAATAATACGTGGACGTATGCGCATTTTGCTGCTAACGGCCTTTATCCCTTGCATCGTCTGCTGGCGCCCTTCTCGGCAATATTGGTGCGCTCGACGCGCTTCACCGAGAAGCTGGCCAAGAAAGAGAATTATTCAATCTCGGTTGATGAGCTCGAGCAGGCGCTCGAACTTACCGACACGCGCGAGATTGGCGAGCAGAAGAATATGCTCGAGGGTATTATTCGATTCGGCGATGAGACGGTAAAGGATATTATGACCTCGCGTATGGATATGGTGATGCTCGATATTCACGCTCCGTTCGACGAGGTTCTGCGATGCGCAGCCGAGAATGCCTATTCGCGCATTCCGGTGCACGGCGACCGACAGGATGATATTCGCGGTGTGCTTTATATTAAAGACCTTATTCCTTATCTCACACGCGGAAATAATTTCCGCTGGCAGACACTTCTGAGGCAGCCTTATTTTGTACCCGAGACAAAGAAAATAGACGACCTATTGTGCGACTTTCAAGCAGTTCGCGTGCATATGGCAATTGTAGTCGATGAGTTTGGAGGCGTCTCGGGTCTTATCACCCTTGAGGATATTGTCGAGGAGATTGTGGGCGAGATTAACGATGAATTTGACGAGCCGGACAGCTCGTACGAGCGTATAGATGAAAATACTGTCGAGTTTGACGGTCGTACCCTGCTGAGCGATTTTTACAAGATAATGAATCTTGATGGCGACGATTTTGATGATTATGTCGGCGAGGCCGATACGTTGGCCGGTCTTCTGCTTGAACTTAAGGGAGAATTTCCGCGTCTGCACGAGAAAATTACCTGTAACGACATTGTCTTCGAGGTTATGCAAAAGGATAAGCATCGCCTTGTGCGCATAAAAGCCGTGATGCCCTCGGCCGAGGAATAGTAACCTATTTTCTTTTGTGAAAAACTTTTGCCCCGTGTTAAAAAGCACGGGGCAAAAGTTTTTATTATAATTTGTTGTTTTTTAATAGATAATTTATACCTTTGTCAATATGCACGATTGTTTATTATGAAAAAGAATTATATGCTGAATGTGATTATACGTAGCATTGCTACCATACTGATTGGTGTACTGCTTATAATGCAGCGCGAGGCTATTATGCCCATTATCGTGCAATGTCTGGGAGTAGCTTTTGTGCTGCCCGCGATATTGGCTCTGCTGTCGCACTTTATATATAGTAAAGAGGCTGCTCCGTCAAAGGGGCGCCCCGTGGTAGTGCTAACTTCGGTGGGCAGTATGGTTTTTGGATTGTGGCTGCTTCTGATGCCGTCTTTCTTTGTGGGTATTCTGATGCTGCTCTTGGGCTCTATATTGACTGTATTCGGCCTTTATCAGATTGTGGCACTGTTTATGGCGCGTAAATTTTCGCGCGTGCCGCTGTTTATGTACATAATGCCCGTTGCCCTTGTCGTGGTTGGATGCTTGGTGCTGACAAAACCTTTCGGGGCAGCCTCGCTTCCCTTTCTTCTGGTAGGCATTGGAGCAGTGGTCGGGGGGGTGTCCGACCTTATAAACTCAATATTTATCGAGTATAAACGCAGGAAAAAAGAGCGCGCCGATGCTATTCAAATATCCATCGACACCTCGGACGACGGCCAATAGAAGGCAGTAGTCGACCATTAAGAAAACACAACAAAAAATAAAACACTATGAGACACTTGGGATTTACTATTAAGAGCTTGGCAGCGATGGCACTGCTGCTGGTGGCTCAGACAATGTTTGCACAATCTTTGCGCACAGGTTATTTTATGGATGGCAATCTGTTCCGCTATCGTATTAATCCTGCTTATATGGGCGAGCGAGGCTATTTTTCAATCCCTATCTTGGGCGGTACGAGCGTAACAACCGAGGGTAATATCGGCTTTTCAAATATCTTTTACGATTCGCCTTTAGCCAATGACGAGTATGTGTTTTTTACACATAAATCAATTGATACAAAAGATTTTTTAAGCAAACTCAACAGTAGCAACGATATTCATATGAATATGGACATGGCGTTGCTATCGGCAGGATTCCAAGCGTTTGGCGGATATAACACATTGGATATTACGATGCACTCTCGCATATCAATGAATCTGCCTTATGACATTTTTCGTTTTATGAAGGTTGCGAATCCTATGCTCGACGATTTAATCAATGGTCGTCTCCCGAATGAGGATATGGGTCCCGGCAGTTTTAATGCAAGCAATATCTTGTTTAATACAAGAAATTATCTGGATATTTCGTTGGGACACTCAAGAGCAATAAATGAGCATCTTAATATTGGTGCACGTGCAAAGGTACTCCTCGGCCTCGGCTATGCAAATGTAGAATTCGACAGAATGAATATCGAATACGATAATATCGACCGTTGGAGCATCGAGTCGCACGGTGCGACGGATGTTGCTCTTGGCGGTGAATTTAAATATCTCGAACGAGAGGTTGGCGGAGTGAATAAGAATATGGTGATGGGCTATCGTGGTGCCGAACTTGGTGTTCAGGGCTTTGGTCTTGGAGTGGACTTGGGCGCAACGTACGACTTTAGCGATATTCTGCTCGACGGACTTACAGTGTCGGCTTCATTGACCGACCTCGGATTTATTAGATGGAACGGTATTGAGAGTGCCGATATTGCCGGCGATAAATATACCTTCGGAGGGTTTAATCGTTTGGGAATAATTACAGGTAGTGAGAGTATTGACGACCAGATTAACGACCTTACAAAAGACCTCGGCGACTTTCTTGCCTTGAACGAGAGTGAAGGGGAGAGCGTAACGAGTGGCTTGGGAGCAAAATTGAATATCGGCGCGGAGTATGAGATGCCTTTTTACAAGAGATTGAGTGTAGGTGCCCTTTACACTCATTGCTTCGATGAATTTTACTCTTACGACCAAACCTCTTTGGTGTTGACCGTCTCGCCTCTTAATGTGTGCGACTTTGCAGTGAGCAGCACTTTTGCTGATTATGGCACCCGATTCGGAGCTATGGCTAATTTCCATTTTACAGGATTCAGCTTCTTTGTGGGAACCGATTGTATGCTCTCGGATTTGAGCGATAGTAAATATCCCTTCCCCAACGATAATCTCAATGCCAATGTATCGCTTGGCGTGAACATTGCTTTCTCGAAAATAAAGAAATAACAGCGGCTGAAAAAATTACAGTTAAGGCTCAAAAGGCTTAATAAAGACAATAAAAGGGTGTTTGCGCACCCTTTTATTGTCTTTATTTGTTTGAAAATTCAAGGCTTTTCGATGAAATGCTCTAAAAATGCATTTTTGAGTGAAAAAAGTACAGTCTAAATATTTAATTTTTCATAAAAAAATGGCAACTTTGCACATATGAACGAAATTAACGACTTTTTGCAGCAGTTGGTGTCCCAAATATCTATTGTCGAGACAATAGTCAAGGGAATAATCATAGGCATAGTGGCCTCGGCTCCTATGGGGCCTGTGGGCGTGCTGTGCATACAGCGTACGCTGAATAAAGGACGTGTCTATGGTATGGTTACGGGCTTCGGCGCGGCAATAAGTGATATTATATATGCTCTTATTACGGGCTATGGTCTCTCGTTCATATATGATTTTATCCATAATCAAAGGAACTTATTCTGGCTGCAGCTTGTGGGTTCGGTGCTGCTCTTTATCTTTGGTGTTTATACCTATCGCAGCAATCCCGCACGCAACACGCGTCCGGTGAGCCGCAACAGAAGCAGCCTTGTGCAGAATTGTGTAACGGGATTTTTTATCACTCTCTCGAATCCGCTAATAATATTGCTGTTTATGGCAATGTTCACCCCGATGAAATTTATGTTGCCCGAGCAACCTTATTATCAGCAGGCCGTAGGTTATCTTGCTATCTTTGGCGGTGCAATAATATGGTGGTTGTTCATTACATACGTGGTGAATAAACTGCGTTCGCGATTCGATGTTTATGGCGTGTGGATTATCAACCGCATTATTGGTGTTGTGGTGATGATTGCATCGTTCATAAGCGCTGTGCTTATGCTCACCGGTATCTATTCTTTCCATTAAAAAAACGATTCGGCTTTGTTTATTTCAAGAGAACTTAGAAAAAAGAATATAGCAGAGTTTTTGCTATATATGTGGCAGGTCGAGGATTTGCTGCGCGCCAATGATTTATCCATAGAGAAGATTGAAGATAGAGTAGTGGCGCCCTACAAACTATCGGACAACGACCGTGCGCAACTGCTCGAGTGGTACTCGAACCTAATTGATATGATGCGTCTCGAAGGGGTAAAGGAGAGTGGTCATTTGCAAATTAACAAGAATGTGCTCATTATGCTCACCGACCTTCACGCTAGGCTGCTAAAATCACCGAAAGTACCATTTTATTCGGCGGCATACTATAAGGCATTGCCCTATATTGTGGAGTTTAGAAACAAGAGCAAGGGGCACGAAAAGCCCGAACTTGAAAATTGTTTCGACGCGCTGTATATGGTGTGGATGATGAAACTGCAAAAGCGCGAGATAAACGCCGAGACGCTTGCGGCAACAACCGAGATAAGCAAATTTGTCTCGATGCTCTCGCTCTACCATAAAGAGGACGAGGAGGGGCGGTTGAACCTCGAAGAGGACGAGGTTTAATGCCCTAAAAAAGTTATTTCTCACGGCTGGCCCTTTGTCTGTCTGCCGAATGCAAAATGCGCCTCGTGCTTCATAATTCAGAAAGATAAAAACTACTATATAGATGAATATTCAAGAAGAGATAGGACGAAGAAGAACCTTTGCGATTATATCGCACCCCGACGCCGGTAAGACAACACTGACCGAGAAACTACTGCTCTTTGGTGGGCAGATTCAAGTTGCCGGCGCAGTAAAATCGAACAAGATAAAAAAGACTGCAACATCCGATTGGATGGAGATTGAGAAGCAGCGTGGAATCTCGGTAACAACGTCGGTGATGGAGTTTGACTACGAGGGTTACAAGATAAATATCCTCGACACCCCCGGACACCAAGATTTTGCCGAGGATACTTTCCGCACGCTCACCGCCGTCGACAGTGTGATTATTGTTGTCGATAGCGCAAAGGGCGTTGAGACGCAGACACGCAAACTGATGGCGGTGTGCCGTATGCGCAACACCCCCGTGATTGTTTTTGTGAATAAGATGGACCGCGAGGGGCGCGACCCCTTTGAGCTGCTCGACGAGCTTGAGAGCGAGCTTCAGATAGCGGTGCGTCCGCTCAGTTGGCCCATCGAGCAGGGTGCGCGCTTCAGGGGCGTGTATAATATTTACGAGCAGAAGCTCGACCTTTTCACCCCCAATAAGCAGCGTGTAACCGAGAAAATAGCCGTTGACATAAACAGCGAGCAGCTCGAAGAGAGCATCGGCGAGGAGCAGGCGATGAACCTTCGTGCCGACCTTGAGCTTGTCGATGGTGTCTATCCCGAATTTGACGTCAACGAGTATCTCGACGCAAAGGTGGCACCCGTGTTTTTCGGCTCGGCACTCAATAACTTTGGCGTTCAGGAACTTCTCAACTGCTTTGTGAAGATTGCTCCCGCACCCCGCCCCGTGCAGGCCGTCGAGCGTGTCGTCAACCCCGAGGATGCAAAATTCACCGGCTTTATATTTAAAATAACAGCAAATATCGACCCCAACCACCGCTCGTGCGTGGCTTTCTGCAAAATATGTTCGGGAAAATTTGTGCGCAATGCCCCTTATCGACACATACGTCTGGGCAAGGACATTCGCTTCTCGTCGCCCACACAGTTTATGGCGCAGCGCAAGAGCACAATCGACGAGGCCTATCCGGGCGATATTATCGGCCTACCCGACACGGGCAACTTTAAGATAGGCGACACACTAACCGAGGGCGAGATGTTGCACTTCAAGGGACTGCCCAGCTTCTCGCCCGAGATGTTCAAATACATCGAGAATGCCGACCCGATGAAGACAAAGCAACTTGCCAAGGGCATCGACCAACTTATGGGCGAGGGCGTTGCACAGCTCTTTGTGAATCAGCATAATGGACGCAAACTCATAGGCACAGTGGGACAGCTGCAATTCGAGGTCATTCAGTATCGTCTCGAAAATGAGTATAACGCAAAGTGTCGCTGGGAGCCCGTGAGCCTCTATAAGGCCTGTTGGATTGAAAGCGACGACCCCGCCGAGCTCGAGAATTTCAAGCGACGCAAATATCAATATATGGCCAAGGATATTGAGGGACGCGATGTCTTTCTGGCCGACAGCAACTACGTGCTTCAGATGGCGCAGAACGACTTTAAGAATATTCGATTCCACTTTACAAGCGAATTCTGATTATGGGAACAATTGCCGATGAAGCAAAAAAATGTGTCGAGGTGCTTAAAAAGGGTGGGGTGATACTCTATCCTACCGACACGGTGTGGGGCATTGGATGCGACGCTACAAATGCCGAGGCTGTGAAGCGCGTCTATGAGATTAAGCGCAGGGCCGACAACAAGGCAATGCTATTGCTCGTGGACAATGCCGACAGAATTTGTCGGTACGTGGCAAAAGTACCGATGGTGGCCTGGGACCTGATAGAGCTTGCCGACAAGCCACTGACGATAATATATGACGGAGCGCGCAATCTTGCTCCCAATCTTATAGCCGAGGATGGCAGCATAGGCATACGGGTAACTTCGGAACTATTCTCAAAGGAGCTGTGCTACCGCTTCCAAAAGGCGATAGTATCAACCTCGGCCAACATAAGCGGCGAGCCTACTCCTCGCTTTTTTGCCGAGATAAGCCCCGAGATTATCGAGGCGGTCGATTATGTGGTGTGCTACAAACAACAAGAGAGGGGTAACCCAAAATCCTCGAGCATAATTAAGCTGAGCGAGAATGCAGCGGTAACAATAATCAGACAATAATGGAGAGAAAGGCTAATGAGAAAAGCCTGCTCGATAGGTTCATCGAGTGGCGCGAGAAACATATTTCGCAGAGGCAGTTTATTCTGTTTCTGAGCTTTATCGTAGGTATAATTTCTTCGTTGGCCGCATTCGTGCTGAAGCATTTTATTGAGTTTATTCAGCATCTGCTCACGGGAGGCTTCGAGAGCAATACGTTCAATTGGCTCTATCTTATCTATCCCGTGGTGGGTATTCTAATTACGGGTCTTTTCATTCGCAATGTTGTGCGCGACGATATTAGCCACGGTGTAACAAAGGTGCTTTACTCAATATCGCGTCGGCAGGGGCGTATAAAGGGGCACAATATGTGGTCGTCGCTCATTGCCAGCGGAATTACCATCGGATTCGGAGGGTCGGTGGGTGCCGAGTCGCCCATTGTCTTTACGGGCTCGGCCATAGGGTCGAATCTTGCCAGCTTTTTCAAGATGGATCAAAAGGTGATGATGCTACTCATTGGTTGCGGTGCGGCCGGTGCGGTGTCGGGCATTTTTAAGGCGCCAATTGCGGGTCTTGTCTTTACGCTCGAGGTGCTGATGCTCGACCTTACAATGTCGTCGCTGCTGCCGTTGCTTATCTCGAGCGTTACGGCGGTTACACTATCGTATCTGCTCTCGGGCACCGATGCAATGTTCCATTTTCAGCTGGACGATGCCTTCAGCGTCTCACGTGTACCGTACGTGATGCTTTTGGGAATTATCTGCGGCTTAATATCGCTCTATTTTACGCACGTAACGGCCGGGGTCGAGAAGTTCTTCCGCCGCTTTCAGAATCCCTACGCGCGTTTGGCCATCGGAGGCTCGGTGCTCAGTATTCTGATATTCCTCTTCCCGCCGCTATATGGCGAGGGCTACAATATGATAAACCATCTGATAAATGGTTCGTCGGCCGACGTTATTCTGAATAATTCGCTCTTCTACGGGCACGCCAATCTGCTGTTCCTGTATATGGCGCTTATTATTCTGTTCAAGGTGTTTGCTTCGACGGTAACCAATTGCGGTGGCGGATGTGGCGGTATTTTTGCGCCCAGCCTCTTTTTGGGCTGTATCTCGGGTTATCTTTTTGCGGGGCTGTGCAATATGTTCGGCCTTGGCGAGGTGTTGCCCGATAAGAATTTTGCGCTCTTTGGAATGGCGGCGCTTATGTCGGGAGTGTTCCACGCTCCGCTGACAGGTGTTTTTCTTATTGCCGAGCTTACGGGCGGATACAACCTTTTCCTGCCGTTGATGATTGTCTCGGTGTGCTCGTACCTTACGGTGCGTGTTTTTGACGATAATAATATTTATGCCATCCGTTTGGCGCAGAGGGGCGAGCTTATTACTCACCATAAAGACCAGGCGGTGCTTACAATTCTAAAGGTCGAGGATGTTATTGAGAAGAATTTTATGCGCGTCGATCCTGATATGGACCTCGGGGCGCTGACGGCGGTGGTTGCAAAGACCAAGCGCAATATCTTCCCCGTGGTGAATGCGGCCGACCGCCTTGTGGGTATTGTCTTTTTGGACGATATAAGGCATATGATGTTCCGTCAGGAACTTTACCATCGTTTCACGGTGGCAAAATTGATGCGCAGTGTGCCGGTGCGTCTGAGCATCGAGGAGCCTATGGAGGCTGTGATGCGTAAATTCGAGGAGACTAAGGCTTGGAATCTGCCCGTCGAGGATACAAGCGGAATTTACATCGGCTTTATCTCAAAATCGGCTATTTTCACTGCCTACCGTAAGACGCTGCTCGACTTTACGTCTGACTAATGGGATTTTTTATCTGCGCCCGGTTGTGTGCAGGCGAATTTAATTAGATAATAGTATGGAGAAACTGAAAATAGTATATTTGGGAACACCCGATTTTGCTGTGGAGCCGTTGCGACGCCTCGTCGAGCGTCAAAAGGCCGATGAGGGCTGCGGATTCGAGGTAGTGGGCGTTGTAACAATGCCCGACAAAGTGATAAACAAGCGCGGCGCACAGTTGCTTATGAGCCCTGTGAAGCAATTTGCGCTTGCGAGCAATTTGCCGCTCTTGCAGCCTGTCTCGCTCAAGGACGAGGAGTTTCTCGCGGCGCTTGCCGCGTGGGGGGCCGACCTTCAGATTGTGGTAGCCTTCCGTATGTTGCCCGAGAGCGTGTGGAATATGCCGCGTTTGGGGACATTTAATCTGCACGCATCGCTGTTGCCGCAGTATCGCGGTGCCGCCCCCATAAATTGGGCTATAATTAACGGCGACAAAGAGACAGGCGTTACAACATTTTTCTTAAAACACGAGATTGACACGGGCGATATTATTATGCAAGATATTGTGCCCATCGACCCCACCGACACGGCCGGTACACTGCACGATAAACTTATGCTTATGGGCGGCGAGACGGTGCTACGCACCGTCGAGGCCATCGTCGAGGGTAGGGCCGAGGCGCTCCCGCAAGAGCGGCTCTACAAGAGTGCCGACGAGCTGCGTCCCGCACCGAAAATCTTCCGCGACACCTGCCTTATTGATTGGAAAAAGAGGGCACAGGCCATCAATGATTTTGTGCGTGGTATGTCGCCCTATCCGGCAGCGTGGACAGATATTATCACAGCCGACGGCAGTGCCGTGGCGCTGAAGGTCTATGAAGCAAGCATAGAGGAGGCTGCACACGACAAAGAGTGTGGCACGCTGCTCACCGATGGCAAAAATTATGTAAAAATTGCAGTCGATGGCGGTTACGTGCATCTGCTGTCGGTACAATTGCAGGGCAAGAAACGTATGCCCGTCGCCGACCTTCTGCGCGGATTTAATATGCAGGGAGCAAAAATTGCAAAATAGTGTTAAAAAACATCTATTGCTAACGTAAAGATGCCGGTATTATTGTTAATATCGGCATTTTTATTTAAAATTATTTGGAACAAAAGATTTTATTTTCTTTCTTTGCAACGCTGATAAAAAAGCCAATAAGATATAAAACATCTAAGATTGTGCCACCGAAGCCAATCGCAGCGCTTAAAAATTGTCGGCAACAAATAAAAAATACAATCATTAACAACCTAAAAAATTATTGCCTATCGAGAAACTTCTACTCCAAAAAAACAATAGAAGAGAATAATGGAGAATTTGAAGACTATGACCGACGATGCGTTGGTTAAACTCTATTTAGACGGCAATAACCAAGCGTTCGACATATTGTTGATGCGCTATCAAGAGAGGTTATACAACTACATATTTTTTATAGTACGTTCGCGCGAAATGGCCGAGGATATTTTCCAAGAGACATTCGTGAAGGCCATCGTAACCCTTAGACAGGGTCGCTACCAATCGGATGGAAAATTCTCGGCGTGGATTATGCGTATTGCCCATAATCTTGTGATTGACCAATTTCGTCAGGAACGTAGCGAGAATGTTGTATCAAATGACGAGAATGAGTTTGACCTGCTCAACAGTGCAACACTCGCCGAGGAGACTATTGAGACGAAAATTGTGAACGAGCAGGTTCTGCACGATGTCAGTCGTCTCGTCGATGAACTTCCCGATTGTCAGCGCGAGGTGCTGCATATGCGATACTATCAGAATATGTCGTTCAAAGAGATTGCCGAGGCTACAAACACCAGCATAAATACGGCGCTCGGACGTATGCGATACGCCATACTGAATATGCGACGCATCGCATCCGAGAAGAACCTTATTCTGACGCTGGAATAAGCGGCCCATCGTACAGCATCGGAAATTCTAAAAAATATTGGCTATCGGAATAATATATTTGTTTTTATTGCGTTATTATATCAGACGACAATAAAACCGTATAGCCTATGGACGATATTTTTACTCAGGATTCAACATTTACCGAAGAGGTTCTGCGACTCTCTTTTCGTAGCAGAGAGAGGCATTCGCCCTCGGAGGGCTCGCTCGAGTTTATCAGAAATTTTGCCCGCAATTTCCGCATTTGCGATTGCATTGAGGGTAGGGCACAGGAACAGCTGCTGAACTAATATCACTCCCGCACGAAAAGAAGCGTGCGGGAGTGATTCTTCTATCCTCTCAGGTTCTTTATCATTCTTAAAATCTCTTCGAGACGCTTTTTATTTGCCCGCTCTTGGTGCATTCCCCAAATCACGGATGCTGCAATGGAGCATACGGTGAGTATCACAATAAAGGGCTTCCACATAAAATCGCTTGCGATGAGTATTGTCCAAGCAATAAGCAATATAAAAGGAATTGCCATTATTCTGTGTGTGCGCGAGCGCATCTGTTTGTGTCGGGCAATGCTTTCTGTGGCTTCGGTCATACTGAGCGAGGGTAGGCTCCCGATGTTGAGCCTGCGGTAACTTCTTCTGTTGAGAAAATACTCCAACAGCGCAACCGCAAGAATGTAGATGCTGAATCCCCAATATTCGGGACCCTGCCCAATGTACATAAAAAAGAATACCGTGCTCACTATGGGCGCCGTGAAAAGTGAGATTGTGAAGCGGTTGTGATACCATTTTTCGATGTGCGAGAGTTTCTCTTGCATAGCATCGTTTATAATCTCCTCGCTCAGGATACGCTGCTCGCTCAATTTCGCATCGAGCAGGTGGAATTGCTCTCTGAGGCTCTCTAATTCGCCCTCGTCGGCGGACGGCTGTGTCGCAGGCTCTTGTTCTTTTATCTCCTTTATTAGAATGGGCTGATTGTTGCCCTCAACGTCGAGTAGCTCGAAATGCTCCTTGGGGTTTTGTGCCTCGCTGTTGTTTATGCTCTGTTGTATCATCATACTTTTTCCCTTTTTTAGTGGTTAGACATCTTTTTTAATTGCTCTTTAATGCGAAATAAACGTGTGGTAACACTCGAGAGGCTTATTCCCACTACGTTGGCTATGTCGCGATAGCTCATATTCTCGAGCCAGAGAAGAATTATTGCTCTGTCAAAGACGTCGAGCCGGTTTATTCTCTCATATAGCATCTGAATTTGCGAGCTGTGCTCGTCGTCATCGTTGTATAGGTCGATGTCAACTAAAAGGGGCACTGTGGAGACTGTGTGTCTCTTTTTTCTCTCGACGTTGCTGCACGTGTTCAGGCTCACACGATATATCCACGTTTTTGGGCTGCTCTCGGAGCGGAAATTAGGAAAGCCCCGCCACAGATTTATCAGAATCTCTTGGAAGAGGTCGTTGACCTCGTCCTTGTCGTTGGAAAAGAAATAGCAGACGGTGTATATTGTCTTGCTGTATTCTTTTACCATTGTTGTGAATTTAGCTTCAATATTCTCCATTGGTTCATTGGTTTTTCTACTCTCTTAGACACGGAAAAGTAAAGAAACTTTCAGAATATGAGCAGAAATTTTTAGTTTTTTCTCACTGTGCGCAGTGAGCGGGTGGAGCTTATTCACCGTTGCCTATCACCTCGATGGGATTCTGTGTAACCACTCGCCAAGCGCCTATGGTTATAATGGCGCAGGTGAGCAGCGTTACAAGAATAAATGAGGCGGCGAACGGCCACACGTGCAGCGGTGTTTTTTGTGCAAAATCCTGTTGCCACTGCTCAAAGGCATAAATAAGTAGCGGAACGGTGAATGTGAAGCATCCTAAAAGAATACATACGAAGCGTTTATTGAACAAAAGGAGTATATCCTTTATAAGCGCGCCGTTTATGCGGCGTATGGCAATTTCGCGTCGGCGATGGCGTGTCTCAAGTGATATAAGGCCGAAGACACCAAGCAGTGCAATAATAACGGCTGTGGTGCTTATGGGAATCAGTATTTCAATAATTGATTGTTCGGCGCTGAGCCAACTATCCTCTATTTTTGTTTTTAGCTGAAAAACGGGAATTGAAAGGTTGGTGTTCGGCTCAATATTTTTTAATTCGCTCGTAATACTGTTGTTTAGGAGTGTAAGATTGCACTCTTCGGTTGTTTTAATTAAAGATGCATTAAGAGGAACTTTTGGTGAGTGTATAAGTGCCAATGGCTCGATATTCCGGTGCAGGTCGCGGTGGTAAAAGTCGCGACAGACGCCTATAATCACAGCGCGGTCGTCGATGCCTCTTTCGTATATGCGCAGCATATCTCCTATTCCAACGTTAAACTCTTTTTGCATAGTCTCATTTATAATCGCCACAGGAGCCTTCTGTGTGTCGTTGCTGTTGAATCCTCGACCCGATGTAATATCAATGCCCATCGTTTCTATGAAATTGTGATATACGTGCACGAAATTGAATTTTCTCTCCCGTTTCTCCTCATCGGGGTGATTGTGGAATGTTGTTTTAATGAGTCCGTTGTAATTTGTGAAACTCGTGTGCATAAATGTTACCTCCTCGACCTGTTCGCAACTTTTGAATTGGTTATAAACAGTGGGTAGCATCTGTGGCGTTATATCGTACTCTATATTGTGGTGCATATCATATTGGTATATATTGTCGAAGCATATTCCCCAATCGCTATTGCTGCGGCTGCTGAATTGCTGATAGGTAAGAAAACCTGCTGTTACAAAAAAGAACGATGCCACGAATTGCAGGCATACAAGTGCGTAACGTAATTGTTTTCCCGAAACTGTTGCTGCAAACCTCCCTTTAAGTACAAAGGAGGGTGTGAACGATGTTATGTACCACGTGGGATAGAAGGCCGCAAGCAGTGCTGTTACCACAGATGCGCATACGATGATTATTGTAACGTCGATATTATTCGAGGGTAGCAGACCTGTTAAACTCCATAAACGAAAAGTATTGGTGTCGCTTAGATAGTTTATGGCTATATATGAGAAAAACAGCGATACAAGAACTAATGTAAGGCTTTCTACCAGCAATTCGCTACGAAGTTGTATCGTATATGCACCCATAATCTTTTGGGTGTTTATGCTGCGTATGCGCCACGGGATAATTGCCGTGAATAGATTAAAATAGTTTATAAAGGCTATTGCAAACAAAATTATAGCCAATGTCATCATAAGTAGGGTGTCTTCCAATCGACCTCTGAAAAAAGAACTATCCTCGCCAATTTGTGGTGTAAAGAATATCTCGTCTAAGGGTGTAAGGTGAATATATTGCTCTACATTCTCGCTCGTTAGCTCTTTGATGAAATGCTCGTTAACTTTCAGCTCTTTTACGCGCATTATAAAGTGGTTGAGGAAGTCTTTCTCTTGGGTTTCATTATGTAACTTAACGAGTAGGGGGCTGTACATCACGTTCCACCCTTGCCCGTAAATGTCATAATCGTGGCTGCCGTCTCTTATTATCTCAATAAGTCCCCATTGGCTGTTTTTGGGGAAATCTTTGAATATTGCCGCCACTATTTTACTCTTGGATGCATCGTCTGATAGCTTTATGGTGTCGCCTATGTTCAGTCTCAGCTTTTTGGCGTATGAGTGCGATACGGCACAACCGTCATATTCAAATAATATGTCCCAACTACCGGCGGTAATCTTTGGGCTGTATAAGTTTATATGTTCGCGTAGCAGTGGCAGGCAACCGATTGCCCTGTTGTCTATAAATATATATTCGTTGTCTAATTTGTGGCTGTAACACTCGACGTAGGGATTATCGTCGCACAGCAGACGTACCATCCCCTGTGGAAAAAACTCCGACTCGGGCTCCGATGGCCTAAAGTTGTGTGTCAGTACATACAGGCGGTTACAGTCTTTTATGCCTCTGTTCCACGTAAGAGTGTTATATACCGGAATTAAAAGTATATATACGACTGTGAGTACAATGGTAAGGCCAAGCACGTTAAGCGCCGTGAAAAGTTTGTAGCGCGAGAGTGCGGCGAGGGCGTTTTTTATAATTCTCATTATCGTTCTTTTTTTTTCATAAAGGTACTTTCTGCATTTGTCGATTGCAAGAAAATTTTTAAAAAGCGTGCTTTTTTCGTCAAAAGTGTGCAAAAATTGCACACTTTTCAGATGTGTCGAGGGGTGCAATAAAAGAGCAAGGCACTATCGGTGCCTTGCTCTTTTATTGCTTATATATGCGTATTCTTATTTATGCCTTTACATTGGGTTCGTCGAGGCCTAATTTCTTCTTTTTATCAACAATCTTAAGGATAAAGCCTATAATAAGTGCTGCCACTCCAAGGCTTGCCAGCATCACAAGTGGCGCTGTGTAGTTGTAAGATACAGCTGCCTGCTCGGGGGTTATTGTACCATTGGCGAGGCCCTCTACAATCGTTGGATTCGAACTGTCCAATACCTTACCAATAAGCATCGGGAATAACCACAAACCAATATTCTGTATCCAGAAGATAAGGGCGTAGGCACTACCTATTATTCGTGCATCAACCAATTTGGGTACGCTGGGCCACAATGATGCAGGAACAAGCGAGAATGATGCACCCAATACAAGAATTGTTATATATGCCACAATAAAGCCGCCAACCGCGCTGCCCTTGAACAGGGGTAGGATGAAGGCAAAAGTAAGGTGGCACAGAATAAGCAGTATCGAGCCCATTACAAGCATTGTGGCAGCCTTGCCCTTGTAATCGACATATTTTCCCAATTTTGGTGTGATGGCCACTGCCAACAGGGGGAACACTGCAAATACTGCCGATGCGCTCTGACGCTCGTAGCCCATATAGCAGTAGGCAACGAGGAAAATGACGGCTACAAAGGTCCAAGCATACTCGGCGCTTTTCTTCTTCATAAAGTTACTTGCAAATGATGCGCCGGCAACCACCAACATTATAATATATTGGAGTGTGGCAACAGTGTCGCTCGCCCAGAAAGAGTCGGCGGGAACCTCGTTGAACGTGAGGTTACATTGCAACATATTCACAGCATACTTCTGGAAGGGGAAGATGGCCGAGTAGTAGAGCACGCACAGCAGTGCAACAAGCCAGAATCCGCTGCTTGTCAGAATCTGTCCGAGGTCTTTCAGCTGGAAAGGGTCGTCCTTCTCTTCGGCCTCGCCCGTCTGTGCGTCGAGCTTCTTGTCCATAAAGAAATATACGATGAACATAATGAGTGCAATAAGCAACAGTAGCACGCCGAATGCAACCGAGCGCGATACGTCAACCTTGCCGCCCATATTTGCAATAACGGGCGAGAAAATCATACAAGTGGCAACGCCCAAGCGTGCAAGAGCCATTTCCGAACCCATTGCCAATGCCATCTCACGTCCCTTGAACCATTTTACAATACCACGGCTGACGGTGATACCTGCCATCTCGACGCCGCAACCAAAAATCATAAAGCCGACGGCCGAGAATTTTGCCGATGCGGGCATTCCTGCATAGAAGGGCGATATTCCAAGCTCGTCGAATCCGGGAATGTAGTTAAGGTTGTTGTTGAACCACGTCTCGAGTGAACTTCCGATAAACATATCGGTAACGGCATACCAATTGATTGTGGCGCCAATGAGCATCACGGCGCCCGAGAGGAGTGCGGTGAAACGTACACCCATCTTGTCGAGGATGATACCTGCAAAGATGAGGAAGAATACAAATACATTAAGGAAGGTCTCTGAACCCTGCATTGTTCCGAAGGCTGTTGAATCCCATCCTCGTGTCGATTGCATTAAATCCTTGATGGGTGATAGGATGTCCATAAAAATGTATGAACAGAACATTGCCAAAGCCAATAGCATCAGTACCAACCAACGTGCCGATGCCGAATCTCTAAGTGTAGTTTTCATTGATAATATGTTTTTTGAATATTTTGTGTTCTTTTTGTTTGCAAGGGGCTGTTACTTTGCACTTTTTACCCATTTGTCGAGCCACGAGAAGAATGTGCGCTGCCACAGTATGCCGTTCTGAGGCTTGAGCACCCAATGGTTCTCGTCGGGGAACAGGAGAAGCTGTGCGGGCACTCCCTTGAGCTTTGCTGCGTTGAAGGCGGCCATTGACTGCGACGATAGGATGCGGTAGTCGAGGTCGCCGTGGATGAGCAGAATAGGAGTGTCCCATTTATCGACGAATTTGTGGGGCGAGTTTGCGTATGAGTGCTGTGTCTTTGCGTTTTTCTCGTAAGGGGCACCGCCGAGGTCCCAATTGGTGAACCAGCTCTCCTCGGTCTCGAAATACTGTTGCTCCATATTAAAGAATCCGTCGTGGGCGATGAAGGCCTTGAAGCGCTTCTCGTGGTGTCCGGCCATCCACATTGCAGTGTATCCGCCGAAGCTGGCACCCACGCAGCCCAATCGGTTGGTATCGACGTAAGGCTCTTTGCACAGGTCGTCGATGGCGGCGAAGAGGTCTTGCATACATTGACCGCCGTAGTCGCCGCTGATTTTCTCGTTCCACTCGAGGCCGAATCCGGGAAGGCCGCGACGGTTGGGGGCGATGATAATGTAGTCGTTGGCTGCCATTATCTGGAAATTCCAGCGGAAACTCCAGAATTGACTGACGGGCGATTGGGGACCTCCCTCGCAGAAGAGTAGGGTGGGGTATTTTTTGTTGGGGTCGAAATGCGGAGGATATATTACCCAAGAGTGCAGTTGCTTGCCGTCGGTGGTGGTGCACCAGCGTGCCTCGACCTTTCCAAAGTCCATCTGGTCGTATAGGTGTTTGTTCTCTTGTGTCAGCTGGCTGACGGGGGCGCCGGCTGTGGGCTCCATCGAGAATATCTCGGTGGCCGAGCTCATACTCTGACGGGTGGCGATGAGTTTGCTGCCGAGGGTGGCCACTGAGGTATAGTCGTAGTCGCCGTCGGTGAGGCGGGTGAGCTTGCCGTCGAGGCTGATGTTGTATATCATTGATGCACCGTGCCATACGCCTGTAAAGTAGAGGCTCGATGCATCGTCGGCCCAGCAGTAGCTATCGACGTTGCTGTCGAAGGGCTTTTCGCTGATGTATCTCTGCTGGCCGCTTTTAAGGTTCATAATGCACAGACGATTCTGGTCGCTCTCGTAGCCGTCGCGCTTCATACTGAGCCACGCAAGGTGGGTGCCGTCGGGCGAGAAGCTGGGGGCTGTGTCGTAGCCGTAGTTCGAGCGGGCGTCGTCTAATTTGCACAGATTCTGTGTCTCATTGCTCTCAAAGTCGAACAGATAGATGTCGGTGTCGGTGCTGACGCTGTAGTCGCGGCCTGTCTTTTTGTTGCAGGCGTAGGCGAGTTTCTTGCTGTCGGGGCTCCACGCGAGCTGCTCGGTGCCGCCGAAGGGACGGTTGGGGCAGTCGTAGGCGGTGCCTTCGAGCAGGTCTTTGCCGTCGGTGGCTATTGAACTGCCGTCGAATGTGGCGATAAAGGGGTGGGGAGCGTCGGTTATCCACTCGTCCCAATGTTTGTACATAAGGTCGTTCACGACGAAGCCTTTGGCAAGGGGGAGGTCGGGGTGAATGTCGGCTGTGCTCTCTTTTATCTTTATGCGCTTTACAAGCACTACTTTTGTCTCGTCGGGCGAGAAGAGGAAGCCTTCAATGTCGCTCGCCTCGTGCGAGAGTTGCTTGCGGCCGGTGCCGTCGGGGTTCATCTCCCACACTTGGTTGCTGCCACTCTCGTTCGAGAGGAAAGCTATCTTGGTACCGCCCTTTATCCACGTGGCGCTTGTCTCGTTGGCTGCGGTGGTGGTGAGCTGTTTGCTGCCTGTGCCGTCGGCTCTCATAATGTGCAGTGTGTGGTGGCTCTTGTTGTGCTCGACACTATAATAGCTGACGCCATAAACGACACTCTGTGCGTCGGGCGATACGCTCACTGCGCCTATGCGTCCCATTGCCCACAGGGCTTCGGGGGTGAGGCGGCGATTCTCTATTTTCATCTGCTTTTTGCCGATGATGGGCGCTTGGCTCTTGTCGCTGCTCTCGTTGCAAGAGGTTATTGCGGCTGTGGCCATAAACATTGCTGCCATAATTACTGAATGTCTTTTCATACTTTATTGGGTTTTATTTTCTGTTTATGCTTGTGATGGAAAATTTGACAATATTCTGTTTTTGTGCAAAAGGGGGGTAAATGCTTGCAAATTTACTCTTTTTTTGCTTAATGGGCAATTAAAATGGTTATTTAACGCTCTGTCTCTTATGCTCTTTGCGGTAACGAATGGCAAATTTAACGTAAATAATTGTGATGATTGTAAAAAAATGCTACCTTTGCGATATTGTGCGGGTAAAGTGTATCTGCTTTTTTGAATGGATAAATAAAATGAAATTTTATATGATGAAGAATCTTTTTTCGCTCAGAGTGGCGCTTGCGGCGCTACTTTTGTGCTGTGTTTCAGTGTTTGTGCAGGCTGCCGATTTTCCTCTTGATGGGGGTGTCTATCGCATCTTGAGTGTTGTCGATGGCCTTGCAATGACCAATGGCGATAGTCGTGAGCTTGGTACCGAGATTTTTATGGCCGAGATTGACGAGAATTCGGCGGGGCAGGAGTGGGCTTTTGTATCAGTTTCCGACGAGGAACCTCTTTTTATGATTTATAATAAGGAGTCTGGCGTTGTGGCTGATATGGCTCTTACGTCGTCGGCGCCGGGCTCTCTGTTGCAGTGGAGCGTTACTGCTTCGTCGAATCAGATTTTTTATGTTAAGTTGCTTGATGAGCAGAATGGTGTCGTGCAGTTGCTCAATGCTTCAGACCGTGGAGCGGTGGTAACCGCGGACGGAACGGCTCAGCTTGCTCTGGGCGATAATCTTGGGAGCGAAAATACTCATTTTCGCCTTGTCGATTTAAAAAAGAGGTGTGATATTGTCTTTCCTGTGGCTTCGCAGCACTATATTCTAACTCACGTGGCAACGGGCTATTCGCTCAACGACCGTGGGGTAAATGCCAACGATGCGCGTATCTTTGCCGATGCTTGCCCCGAGGAGGATTATGACGATTTTATCTGGCAGTTGCGTCGCGCCGCGGATAATGTCTCTTATTTTCAGCTGTATAACCCGTTTGACGGTAAGGCTGTCGATATGGCGTTGGGTGGCCTGAAAGTACCTCTTCTGTGGGACCCCTCGTACAGTAATGCTAACCAATATGTTTATATAACTCCCGTCGAGAATGAGCCCGGAATCTATCAGTTGAAGGGCCTTTCGGGTGGAACTTGGGGTACTGAGTATTATTTTGTAGTCTCGGGTAATATGGTGAAAATGAGCACGTCGGCCACGGCTCAAAATTCTTATTTCAGACTGACAAAGGTTGCTCCCGATAATCTGCCGCAGCCTGTCTATTGGGAAAATGAGACTATCTTCGAGGAGAATAAGGAGCGTGGACGCGCTTCGTACATATCGTACCCCTCGACAAAGGAGATGATGGCCGATGAACGTTATAATTTCCCGTGGCTCGCCCCAAAGAGCGATAATTATCTGTCGCTCAACGGTGTGTGGAGTCTTAATTGGGTCGAGGATGTGAGCGAGCGTCCCGGTGAGGATGACTTTTGGGGCGATGGCGTTGATGTGAGCGGTTGGGATACAATCTCGGTACCGTCGTGCCTCGAGATGAAGGGCTACGGCGAACCTTATTATATAAACGTAAATTATCCGTTCGCAAATAATCCGCCTTTTATTGTTATGAACAGCGGGCTGCCGAAGCCTGTGGCGTCGTATCGTCGTAATTTCGAGCTGCCGCAGAATTGGGACGGCAAGCGTGTGTTTCTACACTTCGACGGTATTTACAGCGCGGCGTTTGTATGGGTCAACGGAAAGTATATTGGATATACTCAGGGCGCGAACAACGAGGCCGAATTTGACGTTACCGAGGCTGTGCGCAATGGCGTGAATAATGTGTCGGTGCAGGTGTTCCGATGGAGCGACGGCTCGTACCTTGAGGGGCAGGATATGTGGCATATGAGCGGTATTCATCGCGACGTTTATCTATTCGCAACGCCTGAGACTTTTGTGCGAGACCACTATATAACAAGCACGCTCGATGCGGCACAGAATTATTCGGCAGGCAGTATGAATGTGGAGCTTACGATGGATAATCGTGCTGCCGAGGCTGCCTCGAAGAGTGTCGAGGTGGCGCTTATCGCTCCCGACGGCTCGGAAGTTGCCACAAAGAATCTTAATTTTGAGTTTGTGGCAGGCGAAAAGGAAAAGGTTGCAAATGTGAACTTCGAGGGTCTTTCGTCTCTGCTGCCGTGGACGGCCGAGACGCCCAATCTATACACCGTTACCGTGGCACAGAAAGATGCAAAGGGCAACGAGGAGCACGTCTTTTCGACAAAATACGGCTTCCGACACATTGAGATAAAAAACAGCCTCGTTTATATAAACGGACAGAAAATTCTCTTCAAGGGTGCAAATACGCAGGATACTCACCCCGTGCACGGCCGCTCCATTGATGTCGAGACTATGCTCACCGACGTTAAAATGATGAAGCAGGCCAATATGAACACAATCCGCAACAGCCACTATCCGCGTCAGGCTAAGATGTATTCGATGTTCGATTATTTCGGCCTTTACTGTATGGACGAGGCCGACCTTGAGTGCCACCGCAATTGGGACGCCGCAGGCGAAAAGGGCGGAATAACCAACGAGGATAGCTGGCGAGAGCAATATATCGACCGCACGGTGCGTATGGTTTATCGCGGACGCAATTTCCCCTCTATAATCTTCTGGAGTTTGGGTAACGAGAGTGGCGGCGGAAAGAATTTCGGCCACACATACGCAGCGGTGCGTGCAATAGATAATCGCATCATACATTACGAGGGCGCTACACGCGGAGGCACTGAGCACAGCGACCTGTGGTCGGTAATGTACCCCAACATATCAAAATGCGACAGCGAGGCCAACTACAATTGGCGCCAACAGCCCTATTTTATGTGCGAGTATGCCCACGCAATGGGTAACGCTGTGGGCAATCTCAAGGAGTATTGGGATATTATCGAGAGCAGCACATACGGAATAGGCGGTTGTATATGGGACTTTGTCGATCAGTCTATTTACGACGCCGAGGATATTAAGAACGGTGATTTTAAGGCCGATGGGGTGAATAAGTATCGCACGGGTAGCGATTATCCCGGCCCTCATCAGGGTAATTTTGTGAATAACGGTCTTGTCTCGGCCGACCGTGCGTGGAGTCCCGAACTTACCGAGGTTAAGAGCGTCTATCAGTATATAAAATTCAAGAATTTCTCAAAAACGGCCAAGCGCTTGCAGATTCAGAATAGGTATGCATTCCTCTCGCTCGATAATTTCTATCTGCGCTATGCGATTCTCGTTGATGGAGTAGAGACGGAGCAGGGATGTGTCGAGCTTGCTGCAACGGCGCCCAATGCCTTTGTTAATGTACCGCTCACATACACCCTCCCCGAGGGCGACGCCGAGGTGCTTCTCAATGTGGATGTTTGCCTGAAAAAGGCACAATCGTGGGCCGATGCCGACTACTCGATAGCCGCGGCGCAATATACTCTGCGCGAGCGTCCCGCGGCGCTTCCCACCGTAGAGGCGGCTGCCGAACCTCTGACGGTTGATAATAAGACTAATCCTTATATATATGACATTAAGAACAGCCGCGTGTCGGTGAAATTTACAAACACAGGCCTCTTCTATTCGTGGGTTGTCGATGGTGTGGAGCGATTGACTATGGCTCCCGAGTACGAGAATTATCGTTGGGTCGAGAATGACGGCCCCACCGAGAGCAACTACTCGCCTGCAAACGGAGTGGGCACACGCACGCTGACCATCGTCGAGGAGACAGGCGATTATGTTCGTCTGACAGTAAAGGCCGAGGGTGGCCGCAACTGCGACTACATTTGGGAATATAAAGTCTATAACACCGGCGTAGTCGAGCTTGACGCAACCTACTCGGTGGTAGCAAATAATGTGCGCCGCGTTGGATTGGGAATGGAATTCCCCGAGAATTTCTGCACTCTCGAGTATTATGCTCGCGGCCCGTGGGAGAATTATGCCGACCGCAAGACGGGTTCGCTGCTGGGACGCTACTCGACCACCGTTGCCGATATGTTCGAGCCCTATCCCAAGCCTCAGAGTATGGGGAACCGCGAGAATCTGCGCGACCTTACACTAATAGACCCTGCCACGGGCAACGGAATAAGGGTCGAGACCGAGGGCGACGTTGCCTTCTCGGCTCTTTTCTACGACGATGCTACGCTCAAGGGAGCAACGCACGCGTGGGAACTTGCCCCGGGTAACATTTATGCTCATTTCGATTGTGCTCAGCGAGGCATCGGTAACGGCAGCTGCGGTGTAAATACAGGTACTCTTGCCGAGTATCAAATTGTAAATGGTAAAAAATACTCTTATACCCTGCGCTTTACCCCCTTGAGCAAGGAGGATACCGGCGTGGATGAGATGCGCACGTTGTGTCGCTTCTCGGCAGTTGATGGCGGTGTGCTGTGCGAGGGTAATTTTACAGCCGGCACTATTGTGGAACTTTATAATCTGGGTGGTGTAAAATTGGGGCAGACTGTTGCCGAGGCTGCCTGCGAGCGTCTGCTGCTTGCAACCGATAAACTGCCCACAGCTGCCTATATTGTGGTTGTAAAGGACGCAGCGGGAAAAAGAAGCTATCGGATGCTTTTATAATAAGGACTTTTTAACGACCGGCCTTTGAACATATATTTGCGGCTTTTGGCCGGCAGATGCATTAGTGGCGCAATTTTTTTTTAAAAATTGCGCCACTAATGCATCTTATTCTGTTTTTTAGAGTTAAGGCTTAGGAAATTTATGCACCAGAATTGATAAACACAAAAATAGATTCTGTATTTATTGCTACTTTGTTCTTGTGTTCGTGGACTTTTTTGCTTGTCGATATGGTACTTTTTTGACAAAAAATAGAGGGGATACGAGATTTTTGAAAAAATAGTTGATTGATATTAAAAAAAGTAAATAAATGTGTGCGTGTTTTAAAAAAAAGTTGTACCTTTGCACCCGTTTTAAGAGAGAGGTTGCCGAAACGCTAAAAAGGGAGTAGGCGAGAATTAAACTTTATTTGTTGTTATGAAGAATTTTATCTATGTAGCCGGCTTGGCTCTTGTTATGACAGCTTGTGGCTCAAACGCATCATCAAACGAGGCAGCAGCTCCTGCTGAGGAGTTTGTTGCTACTGACATTGTTCCTGCTGCTGCAACTGAGGTGCTTCCTGCTGCTGCTCCCGGTCCCGAGAACGATGGCAAGGTTGCTACTGAGGTTATCCCCAACGAGCCCGCTAAGTAAAATTTAAACAATTAAAGAAGTTTCTTTAGAACTTGCAATCTCCGTGCAGAGTGTCTGCTTTTGGGATTGCGGTTCTACAACTTCTTTTTTTATTTTGAGAAAAATTCCCTTATAACGGGTCTCTATAATTACAGAAAAGCCGCAACTTGTTTGCGGCTTTTCTGTCGTTTCTCGAAAAAAGATATTATTTTCGTAGCGTTTTTTAATTTGCACTAAATAATAAATAATCTATATGATTGACTACTCGGTTTTTAAGGATAAAAAAGCGGTTTATTATACGTTGGGCTGTAAACTGAATTTTTCGGAGACGGCAACAATCGAACGTACTCTGCAAGAGGCGGGTATTCGCACGGCGCGACGGGGCGAGCAGGCTGATATTTGCGTCGTAAATAGTTGTGCCGTTACGCAAGAGGCCGAGAAAAAATGCCGACAAGCCATTCATAAGCTGGTGCGACAGCATCCGGGGGCATTCGTGGTGGTAACGGGTTGTTATGCGCAGCTCTCGCCCGAGAAATTGGCACGCGAATTGGGTGTTGACGTGGTGTTGGGCATTGAGCGTAAGGGTGATATTTTGGAGCATCTGGGCACGCTGCAAAAGCACGAGGGCGAGGGTGAGTGGTATGCTCGTCCCACAAAGGATGTGCGCAATTTTGTGCCCTCCTGCTCGCGAGGCGACCGCACGCGCTATTTTCTAAAGGTACAGGATGGTTGCGACTATTTCTGCACATATTGCACAATACCTTTTGCCCGCGGACGCAGCCGTAACCCCGAGATTGCGTCGTTGGTGGCGCAGGCACAGAAAGCGGCCGAGGAGGGCGGTAAGGAGATTGTTATTACGGGCGTGAATATTGGCGATTTTGGAAAGACGACGGGCGAGAGTTTCGTCTCGCTTGTAAAGGCTCTTGATGGGGTAGAGGGCATTCAGCGCTACCGAATATCATCAATAGAGCCGAATCTTATTACCGACGAGATTATTGATTATATGGCCTCGTCGCGCAGTTTTATGCCTCATCTGCATATTCCGCTTCAGGCGGGCAGCGACGAGGTGCTGAGGCTTATGCATCGCCGCTACGACACTGAGTTTTTTGCGCAGAAAATTGCCACCGTGCGCCGCCGTCTGCCCGATGCTTTTATCGGAGTGGATGTAATTGTGGGCACAAGGGGTGAGAGTGAGGAACTTTTCGAGAAGGCATATAATTTTATTAAGGGGCTCGATATTTCGCAGTTGCACGTCTTTAGTTATTCGGAGCGTCCCGGCACGCAGGCTCTGAAAATTGCAGGGGTCGTGCCGCCCGCCGAGAAGCATCGCCGCAGCCGTCTGCTCATAGAATTGAGCGAACAGAAGCGTCGCGCCTTCTACGAGCGCTACTGTGGACGCGAGGCTGTCGTGCTGTTCGAGAAGCCTCGTCAGGGAATGCCGATGGGTGGCTTCACCGAAAATTATATTCGTGTCGAGGCGCCCTATAATAAGATGCTTGTGAATAATACGGTGCGCGTGCGTCTGGGAGGCTTTAACGACGATGCTTCGGCGCTGTTGGTTGACGAATTCTTAGGATGAGGCTATGGCAAAGGTCGCAATAGTTATATTAAATTACAATGGCGCCCCGATGCTGCGCAGGTTTCTGCCCGGGGTGATTGCCGCGAGCGGCTCCGAGGCGCAGGTAATTGTCGCCGATAATGCCTCGAGTGATGAGTCGGTGGCACTTATGCGCAGCGAGTTTCCGTCGGTTCCCCTCATCGAGTTGCAAAAGAATTGGGGCTTTGCCGAGGGGTATAATCGTGCCTTGCAAAGTGTCGAGGCCGACTATTTTGTACTCTTAAACTCGGACGTTGAGGTAACGGACGGATGGCTCGCACCGCTGCTCGAGGCAATGGAGGCCGACGCTACAATTGCGGCCTGTCAGCCCAAGCTGCGCGACTATAAACGCAGGACGCATTTCGAGTATGCGGGGGCGGCGGGAGGCTTTATCGACCGTTACGGCTACCCCTACTGTCGCGGACGAATCTTCGACACTGTCGAGGAGGACAGGGGGCAGTATGATGCTGTGTGCGATATTTTCTGGGCGACGGGCGCGGCGCTTATGATTCGTGCAGGGGATTTTCGCGCCGTAGGTGGATTGGACGGCACCTTTTTTGCTCATATGGAGGAGATTGACCTATGCTGGCGATTAAGGTCGCGCGGCCGACGCATTGTGTGCGTGCCCGCGAGTGTAGTGTATCACGTCGGAGGGGCTACGCTCAACTACAAAAATCCGCGAAAGACTTTCCTGAATTTCCGCAATAATCTGCTGATGCTCTATAAGAATCTGCCGCAGAGGGAGCTTGCGGGGGTTATGCGCGTGCGCACGATGCTCGATTATGTGGCGGCGCTGAAATTTCTGCTCTCGGGCAGTGTGGCCGACTATAAGGCTGTGCGCGAGGCGCGACGCGAATTTAACCGCATAAAGGGGCGGTACGACAAAAAAAGAGAGGAAAATATTGCTGCCGCGCGGCTCGAGGATATTCCGCAGCGCGGGCGATTCTCTATCCTGTGGCGCTACTATGCCTGTCGCTGCAAATACTTTGCCCGACTAAAATAGTATTACTATGAGTAATAAAAAAGAAAAGAAATTATCGACAGAAGAACTACGGCACAAGGAGCGCCTCGATGCCTTGTGTCGCAAAATGAAGCACGAGGGCTATAATGTGCAGAATTTGTTTAACTATAAGCTGGAGACTGTTGGTGCGGCAATTTTTCTGCCGGCCCCTTTTGCTCTTCTGCTGTCCTATTTTTACGTCTCGCACAATGCGGATATTCGTGATTCTATGTTCCCGTATTGTCTTGGAGTGATTTTTGCCTATTTCTTTACATTTTTGTCAAATATAAGGCACGGCGTTTCCTTCTATCCGTTTAATCTTTTCTTTTTTCTTCTTATTTCTTTAGTTTCTTTGAGTGGCACGTTAGATAATTTCCCCCTCTTTGTTCTTACGTGTGGCATTTTACCATATATCTGCTCTATTTTATTGTATGAAGAGATTCATAAAAGGGTGTTGTCGCTCTTTACCAAGGGTGGAAAAAAAGATGTTGAGGCGGTGATGAGTTTCAAGCGTTTGACATCTTTCTATATTACTATCACGCCGCTCTCGAAGAGAGATTATATATGTGTGGCGCTTATCCCATTGGCATTGACGTTGTTCCTCGGCATTATTGCATCGTATCTTTTCTGTCTTGAATTTTATATTTTTGCACAGACTATGATTTTTCTCTCGGGGCACGACCTTTGGCTTCTTTGCCGCCTGCTGTTGCATAGGGCAGATGGCGACGATATTCAGTACCTCGACCACCCCTACGAGTGTGGCCTTGTGGCATTTGTAAAAAAAACGTATCAAAAATAGTATGGAGACTGCATTGTATCTTCTGCCGGTAACGTTGGGCGAGACACCGCTCGATAAGGTGCTTCCGGCGCATAATATTGAGATTATCTCGGGCATACGACATTTTATTGTCGAGAATGTGCGTACAGCGCGACGCTTTCTGCGTCAAGCCGACCCGAAATTCGATATTGACGGCTCGCAATTCTACGAGCTTAACAAACACACTGCGCCCGAGGATATTGCGGGCTATCTGCAACCGCTCTGCGACGGGCACTCTGTGGGGGTAATATCCGAGGCGGGCTGTCCCGCCGTTGCCGACCCGGGCGCCGACGTTGTTGCAATTGCGCAGCGCAAGGGGCTGAAAGTGGTGCCGCTTGTGGGCCCGTCGAGTATAATCCTCTCGGTGATGGCATCGGGCTTCAACGGACAGAGCTTCGCCTTTCACGGTTATCTGCCCATAAAGCCCGACGAGCGTGCGCGCCGCCTGAGGCAGCTCGAGCAGCGCGTATATAACGAGCAGCAGACACAGCTGTTCATCGAGACGCCTTATCGCAACGGTAAAATGGTCGAGGATATTATAAAGAATTGCCGTCCGCAGACGAAACTCTGCATAGCGGCCAATCTTACCTGCGCCGACGAGTATGTGCGCACCCGCACGCTGAAAGAGTGGCGAGGCTCTGTGCCCGACCTTTCTAAAATTCCTTGTATCTTTTTGTTATATAAATAATTATGTTTGGAAAAAATGTGATGCGGGGCCTTCTGGCCCTATCGCCTGTGATGGTTCTGCTGGTGATATATCTTGTGGGCTCTATTGTGGCAGGCGACTTTTATCGTATCCCCATTGCGGTGGCTTTTGTGGTGGCGTCGGTATATGCAATTGCAATTACCCGCGGAAATACGCTCGCCGAGCGCATTGATAATTTCTCGCGCGGTGCGGCCGACACTCGTATTATGTATATGGTGTGGATTTTTGTGCTTGCGGGGGCTTTTGCGGCGGTGGCTAAGGCTATGGGGGCTGTCGATGCGACGGTTAATTTCACGCTGCATTTTGTGCCGGGGAATTTTCTGCCGGCGGGAGTGTTTGTGGCGGCCTGCTTTATCTCAATGTCCATTGGAACATCGGTGGGTACAATCGTGGCGCTCACGCCTGTCGTAACGCAGCTGGCGGCGCAGATGGATTGCAGTGTGGGGTGGCTTGTGGCAATTGTCGTGGGTGGTGCGTTCTTTGGCGATAATCTGTCGTTTATCTCGGATACTACGATTGTGGCTACGCAGACGCAAGGCTGCTCGATGCGCTCGAAATTCCACTCTAACATACGGTTGGTGCTGCCGGCAGCGGTTGCTGCGCTGTTGATTTATGCCTTTAGCGGTGCCTCGTTTGCCGACGCTGCCGCGCCCGAAATTTCCTTTGCCGATTTTGTAAAGGTTATCCCTTATCTTGTGGTCATTGCGACGGCGCTCTTTGGCGTCAATGTGCTGTTGGTGCTTATTTTGGGTCTGCTTATTGCGGGTATTATAGGGCTGTGCTGCGGTAATATGGATGTTATTGGGTTTTTTACCGCCTGCGGCACAGGTATTTCGTCGATGTGCGAGCTTATTATAGTTACTATGCTCGCGGGTGGACTGCTTGAGATTGTGCGCATAAACGGTGGAATGGATTTTCTTATCCGTATTGTTACGCTGCGCATACGTTCGCGCAGGGTGGCCGAGGCGTCTATCTGTCTGCTTACGGCGCTTGCCAACGTTTGTACGGCCAATAACACCATTGCCATCTTGACGGTAGGTGAAATTTCGCGCGATATTTCGCATAAATTCGGGATTGTGCCGCGTAGAACAGCCAGCTTGCTCGACACAACATCTTGCTTTGTGCAGGGTGTCTTGCCTTATGGTGCGCAGCTGCTAATGGCATCGGGGCTTGCGTCGGTGTCGCCTCTCGAGATTATCCCCAATCTTTACTATCCAATGTGTATAGGCCTTGTGGTTGTTGTCTCTATCTTGTTGCAGAGGCCGCGTGCCTGACTTATTTTTACAATAGTTATAACAGCAATATATAATAAATTAACATTATGAAACAAAATTACTTAAAGAAACTAATGACAGCCCTGTTACTGCTTTGTTGCACAGTGGCAAGTGCCCAAGATTTTGAGGTCGATGAAATTTATTACAACATTTTATCCTTTAAGGATAAAACCGTTGAGGTAACAAGCGGTAGTAACGAATACTCCGTTGCAGTAACTATTCCCGCAAGTGTTACTTACAATAGTATCACTTATAGTGTTACAAGCATCGGCGACTATGCGTTCTATGGTTGTACCAGCCTTACAAACGTTACAATTGGTAATGGTGTTACAAGCATCGGCGATTTGGCGTTCTCTGATTGCTACGGCCTTACAAGCGTCGAAATTCCTGAGGGTGTTACAAGCATCGGCGACTATGCGTTCTATTTTTGCTACGGCCTTACAAGCGTCGAAATTCCTGAGGGTGTTACAAGCATAGGCGACGGAGCGTTCCATAGATGCAGCGGCCTTACAAGTGTCGAGATTCCTGCGAGTGTAACAAGCATAGGCGACGAAGCGTTCAGATGGTGCAGCGGCCTTACAAGCATTGTCGTGGATGAGGGAAATACCGTTTATGATAGTCGCAATAATTGTAATGCCATTATTGAAACTGCATCAAATACCTTGATTATAGGTTGTAAAAATACTATAATTCCCTCGGGTATAACAAGCATCGGCAACAGTGCGTTCTCTGATTGCTACGGCCTTACAAGCATTGAAATTCCCGTGAGTGTTACAAGCATAGGCGACGACGCGTTCTATTCTTGCAACGGCCTTACAAGCATTGTCGTTGATGAGGGAAACACGGTGTATGATAGTCGCAATAATTGTAATGCCATTATTGAGACTGCATCAAATACATTGATTTTAGGTTGTAAAAATACTATTATTCCCGCGAGTGTAACAAGCATAGGCGACGAAGCGTTCAGATGGTGCAGCGGCCTTACAAGCATTGAAATTCCCGCGAGTGTAACAAGCATCGGCAATAGGTCGTTCTCTTCTTGCGACAGCCTTACAAGCATTGTCGTGGATGATGGAAATAGCGTTTATGATAGTCGCAATAATTGTAATGCCATTATTGAGACTGCATCAAATACCTTGATTATAGGTTGTAAAAATTCTATTATTCCCGCGAGTGTAACAAGCATCGGCGATTGGGCGTTCGCTTATTGCCGCAGCCTTACAAGCATTGAAATTCCAAGCAGTGTAACAAGCATCGGCGATTGGGCGTTCGCTTATTGCCGCAGCCTTACAAGCATTGAAATTCCAAGCAGTGTTACAAGCATCGGCAACTATGCGTTCGAATTATGCGACGGCCTTACAAGCATTGAAATTCCCGCGAGTGTTACAAGCATCGGCGATTTGGCGTTCAGTTGTTGCTACGGCCTTAAAAGCATTACTTCACACATCGCGGCCGAGAATCTGTTTGTACCCGGCTACGATGCTTTTTATGGTGTTGGTAAAACAAACTGCACCCTTTACGTTCCCGCAGGCGCCAAGAGCACATACGAGAGCACCGACGTCTGGAAAGACTTTAAAAATATCGTTGAAATGAGCTCTGATGGAAGCGATGCAACAGCCATCGAGAGCGTGGAGAGCGAGCAGGGCGAGGCTGTTTACTACGACCTCAGCGGCCGCCGTGTGGAGAATCCCGAAAAGGGCATCTACATTGTAAACGGACGTAAGGTTTTTATTAAGTAACTATAATAATTATTTATAGCGTAGAGGCTGAGTGATTTTTTCACTCAGCCTCTATTTATTTTTATACAAATGCACGCAAACTCCTACCGCTCCTTACAATAAAAACAAAAATAAA
>JAZSIU010000013.1:0-37106 GCA_045533955.1 Bacteroidaceae bacterium
GCGGCAACGGCTCAACAAACGGAAGCGCAGGCGGTGTCGGTGGTACTGCGGCGAGAGGCGGCGGTGGCTACAACAGCGCAGGCGGTGCAGGCGGCAACGGCATCTGCATTATAACCTATTTTCAACCGCTGACAAGCGAAAGTCCCTCTGTTACAACTCCGACAAATTGGATTACAAGATCCATTACAAGTGACAACACGCCTTACAATGGCGGCAAGGGTTGGAAAGACGGCTATCGTCTTAATTCGAGCGGTGCAGAGGTCGCTTTTGCTTCTTATAAAGTTACAGGCTTTATTCCTGCGAAATTTGGAGATACTTTGCGATTTAAGGAAATTGGCGGCGCAGCAGAAAGCAATACAAAAATTGTTTTTTATGATTCTTCGTTTACAGTCTTGAATGTATTGGAGGGTACGCCTGTCGCCGAAGCTCTTGCTAACGGAATTTACGCTATTACAGACAATCTTGCGAACTACGGACTTAACAAAAGCATTGAAACTATGGCGTATATTCGTTTGTCTGTACCCACTCTGTCAGATGCGTCGGTTTTAACCGTTAACGAGGCCTTGTAATCGAGAGAAACTACCACATAATACAAGGAGAATATCCTATGAAAGTATTTAAAATCCGAGACAACATAGTACATTGGGATGCGACAAGCGTATTCCCGACGGTCGCCGCAACGGTGGGGCGTTTTCCTCCGACCGACCTTTTCGTCGAAGCCCCCGACAATGTTTTTGAGGGGTGGGGCTACGACCCGACCGCAGAAGGCGACGCAAGGTTTATACAGCCCACGCCGCCCGACGGATGGCTGTACGACGAGGCTACGGGAACGTTTTATCCCGAAAACGAACAGCCGCCCAACGAGCCGCAAAACGACGGCTCTACGGTGTCGGCAGCCGAAATGGCAAACGCTATAAGAGAGGGTGTAAATGACGTATGACAAACGCCGAATTGATACTTGAAACGTTAAGAAGGTCGGCTAAAATGATAGCCGCCGAGCTTCAGACACGCTCTGCCGATATGACGGGTACAGAGATAATAGCCGAAGAGGATTACCTTCCGAGCTTTGATGCCGCAAGGGCAAAGAAGAATATGCTTGAACGCCCCGTCGGATTTGTCTGTCGTTCCGCTGCGGGTCGTGCCGTTAAACTGATACAGCCCTACGACAGCACGGTATTCACCGCACAGCCCGAGGAGCTCCCTGCACAGTGGGGCTTTTACTGGTCAAGCGACCCCCGAAAAGCGCTGCCGTTTATTTCTTTTGCGACCTCGCCCTACAACACCGGCGATTGTTGCACCTATGACGGCCATGTTTGGCGGTCGGGTCAGGACGGTAACGTGTGGGCACCCGGTACCTCCGGCGTGAACTGGGAGGACCTCGGCACGGTTGAGGAGGTGCAGAGCTGATGATAGAGTACATATCCGTAGCCCTTGCCTGTACCGTCCTCGGCATAGTGATAAGTTATGCTGGCTTTGCACGGTCAAAAGCAAAGGACAACAAAGACGAAGGCCGACAGAGCGGCGTAATGATGTCGGAACTTGGGTACATCAAGGCCAACACCGACGAAATAAAAGCCGAACAGCGAGAACAGCGCAAAATAAACACCGAGCTTTACACCCGTATATCAAAGGTCGAGGCAAGTGCAAAGCAGGCACACCATCGTCTCGATCGTATGGAGGGTAGGGAATACCCTCACGAAGAATAAGGAAGGTATACAATATGAAGAAATTTAAAGTGTGGATAAAAGCGGCAGGCATACGAGCTATAAAGACTGTCGCACAGACCGCAGTAGCGGCTATCGGCACATCTGCGGCAATGGGTGAAGTCAACTGGATTTTTGTTGGCTCTACCTCTTTACTGGCGGGTATTGCATCACTGCTTACAAGCATAGCGGGACTGCCCGAAATAAAGGAGACCGACAATGACTGAATTGTACGGCATAGACGTCTCCACGGCACAGGGCGACATCGAATGGGACAAACTGCTTTTTGAGGTAGATTTTGTCATAGTGCGAGCAACGCAGGGTACTGCGCAGGACAGCCGCTTTGAGCGCAACATAGAGGCTTGTATACGGCTTGGCATTCCTTACGGCTTGTACTTTGCTGCGTCGGCCATAACCGAAAGCGGCGTAGCCAAAGAAGCCGCCGTGGCCTTGGAGTACGCAAAGAAATATAATCCCCAGTACGGTGTGTGGTACGATATGGAGCTTGCCAAGCACAAGATACTTGGTAAAACCGTAATATCAAAGCACCTTGCTCTTTGGCTTGAGACGCTTTCTAACGCAGGCTTTCGTGCGGGTATATACACCAATAAGGACTGGCTTGACAACCGCATAGACCACGCCTTGCTTGAAAAATACGACCTTTGGTACGCCGCTTATCCTTCGACCGCACAGAAGGAAATAACGGATGCTCCAAAGGACAACAGAAACAAGCTGTCTTATCCGATGGCCGCCATCTGGCAGTGGTCGAACAAGGGCAAGATCGACGGCATAAAAGGAGACGTGGATCTCAACGTCTGCTATGATGAGTTTGTTGCACCGATAGAGGACAAGGGCTATATCACCCTTGCCGAGGTAAAAGCGCTTGTCTCCCAGCTTGGATACAGCGGAATTATTATTTAACTAACTCCTTCTTTCTCATACTCCTCCTCTCTGGAAAGGGTCGACTTAAACGGTCGGCTCTTTTCTTATTGCCCAAAATTGCCGTAAAAGAGTTGACTATTTGCGGCTTAAATTAGCCTCAAAACGAGTGACAGGTAAAACCCTAACACTTTTCGTACAATATATGTGTTCAATTTCGTGTACACTAATTATTGAAAATCTTTCACTTGACAGCAAAAAACCTTTCAAAAGTGAAAAATTTTTTCACTCTAAAAACATCGTATTTTGCAACATTTAAAAGGGTGAAGTTGCAAAAATATAGCAAAATCAATGAAAAATAGGGAAAAGACAAAAAGAAAGTGGGAAGCATTAAACTTCCCACTTTTGGTCCGAGTGACAGGAGTCGAACATTTTAAAAGCGCAAAAATACTACAAATAGAAAAGAAGAAAAATGTAATTTATTAAATTGGGTGTATCGTGCGCGGTAAACGTTTTGTGCAAATATGTGTACATTTTTCGAAAGTGCGTTTTTGTGAAATCGGGCACTTGTGTACACTTTCGTGTTCACTTCTTCCTTTTTATTAGTGCAAAAATAACGTGTTCAATTACGGCTTTGGCCCTCCAAAAAAGCCGTTAACGAGGGCGTCGACCTCTTTTTGTTTGTCCTCCATAAGGTGCTGATAAACATTTTTCAGCATATTGTCCGTAGCGTGTCCCATGCGCTCTTGAGCGTACTTGTTTGGGACGTTGAGCGACAAAAGCACAGAGGCGTAATAGTGTCGCAGGGCGTGAAAGTTGAACGGGCGCACACCTTCGATCTTTGCAACGGTTGTACGGAAGTTTGAAAGGGTATTATAGCTTAACCGACAGACGGGCTCTGTTTTGTCTTGTCGGAAAAGAATATCTTTTACTGTGTCAGGCATCGTCAACACTCTTGTGCCTGCTGTGGTCTTTGTCGGCTTTTCGTGAAGCTGCTTGTCCTCGCCCAAGACCTTTGCCTTGTTTACGCTTAAGGTGCCTCGGGTGAAATCAATGTCTTTCCACTCCAGAGCTATTATCTCGCTGCGGCGCAGCCCCATGTAAGCGGCGAGAGCAACGGGTACTTCGTAAGGGGTATTTGCAAAGCGTGACATTAAAAGGTTTATTTCGATGGTTGAGGGTATGTGTATTTCGGTTTTCTTCTTTTGGGGCAGAGATACACGAAAAACCCTCTCCGGCATTATTTGAGAAAGCGATACCGTAATAAGGCCGTGGGCGTTTGCCACGGTTTTTGGAGAGCGACCCACAGAGTATTGGTCTATAGCTCTTTGTATGTCAGTGTTTGTCAACGTAGAAACGGGAAGCCGCACAAATCCTATCGGCAACGCTTTAAGGGTAGAATGATAAAGCCGTGTCGTAGCGGGAGAGAGTATGTTTGACTTGCTTTCTATGTACTGCTCGATAGCCCTTTCGACGCTCAAGTTTTGCGGATCGGCTTCGTGATGCTCTTGGGCTACGTACTGCGCTGCCGCAAGCTCGGCGGCCTTTTTTGTGTCGGCCGTGAAACTTTTACGGATCTGCTTGCCGCTCTCATCCCTGCCGATGTAGGCGTTTACCCTCCAAGAGCCCGAGGGGAGCTTCTTTGCCTTTGCCATGTTCCTATCCCCTTATCCAGCCTATACCGCTTAAAAATGCGTCTGCGGCTAAGGACGCTATTATAAGAAGCGCAAGAAAGCCGCAGGCAACGGCTAAAATTATTATGTGCTTTTCGTGACGGGACATTGCTTTGTTTTGTATGTCTATACGACGGTCTCTTGCCGCTATCTCTTCCCGAAGAAAATCTACCTGACGGGTGCGCGAGCCCTCCTGCTTTTCCAATTCAGCCTTAAGGCGACTTATCTCCTCGTTGGCGTCGTTTAGGTCGTCGGCTAAATCTGCGGTATCTCTTTGAGCCGTGTATAGATCGTGACAAGGATACTGCCCCCAACAATCCCCCGTAAGGGCGTGAGTTATTGCCGCCATTGTCTCACGGCGCACGTCTCCGCTTCGGCCGGATAGAATGCTGTCTACCGTTCCCTTTGCTATGCCGGCCTGTGCCGCTATGTCGGCGTGGGTCATATCAAGCTGGTCAGCTCTTATGGTGCACCATTCGACCCAACGCTCAAAAGACATTGCCAAGAAGTTTGGCCCGTCACAGCTCGTTCCAAGGTGCGGACAGCTTAAGCAAATGTTGTACGGCTTGTTTTCGTCGTATAACGCTCTAAATTTTTTGTGCATTTAGCCCCTCCCTGCCCGAAAATACGTGTATAGCAAGCAAAATTGTAGTATAACAATCACCGCTTGTTATTTCCGTATTGACTTGCATTGTGTAATTTGATAGGCTAAAAGCGGTCAATACGACCCTCTCAGCCTTTGTGCTGACGGTGAGCCGTTTGCAAGTTTGGCGACAGGCGGCGGCTCGCCGTTCATAAAAACTAAAGCGGAAAACCGCTTGATTATAAATTAAAACTCCAACCCGAAAGAGGTAGAAAGCAATGAGGAAAAAGACTGCTCCCGCTCAAATCGTAACCGTCACAGCAAGCGTATAAAAAAATAACACGAAAGATACGCCAAAGGTATTGACACAAACGAACAACTGTTCTATAATATCGATATGATGATTACAGATTTGAAACAACAGACCACCCGCAAAGCAGATGCCGCTTTGCTCGGGGGCAAAACCGAAAACAGAGCCGACCTTGAAAGGGACGTACTTGCAGCCTTGAGCCGACTGCCTAAGCATGAAGCTTGGGCTCTGTTGAGATGCGTCCGGAAAGGAGGCATATCTAACGGTTAAGCTCCCTCAACCTCTTGTTAACAGCGTCCAAAAGATCATACAGCTCCTCGTTTGAGAGGCGGCTGACTACTTCGGCCATATCAAGCTCATCCTCGTTATCGGGGGTGGGCTTTTCTTGTTCGTCATCCCAATTTACAAGTTCAGAAGGGCTTATATCGAATAATGCGGCAAGCCCTTCAAGGCGTGATAAAGGAATGTTGGTGATAACGCCCTTTTCATACTTGTATATGTTTTCTCTGGAAAACCCAAGCTTTTCGGCCACCTCGGCTTGGGTGAAGTTTGCCTTTTTTCTGTAATAACGAATCTTTTCACCGAGGGTCACAAAAATCCTTCCTTTCTTGGAACGCGTATATTATAACACGGGACTTGAAAATTTGCAAGAATAAAAAATATTTTTTTAAAAATGACTTGACAAGTCCATTTTGGTGTGGTAAAATAAGAACAACAAAAGCTTGATGGAAGGGGGACAAAAATGAACGCAAACGCACTTCGGGCCGAATTTGCAAAAAACGGACTTACCCAGGCAAGGGTGGCAAGGCTTATTGGTGTGTCCGAAAGCACCTTTTCAAGAAAAATGAAAAAGGGAACATTCGGTATTGATGAGGCGAACAAAATGATTGATGCGCTTCAAATTGAAAATCCGTCACAAATTTTTTTCGCTCAAAATGGACTTGTGAAGTCCAATGTTGAGGAATAACTTGCTACGTACGTCACACAAAAGGAGGCCTACTATGAAAAGCCGAATCAACGCAATACAGAATCTGCAAATAAACCTGTCGCTGTTGCGTACAGCCTATCGCTACACGGTCAAAGAGATGGCATCGGCTTGCGGTGTGTCGCTTCCGACGATGAGACAGTACCTTACAGACCCGTCCAGAATGTCTGTGGAGCAGATTTGCGGATTGGCTGGTCTTACACGCTTGCCGCCCGAAACGCTGTTAGGCGGTCTCTTGAGCGGAGAGCAGAGAGTTATATGACCGAGGAGGTTAAGCAGTATGAAAAAGCACATGAGCAACAATGAAAAGCACTGGATGTTGTATGACAAATACCGTGTAGCGGAGGCCGAGACAAAACGCAAGGACGACGAAGAGATAACACGGGTTGCACGGCATATTCTCGGTATGAACAACACGGGGGAGGACAGACATCGTGAAGGTTAAGCAGATAATAAAATTTGCCCTCATAGCGGCATCGGCTGTGTGCGGAATTATAGGGGGCATTCTGATCCTCGGCGCAATAGGCAGGGCGGACACCGACCCGGCAATGTCGTGTGAGTGGTTTGTACGTCAGCTTATAAAGGGTGCTGCGCTATTTCTCCCTGGGGTCGTGACCTTGATGCTTGAAGATGTGCTGGAGGATGGTGAGCAGTGAATCTTGGTAGTTTGTTTGATGGTAGCGGAGGTTTTCCGCTTGCCGCATCTTTGTGTGGGATAACGCCCGTGTGGGCATCGGAAGTTGAGCCCTACCCGATAGCGGTCACAAAGAATCGTTTTCCCAAAATGAAGCACTTGGGAGACATCAGCAAAATCAACGGAGGAGAAATCGAACCCGTCGACATTATCACCTTCGGCAGCCCGTGTCAGGACTTATCCGTGGCAGGCAAACGTGCAGGACTGAAGCACACCGAGAACGGCGACGACGAAACCACACGCAGCGGACTGTTTATGGAAGCTGTCCGCATCATCAAGGAAATGAGGGAAGCAACAAGTGGCATATATCCAAGATACGCTCTTTGGGAAAACGTCCCCGGAGCTTTCAGTAGTAACAAAGGAGAGGACTTCCGCATCGTCCTCGAAGAGCTCATCAAAATCGTCGAGCCGTCAGCCGTTATGCCTGCGGTTCCGAAAGCAGGATGGGCCTACGCCGACAGTTACGTCGGAGACGGATGGAGCATTGCTTACCGAGTTTTTGACGCTCAATACTGGGGAGTCCCCCAACGTCGCCGTAGAATCTACCTTGTCGCAGATTTTAGAGGCGAATGCGCCGAAAAAATACTATTTGAGCGCGAAGGCTTGCGAGGGTATCCTGCGGAGAGCGGAACGCCGTGGCAAAGAACTGCCGCCGATGCTGAAGGAAGCCTTGGAGCAGATGATAGAGCGGGAGCAATCGGCATAGCATACGGTTGGCCGCTCGGATTCCGCCCTGAAAACGTCCGTGTATATGAGGAAACAGCGACAACGCTCTGCAACGGTACTCGCCCTGGATTCACGACGGGAGTCATCCAACCCGTCGTGAACAAATGCATCCTCGACGACCAAGGCGGACAGCAGGTCAACGTCCGCACCGACGGAAAAAGTCCGACACTTCGAGCAGAGATGCACGGGAATGTGCCTGCGGTGATAGAACCAGCTCCCGTATACTGTCTGCAAGGCAACGGAATAGACCGAGCCGACACGGCAGGATGCAACGGCAAAGGCGTGAGAGAGGACGTATGCTACACCCCGAACACCATCGACCGCCCTGCGGTGTGCTACGCCGAAACCTACCAACGGACGGTGGGGCCGCTCATGGCAAACAGTCATCCCGGCAGTTATTCGGGGCAGGATGCCTATACGGACATGTTCGTGGTGGGGAAGACATTTGCCTGCAGTTCAAAGCAACAGAGCCTCGCTGTGCTGGAAAATCTCGGCAACACGCTCGGGGCAAAAGGACCGTCCGGCGTGGCGTATGCAGGCCACGTCGCCAGTTTTTATCCTCAAATGAAAGCAGAGAGCCAGTGCTTTAGAGAAGATGGTGTGGCGAACACGATAGTAAATGGCACGAATCCGGGTTATCAAAACGGCGTGGTACAATCGGTAGCGTATGGGGTAGATTGCCGAAATGCTACGGAGTATCCAGAGATGACGGGCGCACTACAGAGCCGAGCAAGCAATAATGCCAATTCAAACAACGTTGTTCGTGTCCGCTACATCGTTCCTGATGCCATTATTCACCCCACGCACGACGAGATACATGAATTCATCACAGACAACAACGCCGACGCACCGCACCAACAGGATTTGCTGCAGGCTCCAGAAAGCGTCGCTCGGACGATAGCCTGCGGGACTCATGCGGCGGGGTCGCACCTCACAAAGACCGTTATCAATTTGGGGATGCGCTACATCGTCCGCCGCCTTACCCCAACCGAATGCGCAAGGTTACAAGGATTTCCCGACACATGGGGACACATAGACCCCAAAGAAGATCTCACCGACGAGGAATATGCATTCTGGACTGAGGTGCGCACGACCTATGATGTTATTAACGGCAGAGAGCCCAAAACATACGGCAGAAAGCAAATGCTGACGTGGTACAACAAGCTATGGACAGATTCTGCCGAGTACAAGATGTGGGGCAATGGTATAGCGTTACCTTGTGCGCTGTACGTGATGCGTGGAATAGCAGAAATTTGTAGAGGGGTGAGTTAATGACATACTGTCCCGACAGTTTATATCAATATGAAGCCCACAGCGACAGGCTTGAAACAGCGCTTGCACGTCTGCCAAAGTGTGAGCTGTGCGGAGAGCCGATACAGCAAGAGATGGCCGTCTACATTGACGGGGCATATTACTGTGACGAATGCTTGCACGACCATCGTGTGTGCATAGATTAAAGGAGGAAAAAAATGAGTGTGCAAATCTACCGGGTATACCGCCGAGAAAAGCACATATACGGTGACGGAGGCGTTGATACCGAAGAGCCGAGGAGTATTTTTCTCGGGGTAACGAGAGCCCCAACGCCGAAAAAGGCGGTTACAAATCTATCCTACAGAGCCCGTATCCCGATGCGAGAGGAGATACCGCTTGCGGGGGACGGCGTGGCAATATATTGGCTTGAAGCCGAGGAGGTGAAATGAAATGAGTAAAGCAATATGCGTAATGGGAGAAAGCGGAAGCGGAAAGACAACAGCTATGCGTACGCTTGATCCTGCTACAACCTATTACATCGACTGCGACAAAAAGGGTCTTGCGTGGAAGGGGTGGAGGACACAGTACAACACTGAGCGCAAAAACCTTCTGGCAACACGTGACCTCGCCAAAATACAGACGCGTCTGTTGGACCTCAGCGAAAAGTGTACCGGCATTAAAACCGTAGTTATTGACACCCTTAACACGGCAATGGTCGACAAAGAAGTCCGTGCAATGGGCGACAATCAGGGATTCGCCAAGTGGATAGACCTTACGCAGTACGTTTGGGCGATCTGCGAAATGGCATCCACCTTGAGAGAGGATATGACCGTAGTGATTGTGATGCATAGCGAGACCATAAGGGATGATCTCGGCTATTCGTTTACACGGATCAAGACCAACGGTCGTAAGCTGGAAAAGGTCGTGTTGGAAAGTCTTTTCTCGACGGTTTTGTTGGCAAAACGCAAAGAAGACGGCAGCTACATATTTGAGACGTCTGCCGTAAATTCTACCGCAAAAGCCCCCTTGGGAGCATTTGATACTCCCGAAGTGCCAAACGATATGGCCAAGGTGCTGGCGGCGTTGGAGGACTTCTAATGCCGAGATTTGAAAGCGGTGTGCGCTATTACACCTACGCAAAAGCGACGGTGCATTTCCCCGAAGACAAGGTCTGTTGCGAGCTGTGTCCGATGCTTGAGACCTACAGCCGAAAGCAGTGCCGTCTCACGGGCGAATACCTTGGAGATACCAGAACGATAGGCTTTGCCTGTCCTCTGGACTTTATAGAAAACGATAACGAAAGAAATGAAAGGAAGAACGAAGAATGAAAAGCTTTAACGGCTTTGAAGCAAAGCAGAGCGGCGGCAGAGAGATACTTCCCGCCGGAGGTTACGTAGCAAAGATACTGGAGGCTAAGGAGGTCTCCTATGACTGGGGCAGCGTTATACAGATCAGCTTCGACGTCGCCGAGGGACCGCACAAGGATTTCTTTGCGGCGGATTACAAGCAGCAGGACAAGGAAGACCGCAAGTGGAGGGGCACCTTCCGCCTCCGCCTTCCCAAGGATGACGGCACCGAGCAGGACGACTGGACCAAGCGCTCTTTCGGCAATGCCGTATGGGCGATAGAGACAAGCAACGTCGGCTACCACTTCGACTGGGACGAAAACAAGTTTGTCGGTAAGCTCGTAGGTGTGCTTTTCCGCAATAAGGAATGGGAATACAACGGCAAGACCGGCTGGACCACCGAAGCCTGCTCCCTTACCTCCACCGAAAACATCCGCAACGGAAAGTACAAGATGCCAAAGGACAAGCCCCTCGCCGCCGCATCGGCAACCTCGGCTTTTGGATTTACCGCAGCACCCGCCGATCCCGACGACGAGCTCCCGTTTTAATCTATGACCCTATCGCCTTTTGAAGTAAAGGCCGCTCTTGACGGTATGGTGCTCCTGTTCGACACAAGAGAGCAGGACACCGCCCGTCTGAGGGCGAGGCTTGCAAGCGCAAACTGCAAGACCGAGCGCACAAAGCTTGACTACGGCGATTACTCGGCCAAATTTCCCCTGCCGGACGGCTCTTGGCTCGACCTGCGAGATAAGGTCGCAATCGAGCGCAAGATGTCTCTTGACGAAATAGCCGCCTGCTACACCTCGCAGAGGGAACGCTTCAGGGCCGAGTTTGAACGGGCAAAGGAAGCCGGTGCAAAGGTGTATTTGCTTATAGAAAACGCTACCTTTGAAAAAGCATACAAGGGCGAATACCGCTCCAAAATGCTTCCGCAGTCGCTTATAGCCTCGGCTCTTGCCTGGCTTGCAAGGTATAACTGTCAGCTTCTTTTCTGCAAGCCGGAAACGACCGGAAAACTGATACACGACGTCCTCTACAGAGAGGGCAAAGAAATTCTCGAAGGAGGTGCGGACAATGGGAATGGGTGACAAGAAAAAGCCTTTACAGACATCTTATGCGCCCGTTAGGTGCTCGAAATGCGGCGTATTATTCGACGGTCTACTCACCGCCCGTTGTCCCCACCCCGCCGTACAGAGGGTATACGGAGAGTATATCTGCCTTTACTGCTGCCGAAAGTGCAAGCACGGCGCAGTACCGAAAAACATTTACGGGGTATACTGCCAATACCCGCAGGAGGGATGATTTCTTGGCGACGCCGACAACATATATAAAGCTCGACCGCAACATACAACGCTGGCGTTGGTACACAAACGCCAACACGATGAGGGTGTTTCTGCATCTGCTGTTGAACGCCAATATCGAGGATCACGACTTCGAAAAGATAACGGTGCATAGGGGGCAGTTGGTAAGCTCGATCGGCAAGATTGCCGAGGCGCTTGAACTGTCACCCCGAAACGTAAGAACGGCCATAGAGCACCTAAAATCGACAAACGAAATGACACACACCGCATATCCCAAATATTCCCTATTTACCATATTAAATTATGACCTATACCAGTCTGTATCGACAAGCAAATCGACAGACAACCGACAAGCAAGTGACAAGCAATCGACAAGCAACCGACAACAATTAAAGAATATAAGAACATATAAAGAATATAAGAATGAAAAGAATAATATAGGCTCCGCCCTCCCTTCGGGAAACGACGAGACGTCTGCACCGAAGGTAGAGAGAGACTGGGAATGGTAGGCGAGCGGAATGAAATATGAGTTTAATATTGATGACCTCCGCAAGCTTGCCGGAATCGTAGGGGCCGAGACCAAGGAAGACGGCGACGAGGTGCAATTCAAGTATTGCCCCTATTGTCACGGCGGGGCGCACAGAGACACTTATACCTTTGCGGTCAACAAAAAAAGCGGAGCGTATAACTGTCTGCGCTCCTCCTGCGGAAAGCAGGGACACTTTGTCACCCTTGCACGGGATATGGGGTATGCGCTGGATTTCGGAGTAGAGCCGAAGGAATACAGGCGGCTTCCGCAAAAGCCTATAGACGTGCGCCCTGCGGCGGTGAAGCTGTTGGGAGAGCGAGGGATAGGCGAAGAGGTCTGCAACCGCTATCAGATAACGGTGCAAAAGGACAACGAAAACATTCTTGTGTTTCCGTTTTACAACGCCGGAGGAGAGCTCGTAACGGTCAAGTACCGCAACGCAAGATTCCGCAAGGGCGTTGATCGGAATAAGGAGTGGTTTGAGAAGGACACCCAGCCCGTTTTGTTCGGTATGCGTGAGGCAAGGAACACCGACAAGCCGCTTGTGATAACCGAGGGACAGATAGACGCCCTATCGCTTGCCGAGTGCGGCATAGAAAACGCCGTCAGCGTTCCCAACGGCTGCAGCTCGTTTACTTGGGTCTCGGCCTGCTACGACTGGGTGATGCAGTTTTCGTCGGTGATAGTGATGGGCGATTCGGAGAACGGCAAAATAACGCTTGTTGACAAGATAGCAAAAAGTTTTAAGTTGCCGGTGTTCTACATACCGCCCGAGAACTACTACGGGCTCAAGGACGCAAACGACATCCTCCGTGAATACGGTAAAGACGTATTGCTTGACAGCTTTTCTCACGCCGTGGAATATATCATCCCTCACGTCAAGCGGCTTGCTGACGTAGAGAGCATAGACTTTTCCACGCTGCCGAGGATCCAAACAGGAATAGGACGGCTTGACAGCGTTATCGGCGGCTTTTACTACGGCCAGGTAATACTGCTCACGGGTCGAAGGGGCGAGGGCAAAAGTACCCTTATGGGTCAACTTATCCTTGAGGCAATAAATCAAGGCAACCGTGTGCTTGCCTATTCGGGAGAGCTTACGGCAAGCCATTTTAAAAACTGGATAGACTTTCAGGCGGCGGGTGCAGAGGGGGTAATAAACTGCGGCACCGACGAAAGACCTGCATACCGCATCAAGCCGGATGTGCAGGAAAAGATAAACCGCTGGTATCGCCCTTTGGCATTGCTTTACGACAACGAGGCAATATACGAGGACGAGACCGAGGAGCTTTTACAGACGGTTGAGGACGCAGTAGTCCGCTACGGGGTAAATATGGTCTGCATCGACAACCTTATGACGGCAATGGACGTAGGCGCAAAGGATGATTTTTACCGAGCCCAGAGCGAGTTTGTCCGAAAGCTGAAGCTTATAGCCGTGCGATACAACATCGTCGTATTGCTTGTGGCCCATCCCCGAAAGGAGATGGCGGGGACGCTGACCAACGATTCCGTTGCCGGCTCGGGTGATATTACAAACCGAGTGGATACGGTGCTGATCTACAGCCGTCTGAAAACGGCTGACGGCACAAGCCGAGGACAGTTGCAGGTGACCAAGAATCGTATCAACGGCAAGCTGATAGTCGACCGACCGCTCAACATGATCTATTCGGAAAGCACCAAGCGAATAACCGAGGAGCACGAAAAAGACCCAAAGTGCTACGGCTGGCGAGAGCGCCCGACGTGGTACGAGGTAAGTGCAGATCAAGAAGAATTGCCATTTTAATCGGAGGAGGAAAGATATGGGAAAGATAAACGGATACCTTGCAAAACGCACGGCAATGCTGAATAAAGTGGAAGAGGCAGCCTACGACCGAGCAACACGGCACGTATCGGCCCTTGCGCTCGTCGCCCTCAACGAAGGATTTGGATTCGGCATAGACCGTGGGACAAGGTTTATAAACGCTCTGGAGGGGATGGCCGAGACCTTCAAGCGTGAGGCTTGCGAATCGGGTCTTGACGTAGCAGAAGAACATCTCCGGCGCAGGCTGGAGAAGATACTTCACGCAGAAGTCCGCAGGGTGGATTGAGAAAGGAAGATGGGAAGAATGGAACACAAGTGTAATGGTTGCCGATATAAAGGTGAACACCAAGAAATGATGTTTAGACCTTTTGGGGTATGTTTGCGAGAAACAAACCTTATTCAAGCGGAAAAGAATTACAATGCAGATGTTTGTCCGTATGAAGATATGAGAAAGAAAGATGAAGGGAATAAGCATTTGTTTGCCATATTAAAAGAGGTTTTAAGACACCCTGCAATAGGTGTTTACTTAAAAGAAGATGGAAAAATCAATCTGTTTTTTGACTGTTGTTGCGAGTGTGATATTGAAGTTCAAAATTATATTGACTTAAGATGCGACCACCCAACCGAGAAAGGCGGTAGAGCTGATGCGTGAGATTTTGTTTAGGGGAAAAACCATAGACGATAATTGGTATTATGGCGTTCCGCTTATATTTGCTGAAGATTATGTTTGTATGACCGCACCACACACATACAATAAAGCGGTTATCCCCGAAACCGTAGGACAATACACAGGACTTACCGACAAGAACGGCAAGAAGATTTTTGAGGGGGATATTTGCAAGAACACAAAAACGGGCGAGGTTGTTTCTGTTCGGTGGCACGGAACAATGGCAGGATATGTTTGGAGCAAAAGAAAAGAAAACAACCAACACTTATTTGACTTTGGTGAATTGTTTAGAGCCTGTGACAAATATGAAATCATCGGCAATATCCACGACAACCTCGAATTGCTGAAAGGCGGTGAGGGGAAATGAAATATAAGGAATATGCAAAGATACCTATGCAAGAAAACGATGCAGGTGCAAAAACAATCGGTGAATATCTCGAAAAGTTGCTTTTGACTTTATGGGACGAAGAAGACGGATTTTCGGGCAAAAGACCTTTTGGAAATAGCGGTTGGAAATGGGAAATTTATACTGCGTTGATTTCCGCAAAGGTTGTAAACGGAAAACTTGACGAAGATGGCTATATAGAAGAAGTTGACTTTTCTGTGTCTGATGATGTTGTAAGAAATATTATATTTGCGGTCTTTAACGAACTGAAAGGAGGTGGGGAGTAAGTGGCAAATCAAGACATATCCTTTTGCGCCAACAGAAAGTGTGAAAACACAAAATGCGAAAGACATTATGACAACATCGACTGGTCTGTTATGCCGCCGTGGAGAAGCGTTGTAGAGTTCGAGGGGACAAAGTATTGTCCGAAAAATAAGGGGGGTGAGGAGTGATGGCAACTTGTAAAGATTGTTTTCATCGTGACGCTTGCGAAAGGTTGTTAAGATGCTCATTTCCCAGTGTCCGAGATAAAGAGATCGAAAATGTGATTAGTCGAGATAACAGTTGTCAAAACTTCCAAAACAAAGCCGACTTTGCAGAGGTGGTAAGGTGTAAGGATTGCCGAAACTTTGGCGAAGACGTCGGAATGAGCAAAGACGGTGTTTGGGCTCGGTGTTTTTTACACCAACGAATCATGTGCGAAAAAGATTTTTGCAGTTATGGCACACCAAAAGAAAGAAGTGCTGAAAATGGTTAAAATGACACAAAGTTTTGAGCATTGGCTTTTCATGTATCATAAAGATTTGTTTGTTCCGTTAATGTTCGGACACGCCGAATTATTGACTGATGAATTATCAAAGGAATACATAGAGTGGTGTCAAACAGACGAGGGCAGACAATATTTAAAAGGTGGGTCTAAATATGATGAAAATCACAACGGCAATAAAGAAAGAGGTGGGGAGAAGTGAACGATAACGAAAAAGATGCGGCATTGGAATATATTGACGAGCTCAAAGCCAAGATCAACCGCCAAAAGGCAGAGATTGAGAAGTTAAGCGCAGACATTAAAACTTTTGAAAACGTCATTAAAAGATGTTTTTTGCAAGCAGCGGGGGGGTGATATTGATCCCTTTGCGGAGATAAAAGCCGAAGCATATAAAGAGTTTGCGGAGAGGTGGAAAGCAGAAGTTGTCACCGGCGTACACCATCTTGGGGTTTTTGTGGATATTGACAACCTCGTAGAAGAAATGGTGGGTGAGCTTCAATGAACAACACCGATGCAATAGAGCAAGCATACCGCAACGGCTACGAGGATGGTAAGCGTGATGCGGTGAAGCACGGACATTGGATTGACCAAAAAGAAGCAGAAGAGACAGAACGTTATGATATGGCTTATTGTTGCTCGGTTTGTGGTCATTGCGATTGGGATTGTACGGAAAGCGAATCGTTTAATTTTTGCCCTCGTTGTGGTGCAAAGATGGACGGAGGCGAGAAGTAATGGCGAGGTATATTGATGCGGAAATATTCAAACAGAAACTAAAAAAGAGGCTTCGGCACGAGGATGACTATGAAGCTCGAGCCACCATGGGAATAATTATCGACGATTTAGATAATCAACCCAGCGCTGATGTCGTGGAGGTAGTAAGGTGTAAAGGTTGTAAATACGGGGAAATAGACGACGCAGATTTTCCGAATCAATATTTGTGCCACCATCACGGAAGCGACTGGAATGACGGAAACCATTTCTGCGCTTACGGCAAAAGACGAGATATTCACGATAAAATATCCCAAGATGAATAACTTTGATTTTAAAATGAATAAGGGGGAAAGGTTAATGACAGAAACAAAAAAGCACATACCCGACACGGCGATCTTAAAAGCTTATGCTAAAAACAACATGAACAAACTGCGCACGGCTCTTGAGCTTGGCGTAAGCGAATGTACTATCCGAGCACGGCTTGTCAAGATACACGCCAAGACCGGAACAGACCCCTGCTCTTTCTACGGCTTATATAAGCTGCTTGTGCAGATCCAAAACACAAAGGGGGACGTCGGATGATAAGCGACAGCGGAGAGCGCACCGAGTTTAGCACAGGGGCTATACGTGATATGCACGACGGGAAAGGTCGCATGGATCTTTTGCCTTGGGCGGCGATTATGGAAGTTTCCAAGCACTGCGAGAACGGCGCAAAGAAATACGGTGAGCACAACGTAGACAAGGGCATACCAACCTCGAGCCTTTGCGACAGCGCGGCAAGGCACCTTGCAAAATATCTTGACGGCTGGGCGGACGAGCCCCATCTTGTCGCCGCTGTGTGGAATCTGCTTTGGGCGTTGCAGATGGAGATAAAACACCCCGAATTAGTCAATACGCCTTGGTCGATCAAAAACACTACAAAGGAGTGACTATATGCAAACATGGAAAGAAAAAGCGATCGAGCTCTACATATCCGGCACACCAAAGCGTACCATTGCCCGACGGCTTTTTAAAGAAATCGGTGCACCGAATCTTGAGGCGGCTCGTACACGTGTGCGCAACCTGCTGCACGACTACGAAATCGCCGGGTATGACGGCGACGAAGATGCCCCACATGAGGTCCTGCAAAACCTTGTGCCCGAGCGTCACGCCCAAGTCTGGGACGGCTGCAAGACTATCCGCTTTGGCTTGATGGGCGACACGCAGATCAACTCCAAGTACACACAGCTCACCCACCTTCACGCCTTTTACGACAAGTGCCAGCAGCTTGGCATCTCTACGGTCTTTCACACCGGCGATATTGACGAGGGTGAGCAAATGCGCCCAGGGCATCAATACGAATGCTACACCCAAGGCGCAGACGACCACGCCGACGAGATCGCCGCCGTCTATCCCAAGCGTGACGGTATCACTACCTACTTCATTACCGGCAATCACGATGCCAGCCTCTACAAACGTGCGGGAATGGATATAGGCAAGGCTATCGCCTCTCGTCGCCCCGACATGGTCTATCTCGGCCGGGACTGCGCCGTTGTGGAGCTCACCCCAAACTGTACCCTTGAGCTTCGCCACCCTTGGGACGGTACGGCTTACGCCTTGTCCTACAAGCCCCAAAAGATAGTCGAAGCAATGGACCCCGATACAAAGCCCAACATTCTTGCCATCGGCCATTATCACAAACTCGAATACATCTTCTACCGCAACGTCCACGTCTTTCAGACGGGCTGTTATCAATCGCAAACGCCCCACACCCGCGGCAACGGCATAACTATCGCCACGGGCGGCTGGATAGTAGAGTGCGACGTCGATTCCGACGGCACCGTCCGCTCTCTCACACCCCGCATTTTCCCCGTTTATTCCTGCATCCCCAACGATTATAAATCCCCACAATTTGAAGCCTTAAGGAGGTCATATCAAAATGCCCAACACGCCCAAAACATCATCTACGGATAAACCCAAAAAGCCTGCTGCAAAACCCGCCCCCGACGTTATCAATCCCCCCGACTCTCCTATCACCGATTCTGACGCCAAACAGATCGTCAAGCGTAAACGTAACCGCCCCGACCTTGCAAACTTCGGCGCAGAAAACTGTGAGCCCGGCGACAATGCACGCTATCTGCGCTATGCAATGGTATCTTGGGACTTGCCGCCCATCGACATAGCCGACCCACAACAGGTCGAAAACCGTATAAAGGAATACTTCACACATTGCATCGAAAACGACCGCAAACCTAACATGATCGGTATGGCAAATTGGCTTGGTGTGGATAGGACGACTGTGTTTCATTGGAAAAATGGGACATTGAGAAGCGAAACACACCGCAACTTGATAAAAAAAGCCGTTACAATGCTTGAGGAACTATGGGTCGACTATATGCAGAACGGCAAGGTAAATCCCGCTTCGGGAATATTCCTCGGCAAGAACCTGTTCGGCTACAAAGACGCACAGGAAGTCGTTGTCGAGCCCAGACAACCGCTTGGAGCAGAATCCGACCTTAAGCAACTACAAGACAAGCTCTCGGATATACCGCTCGATGACGGCGACTATACCGTTGGCGACTAACGACTTTCAGTGTTGAGCGACTATAGCGACTTTGGCGACTTCCGACTATGGCGACTATGGCTTGCGACTATAAAGCGACTATGCCGCCCCCGGCGACTTTGGCAACTATAACAACTCCGGCGACTTTGGCGACTTTGAAAAGCCCTGGCAACTATGGCGACTATAGCGACTTTGACCTTGGCTGACATTAAAACGCCCCCATCTTACGGCGGCGCACCTCCTTCCGTCGCCGTTTCCCCCGCTCCGCTTGCAAACGCAGGCAGGGCGGGGCTTTTATTTGTGCTTCTTTTACGCTACAATGACGCAGGATGCATTTTGACGGCCTCGGCGTATAGCTATAGCCCCCCGCTCTGCAAATGCGGCAGAGGGCAAAAGAAAAGCCCCGTCACAATGGGCGGGGCGTGTTTTAAAGCTGGCGGCTAATGAGATAACAACCGCCGGAACAGACGGCCAGAGCTGACACGGTGGCAAGCCAGGCTATACCGTCAAGGCGGCCAAGGGCTACGAGAGCGGCCCCGAACAGATCCACACAGAACGCAAGCAGGACAAGCACAACGGCAAGTACGGTAAATAATGCCGTGATGGGAGTTTTCATGCGGTCGCCTCCTCAAGTAGTTTATATATTATTTTTTCGTCCTCCTCGGGAATGGGAAAATATACCCATTTCGAGCCGTAAGCATAGCCGCAAACCGGGCAAGGCTTGCACAAAATGCCGTTCGGGTGTTCGCTCTCTCTGAGCCATCCGAGCGTTTTTGTTTCTGTGCTTTTCAGTTTATAATATTGGGCGATCGTTTCCGGGAGTGTTTCGCTGTGGTGGGTGATTGAATAATTAAGCCCCAAAATCAAACGCTTTTCTTTTGAGAGTCTGAGCGTTTCGCCATCCTGAGCCGCTCGCAGTGCCGCCGATTTTGTGCGGCTCTGCTCGGTGATCGCTTCCGTGGTCATAGTGAATTTATAGAGGGTCACTTTTTCGGCGGCTTTTTCTTGCCATCCTGCGGCGGCTTGGTGTTCACACTCCGGGTGCATATCGTTGAGATGGTACAAATTCCACAGTCTGAAAATCTGTTTGAAAGTGGGATTTTTAATATATTGTGCGATCGTGTCCAAACACTGACCGCCACGGATGCAGTCACTCCGGGTGCTATTCCAAATCATCCCGGACGCGGTAAATACTTTTTTACCGTCTTTTTCTGTATATTCTATATCCACAGTTACAGCATTGCGGCGGCTTCCTCTGCCGTAATAATCGATCCCGCCAAAATCAAAACGCTTTTTCATTTTATTATACCTCCAAATTATAAAATTTCTTGAATGATCTTATATGACGGTTAGTTGTTTGGGTGTTTCCATCCCATAGCCGGGTATATGTTCCATCCGGGGCGATCTTGCAAACAATCGTGCTATAGGATTTCAATTCCTTTGTTCCGTCATCGTGTTCGATGCAATGGGCTTTGCCGTAAAATGATTTGCGATGATCGAGGCAGGGCAGTTCAAAAATTCTCATAATAAAAATACCTCCAATATTTGCCTGTGCTTACCTAAATTTATTTAGTGTCTACATTATACACTAAAGATGTTTAGTTTGTCAAGAGGTTTTGCAAAATATTTTTAGTATTTTTTGTATGGTTTTGCCGTGTGCATTTTCTTTGGAGTTTTTGAACGGCCGCAGCCGGACAGAGCCGAACAGGGTACCAGAGGGGGATTTTGAGGGGGGTCTCGGTGGGCGAATTACTCCCCCGAACACCGCAAAAACAAAAAAGAAAATATTCAAAAAACAAAAAATTTTCTTTTTACCCATTGACAACTAAATTTTTTTGGTATATAATAAAACCGCAGACCAAGGGAGGGTATCCGACATGAAAATCAACAAGGCAATTCGTGAAGTGATGCGCATTAAGGGCGTTTCGTTGAGAGCTATGGGAAGTTCGCTTAAAAAGGTTGATAAGAACACGGGCGAGATTATTGGGCTTAGAGGAAACGACGTAAGCGCAAGACTTAACAATGATAATCTATCTTTCGACAAGGCTCTTGAAATGCTTAACGTTTTGGGATATGAAGTTGTTCTTCAAGAGAAAAAGCAGGGAAACCGCAGAGCGGGGCAGATTGTTATAGATCAAGCGGAAGATTAAGAGGTAGAGAGGTGCGACCAATGATTTACGGCTATGCAAGGGTCAGCACTAAGGGCCAAGACAAATACGGCAACGGGCTTGAGGTGCAGGAGAAGCAGTTAAGGGACAACGGTGCTGATATGATTTTTCGGGAAAGCTTTACGGGGACTAAGAAGCACAGGCCAGAGCTTGACAAGCTGTTAGGGGTTGTCAAGGAAGGTGATACGGTGGTTGTGACCAAGCTCGACAGGATAGCCAGAAGCACACGAGACGGCTTGGATATAATTGACGAATTGCTTTCAAAGGGCGTCACCATAAACATTCTCAATATGGGAAAGTTTGACACAAGCCCTGCGGGGAAGTTAATGAGGACGGTGTTTCTTGCGTTTGCGGAATTTGAAAGGGATATGATAATCCAACGCACCGAGGAGGGCAAAGCCGTTTGCAGAGAGAATCCCGAATGGCGTGAGGGCAGAAAAGCTCTTGAAGTCCCCGATTTTCAAAAATTTCTTAAAAAACAAAAAGACGGCCAAATGACCGTCGGCGAATGTTGTGCCGCTTTGGGCATAAGCCGCAGCACTTGGTACGGAAGAGTGCGACAGGCAAACGAAAAAGCAGCGTGATTTTTTTAAAAAGGTATACCAAAAAAATGAAAAGCAATTCAAAAAAAGCATTGATTTTTGATGTGCTTGTGATATAATGAGATTGGGAGGGTGAAAAATATGCTTGCAATAGCGTTTCTTGTTATAGTCGGCATTGTCGGCGTGATAGCTTATATAGACGTCGATCTGTGGGTCAAGCCGGCAAAGCCAAAAAAGAAAAACCCCCCGCCCGTTCAGTCCGTAAGACGCTCTCGCAGACAAAAATCGGGGTTTGCGATGGTAATAGATATGTTTGAAGGTTTTGACCGTACTTTGAACGACATGGCGAAAGGAAACCCGCCTTATCGCTGTCCACCAAGCCGCAAAAAGCGCTGGTAAGCTTTTGCAAAATACTTTCACAAATAAACTAAATATAACACCGTTGCATAGGTAACGGTCAAACGGCCACAGGGTCGGACGCTTTGGAAACAGAGCGTTCGGCTCTTTTTTTATTTTTCGGAGGAAAAATGACGATACATGAAATGGTGCTCAAGGCACAAAAACGAGACCTAACGGACAGAGGTGCACTGTCGGATCTGTTTGAGATTTGCAGATTGCGTGAAAAAGAGGCAGACGGAGGGTTTGAAGAGGCGCACAAGGTTGCAAAGCTCGTAAGGCTTACTGCGGCCACAGAAGCAAAGCGGCAGACTTCGGCAGATATGCTTGAGCTGTTCCGAAAGGCGCTTTTGTTTGACGCGCCGCACGAGTTCGATGCGTACTGTCAATACATCGAGTGGGACAGGGACCCCCGCAAAAAGTTTTACGTTCCCCGCCGAAAGCAGCTTAAAAGAGTAGTAGATGCTCTGCAAAGGCTGACAAACCGTGAATTACGGCTTTTGGCGGTATCTATGCCGCCCGGCGTGGGAAAGACCACCCTTGCGCTGTTTTATCTGACCTGGCTTGCGGGGCGAGAGCCGGAAAAGCCCAACCTTACGGGGTCACACAACAACGCATTTTTGCGGGGCGCTTATGACGAGTGCTTGAGGATAACTCAGCCCAACGGCGATTATTTGTGGGGGGACGTTTTCCCAAACGTAAACGTGATACGCACAAACGCCCAAGACATGATGGCGGATTTCGGCACAGATAAAAACGACGGAAAGCGTTTTGCCACGCTTGAGTTTTCCTCGGTAGGGTCGGGAAACGCCGGTAAGGTGAGGGCTGAAAATCTGCTTTACTGTGACGATCTTGTCGATGGACTGGAATCGGCTTTGTCGAAAGAACGGATGGACAAGCTGTGGGCGTTGTATACCACCGACCTACGGCAGCGAAAGATAGGCGATTGCGTTGAGCTGCACATAGCTACAAGATGGTCGGTACACGACGTTATAGGTCGGCTTGAGCAGGCGTACGGAGATGCCGAGGATTCGGAGTTTATAGTAATACCGGCACTTGACGAAAACGACCAGAGCAATTTTGATTACGGCTCTTCGGCTTCGGGCTTTACTACGGAATTTTACCATCAGCAAAGAGAAGTAATGGACGATGCGAGCTGGAGAGCGTTGTATATGAATCAGCCCATCGAGCGAGAGGGTCTGCTTTATCCCGAGGCCGAGCTGAGAAGATACTTTGACCTTCCCGACGGTGAGCCCGATGCGATAATATCCGTATGCGACACAAAGGACAAGGGCGCAGATTACGCAGTAATGCCGATAGCCTATAAGTATGGGACGGATTATTACATCGATGCAATAGTTTGCGACAACAGCGCACCCGAGGTGGTAGATGCCCGTCTTACAGAGGCCCTGCTTTCGCACCGTGTACACACATCCCGCTTTGAAAGCAACGCCGCAGGGGGCAGAATAGCCGAAAAGATACAGGAAAACGTGAAAAAGCGTGGCGGTCGTACCAAGGTGACAACAAAATATACCACGGCACACAAGGAAACAAAGATCATCGTTAACGCACCGTGGGTCAAAGAGCACTGTTTATTTAAAGATGGACAGAGATTTAAGGATGACAGAGAGTACCGCCGTGCGTTGAGCTTTCTTTGCGGATATACGATGGCAGGCAAAAACAAGCACGACGACGTCCCCGACGCTTTGGCAATGCTTTCCGAGTTTGCACAGAGCTTTGAAACGCCGCACGTACAGGTGTTTAGGAGACCGTTTTAAAAAATAATTCGATAAACATACGAAAAGCGTGGGTTTTCTTTGACTTTTGCGGCGAAATATGCTATAATACCATTAGGCAAAAGGAGACAAGGCGGTGTTACCGTGAAGCACAGGCTTTCGGAAAAAGATATTGCTTTGATTGAAGACGCTATCAACAAAAGCGGCGTTTGCGAGGTTGTCGTAAAGGTCGAAGGCGGTAAGATCGCTGTATTTTTGTCACAAAAACGAAAACTAAATTAAATTGACCGTCCATTGGGACGGCTAAAGAGGCCACAGGGTCGTAACAGTTTTTTCTGTTGCGGCCTTTTATTTTTTTTCGGAGGTAGAGTTGGTGGAAATAGAGCTCTTTGGGCGCAGACAGATCTTTACCACAACTGAAGATATCACGGCTGACAACATAATCCCGCTTCTGAACGAGGTTTTGGTGTTGCATTGCCAAAACATGCTCGAAATGGAGTATCTGTATTGGTACAGACGGGGGCTTCAGCCGATCATCAACAGAAAAAAGACCGTGCGCCCCGAAATAAACAACAAGATAACGGAAAATCACGCCTCCGAGATAGTGGCGTTCAAAAACGGATATTTTCTGACCCAGCCTGCCTTTTACGTCAGCCGCAAAGAGGACAAGACGATAAATGAAAAGGTAAAGACCCTCAACGAATATCTTTATCTTTCCGGCAAACAGCAAGCGGACAACCTTGTAACAGACTGGTTTCACACTGTCGGCATCGGAAACGTATATATCCGCCCTGAAAGAGACGAAAAACGCCCCTTTGGCGCTTATGCGCTTGACCCCCGCACATCTTTCGTTGTTTACAGCAGAGCCCCCGGCAACGAGCCTGTAATGGGCGTAAACATCGTAGTTGTCGGCGAAGGCGAAGCGGAAATGTCTAACGTTGTTTTTGACGTGTTCACAAGAGAACGGGTCTTCCACATCGAGGGCGGTATCACGAGCCGTATTATTACCGGCACGCCCATTGTTGCAACGGCAATCAGGGTAACAAGCGAAGAAACAAACCGTCTCGGCGAGATACCGATAATCGAATATCAGTACGAAAACAACCGAATGGGAGCGTTTGAGGCCGTTGTCTCGATGCTCGACGCAATAAACGCCGTGCAGTCAAACAGGCTTGACGGCATAGAGCAGTTTATCCAGTCGCTGATGATCTTTTATAACTGTCAGCTTGGAGAAGACCCAAACGGCAATCAGATCACACCTTCGTATATCCGAGAGGCAGGAGCGATATTCCTCAAGTCTATTGGCGCAGACAAGGCCGACCTTAAGATACTCACCGAGCAGCTCGACCAGACGCAGACCCAGGTGCTTATCGACAATATGTATAACAGGGTGCTTACCATCTGCGGAATGCCTACCACGACCAAGGGCGGAAGATCGACAAGCGACACGGGCGCAGCGGTGCTCTATCGTGACGGCTGGTATCAAGCCGACACCTTTGCCAGAAACACCGAGGACTTGTTTAAAAATTCCAACAGACGGTTTGACCGTGCAATGCTCAAGATACTCAATCAAAAGGCAGACCTCGGCCTCAACGCAGACGATTTTGAGCTTCAGTTTGTACGCAACGAAACGGCAAACATTCTGGCCAAGACACAGTCGGCTCTTAACCTTAAGGCGCTTGGATTCAGCCCCGAGCTTGCTTTTGCCAAGAGCGGCGTGTCAAACGACCCTGTAGCGGATGTGGAAAACAGCCGCAAGTATATCGACGCAAGGTGGGGGGTCAACGACAACACCGAGGTCATTGACGAAACACGGCTCGATGAATCCGTACCCATTATCTAACGGCAACAAGCGGCAACGCTTAAATATGACAGAGAAGTCAATAAAACGCAAACGACAGAGAAGTCGTAAATCGCAAAGGAGAAAAAATGAAGATTGACGTTAACATGATCGAGGGGTATTCCGAAATGACGGCCGAGGAAAAGCTTAAGGCCCTCGAGGAATACGAGTTTACCCCGCCACAGACTGAATCCAAAGAAATTGCAAAACTGCGCTCGGCGCTTGACAAGGCCACCAGTGAGGCGGCTTCGTATAAAAAGGCGCTCCGAGAAAAGCAGACCGCAGAAGAGGCACAGGCCGCTGCGGACGCAGAAGAGCATCAGAGGATGGTCGACGAGCTCAACACCCTTCGTCAGGAAAAGACCGTAGCGGGCTACAGAGCGTCCTTTATGGAACTTGGCTTCGATGCGGAAACCGCAGGCAAGACCGCAGAAGCTCTTAATTCGGGCGATTATGCGACGGTCTTTGCAAACAACAAAGCACTTATCGAGGCAAACAAAAAGGCCGCAGAAACGGCTGCACTCGATAAACAGCCTACGCTGACCAACGGCAACCCCGCCACAGCAAGCACCCCGACGGATTCGTTCACCGCAGAGCTGAGAAGGTTTGCCGGTCTCAAGTAACAAAATTTTTAAAAGGAGAATTTAAAACATGGCTACTACCGTAACCGCACCTGTCACCAACGACATCAACCTTGCGTCCCGATTTTTGCCGATCCTTGACGAGGTATACAAGGCGTCTTCTCGTTCTTCTATCCTCGACACCGCTAACGAGCGTGTCCGCTGGATAGGCGCAAAGACCGCCAACCTTTTCAGCATCGGTCTTGTCGGTCTGGGCAATTACAGCCGCAATGACGGCTTTGTACCCGGCGACGTAGACGGCGCATGGGAGCCCTACACCATCGAGATCGACCGTGGCCGCAGCTTTATGGTCGACGTTATGGACAACGACGAGACCCTTGGCATGGCCTTTGGCAGCCTTACCGGCGAATTTATGCGCACTCAGGCCGTTCCCGAAATCGACGCCTACCGCTTTGCAAAGTACGCAGGCACCTCCGGCATTCTGACCGCAACCGCCGCTACTATCGACGCTACCACCGACGTTGCCGGAATGCTCGATGATGCGCAGGCCGCTATGGACGACGCAGAGGTTCCCTACGAGGGCCGTATAGCTTTCGTTTCTCCTGCCGCTTACAAGCAGCTCAAAAACAACATTACCCGCTATACCATGAACCGTGAAGGCGACGTAAACACCAACGTCACTATGTACAACGATCTGCGTATCATCACCGTACCGCAGGCCCGTTTTTACACCGAGGTCACTTTGAACGCACCCACCGCAGCCTCCGATGCAGGCGGCTATACCACCGGCGGTGCTCCCATTAACTTTATGATCATCCACCCCTCGGCTGTTCTTCAGGTCGTCAAGCACGTCGTACCCCGTGTCTTTAGCCCCCAGGTCAACCAGGAGGCCGATGCCTGGAAGTTTGACTACCGTGTTTACCACGACTGCTTTGTCGAGACCAACAAGGTCAAGGGCATCTACCTCTCTGCCGGTGTTGTGGATTCTGCCAGTGGTGGGGATTCTGCTGGTGATGAGGGTGGGAACTAATCGTGGCCGTCATTAAACATCCCGATGGCAGAATCGTTGTAGGGATAATTTCTCAACCCAAACGGCCTACGGTCAAAAAAGCCCCATCCAAAACCCCTCCGAAAGATAAGTAAAACGAAAGGCGGCGACGTTATGACAGACGCTGAAAAGATCGCATTTATTCAAAGTTTAATAGATGACGTGAACGTCGGGAACGACGAGATGGGCGCCTATCTTACCGTCGCCGCCAATCGTATTTTTCAGAGGCTCTATCCCTTCGGAGGTGCACCCGCTGTTCTGCCTTCGCAGTATGACACGCTGCAGTGTGAGCTCGTTGTGCGAATGATAGCAAGACGAGGCGGAGAAGGCGAGACAGCGCACTCCGAAAACGGCATAAGCCGCACCTGGGGGAGCGTTGATGACGAGGACATACTCGGCAGGCTCGTCCCCTTTGTGGGGGTGCTGTGATGCTCAATCTTGCACGAAATTGCTTTACGGTCTTTTATAAAAACTTCGTTCGCAACGAAGACGTAAGAGACCAATACGGCAACATTACGGGAAGTCAGCCTGTATACGGAGAGCTTATGCAGGCCTCGCTGTCGGTATCCTCGAACAAAGGCGACCTCGCCCTTGAAATGTTCGGTTCGCTTGCCGATTACGACAGAACGATGACAACGGCTGACACGAGCTGCCCTCTCGACGAAGGGAGTATATTGTGGCTCGACGGTGCAGACACGGCCAAAGCGCACAACTTTATCGTGAAGAAGCGTGCACCGTGGAAAAACAGTATTGCTTTTGCCGTAAAGGAAGTTGAGTTGAGCAATGGCTAAAAAGCTTGTCGTAAAGCTTAATTCCAAAAGCCTTGACGAAGCTATCAAATACGTCAGAGCATATCAGCGTTCTTTGCCCAAGCGAATAAACGCTATGTGCAAAGCCCTTGCCGAGCTTGGGGCTGTAAAGGTCAGTCTTGACTATACAAGGGCCGTAAACGCTGCTGTGGGTATAAAGCCGATAACGGTTACCGTGGAAAGGCGAGACAACGGATACGCAATAGTCGCCCAAGGCGAAAGCGTTATGTTTGTAGAGTTCGGCGCAGGTGCACGGTACGGCTACGGTCACCCTCTCGACGGTGAGCTTGGAATGGGACCCGGAACCTATCCCAGCGACAAGGGGCACTGGAACGACCCAAAGGGTTGGTGGATACCAAAAGACGCAGGCGGCGGCCATACATACGGAAATCCGCCGTCGATGGCAATGTACGAAACTGCAAAAGACCTTCGACAAGAGGTCTTACGCATAGCAAAGGAGGGTTTAGCCTTCAATGATTGATATTGAGAGCGCACTGTTTACGCCGATAGCCGAAGATTTTTCGGAAACATATCCCAACGGCTCAAGATATAACGAGCCGATGGAAACGCCTGCATCATTTCCCGCACTGGTAATGTATCAGGCCGACCGCTTCTATTCGGGATATACGGGGCTTAATTCAAGCCGTGTCGTTATAGACGTTGACGTGTTTTCAAATCTTACCGCAGGCGCAAAGCAGCAGTGCAAGGACATTATCGAGCTTGTTGAAGAACGCCTCGGCAGTATTGGTGCTTGGGAGACCGTCTTTTGCAACCAGATCAGAAATGCCGACCAACGAATATTTCGCGTAAAGGCGAGATACCGTGGTACGGCAGTTGAAGAAACAAACGAGGACGATACAGTCACCGTCCGCATTTACAAAGATTAAATTGGAGGTTATTTAAATGCCCAGAATCGACCTTTCGAGCGCAGGCGTAGGCGTTTATTACGCAGTGGAAACTACCGCAGGCACTACCCCTACCACCGGGTATACCAAGCTGACCGGTATTTCGGCTATTCCCGACATCAACCCCGAGCCTTCGAGCCTTGATTCTACCACCCTTGATGAGACCGAGTGGAAGAGCTACATCCCCGGTCTTAAGGATCCCGGCGGTGCTCTTGCCTTTACCGCAAACAATACCGAGCAGTTCCAGACCGAATGGGCTGCCCTTGTGATCGCCTCCGAAAACGGAGCCGCAACCGAGGGCGGCGCGCTTGCCACCTGGTTTGCCGTTATCGTTCCCGGTCTTACCAAGGCGTTTTTCTTCTCCGGCGAGCCTTCCCCTCTTGGTCTGTCAGGAGTAGACGTTGACAGCGTTCTTACCGTTGATGCCTATATCACCCCCACCAACATCACCGGATGGAACGCCAAGCCCACTGTGGGCCCGTAAAACCGTTTGAAGGGCGGGACAGCAGGAGCTCTTGTTTCTGCGCGCCTTATCCGCGCAGATTACCGCCTTCAAAATATATTATTTGATAAGGAGATAAACAAATGAACGAGTACAGAGAAAAGCCCATAAGGCTGACCGACCCCGAAACTAACGAGGAGTATATTCTTGAGTTCAACAGAGAGGTCATACGCTTTGCAGAGAGCAGAGAGTTTGATATTTCGGAGTTGACCAAGTATCCCCAGAAAAACATTCCGATGCTTTGGTTTTTGGCGTTTCGCAAGAATCACAGAAACATTGCGAGAAATCAGACCGACGCAATGCTTGAGGAGCTGGGCGGTCTCCGTCCCGAAGAGCTTGAAAGGCTTGTGCGCCTTTACAATCAGGCAAACGACGGCCTTGTGATCTCGGACGATGACGAAAGCGGCGAAAAGAGAAAAAACTCCCGCCTGACGATGGCTCTGTAAAAAGATACGTCGTTGGAGATTATACTGCGAGGTTTGAACGGTTTTTGCCCTACTACCTTTCAATAGGTATGACGGCAGACGAGTTTTGGAACGGCGACGTGTTTCTTCCCGTAGCCTACCACAATGCGGAAATGCTTCGCAAGCAAAAGAAAAGCAGAGAAATGTGGCTGCAAGGCCTTTACAATTTCAACGCATTTTCTACGGCTTTGTCAAATCTTAATTTCAGCGGCAAGCGTAAAGAGCCAAACCGATATATGGACGAGCCCATACGTATCGTACCGCTGACGGAAGAGGAAAAAGCCCAAAAAGCAGAAAAAGAACGGCAAAAGACCATTGAATATCTCAATAAGCTTGCCGAAAGATTTGCTAAAAGCAAAGAATAATAAAAATCACGGCGGCGACAGGTTTGTAGGTAGTAATATGTCGCCGCCGTTTTCTAAAAAACAAACACTTTTCGGAGGTGTTTTTATTGGCCCTTCAAATGGAAGTTGATTCCCTTGAATTAAAAATAGAAAGCGAGGCGCAAGAAGCGGCGGAGAACGTGCGCGAGCTTGGCGACGCTCTTGCATACGTTAAGGCAATATGTAAAGGCGGACTGGGGCTTGCCTCCGTTGCAAATGCGCTTGAAAAGATAAATAAGTTTTCCAATACGAATCTTAAGATAGACGTCGACGCGGGTAAAACAAAAGAACTTGCGGACAAGCTTAAGGACGTCACGACCGAGTCTAAAAAAAGCGAAGATGCGCTGAAAGACGTTACGGAACAGACAAAGACGTTTGGAACAACGACCGAAAGCGTCAATTTACGTTCACTCGTCAAAGGTTTTGTTGCTTTGAGGCGGATTGTGCAACCCCTTAAAAAAATTGTCAAGGAAGCCACCGATTACGTCGAGACGATAAATCTTGCCCAGGTCGCAATGAAAGATTATTTTGGCGAGGCGGAAGCCTATGCCAACCGTGTAAACGATAAGCTCGGAGTTGACCCTGCGATTTGGCTTAAAGAGCAGGCGATGTTTATGGCAATGGCAACGGGCTTTGGGTTTACAGAGGACAAGGCATACAAGCTCAGTAAGGCGTTGACCGAGCTGTCTTACGACATATCCTCGCTTTACAACGAAGATATAAACAAGGCATCTCTCAGATTACAATCAGCCCTCGCGGGTGAGATCGAGCCTATACGAAGGCTCGGTATCTCCATCAGTCAGGCGACGTTGGAGGAGTTTGCGCTTGCAAAGGGCATAACCGAAAGCGTATCGGCCATGACCGAGCAGGAAAAGTCGCTTTTGCGTACCCTTAAGCTTATTGAGGACTCAAGCAAGATAGGCGCAGTCGGAGACCTTGCAAGAACGATAGAGCAGCCTGCAAACGCTATGCGAGTTTTAACGCAGCAGTTCAGACAGCTGAAAAGAACAATCGGCACTACGTTTATTCCGCTTTTGATTAACGTCATCCCCTATCTGCAAGCGGCAACAGAGCTTCTTACCGATATAGTCAGCAGGGTTGCCACGCTTGTCGGATTTGAGATGCCAGAGTGGGATGCCGACAGTTGGAACGGGCTTGAAAACGGAGCCGACGGCGTTACAGGGTCTATCGAAGAGGCAACAGAAGCCGCAAAGGAGCTCAAGCGTCAGACGGCAGGCTTTGATGAGCTTAACGTGTTGAGCGCAAACGACGGCTCGGGTATATCTGCCGACGGCGGTACCTCAAGCTGGGTAAACGACCTTGAAATTCCGTCTCTGTGGGACGACACCGTTCTTGACCAAATTGCGGACAAGACTACGGAGATAAAAGAAAATTTGAAACCGATGGTAGAGGGTGCTTTGGCGTTTGGTGCTGCACTGCTTCTGCTAAAGATACCCGACGCTTTCAATACTGCGTTTGGCAAGCTTTACAACCTGTTTACAAACAAAACATTTACAACAGCGGTATCTGTAGGTCTTGCAATACAAGGCATTAAATGGTCCGTTGACGCAGGGGCCGAACTGTCTCAAGGAGACATTGACAAAGGCGTTAAAGAGGCGCTTACCGGGGCGGTGTCAGCCGGTATTGCCGGTGCGATAACGTTTGGACCGATGGGAGCTATAGTGGGTACTTTCGGAAGCCTGGCAATAACCTTTACAAGCTTTGTCCTTGAATCTAACAAAGCAGCCGACAGGGCTGCGGTAGAGCGTTATGAAAAATATTTGTCGGGACTGATAGACGGTGTCCGAGAAACAGTAAAAACCGCAGCGGAGGAGGCTTTGGAGATAAAAATAAACCTCAAGGCTATCTCCGGCGACATTAGTGCAGAAGATGCGGCCAAGTTCGAGCTTGCCAAAAGCTATGTTGACAAACTGTACGGTCTTGTGGACGATTACAACGAAGACCCAACCAATCAAACGGTTTTAGAAAACATCGAAACGACCATCTCGGATATAAACGGTTTGAGCCTTGAAAATTTACAGCTTGCCTTTGACGGGGTGGGTGGCGTTGTGACAGCCCTTGACGGTACGATTCTGCAAACGAAATCCGATGCTCTGGAAATGATTAAAGCCGTAGAAGATCAAGCTAAACTTACGGCTCTTGCGACCGCAAAGGCACAAGCCGAGATCGAGGGTGCAAAAGCAAAAGCGGCTTATGACAATGCGGCAGGTTCTTATGCCGAGCAAAGGACCGTATTACAGGGAGAGCTTGAAAAATATTCTAAGCTTATAGAAGAGACGCAGAAGGAAATAAATTCCTACTACGTCGGCACGGGAAATCCTCTTAAGTTTTTGGCTCCGAACAAGCTTAACGAGTATATCACGCTCAAAGATATGCTCTCCGGGTATCAGACCAAATTAAAAGCCGTTGAGTCTGCGCTGGAAGATGCTGACAATCAGTTTGCTCCCATTATGGACGCCTATAAAGAAGCAAGCAACACTATCGAGCACTTCGACACCGAATGGCAGAAGCTGTCGGCCGAAATAAACGGAGTAGACTTTGACCCTGCGGCTAAAGCCGTTACCGATTTTACAAAGAAAATGAACACCGATTTTGCAAGCCTTTCAAGTGCTGTAAAAGAGGTCAATGAAGAAATAAAAACGTTCTTTTCGGACGCCAAAAAAGCACTTTATGATGGCGGATTGGGACAAATGCTGAACGGATACGGTCGCCCCGGCGGTAGATTTGCCGTTACCGTCTCCGCCTACGCCGACGGCGGATTCCCGACGATGGGAGATCTGTTTATTGCAAACGAAGAGGCACCCGAGTTTGTGGGTACCCTTGGCGGACGGACGGCGGTCGCAAACAACGACCAGATCGTAGCCGGAATAGCAAACGGCGTGGCCTCTGCCAATGCGGCGCAAAACGCCCTGCTCCGAGAGCAAAACAACATCCTTCTTGCGATACTCCAAAAGACGGGCATTGTAACGCTTGACGGCAAAACGCTTGACCATTCTATTGAGCAGTACAGAAGCAACAAGGGCGCTTCTATTATGAGCGGAGGTGTAAGATAATGCAGGCTTTGATATCCATAGGCGATTATGCGTTTCCTGCGCCGAGCGAATACCAAGCAAACACCGCTACGCTTGTAAACGAAGCACGAAACCTTGACGGCAAAATGGTCGGCTCGGTAGTCCGTGACGACGTGGCAAAGGTGAGCCTAAAGTGGAATTTTATTTCCGCCGAGGACTGGGCTACGCTTTTAAGCAAATTCAGCATTGCAAAGGGCGGAAGCTTTACCAACAACGTCACGCTGTTTTTACAGGACATAAACGATTGGGATGACAGAGAAATGTACGTCAGCGACAGAAACGCAAGCATCTTTCTCCGCAATCCCGACGGAAGCATAAGAGGGTACACGGGAGCGACCCTATCTTTAGTGGAGGTATAAAATGCAGAGCGTCAGTTCAGCGTGGATAGAAAATCAAGAACAAACAATAGTAAGCGAATCCTTCGTTGAGCTGACGCTTACTGTATCCGACCCATCGGCCCAAACCTCGGCAACGGCAAGCGACAACGACTCATTAAGCTATTCCAACACCGCTGAGCTTGTTGCCCCTAATCTTCCAACCCCGCAGATTGTAGGAACGCTTGAGGCTAATATGTGGCTTCTTGATGGAAGCACTACGGTATTTCCTGCGGCAGACGTCTATTCGGGATACATAAGTGCCGCTCTTTGCGGTAATGACTGCACGTTTTCCGCGCCGCCCACGGTCACTATATCTTTTTCGGAGGTAATTGAAGGCACAACGCCGGGACTGACCCTTGTGTGGGGTAGCCAGTACACGGGCGAATACGCCGTAAATTATACCGTGACCGCCTACAACGGCTCAACGCAGATCGCAACAACGTCGGTAACGGGCGCAAACGGCGTAAGACAGCTTGTAAGCCTCGAAATGTCGGGCTATGACCGTATAGACATAGCCATACAAAAATGGAGCCTGCCGCAGCACAGAGCGAGGATGACGTCGATTCTCGTGGGCTGGCAGAGGACGTGGACAAAAAACGAGCTGATGTCTTATGCTCACACCGAATCGTCCGACCTTTTAAGCGCAAGCCTTCCGCAAAACGAGATAAGCTTCACCGTCGGCAACCTCAATTACGAATATAACCCCGACAACCCCGAAGGAATAGGGGCATATCTGCTTGAACGTCAGCTTATTACGGCTCGATACGGCTACAAGATAAACGGTGCTATCGAGTGGATAGACGGCGGCAGACTTCATCTGTCGGAATGGAACACACCAAACAACGGTATCGAGGCAAGCTTCAAGGCAAAAGACCTCTTCCAGTTTATGAAGGAGCCTTATACCGGCACCTTGAGCGGTACACTTGCCGACGTTGTAACTGCGGCTTTTACCGCTTCCGACCTTCCCTTGCTTGACGACGGGTCAAATCCTTGGGAAATAGACAGCGGACTGGCTTCGATAACCGTGCCGAGCAGCATACAGTTTACAACGCCTCCGACAAACGGTGAGGTCGTGCAGATGTGTGCGAATGCCGCTTGTATGGTGATGTGGAACGACCGCAAGGGTGTCTGTCACGTTGCGCCGCTTAATACTACGGCAACAAACTACGCCATATCACGCAACGTACTGTATTCCTTCCCCGAAACGAGCCTTGCAAATCCGTTGAAACAGATAGTAATAAACGACAGCTATACCCTAAATGTAAATAGTACGGGTGTTGTGGAAAACGTGACTAATCCCTTTATATCCTCGGCAAGGGCGGCGACGGTTGCGGCTTGGATAAGAGATATTCTGACCCTGCGTCAGACCTTGACGGGGGAATGGAGAGCCGACCCCCGTGCGGACGCACTTGACCTTGTAACCGCCGTTACCCCGTTTGCTACCAACAGTATATACCTTACTTCGGTAAAATATGCCGTTGCAGGCAGCTTTAACGGACAATTTGAGGGCATAGTTACGGGGAGCGTGAGTTAATGGAAAATATCATATCTACCCTTATAACCGACCGTACTCCTGCCGACGTCGGAAATATAACCGCCTTGAAAACGCTTGGGTGGTCGGGAATGACGGCCGCACAGCAGGCGCAGTTTTTGTCGGGAATGAAGGGGGCGTATAACGCTTCCGATCTTAACCGTGTAGGGCAAGCCGTTGCCTATCTTGCCTCGGTGCTGGGTGATGCCCCGCAGAGCCTAAAGGATTATGCAGAGAGTAAAGGCGTGGCGTGGTCGGCTTTGTTTGAACTGCCGTATGACCCTTCGGACATATCGGTGTCACCGAAAACCGACTGGACCTATTCGGATCAGCCCACGGCAGAACAACTGGCGACCTACTTGGCAAACGTGGTAAATCTGCGGAATTTGCTCACCTATGATACAGATGTGTTGCCGACGGTGATAAACACCCTTACCACCCAACAGGCAAACGCAATAGAAAAAGCCCTTGTAGGGCTTGAAACGGCTTTAAACGAGCTTGTGGAAAACATTGAAACACTAATAGACAACACCGCTGCCGCTTGGTACTTTAGCGGCGAGGTATACACAGGAGAGGTGCAAGGATGAAAGACAGAATATCGACATACCCTGGGCGTGTAACGCTTACCCCCGTAGAGGGACAGACCAATACATACGATATGCAGAGGGCAGACGACCCGATACAGGAGGGTACGCCGCTTAATACAGCCAATCTGCTGACCGACGAGACGGCAACCGCCCTCGGCCTTGACCCCGCCGACAATCCGAGCGTGAATGATGCGCTTGGTGCAGTTGGAGAAACGGCAAGCAATGCGCTGCCTAAAGCTGGCGGCACAATGACTGGTAATCTTATCCTTAACGCCGACCCGACCGCCGATTTGGGTGCGGCAACAAAGCAGTATGTCGACAGTGCTACAAACAGTAAAGGGATATATCGTACCGAGATATTTACAGCAAGCGGAGCTTGGGAAGTCCCTGCGGGTGTGTCTTCGGCTTCTGTACGCATATTTGGAGGCGGCGGAGGCGGCGGCACGTCTTCGGGAGGTAATTATAATGCGGGTGGCGGCGGTGGAGGTCATATGGCTTACGGGACGTTTGACCTTACAAGTGGCGAGGTTATAAAAATAACAGTAGGAAGCGGTGGGGCAGCAGGAACAGCAGGTGGCTCGTCTTCGTTTGGGACGTTGCTGTCGGCGGATGGCGGAAGTGCAGGACAGAATATATCGTCTTCAAGTGGTACAAGTAGCGGTGGCTCGGGAGGAACGGGCGGTGGTGGCGCCCACGGCGGCAACGGCGGACAGGGCTCTTACGGCGGCAACGGAGGCTCGGGAAAATACAATGCGGTGACAGGAACCTCTACTGCAGGAGGAGATTATGTGGGACCTGTTGGGTATAGCGGAACTGGCGGAAGTGCAGGAGGTTACACAGGCGGCGGTGGTGGCGGCAGTTCTGCAAGGGCCGGTAACAGTACTTCCGATTCTGCTTTCTTCGCAGATTCTGTTCCAAACCTGACTTCTGCCGATATTGCCGGAATCATCTTAATTATCGGCATTATATTTGCAATATTTCTTGTCATTTTTGCACTGGCATTTGCCTTCAGCCTTTTTGTATTTTGTCCATTGCAAATAGGATGTCACCGTTTCTTTATCCGATGCGAAAACGGAACTGCTGCGCTTGATGATGTTGTATTTGCCTATTCAAGCTGCTATCTGAACGTAGTTAAGACCATGTTCTTTTACAGCATATACTTAACCCAATGGACGTTTTTATTTATCATTCGCGGCATCATCAAAGGGCTGGAATACCGTATGATTCCTTACATAATTGCTGAGAATCCCAATCTCAGCACCAAAGAAGCTTTTGCATTAAGCAAGCAAATGATGG
>JAZSIU010000051.1:0-43451 GCA_045533955.1 Bacteroidaceae bacterium
TTTTGCTCAAATTACCTTATTTTTCTTGTTTTATTTTCAATCCCATTGTTGCCAAACGCTATTTTGTAATAATTTTTTATGGATTGTGCCATTAAAATTTGTTGTAAGAAAAATATTTCATATATTTGCAGTGTGCGAGAGCCATGTGAATGGTTTGAGCATGTATATAATCAGTTATGATAGTATAGTTTTTTCTTAGTTGTTTAGTAAAAGTGCTGCGTTGTGAAATGCGGCACTTTTGTATTTAAATAATCTTTAACCCTTTTCTTGCAAATAGGGCTATTTTATCTTACATTTTGGCATTATGGATATTACTGTTTTTATGGAAATTTGCTGAAGCGATAGGAGGCTTTTTGGCTCCATACAGATAGTCCGAAACACTCTTAATATAAAAATATACATTTTAATTGGGGTATTTAAATAAAAAAGGCTAATTTTGTAGTTTCTAAGCCGTATAGTATATTTTGTAAATTTTTATGTGCAATACGCGGCAGACGTGGTAAATAATAAATAGTGATTATATATGGATAACAAAATTCAAGAACTAACCGAGAAAATTTATAACGAGGGTGTTGAAAAAGGCCGTAGCGAGGCTGAGCGTATAGTGGCTGAGGCTAATGCTAAAGCTGCCGATATTGTAAAGGCTGCCGAGGCTCAGGCACAGGAAATTGTTGCAGCTGCACGTAAGGCTGCCGACGAATTGAACGCAAACACCCGTTCGGAACTTAAACTATATGGCGAGCAGGCCATTGGTGCCATGAAGTCAGAAATAGCTACATTGGTTACCGATACCGTTGTTAAAGAGAGCTTGAACAAATCTTTCAAGGATAATTTGCTCAAAGAGGTTATCCTGAAGATTGCCGAAAGATGGAATAGTGACGAGCAGTTGGTAATATCTACCTCCGAGGCCGAGGAACTTAAGGCTTTCTTTATTACAAAAGCTAAGGAATTGCTCGATAAAGGTGTGGAAATTAAGCAGATTAACGGTGTTAAGGGATTTTCAGTTTCACCTGCCGACGGCTCCTATAAGATTAACTTCGGCGAGGGAGAATTTGAAACATTCCTGAAATCTTTCCTTCGTCCTCAGATAGTAGAACTATTATTCTAAGCGTTCGAAAAATATGAGTGAATATCATTGTTTGGTTGCAGGTTTGCCCGACATAGTTTTTGATGGCAGTAAAGTAAACTTCTCTATTGAGAGGTTCAGAGAGGAGGTATATTCCGGACTGACAAAAGAGGATGCTTCGAAAATTGACCTATTCTTCTATGCGTGGGACAACGTGAATATCATGAACATCCTGCGTCGTGGCGCCGATGCGGAAATAGAACGTACGGGATGCTACTCGCACGAGGAGCTTGCCGAGCTTATTGCGGCTGTAAAAAGCGGTGATGCACGTAGCTCGTACTATCCTGCATACATGTACGATTTTCTTGAATATTATTTCGAGAATGAAGGGCGCGAGGGTGTGATGTTCGAGGATGTGCTTGCGGCTCACTACTATGATTATGCAGTGGGATGCGGCAATAAATTTCTTTCTCAGTGGTTTGCGTTTAACAGGACTCTTAACAACTTGCAGGTTGCTTTCATCGCTCGAAGATTCAAGCTGAATATTGCCGACTGCGTGGTTGGTGATGATGAAATTACTGAAACGATACGTACATCCAATGCTCGCGATTTTGACCTCTCGAGCGAGATTGATTATTTAGAGACCGTACAACGTTTGTGCGAAATGGATAAATTGCAGGAGCGCGAGCATCAGTTTGATGAACTTAGATGGAGCTGGCTCGACGAGAATTCTGTTTTCATCTATTTCTCGGTAGAGCGTCTGTTTGTATTCCTACAGAAATTGGATATTGTCATTCGTTGGGCCAAGCTCGACGCCGAGAAGGGAATGGCACGCTACAAAGAACTTATAGAGGGTCTGAAGAGCGGACTTACTATCAATGACGAAGATTATCAATAAGAAAAATAAAAACAATAAATATGGCAACAAAAGGAAAAGTAACCGGTGTCATAGCAAACATGGTGTTGCTGGCTGTTGATGGTCCGGTGGCACAGAATGAAATTTGTTATATTTCGACCGGTGGCGACCGTTTGATGGCTGAGGTCATAAAAATTAACGGCGCGAAAGTGTATGTTCAGGTTTTTGAAAGTACACGTCGATTGAAGATAGGCGAAGAGGCGGAATTTACCGGACACATGCTTGAGGTTTCTCTTGCTCCGGGCATGCTCTCGAAAAACTATGATGGTTTGCAGAACGACCTTGACAAGATGGAGGGTGTCTTCCTGAAACGTGGTGATTACACCAACCCTCTCGACGAAGATAAACTGTGGGAGTTCGAGCCTATTGTAAAGGCAGGCGACAAAGTAGAAGCTGCTGCATGGTTGGGTAAGGTCGAGGAGAATAATCAGCCTTTGAAGATTATGGCTCCCTTCTCGCTCGATGGTGAGTGGACTGTTAAATCAATAGTTGCAGCAGGGAAGTACAAAATAACAGATACTATTGCAGTGCTTGCTAATGCCGAGGGCGAGGAGAAAAATATAAATATGATTCAGAAGTGGCCTGTGCGCGTTGCAATGAGCAACTATAAAGAGAAACCACGTCCCTTTAAACTTCTTGAGACAGGTGTTCGCACAATAGACACTCTTAACCCTATTGTTGAGGGTGGTACAGGCTTCATCCCCGGCCCGTTCGGTACAGGAAAAACAGTGCTGCAGCATGCTATTTCGAAACAGGCCGAGGCTGATATTGTAATTATTGCAGCTTGTGGTGAGCGTGCAAATGAGGTTGTGGAGATTTTTACAGAATTCCCCGAGCTTATAGACCCCCATACAGGACGCAAACTGATGGAGCGTACAATCATCATCGCAAACACCTCGAATATGCCCGTAGCCGCCCGTGAGGCGTCGGTATATACCGCAATGACAATTGCCGAGTACTACCGCGCAATGGGCCTCAGAGTACTGCTTATGGCCGATTCTACCTCGCGTTGGGCGCAGGCGCTGCGTGAAATGTCGAACCGTATGGAGGAGCTCCCCGGTCCCGACGCCTTCCCGATGGATATTTCATCAATCATCGCCAACTTCTACAGCCGTGCGGGATACGTCTATCTGAATAATGGCAAGGCCGGCTCAATCACATTCATCGGAACAGTATCGCCCGCCGGAGGTAACCTTAAAGAGCCCGTAACCGAGAACACCAAAAAGGTAGCACGATGCTTCTATGCTCTCGAGCAGGCCCGTGCCGATAAAAAACGCTATCCGGCAGTGAACCCCATCGACTCGTACTCGAAATACATCGACTATCCCGAGTTTGGTAATTATATTAAAGGTATCATAGGCGATGGTTGGCTCGAGATGGTCAACGAGGCAAAAACCCGTCTTTTGCGCGGAAAAGAGATTGCCGAGCAGATAAACATTCTTGGCGACGACGGCGTGCCCGTGGATTACCACGTAACATTCTGGAAGTCCGAACTTATCGACTTTGTAGTATTGCAGCAGGACGCCTTCGACGAGGTCGATTCGGTAACCCCCCTCGAGCGTCAAGAGGCAATCCTCAGACAAATAACAGAGATGTGCCGTGCCGAATACGACTTTGAGGATTTTACCGAAGTGTCGGACTTCTTCAAAAAAGCAATCAACCTATGCAAACAGATGAACTACTCCGAGTATAAATCGGATAAGTACAATACCTATCACGCACAGCTGCAAGAGCTGTTGGCAACAAAACAGATTGCTTAATCACCCACTATAATACCTATTTATATTATGGCAACAGAAGCATTCAAAAAAATATACACAAAGATAAACTCCATCACCAAGGCAACCTGCTCACTGAAGGCAACCGGTGTTGGATACGACGAGCTTGCGACCGTAAACGGAAAATTGGCGCAGGTGGTAAAGATTATGGGCGATGAGGTAACGCTTCAGGTGTTCGAGGGTACCGGCGGTATCCCCACCGATGCCGAGGTTGTATTCCTCGGGAAAGCCCCCACACTCAAGGTAAGCGAGCAGCTGGCCGGACGTTTCTTCAATGCATACGGCGACCCCATCGACGGAGGCCCCGCCGTTGAGGGAACAGAGGTCGAGATAGGCGGTCCCTCGGTGAACCCCGTACGCCGCAAACAACCCTCGGAGCTCATTGCAACAGGTATCGCCGGCATTGATATGAACAACACGCTGGTAACAGGACAGAAGATTCCCTTCTTTGCCGACCCCGAGCAGCCCTACAATCAGGTGATGGCCAATGTGGCAATGCGCGCAGAGACCGACAAAATCATCCTCGGAGGTATGGGAATGACCAACGACGACTATCTGTATTTCAAGAATCTGTTCTCTAATGCAGGCGCCCTCGACCGCATCATCTGCTTTATGAACACCACAGAAGACCCTGCCGTCGAGCGTCTGCTCATCCCCGATATGTCGCTCACGGCTGCCGAATATTTTGCTGTCGAGAAGAACGAGAAAGTGCTTGTCCTACTGACCGATATGACAATGTACGCCGATGCGCTTTCTATCGTATCGAACCGTATGGACCAGATTCCCTCGAAGGACTCAATGCCCGGTTCGCTCTACTCCGACCTTGCAAAAATCTACGAGAAGGCTGTACAATTCCCCGCAGGCGGCTCAATAACCATTATCGCCGTAACAACCCTCTCGGGTGGCGATATTACCCACGCCGTACCCGATAACACAGGATACATCACCGAGGGACAGCTGTTCCTGCGCCGCGACAGCGACATAGGTAAGGTAATTGTCGACCCCTTCCGCTCGCTCTCGCGTCTGAAGCAGCTTGTAGCCGGAAAAAAGACCCGCAAAGACCATCCTCAGGTAATGAACGCAGCCGTGCGTCTATATGCCGATGCCGCAAATGCGAAGACAAAGCTCGAGAATGGTTTCGACCTTACCGACTACGACAAACGTACACTCTCGTTTGCAAAAGATTACTCGGACAAGCTGTTGGCCATTGATGTCAACATTAACACCACCGAGATGCTCGACGTTACTTGGGGACTGTTCTCGCAGTATTTCAAGCCCGAGGAGGTTAATATTCGTCAAGAGCTCATCGACGCACATTGGAAAAAGTAGGAGTTGTTCCCATTAGAGATAAAAAAGCAAAATGATTGCATTTCAATATAACAAAACATCGCTTCAGAATCTCGAAAAGCAACTGAAAATGCGACAGAGAACTCTCCCCATCATAAAAAGCAAGGAGAGCGCCCTGCGCATCGAGGTAAAAAAATGCAAAGAAGAGATGGAGCACCACGACGAAGAGTACGAGAAGCTGCTTGCGCAGTACAGCACACTCTTTGCCCTGTGGAACGAGTTTGACGCCTCGCTGGTTAAGACCGGCAGGCTCTCCATCGGCCGTCGCAAAGTGGCCGGAGTGCTTGTGCCCATACTCGAGGATGCAGAATTTGTGGTCGAGCGATACAGCCTCTTCTCGGCACCCAAATGGTATGCCGACGGAATAGAATTGCTGAAGCAGATGGCAATGACGGCAATAAGCCGCGAGCTACTGAATCGCAAACTGCGACTGCTCGAGATTGCACGAAAAAAGACCACACAAAAAGTAAACCTTTTCGAGAAAGTGCAGATACCCGGCTACGAGGATGCGATACGTAAAATAAAGCGCTTTATGGAGGACGAAGAGAATCTCTCAAAATCGTCGCAGAAAATCCTAAAATCGCTTCTTGAACAAAGAGAGGAGGCAGCCGTATGATTAGCAAGATGAAAAAACTGACGATGCTCATCTACCACAAAGAGTATCAAGAAATTCTTCAGACACTGCGTGCAGCGGGTGTCGTACATATAGAGCAGGGTAGTGCCGACATTAGTGAGGTGCCTCAAATTCAGACACTGCAAAGCGAGTGTACAAGCTACCTGAGATTAGTACACAGCCTCGAAAAACTCGCCCCCGAGAGCACCGAGATTGCAGCATCGAGCGAGGGCGCACAAGAGACAATGGCGCGCGTCGAAGAACTCAATGCCACACTCGAGAGGCTGAAGCAGGCGCTTCAGACAGCCGAGAAAGACGCCTCGGCAATGAACGTGTGGGGCGACTTTGACACCACACTCATCGACAAACTCGCAGCCGAGGGCTACGCGCTAAATTTCTTCCAGACGACCGTAAAATCGTTCGACACAGAATGGAGCGAGCAGTATAATGCCGTAATAATTAAGCAGGTAGGCTCACGCGTGTATTTTGTAACGGTAACCGACGGCCTTGTTCCCGAGATTGACGCCGAGCACATTATTCTGCCCAAGAGCCGCCTCGCCGATATTATGGCCGAGGTCGAGCGCCTGAACGTCGAGATAAAACTCGTGGGCGAGCAGCTCGCCTCGCTTGCCGGCAACAAACTACCCGTGCTGCGCGCCAAGCTCAAAGAACTGAACGCACAATTGGACTTTTCACGTGTCGAGTACAGCGGCGAGAAGGTAACGGGCGACAAACTGTTGCTTCTGCAAGGCTGGGTACCCGAGGAGGATTCTGAAGCATTGGTAAAAATCCTCGACGCCGAACCCGTATTCTACGAGCTTCGCAACCCAACGCCCGACGACAATGTGCCCGTCCGCTTCAAGAACAACGCATTCTTCCGTCTCTTCGAACCTATTTGCGAGCTTTATATGCTCCCCAAATACAACGAAATTGACCTTACGCCATTCTTTGCACCCTTCTATATGATATTCTTCGGACTCTGTCTTGGAGATATGGGCTACGGCCTTGTCATCAGCATTGCAGCGCTTGCCCTGATACTCACGGGTAAGATGAAGAGTATGCGCGGGTATATGAATCTTGCGCTCACTTTGGGAATTTCGACCATCGTGTGCGGCTCTCTAACCGGCACATTCTTCGGATTCAACATCTACGAGTGGAACATACCCTTGCTCGATTGGTGGCGCGACAATGTGTCGTTTGCAAAAATGAATCCCGAGACAGGCAAGCTGAACGACCCGAATGATATGCTCTTCAACCTATCGCTCATTTTGGGAGGCATACAAATATGCTACGCAATGGGGCTGAAGATTGCCAATCAGATAATTCAGTTGGGCTTTAAGTATGCTGTTGCCACAATCGGCTGGCTCATTATTATTCTGACGACCGTGGCAATGATGTTTATCCCTGCAATACCGATGGCTGTCATTTATGCACTGTATGCAATCGGTGCAGCCGGAGCATTGCTCTATAATTCTCCCGGAAAAAATATTTTTCTCAATATTGGTCTGGGACTGTGGGACGCCTACAATATGGTCACCGGTCTTCTGGGTGATATGCTCTCGTACATCCGTCTGTTTGCACTCGGACTTTCGGGTGGAGTGCTTGCAACGGTGTTCAACAATATTGCCGTACAGATGAGCCCCGACGTTCCTGTGCTGGGTTCGTTGGTGATGGTTATTATTTTCCTCTTTGGCCATAGCCTGAACATATTTATGAATACGCTTGGAGCATTTGTGCATCCCATTCGTTTGACATTCGTCGAGTTTTTCAAGAATGCAGGATACGAGGGTGGCGGTGCCGCTTACAAGCCTTTCAAGTAAAATTAAATAAATAAAAATAATAATTAAAAAACAAAGTTTATGATTTCAATGAATTTATTACTCGCCTATGTAGGCGTAGCATTTATGCTTGCTCTTGCAGGTATTGGTAGTGCTTATGGAGTTACTATTGCAGGTAATGCAGCTATTGGTGCTTATAAGAAGAACAGCGGTGCATTCGGTACCTATGTGATGCTTACAGCGCTTCCCGGTACACAGGGTCTTTATGGCTTTGCCGGTTATTTCCTTGTAGCCGAATTGCTCACTCCCGAGATTACAGCCATTCAGGCTGCTGCTGTTTTTGGTTCAGGATTAGCTCTTGGATTGGTGGGTCTTTTCTCGGCAATTCGTCAGGGTCAGGTATGTGCCAATGGTATAGTTTCTGTTGGTCAGGGTGTTAATGCAACCGGTATTACTCTTACTTTGGGTGTGTTCCCCGAGCTTTATGCCATTGTGGCGCTTGCTGCTACATTTATGATTGGTGGTGCTGTTGCTTAAAAACAGAGCATCCCCCCCCAAAAAAAATGCCTCTTTGTTTTAGGGGCGTATAAAAGATAACCTCATCACAGAAGGAGGTTATCTTTTTTTTTGCAAGCTAAAAAAAAGTGCGGGGTGCTTTTTGTGCTCGATTGTGCAACTTTTGTTGGTTTTAATGATTCTACTTTTTTGCACCCGAGAGAAAAAATGTAAGAAAATAAGATTGCTGCTACTGTTTTTTTTCTCGAATGACAAATTTACGAATTGTATCTTTTGAAAAAGTGTCTCAAAAAAAGTTTTTTTGCATCATATTGTTACACTTATTTGCTGTTGGCTCTTAATATATTTTAATAATTAAAAAAAATGTATTAAATTTGCATCAAAATAGAATTTGTGGTTGGGCATCTTCTGTTTTTTTGTAAAAGCAGGGCTTTAATTTTAAAGCTGTCGGAAACTTTTACATAGAATTTGCCTGATTAAATAAGGTATTTCAAGAGTGAATGCCTTTGTTTTTTGTGTTATATTTTTAAATAATGAAAAAAGATTTGATGCTCCCCGACTATCTTTTTGAAATTAGCTGGGAGGTATGTAACAAGGTTGGAGGTATATACACTGTACTCTCTACAAAAGCCGAGACAATTTCGCGTATTGACGGCCTTAACGCCATCTACATTGGTCCCGACCTTTGGACCGAGCAAGAGAACCCCCTCTTTACCGAGGACAAACGCTTGTGGCGTAACTGGCGCAACAGCGTAGCCGACGAAAAATTCAAGGTGCGCTGCGGATATTGGGAGATTCCCGGACGCCCCAAGGTAATATTGGTTGACTTTGACGGCTACTTCGACGAGAAAGAGAGTTTCTACTATATGCTGTGGGATAATTACGAGGTTGATTCGCTTCACGCCTACGGCGATTATGACGACTCGGTTATCTTCGGATATGCAGTGGGCCGCGTAATCGAGAGCTTCTACAAGTATCATCTAAGCGAGAAAGACAATGTCGTGGTGCAGGCCCACGAGTGGCAGAGCGGCAGTGCAGCCTTGTATCTTAAAAAGAATCTGCCTGCGGTGGGAACAATCTTTACAACCCACGCGACAAGCATAGGACGTTCAATTGCATCGAACGGAAAACCCCTTTACGACTTCTTCAACGGTTACAATGGCGACCAGATGGCCGATGAGCTCAATGTGCAGTCGAAGCACTCGATTGAGAAACAGTCGGCACAGAATGTCGATTGCTTCACCACGGTGAGCGAGCTCACAGCCAAAGAGTGTCAACAGCTCATCGAGCGCAAGATTGACGTAATCCTTGAGAATGGTTTCGAGAAAGATTTTGTGCCTTCGGGCGCTGAATTTGAAAAGCGCCGCGCCGAGGCTCGCGCAGCACGCCTGAGAGTGGCACGCGCCCTGACAGGCGACAAAATCGCGGACGACGCTATTATAATAGGTATCGGCGGACGTATGGAGATGCGCAACAAGGGTATCGACCTATTCCTCGAGACAATGATACGCCTCAAGCACTGCGCACAGCTCAGCCGCGATGTTGTTGCCTTTATTGATGTTCCCGCTTGGTCGGACGTTGCGCGCGGCGACCTTCAGAAACGCTTAGTCTCGGGCGAGACAGAGTGGAGCACCCCCTTGCGCGACCCCTATCTGACACACAATCTGTGTAATTTCGAGCACGACGCAATTGCACAGACAATCCGCAACATAGGCCTTGCCAACTACGACGGCAAAAGCCGCGTAAAGGTAATTTATGTCCCCTGCTATCTGAAAGGCAGCGACGGCATATTCAACAAGGACTACTACGATATTCTTATCGGTAACGACCTCAGCATTTACCCCTCGTACTACGAGCCGTGGGGATACACCCCTCTTGAGAGCGCCGCGTTCCACATTCCCACCGTTACGACCAACCTTGCAGGCTTCGGTCTATGGGTAAATTCGGTGCTCGGACGTCAGGGCGAGCTCGCCGACGGAGTAGCAGTTGTTGAAAGAAATGATAGCAACTATTTTAATTCAGCCGATGTTATTACAAAAATTATTTGTACCTTTGCAAAAATTTCTGAGGAAGAGGTAGCCGAGTGTCGTCGAAAAGTGGCTCTTTTGGCCGATAAGGCTCTGTGGAAACACTTTATTAAGAACTACTTACGAGCTTACGACCACGCTCTTAAGGCAGCTGCCAAAAGAAAATAACAGGCAGAATGTTGTCCGCGCACACGGCATCATTCGGCCAATTCAGAGTTTATATAAATTAGGAACTATAACCATATATTTAAAATATGATTGCAATAAGTAATTCTAATCAACCCGCTTGGAAAGCAATTAATGTAAAATCGTACATCCCCGAGTCATTGACACGTCTCGAGGAGTTGGCACACAACCTTTGGTGGGAGTGGAATCAGGATGCAAAAGACCTATTCCGTATGCTCGACGCCAAACTTTACGAGGAGTGTGTCGAGAACCCTGTCCTCCTGCTCGAGAAATTGGGCGTTGAGAAGCTCGACGAGCTCTCAAAGGATAAGAACATTCTGAAGAAACTCGATGAGGTTTATGCCAATTTCCGTGCTTATATGGACGTTAAGCCCGACGCCAATCGTGCATCGGTGGCTTATTTCTGTATGGAGTATGGTCTTTCGCACGTACTGAAAATCTACTCGGGTGGTCTTGGTATTCTTGCCGGCGACTACCTGAAAGAGGCTTCTGACTCTAATGTAGATATGTGCGCAGTAGGTTTCCTCTATCGTTACGGATATTTCTCGCAGTCGCTCTCAATGGACGGCTCGCAGATTGCCAACTACGAGGCACAGAATTTCAACACTCTGCCCCTCGACCGCGTTTACGAGGCTGACGGCGTTACACCTATGGTTGTAAGCGTGCCCTTTATGGATTATTTCGTATATGCCAACGTATGGCGCGTAAATGTAGGTCGTGTATCACTCTATTTGCTTGATACTGACTTTGAGATGAACAGCGAATTTGACCGTCCCATCACTCACAAGCTCTATGGTGGCGATTGGGAGAACCGTCTCAAGCAAGAGATTCTGCTTGGTATCGGTGGTATGATTATGCTCGAGAAGCTGGGCATCAAGAAAGATATTTACCACTGCAACGAGGGACACGCTGCTCTGTGCAACCTTTACCGTTTGACACAGTACATCAAGGATGGCTTCTCGTACGAGGAGGCACTCGAGATTGTGCGTTCATCGAGCCTTTACACCGTTCACACTCCCGTGCCCGCAGGACACGACTATTTCGACGCTACACTCTTCGGTAAATATATGAAGGGTTATGCAGCTCAGCTCAATATCTCTTGGGACGACCTTATGAACCTTGGTCGCACAAACGCCGGCGATGCCAACGAGCGTTTCTGTATGTCAACATTTGCTTGCAACACTTGTCAGGAGATTAACGGTGTGAGCCGTCTGCACGGCAAGGTATCGAAGGATATGTTCGCCGGCATTTGGAAGGGCTATTTCCCCTCGGAGAATCACGTTGGATACGTAACCAACGGTGTTCACTTCCCCACGTGGGCCGCTCCCGAGTGGAGAAACTTGTACGACAAGTATTTCGACCCCAACTTTATGAAAGACCAGTCGAACGCTTCAATCTGGGAGGCCATTCAGAAAGTTCCCAACGATACAATCTGGAACACTCGCGTTGCTCTTAAGAAGCGTCTTATCGAGTACATCCGTCAGGCTTTCCGCGAGAATTGGCTCAAGAATCAGGGCGATCCTATGCGCATTGTTGACGTTGTTAACAAGATTAACCCCGATGCTCTTGTGATTGGTTTTGCGCGTCGTTTCGCTACCTACAAGCGTGCGCATCTGCTCTTCACCGACCTTGACCGTCTCTCTAAGATTCTGAACAACCCCGAGCGTCCCGTTCAGTTCCTCTTCGCAGGTAAGGCTCACCCCCACGACGGTGCAGGTCAGGGACTTATCAAGCGTATCATCGAGATTTCTCGTCGTCCCGAGTTCGTAGGTAAGATTATCTTCCTCGAGAATTATGATATGCAGCTTGCCAAGATGCTTGTTTCGGGTGTGGATATTTGGATGAATACTCCTACACGCCCTCTTGAGGCATCGGGTACTTCGGGCGAGAAAGCTCTTATGAACGGCGTACTCAACTTCTCGGTTCTCGATGGTTGGTGGTGCGAGGGTTACAAGCCCGGTGCAGGATGGGCGCTTAAAGAGAAGCGTACATACCAGAATCAGGAGTTCCAAGATCAGCTTGATGCTGCTACAATTTACACCCTGCTCGAGAGCGAGATTCTTCCCCTTTACTACAACCGTGGTAACAAATCGTACAGCGACGAGTGGATACAGTACATCAAGAACTCTATCGCAGGCATAGCTCCTCACTTCACAATGAAGCGTCAGCTCGATGACTACTATAGCAAGTTCTACAACAAGCAGGGTGAGCGTTACCACCATCTTGCAGCCAAGGACTACAAGGCTGCACGCGAGCTTGCAGCTTGGAAAGAGGCTGTGGCTGCTAAATGGAACGAAATTGAGGTTGTATCGGTTGAGCGCGACTCGAACGTTGACGCAGGTACAATCAACGCAGGTAACAAATACAGCATCACATTCAATGTTGACGAGAAGGGCCTCGACGATGCAATCGGCATCGAGCTTGTAACAATTGCAACCGACAAGGACGGCCGCGACTATGTATTCTCGGTTCAGCCTCTTGAGGTTGTTAAGCGCGAGGGTAACATCTTCACATTCCACACAGACTATGTGATGAACAATGCCGGTAGCTTCAGAATATGCTATCGTATGTATCCCAAGCACGAGGAGCTTCCTCATCGTCAGGATTTTGCATTTGTTAAGTGGCTTGCTTAAAAAAGTACGCCTAATGACAATAAAAAAACCGATGGAAAATTTTCCATCGGTTTTTTTGTGCTCAATTTTTCACAAAAGGGGTAGTTTCGACAAAAAAACAGCCTCATATAAAAAAATATATGAGGCTGTCTAAAATAACAGAAAATTTATTTGTGATATTCGATAAGGCCGTTCATTGGGCTTTCGACAATGTTGCCGATAGAGAGGCCGAGGCTCTCGGCAGTCTCTTTAAGCTCGCTCGAAAATGCAACGCCTATTCCGCCAACAATGTGAATGGGCAGCCACGAACGACGATAGACCATTGTGTTGCGCTGGAAGAATTGTGTGAAGCAGTGTTTAAGCAGTGCCTTAACCTCGGCATTCTTGCGGTTTTCGGCAAGGAAAGGGGCGAAGCTCGCAAGATAGCGGTTGGGCAGAGGCTCGTGATAGACACGCTCAAGGATTCCGGCCAATGTCAGATTGTACTGCGCAAGGAATTTCTTGCAGATGCTTGCCGGTAGCTGTTTCTTAAGGCAGTCGCTAACAAGCTGACGGCCAAGATAGGCGCCGCTGCCTTCGTCGCCAAGAACGTAGCCCAGCGATGGGGTGTTCTCGACAATTTTTTTACCATTGAAAAGGCACGAGTTTGAGCCTGTTCCCAAAATACAGGCAATGCCCTCCTCGTGTCCACACAAGGCACGTGCAGCAGCCAAAAGGTCGCTGTTAATCTCAATCTTACGTGTGGCGAAGAGACGCTCAAGGGCGGTGCGCATCCTCTCGTTGGCGCTCTCGTAAGCGCATCCTGCACCATAGTAATATATTGTATCGGGGGCGTCGCTGCCTATTTTCTCCGATAATTCGGCTTTTAGAATGTTGTAAATCTCGTCGCTCTCTTGCAGGGTGGGGTTAATGCCCTGTGTTTTTACTCTTGCTACGATGGAGTTGCTGTCGTGTAGTACCCAATCTGTTTTTGTGGAACCGCTGTCTGCAATCAGTATCATAGGGATAAGTTTTTTTATCTTGTTTTCTTCTTCTTTTTTCCTTTTGCGAAGATAGTGTATTTTTAACAATAATCTACAATTGTCGATAAAATATTTATCAACCGTATTATAAGGTTATTTTCGTGGCATAATCTCGAAAGGCACTCTGAAGGATACTCCGCTGCGCATAAGGTCGTCGAGGTTGGGCATTAGGCGCTCTTTGAAACTCTCCCAACTGCGACGGCTCATAAGGCTCCAGCCGGCCTCGGCAATGGCGAGGCCGCGCGGAAAGAACATATAATTCACGCGGTTAATGTCTTTTATTGCCTCGGCCCACATTGTGGCCATCACTCCTTGAATGTGCTGTTGCTCGTCGTCGGGAAGATTATATCCGGGGTCGAGTTTGTAGGATTGTTCGAGGGTGGTAATAGGCATTCCCCAATTGTTGTACTCGGGGAGGTCGTTGCGCCACTGCGGATAGTCGAGGTAGGTGTGCTCGCCGGGTGCCATAATTAGTTTGTGTCCGTATTTTCGTGTGAGCTCAATACATTTTGGGGTAAGGGCGTTGCGCCACGTAACCAGCGTAACGCCTTGAGGGTAGGGGAAAAGGTATTCGTTGGCAGGGGGCCACATATTGTCAAGCTCGCACCACAGGATGGCCTCTTTGCCATTGTTGCGTACAATCTCGAGCATACGGCCGAAGAAGATGTTCATCAGCTGCGAGGGCTTGTCGTATCCCATCTTCTCCATCAGGGCTTTGCAGTCGGCGCACTGAGCCCAATTTTCTTTTACTGCTGCTTCGTCGCCACCAAGATGTATCTGTGTCGAGGGGAAGATTTGTGCAACCTCGGCTATAATGTCGCGATAGACGTCGTAGGCCTCGTCGCAGGCGGCGCACAGCATCATATTTGTGGTGTGCCCGAGGTCTTTTTTCTCGTTCCGGCGAAAGGCGCAACCTAAATGAGGATAAGCGGCGAGAATAGCTACCGAGTGTCCGGGAATATCGAGCTCGGGGATAATCTCGACGTTGCGTGCGGCGGCATATTTTACTAATTCTTTGAGCTGCTCTTGTGTGTAGTAGCCGTTGTCGGGACCGTTAGAGCCGCCTTTTGGATTGCGGTGTGCGCCAATCCTTGTGAGGGCCGGGTGGCTCTTAATCTCGATGCGCCAACCTTGGTCGTCGGTCAGATGCAATTGCAGCTTGTTGTATTTGTATTTTGCCATCTGGTCGATGAAGAATTTTACATCCTCGACGGGTAGAAAATGACGTGCAGGGTCGAGCATCACGGCGCGGTGAGGATAGCGGGGAGCATCCTCGATGCGCACGGCGGTTATTTTGCCGTCGGTGCTGTTGCGGGTGTCGCCCAGCAGTAGTTGGTCGAGGGTTTTAAGCGCGTAATATATGCCGCTGCGACTGCCTTCTATTCTGAGGCTTTTGCGTGTGGCTTCTATCGTGTAGCTCTCGGGGGCGGCGGCTGTATTCTCTTTTATTATTATCGCACTGCCTCCTTTTGCGGGGAGCTCGATACCCGTGCGGCTACTGATAATGGATTTTAATTCTTGCAGAATAAAAAGGCTGTCGCTCATCATACACTCGATGCGTCCTACCTTGTGTAGGTTTAAAGGCTTGCCCTCTATCTGCTGAATGCTTCGTGGCATTGGCAAGAGCGCCGAGAGATTATCCTGCGCTACTATGCTAAGGCTCATTGTTGCAAGCAGTGCTACTGTAAATATAAATACCCTGCATCTCATATCATTTCTTTATTTTTAGTTTATTTAATGCTTGTTGGTAGCGTCGGGCGTTGGCATTGTGCTGCGCGAGGGTGGTGGCAAAATTGTGCGTGCCCGAGAAATCCTCTTTTGCGCACATATACAGATAATTGTGCTTTGCGTAGTTAAGCACACTCTCGATGCCCTGCAACGAGGCTATGCGTATGGGGCCGGGGGGCAGCCCTTTGTGCTTGTAAGTGTTGTAGGGCGACTCAACCTCAAGGTCGGCCGCAAGGATGCGTTTGCGTGCAAAGTCGCCGATGGCAAATTTTACCGTCGGGTCGGCCTGAAGCAGCATTCCCCGCTTGAGGCGGTTGATGTAAAGGCCTGCCACAATGGGTTTTTCGGCGGTGTTGTTGGTCTCTTCATCGACTATTGATGCAAGCGTCATCACCTGCTCGATAGTGAGGCCGATGGCCTCGGCTTTTGCCCTTCGACTCTCGTTCCAGAAATTACGACGCTCATTCATCATCCTTATCATAAAGCGCTCGGGGCTGACGTTCCAATAAAATTCGTAGGTATTAGGCAGAAACATTGTCGGCAGTGTCTCTCTTGTGTAACCCACGCGAGCATAATATCCCGGCGATTGCGCAAAAGAGCTTAGCTCAAGCGAGTCAATCATTATCTGTTTGCTCACGGCAGCCACCAATTGCGACACTGTGCGCACAGCGGGGACAGTTACCTTTATGGGCGTCTGCTGGTTCGATACTATGCGACGATAAAGTGTCTGCATATTGTCGCCGTCGTTTATTGCGTATCGTCCTGTGCGTTTCTGTTCGTCGAGATTATTATGATGAGCCAATAGTTTGAATCCCAGCATCGAAGCGGGCTGTCCGGTCTCTTGAATCTTCTGTATAATAGACCCGGCCGAGTCTGTGGGATATATGTATATATAAACACTATTGTCGAGCGTAAATTGCGGATAAATTACAAGATAATAGACCCATCCGATAAAGCTGCACGCTATTATGGCCAAAATTGCAATGGCTATAAGAATCTTTTTCATTTTACATTATTTAAGAATAATCGTTGAATGTCGCGAAGATAATATATTGCCCAATAAAGAGCAAACGTCATTCTCTATTTTCTTGGCAATTTATAAAATATAAAAGGATAATAATTGTTTTTTTTACTTTTCTTTGATTTATTATGGTAAATGATGTATCTTCGTGTGTTTATGTAGTCTAAAAAGATAAAATAAACAATAAAAAACAACCTTTAAAAACAAAATCTATGAGAATCAGACATTTACTATTGTCGGCAGTGGCGGCACTTTTTACAGCGGGCACTTACGCCCAAAGTGTGCCTACACACGAGATGTACGTGCAGTATGCAATGCCATCGGACATTGTTACGGCACTGAAGAATTGGTCTCCGGGTAAATCCTGGGGCACAGGCGAGAATTATGTTGATGAGAATTTCTTTATCTCACGTGTGCCTATGAAAGAGCGCTTTATCCCGGCCGATTATGCCAATAAGCAGCTCAACGAGAGCAACGACAAGCGTTTGGGCTGGTGTGTTCCCACAGGTGAGATGACAAAGAAGTGGGGTGCTCTGCCGCGTTACAATTTCGACGGCGATAATTTTAATCTGTGGCAATACATTAACATCCACTCGAACTGGTCGAACGGATGGTGGCGCGTTCCCGGTGCCTTCAACGACGTTGCACACAAGAACGGAGTAATGACCGGTTGCACCTATTTTATTGATTGGGGTACCGGTGTCAACCAAATGGATGAGCCCGGAAAAACCCTTTACGAGCTATCGGCCCCCGGAAAGAACGACAAAGGCGATAGTTACAAGTACTCTCGCAAACTCATCGAGTTTCTGCGCTATTATGGTATCGACGGCCTCTGCTTGAACCCCGAGGGCTATTGGGGCTATGTGGTGTATAGCCGCTTCATCCCCTTCCTTGCCGAGTGTCATAGAATAGCCGACGAGCTTGGCCATCCCTTCCACGTCGATTGGTATGCATTTGTGAGCAACACGGGTGCTCTGAGCGACAATGGCTGTAAACTAAATTCGGCCAACCAAAATTGGTTCCACCATAAGCAGACCGACCAACCCGTAACAGATATGTTCTTCCTCAACTACAATTGGAGCGACGCCGGCCTCAAAGAGAGTGCCGAGACAGCAAAGTCTCTGGGCCGTTCGACATTCGACGTTTACGCCGGATTCGACCAACAGGGTCGCGGTTACGGAAAGTATGGCAATGCCGGTTGGGAGTCGCTGATGAATCATCCCGTAAGTATCGTCGTTTGGGGTGCGCACGACCGCAGCCAACTTTACACAGCCTCGAACGAGGGTGGACAGAGCGACTATGCCGTTCAGAATGAGTATGTAAAGAAGCAAGAGCTTCTTTTCTCGGGTGCCAACCGCAACGTGCTCAAACTCCCCGCTATTAACACAGGAAACACAACAGCATCGTACAGCGACCTTTCAACGTGGCACGGTTACGCCAAGGCTGTACGCGAGCAATCGACACTCTACGAGCTCCCCTTTGTTACACGCTTTAATCTTGGCAACGGTCGCTTTATGAACAACGAGGGCGTAACAACGTGGAACCACAAATGGTACAATATTGGTATGCAGGATATGCTTCCCACGTGGCGTTGGTGGATTGACAAAGGCGACGGCAAGAGCGTGCCCGCAAAGTCAATAGCAATGGACTTTACATTCGACGATGCTTGGTTCGGCGGTTCGTGCCTCAAGGTACACGGCGAGACCGACCGCTCGGATGTTCGCCTCTTTGCAACAAAATGGAGTGTTGATAGCGGCGACGACATTTTCCGCATTGTTTACAAGCCCAATGTAGCTACACAGCACCTCTCACTGATGGTGTCAAAGGCCGGCAGCGAGAGCAATTTTACAATCGTCGAGCTTCCCGCCAATATTAAGGTAGGCGAGTGGAACACAATTGAAATTAAGGCCTCAGAGGCCGGCCTTGCCGGGGGAGACGAAATTGCCTGCGTAGGTCTTTCAGTTAAAAACACAACCGCCGCTTACGAGGCACTCTTGGGCGAATTTGCATTCATCCCCGCATCGTTCAACGAGCAGCCCCAGACCCCCACAATCACTCACTCCGAAGTGATGAAACGCTTCTACAACCGTGGCGACATAAAGGTTATTTTCGAGATGCCCACTCCCGCCACCCGCAAGGCCGAGTACGAGGGTCGTCCCGTTTACAACGAAGAGGTTGGCGCTTGGTACTACGAAATTTGGGTAAAGCAGGGCGAGGCCGAGACACTCGTTACAACAACAACATCTTGGGCAGCATACGCCGTTGACGCTCCTCTGATTCCCGGCATCGAGACACTGCAAATTGGTGTGCGCGCCGTTGGTAAAGATGGTCGTGCCAAGAGCGACATTGTATGGAGCAACGATATTAAGCAAGAGCTCACAATGATTGAGACGCTTACCATCGACAAGAGCATCATAAAGCCCGGCGAGGAGTTTACAATAGGATTCGAAGACCCCAACCACGCCAAGGCCGACATTTACATCTACAATGCCTTCACAGGCGCTGTGGCCGCACAGGCAAGCGACGTTCTTGCAATGACAACCACACTCCCCGAGGTTGGCAGCTACGACGTTAAGGTAGTAACGGACGGTCAGGAGGTTATGAATCGCTCACTCATCCTCGTCAGCCCCGAGGAGACAGGCCGTCTGCCTCAGATTCAGAGCATCTCATCGGATGTTACCGAGGTTACAGGCCCCGACCAGCAGGTTAATTTCACCGCCGAAATTAGCAAGGGCAACACATTCAACGGCGCTCCCTGTACCGTATCGCAGTCGCTTTATATGAGCGAGCCCTACCAGCTGACAATCGACGCAGCCATTATGCGCGAGTATACAAACACCTCATTCGCCCTCTGGTTCAAGGTCGAGAAATTCGAGCACGCATCGCTTGGAACACTGCTTATGACAAAGGTCAACCGCAACTGCGGCGCCACTTGGACTGATAATGTTTGGGGCGAGATGTGGACAGCCATTCGTCCCGAGGGTTACGCCGCCAAGAACAATATCGGACGCGACAATGCTCCCAACGAGCTCTCTGTATGCTTCGATGCTCCTCCCGCAGGTACTCCCGACTACGAGCATAACAACGACGTTGACGGCCTCTCGGACGGCTACTCCCTGCAACCCGGCACGTGGTACCACGTATGCGCCGTCAAGAGCGGACGCAACGCCAAACTCTATCTTAACGGTAAAAAGATTATCGACTGCCAGACACGCGGCCGTGGCCCGTACAATTGGAAGAACGGTGCAAAATTCTACGTTGGCGGTTCAATGACCAATCTTGCCAGCCTCACAGGTTGGGTAGATGAGGTTCAGGTGTGGAGCAAGGCTCTTACCGACGCCGAGGTTGTCGAGGCTATGAAGGGCTTCAAAGAGATTCCCGCGAACCTCGAGGGTTACTTCACATTCGAAACAAAAGAGACCGACAACGAGGGTTACATCTATTTCCCCAACACGGGTAAGAACGCAAGCGCCGTCAAGGGTGCTTATATGACAACCGGCAAGGAAGAGAATGGCCGCACCAACGACTACAAACAGAATCAGCTGACAACGGCTCTTGGCGTGCCTATGCTCACGGGTAGCAACAGCATCGTTTACGAGTCGTCGCGTTGGATGCTCGAGGGTGCCCGTCTCAACAGCTCGACCGAGACTACTGCCAATGCAACATACGTTGCCGGCGATGGTAAATTCCCCATCACACTGACAGCCAACAACTCTTGGGGCTCGACAACAAAGACCGTTACCGACTACATTGTGGTAACAGCCATCGACGACGTTAACGCCGAGAGTGGATATATGATTTATCCCAAGGCATTTGACGGCACTGCCGATGTGCTCTTTGCAGCCGACGGTATTTACGACGTTGTTGTATTTGCAACCGATGGTAAGAAGGTTGGTAGCGACATTTTCGAGGCTCGTGCAGGTGAGTTGCGCACAATTTCGCTTGCTCACTTAAGCGAGGGCGTTTATGTGGTTACCATTATGAAGGAGGGCAAGGCTCTGCGCTCGTTCAAAATTAAGAAATAAGCATCGTTGCCAACTATAAAAAAAGTGTGCGCTCACTTTAAAGAGCGCACACTTTTTTTTCTCTCTCTCTTGAGGCGTTGCAAGCGAATATATGCGGGCACTTGCTGTGGTCGAGAATTTGTCTTGCTTAGCGGTAGCCTTTGCAATGGGACTTTTAAGCTGTTAAATATTCATAATATAGTAATGTCAGAGTATGTTATTTATACGCTCGTTGATGCGATTAAGGAGAATATTTGTTGGGGGCTCTCGTGTGGGGGGGACGGCGATAATTGCTGTGAGAATTATCGGAGATTGTGGCGACGATTTTTTAATAATATTATTGCGCTGCGCACTGCACGCTAAAATATCGCATCGGCTGTTCGATGTTTAGAGGCGTACTCTGCGCGCTACACGCAAAAAAACGACACATACTTTTCTTACGCACCCCTCCCTATATATAAAAAAACACTATACGTAACTGTAAACAATCGGCACCGACTATTAAATGTATAGTCGGTGCCGATTGTTATATATTTAGCGTTTAGTCTTTTATACTACTCCTTGAGCCATCATTGCCTTGGCCACTTTCAGGAAGCCGGCAATATTTGCACCCTTGACATAGTCGATGTAACCATCCTCTCGTGTGCCGTATTTTACGCAGGCGCTATGAATGTTGTGCATAATCTCGTGCAGTTTCTCATCTACTTTTGTGCTGCTCCAATTGAGTTTGTAAGAGTTCTGAGACATTTCAAGGCCCGACACCGATACTCCGCCGGCGTTCGATGCTTTTCCGGGAGCGTACATAATCTTTGCCTCTTGGAATACGTGGATGGCCTCGGGGGTCGAGGGCATATTTGCTCCCTCGGATACGGCTATTACTCCGTTTGCAACAAGCGTGCGAGCTGCCTCCTCGTTAATCTCGTTCTGTGTGGCCGAGGGTAGGGCAATATCGGCTTTCTCGCTCCACGGCTTTGCGTCGGGAACATATTTGCAACCAAATTTATCGGCATACTCCTTGATGCGTCCGCGACGCACATTCTTGAGCTCCATAATAAAGTCGAGCTTCTCGCGGTCGATGCCGTCGGGGTCGTAAATGTAACCGTTGGAGTCGCTCATTGTGAGAACCTTTCCACCAAGCTGAATAACCTTCTCGACAGTGTATTGTGCTACATTACCCGAGCCCGATACAAGACAGGTCTTACCCTTAATGTCGAGGCCGCGCATCTTCAGCATCTCGCGCAAGAAATAGATGTTGCCGTAGCCGGTTGCCTCGGGACGGATGAGTGAACCGCCAAACTCGATGCCTTTTCCTGTAAATACTCCGTTAAACTCGCGTGTGAGCTTTTTGTACATTCCGAACATATAGCCTACCTCGCGTCCGCCTACGCCAATGTCGCCTGCGGGAACGTCCATCTCGGGACCAATGTGTCGCCACAACTCTGTGATAAATGCCTGACAGAAGCGCATTACCTCGGCGTCGCTCTTGCCCTTGGGGTCAAAATCGGAACCACCTTTTGCGCCTCCCATAGGCAGGGTGGTGAGTGAGTTTTTAAATGTCTGCTCAAAAGCAAGATATTTTAAAATTCCGATGTTTACCGAGGGATGGAAACGGATACCGCCTTTGTAGGGGCCGATGGCGTTGTTGTGCTGTACGCGGTAACCGGTGTTCACCTGAATTTTACCTTTGTCGTCCATCCAAGTAACACGGAATGTGAAAATGCGGTCGGGGATGCAGAGACGTTCAATGAGGTTGCTCGCTTCAAATTCGGGATGTTTGTTGTACTCATCTTCGATAGAATGTAGCACCTCGCTTACTGCCTGATAATACTCCGGCTCGTTGGGGAACCTCTTCTTTAGGTTCTCTAATGTTGTCTCGACTTTCATTTTGTTATTTCGTTTAAATTGTTTTTTATTCTTGTGCTGCGAAGATAATACTTTTCTGTGTAAATAAGTAAAGAAAAGTAAGTTTTTTTTTGAAAAAATATAAATTTTGCTTTGATTATTGATAAAAACGCTACTTTTTTATGCAAAGAAGCTCGTTTATCGAGATTTTTGTCTATTGTATACAAAAAAATATTGTTGACAAAAAAGCGTCCAACTGTTTATTTATCGAACAAAATGCCTTATCTTCGCTGATAGTGATACATACTTTTGTTATTTTTCTACAAAAAAAAAGAAACTCGCAATATGGTTGAGACGCTGAACATATTATTTAATAAGGTAACAGGGGAGCAGCCGCAGTCGGTGGTGAAGCTCACGGGCGACGGCTCGAACAGAGCATATTATCGTATGAGCGGCAAGGACTGTTCGTTTATAGGCGCCGTAGGAACGTCGGTGAAAGAGAATAGGGCATTCATAACTTTTGCCCACAGATTCCGCGAGTGTGGCATCGACGCGCCGCAGGTGGTTGCAGTCTCGGACGATGAATTGTGCTACCTTCAGCAGGATTTAGGCGACCTTTCACTGTTTGCACGTATGAAAGAATCGCGCGAGAGCGGAAAATTTTCGCAGCGGGATATTCAGGCGCTATGCAGCGTGATGTCCTGCCTACCGCACATCCAGCATCGAGTGGCCCGTGGGCTCGACTTTTCGGTCTGTTATCCTGTGGCAGAATTTGACCGCAGGGCTGTAATGTGGGACCTTAATTACTTTAAATATTGCTTCCTGAAAGGGGTAGGGGTGGAGTTTGACGAGCGTCTGCTTGAGGATGAATTTGAGAAACTCGCACTCATTCTTTTGGCCGAGGATGCCGAGACTTTTCTGTATCGCGATTTTCAGTCGCGCAACATTATGTGGTACGACGAGCGCCCGTGGTTCATAGATTTTCAGGGTGCACGCAAAGGCCCCATTTACTACGACGTTGCATCGTTCGTGGGACAGGCGAGGGCAAAATACACCCCCGAGGCAATAGAATATATGCTGGATGCCTATCTAAAATCACTTGCCGAGTATCGCACAATAAGCCGCGAGGAATTTTCCTCTAAGCTGCGCTGCTTCAGAATTTTCCGTCTATTGCAGAATTTGGGAACATACGGCTACCGAGGCATCTTCGAGCGAAAGAAAAAGTTTGTCGAGAGCATCCCGGCGGCACTCTTGCAGCTGCGCGAGCTTCTTGACGAGGCACGCGAGACTTTCCCCGTACTCTCGGCAATAATAGAGGCAGTCTCTCTTTTGCCACGCTTCGTACCGCAAGACAAGGCAGGTCTCACGGTAGATGTTTTCAGTTTCTCGTACCATAGAGGCATCCCCGAGGATTACTCGGGCAACGGCGGCGGCTTTGTGTTCGACTGCCGCGCCCTGCACAATCCCGGACGCTACGAACCTTATAAAAAGCTCACCGGAATGGACGCCGAGGTAATAAAATTCCTCGAAGAGAACAGCACCGCGGCAGCCTTCCTCGCAAACGCCTATTCGCTTGTCGATGAGATGGTTGAGAAATATCTCGAGCGAGGATTTTCGCACATACAGCTATCCTTTGGCTGCACCGGCGGACAGCACCGCTCGGTCTATTGTGCCGAAAATATGGCACGGCACCTGTGGCAGAAATTCGATATAAGAGTAAACGTCAACCACATTATGCAGAATAAACAATATACGCTCGGCGCACAATGATGAGAAGTTTTCCGCGCCCAAAAAGAATTTTTCTTCTTTTCGGGCGCGGAAAATTCATTTTAGCAGCCTGTAAACAGTATTTATACATTATATATAACGCACTTTCTTTTGCTTTTCGGATTTTTTTAGATAACTTTGCGCGATTAAATAGAAATATTGCAAAGCTATATAGTTTTACACCGAAATGAAAAAGAAATTTCCTGTTTATAATCAGTTGAATCTGCCTCAGCTAAACAAAGAGGTACTCAGCGAGTGGGACGAAAATGACGTCTTTTCAAAAAGTATGACCGAACGCGAGGGTGCCACCTCATTCGTATTCTTCGAGGGTCCCCCTTCGGCCAACGGAATGCCCGGTATTCACCACGTGATGGCACGAAGCATAAAGGATGTATTCTGCCGTTTCAAGACAATGAAAGGCTATCAAGTAAAGCGTAAGGCAGGATGGGATACGCACGGACTGCCCGTCGAGCTTGGAGTAGAAAAGAAACTGAACATTACAAAAGAGGATATTGGCAAAAAAATATCTGTTGACGACTACAATCGCAACTGCCGCGAGGAGGTGATGAAATACACAAAGGAGTGGACCGACCTTACCCGTAGGATGGGTTATTGGGTCGATCTTGAGAATCCTTACATCACATACGAAAATAGTTACATCGAGACCCTTTGGTGGCTTTTAAAGCAGCTTTACAACAAAGGCCTGCTCTACAAAGGCTACACAATTCAGCCCTATTCGCCAGCAGCCGGAACAGGACTGAGTTCGCACGAGCTTAATCAGCCCGGATGCTACCGCGACGTAAAAGACACCACAGCCGTGGCACAATTCCGTATGACCGACCCCAAGCCCGAGATGAGCGAGTGGGGCACCCCCTACTTTGTAGCGTGGACAACAACCCCGTGGACACTGCCCTCGAACACAGCGCTGTGCGTCGGCCCAAAGATTGACTATGTAGCCGTGCAGACCTACAACGCCTACACGGGCGAGCCCATCACAGTGGTGCTTGCAAAGGCACTTTTGGCTGCACACTTTAACCCCGAGGGCGCAAACATTGCACTCGACAGCTACAAACAAGGCGACAAAATTATCCCCTACAAGATAGTGGGCGAATATAAAGGAAGCGACCTTGTTGGAATGCACTACGAGCAACTGTTCCCGTGGGTAAAGCCCATTGTAAAAGAGGGCGACAGAATCATTGACGCCTCGGCCGAGGCCTTCCGCGTAATTCCCGGCGACTACGTAACAACAGAGGACGGAACAGGTATTGTGCACATTGCCCCCACATTCGGTGCCGACGACGCATTCGTGGCAAAGGCAGCCGGAGTACCCTCACTCTTTATGGTCAACAAAAAGGGCGAAACACGCCCGATGGTCGATTTTCAGGGACGCTTCTGGTGCATTGATGAGCTTGACGAGCAATTCACCGCCGAGTGCATCAACATCGAACTATACTCGAAATTCGCAGGCGCATACGTCAAAAACGCCTACGACCCGCAATACACCGTCGATGGACGCTACGACGAAAAGGCAGCCTCAAAAGCCGAGACACTCGACATTGCACTGTGTATGGTGCTCAAACAGCAGAACAAAGTATTCAAGATAGAGAAGCACATACACAACTACCCCCACTGCTGGCGCACCGACAAGCCCGTCCTCTACTATCCGCTCGACAGCTGGTTCGTAAGAGCCTCGCAGATGAAAGAGCGTATGAGCGAGCTCAACGCCACAATAAAATGGAAGCCCGAATCGACAGGAACAGGCCGCTTTGGCAAATGGCTCGAGAATCTCAACGATTGGAATCTGAGCCGCAGCCGCTATTGGGGCACCCCGCTACCCATCTGGATAAGCGAGGATGGCGAGCAAAAGTGCATCGGCTCAATAGCCGAGCTCTACGACGAGATTGAAAAATCGGTCGAGGCCGGCATAATGACAAGCAACCCCTTAAAAGAGAAAGGCTTTGTGCCCGGCGACTACAGCAAGGTCAACTACGACAAGATAGACCTTCACCGTCCCTACGTCGATTACATAATGCTTGTGTCATCGACAGGCAAGCCAATGAAGCGCGAGCTCGACCTCATCGACGTATGGTTCGACTCGGGAGCAATGCCATACGCACAGATACACTATCCCTTCGAGAACAAAGAGATTCTTGACAACCGCACAGTATATCCCGCCGACTTTATCGCCGAGGGTGTCGAACAGACACGCGGATGGTTCTACACGCTGCACGCAATAGCCACAATGGTGTTCGACAGTGTAGCCTATAAGACCGTAATATCCAACGGCCTTGTGCTCGACAAGAACGGCGACAAAATGTCGAAGCGTCTGGGCAACGCCGTTGACCCCTTCGAGACAATCGACAAATACGGCAGCGACGCACTGCGTTGGTATATGATAACAAACTCGGCTCCTTGGGACAATCTGCGCTTCAACGAAGAGGGAGTAAAAGAGGTAACACGCTCGTTCTTTGGCAAGCTCTATCAGACATACAGCTTCTTTACAATGTATGCCAACGTTGATGGATTCACATATAACGAGCCCGACGTTCCCACCGAGCAGCGTTCCGAACTCGACCGCTGGATACTCTCGGCACTAAACTCACTCGTAAAGAACGTAAACAACTGTCTGAACGACTACGAGCCCACAAAGGCCGGCCGTCTGATACAAGACTTTATAGTTGACAACGTAAGCAATTGGTTCGTGCGTCTGAGCCGCAAGCGTTTCTGGGGCTCGGAGATGAGCACCGACAAACTATCGGCTTATCAGACACTCTACACCTGCCTCGAGACCGTTGCCCGACTGATGGCCCCCATCGCACCCTTCTATGCCGAGCGTCTGTACAAAGACCTCACAAGCGTAACGGGCCGCGGCAAGCACTCATCGGTACACCTTGCACAATTCCCCGAGTGCGACGAAACACTCGTCGATAGCGAGCTCGAGTATCGTATGCAGCTTGCACAGCAAATATCGTCGATGGTGCTTGCACTGCGCAAGAAAGAGCAGATAATAGTACGTCAGCCGTTGCAAAAGATTGCAATTCCCACCACCGACGAAGTGATGAAAAGCCGCATCGAGGCTGTCAAACAGCTAATTTTGGGCGAGGTCAACGTAAAAGAGCTACTCTTTGTCGATGGCGCCGGAATACTCGTCAAGAAGATAAAATGCAATTTCCGCACACTCGGAAAGAAATTCGGCAAGCTGATGAAGAGCGTCAACGTTGCCGTTACAGAAATGTCGCAGGAGCAGATTGCACAACTCGAGACAGAGGGCACAATCACACTGCTTGTCGAGGGGCAAAATGCAGTAATCGAGCTTACCGACGTCGAGATATACAGCGAGGACGTTCCCGGCTGGACAGTAGCCAACGAAGGCGCACTGACCGTAGCTCTGGACGTTGAAGTTACCGAGGAACTTCGCCGCGAGGGTATTGCCCGCGAGATAATAAAGCGCATACAAGCAATGCGCAAGGAGAGCGGCCTTGAGATTACCGACCGCATCGCCGTTGCAATATCAAAGAACGAGCTAACCGACGAGGCTGTAAAGACCTTTGGCGAGCACATTGCCAATCAGGTTCTTGCCGACAGCATCGAGATTCTCGACACCGTCGCTGGTGGCGAGGAGGTCGACCTTGACGGCATTATGCTGCACATTGCAATAAGCAAGAAATAACTTTAACCAAATATACTAACCTTTTAATATTTATAGAATTATGTCTGAAAAAGTTCGTTATTCCGATGAGGAGTTAGAAGAATTTCGTGCAGTGATTATGCAGAAACTCGAGCTTGCACAGCGCGATTATGATAAGATTATGCGTGGTTTGCGTGGCGAGGATGGCAACGACGTTGCCGACACCTCACCCACATACAAAGGTCTCGAGGATGGCAGTTTCGCCGCAGCGCTCGATGAGCAGATGCGCCTTGCACAGCGTCAAGCTAAATTCATACAAGGATTGCAGGCAGCACTCATACGCATTGAGAATAAGACCTACGGTATATGCCGCGAGACAGGCAAACTCATCTCAAAAGAGCGCCTGATGGCCGTACCGCACGCAACACTCAGCATCGAGGCTAAGAATAATCGCGGTTAATGGAAGAGAAGCAGGAAAAATCAATTATCAACCGCACACACCTTGTGTGGATTGTAGTGCTTAGCGCCATACTCATCGACCAGATAATAAAGGTTGCAGTAAAGTTGTCAATGTATCTGCACGAGAGTTTTGCTGTGTGCGGCGATTGGTTCTACATATTCTTTACCGAAAATCCGGGAATGGCATTCGGAATGGAGTTTGGCAGCAAACTGCTGCTGACTCTGTTCCGCATAGTTGCCGTCTCGTTCCTCGTATATTATCTTCACAAGATTGTGCGCAAAGATAATTTTGCGACGGGATACGTAGTATGTGTGGCACTGATACTTGCCGGTGCAGCCGGTAACATAATTGATTGTCTGTTCTATGGCGAGATTTTCACCGACAGCGTAGGGCGTGTAGCTTCACTTGTTCCCTGGGGCGAGGGCTACGGTACTTTTCTGCACGGAAAAGTTGTGGATATGTTCCACTTTCCCCTTTTCAGATGGCCCGAGTGGATGCCCATCATTGGCGGTGATGTATTCTTCAGCCCCATCTTCAATTTTGCCGACGCCTGTATAAGTTGTAGTGTTATAGCCGTTGCACTATTCTATAATAAGTATGTGAGTTATCCGTTCCGAAAATGAGTAATAAAGGAGTAAGATACATTCTGCCACTGCTGATACTTGTGCTTGCAGCTTGCGAGGTAAAATATCCCAAAGATATTATACAGCCCGATAAGATGGAAGCACTCCTGTACGACTATCATCTTGTGCAAACGATGAGTACAGAGCTTGGAGGCGACGAATATAAGCGCAAACTCTATGCCGAGTATGTCTTTGACAAGCACAGAGTAACAAAAGAGGAATTCGACTCGTCGATGGTATGGTACACGCGCAACCCCAAGCACCTATACGACATATACACCTCACTCGAAAACAGGCTTACGGCCGAGGTCGAGCAGGCACCGGGCGCAGGAGCGCAGAATAAAACAGCCGCCAACTCGGACACCATTGGATTAGAGGGTGATATTGTAAATCTGTGGCAGGGACAACGCCTGAGCCTTCTCTCGGCAACGCCACTTATGAACCGCCTCACATACTCTTACACAGCCGATTCGACCTACCACACGGGCGACAGCCTTGTAATGCAGATGAATGTTCATCTTATCGCACCACAAGAAACCAACGTCCGACAGAGAGCCCACGCTGCAATGGTAGTAGAATATGCCGACAGCACATTCAACAGCGCAGGATGCACCATACAATCTGCCGGACGATACTCGGTGGCCGTACCACGCAACTACGACAAACAAATAAAAACCGTGCGCGGTTACATATATTACGGCGACAACAATCCTCAGGCACGCGCAAAAATGCTCATTGACCAATTAGAAGTGTTGCGTATTCACCCCGAGGTTGACGAGGATGCCGAATAAAATCCCCCAAGAAAATATTATGTATTACGCAACCCACAGGCTGTATGTGTCAAAGAATAACCCTCTCGGGCTTCACGTAGTAAAAGTGGAGCAGGGGAGGGTTCACTCTTTTTTTTCGTTCGACGGCGAGCGTCAGTCTATGCAGTGGGCCGATGCGCTCTTAATCTCGGAGGATGGGACACTGAACGGCATCTCGGGTACACTCGACGAGGTGCTCGACGCCGCGCGACCATTGAAACAAGGCCGTTATCTTTACTCGATAGAAAGACAGAAAGAGAGCCTGTCGCTGCGCCTTTTATAGAAAAACCATATTCGGCCACGGTTAATTGTACAATCGACGCCAAAATTCTACATCAACAAAATAAATCCCCAACTTTAATCTATAAGCAGAACCGATAGATGCTATCGGCAAAATAAATAGTTTTAAATTATTTAAGAGTATATAAGTAAGTAAATTTGCATCGTTTAACAGCCGGGTAGGCTTACAACAATTATAAACCCCGAAATTTAATAACTTTAAATAATCTAACTTATGTTTAAAAATTTCCACGGATTTAATGTTCTGGAGAAACTTCAGAAAGACAAAATCCACAAGAGAACAAGGAGTCTTTCTAAGAAAATGACTCTCATCTGCTGTATCGTTCTTACAGCTATTGTAGCGCTTTTGCCTACCGAGGCTTTGGGTATTCCCGAACTTACTGTAACACAGCATCGTGTGATTGCACTTTTTGTTTTTGCAGCTTCGATGTGGCTCACCGAGTCGTTGCCTTCGTGGGTAACCTCAATGGTTGTGGTAGTAGTAATGCTGCTCACTGTATCGAATAGTGCTTTTGATTTCCTTATCGAAGAAGGTGAGGGATTTGGTAAGTTGGTGGCTTACAAGGATATTATGCACTGTTTCGCCGATCCCACAATTATGCTCTTTATCGGTGGTTTTGTGCTTGCGATTGGTATGACAAAGACAAAGCTTGACGTTGCTCTTGCGCGCGTACTTCTTAAACCTTTCGGTACAAAATCCGAGATTGTGCTTCTTGGTTTCATTCTTGTAACAGCTATTTTCTCGGCTTTCGTCAGCAACACTGCAACTGCTGCTATGATGCTTGCATTCTTGGCGCCCGTACTCCGTTCACTTCCTGCCGACGGTAAAGGTCGTATCGCTCTTGCATTGGCTATTCCCGTAGGTGCTAACCTTGGTGGTATGATGACCCCAATCGGTACACCTCCCAACCTTATCGTACTCGACAACCTTAGCAAGTATGCCGGTATTGATATTACTTTTGGTGAGTGGATGCTTCGTATGACTCCTTTAGTACTTATACTTCTTTTCCTTGCTTGGGTATTATTGCGTATCCTCTTCCCCTTTAAGCAGAAGAGTATCAATATTGTAATCGAGGGCGAGATGCGTTGGGACTTTCATACTATCGTAGTTGTAGCTACATTCCTTGTTACAATATTCCTCTGGATGTTTGGTAAGGAACTTTGGGGACTGAATACAAATGTTGTTGCAATGATTCCTATCGCAGCTTTCTGTGCAGCAGGCATCTTGCAGCGTCGCGACCTTGAGGAGATTAACTGGAGCGTGCTGTGGATGGTAGCCGGAGGTTTCTCTCTTGGTGTTGCTCTAAGTTCAACAGGATTGGGCGATGCTCTTGTAAAGGCTATTCCTTTTGCAAGCTGGTCACCGCTACTCGTTATGATTATCTCGGGTCTTGTTTGCTTCATCTTCTCGAACTTTATTTCGCACTCGGCTGCTGCTTCGTTGCTCGCTCCTATCTTGGCGCTTGTAGCAGGTGGTATTGCTGCCGACCCTGCAGCAAGTGAGGGATTTGCAGCAATGGGTGGCGCTTCGGCTCTTATGGTTGGTGTAGCCATATCTTCATCGGTGTCTATGGTTCTTCCCATCAGTACACCTCCCAATGCAATTGCTCACTCGACAGGCTTTATCGAGCAAAAGGATATGATGAAGGTTGGTATTATTGTTGGTATTATGGGTCTTGTACTCGGATATGCAATGTTGATCTTCATCGGATTCTAATAGAAAGAGTATTAGATTGAGATATTTTCTGCTCCACATAATTCGTTATGTGGAGCAGTTTTCTTATATTCGCACCACGATTATAAAAATCTATGGAACTGAGGCAACTGAAATATTTTGTTAAAAGTGCCGAGTATCTTAATTTCTCGGAGGCTGCCAAGCGACTTTTTATTACACAAAGCACTCTGTCGCAGCAGATTAAGCAGCTTGAGTTTGAGCTTGGCTTCACACTCTTTCTGCGCAACAGCCGACACATTATGCTCACCGAAGCGGGTGAGGAGTTTCTGCCGTTTGCCAAACGCACTATTCAAGATGCCGAGGATGGCGTGCAACGTCTCTACGACCTTCAGCACGTAAAGACGGGTACTCTGCGCGTGGGTGTTACATACAGCCTTAACACTGTGCTCACCGAGGGGGTGCTTGAGTTTATGAAACGTTATCCGGGAATAAAACTCGAAATTTGCTATAAGACGGTTAACGAGCTTCTTGAACTTTTGCGAAACAACAAACTCGATTTTATTCTCTCGTACAAGCCGCTTATTGACATTCCCGAGGTCGATTCAATGCCACTTTTCGAGAATGCGCTGGCCGTTGTTGTGAACAAGGAGCATCCGCTGGCATCGTACAGCAAAGTAAAGCTCTCGGACTTAAGAAAATATCAATTGGTGCTACCGGCAGTGGGGCTTCAGGCACGTATGATGCTCGACCGCTTGATGGAGAAGAAAGACTTTACGCTCTCGTCGCACGTCGAGCTTAACGAGACAAATATCTTGTTGCAGCTTGTTGCATCGAGCGGCTATGCAACAATCCTTTCCTCCTCGGCGGTGTTTGGAAAGACCCGCTTCCGCTCCATTGTACTCGACGAGCCGGGCAACATTATGGAGGCCTCGCTTCTGCGCCTCAAAGGGGCCTATCAGAAGGCCTCGGCAAAGGAGTTTATCAAAATTTTGCTCGACACAGACGCCGTCAAGCGCCGCCTTATTAACCTATTCGATTAGTAAAATTAACAAACATAAGAAAACTGTATGATTGAAAAGTACAGCGCAGTAAAGCGCATTCCGAGTTTTGATGTTGATATGTCGGGAACATTGCGTCCGACATCTTTTTTGAATTTTGCACAAGAGGCCGCCAACGTACACGCCGATTATCTGGGCGTAGGGTACGACTCTATGCACATTACACGCAAGGCGTGGGTGCTGTCGAAGATGTACGTCATTTTCCACAAACTGCCCAAATGGCGCGAGCACATTAACCTGCAATCGTGGCACAAGGGAGCAAGCGGCTATCAGTTTTTCCGTGATTTTGTGGCGTTTGATAGCGAAGGTAAGGAGAAACTAATCTCGGCAACAACGTCGTGGTTGGTTATTGACATTGACGCGCGTCGTCTCTCGAAATATCCCGAGCTTGCCAATTGCGAGGAAAAATGTATCACCGAGGATGTAATTGCCGAGCCGGCCCCAAAGGTTGTAATGCCCAAAGAGGCCGCGCCTTTGCTTGTTATGAGCCACGCTGTGAATTATGCCGACCTTGATATGAACGCGCACGTAAACAACGTGAAATATACCGAGTGGGCAATGAATGCAATCGAGCTCGACGTTGTAAATTCGCGCCCCGTTAAGGAGCTTATAATAAACTTCAACAACGAGGCAAAAGCAGGCGACACGGTCGAAATTTACCGCCACCGCGAGGATGCCGAGGATGGCTCAATAATATACATTATTGAGGGTCGCGTTGAGGGAAAGACCTCTTTTGTCGAGAAGCTCATTTTTTAAGTCAGTATAAAATATCGGTGGCCAATATAATTTTATCATTATTGGCCACCGATATTTTATAGTCCCGCACCACTAAACAGAGGCCTTTTTACTTTACAATAAAAAAGCGTGGAATATTACAGCCGATATAATTGCCAACGACAGCCATAATCCACGCTGCAAGCATCCACAAATGGCACTCACCACCGTAAATTGCCGCAGCGTAATAGAAAATGTCGGCGACGCAGTGGGGCAGGCCGCACAAAATAAATGTCGGCACGCCAAAAAGCAGAGGCAGATAATTCTTCTGCTGTGCGCCATAGACGGCGAGCGTCATAATTATTCCCGTGCCTATGGCCGATATTAGAATATTAACGAGCGAGGCATCGTGGCGGCTTGTCATTATTTTGTCGAGTGTCGTTTGCAGCATCGGATTCTGAGCATATATGGTAAGGATTGCAGTCAAGAAACATCCGACGGCATTCATAAGGAGCATAGGCAGCAGAAGCCACTGTTCCTTTGGTGGCAGAAAGCCTGCTTTTCCGGTAAACAGTTGGGCCTTACACATTACCACGCACAATAGACCGAAGGCAAAGAGCACGGCTCCTGCAACGCCGCAGACATTCAGATAGGTAAGGCCACCGATACCAATGAGCAGCCCCGCAAATATTCCCGGTTTAATTATTGCCCTCATATTTTTTTGTGTGTGTCATTCTGTATAATCCTTTGCCGTCAAAGGGCACTCTTTTGTATTTTTAATCCTCCTCGACCTCGATAACATCAACCGGCTGCTCCTTTGCGGGGAGCATTTTGCCCGTAATGTAAAGCCTTATCATCTCGTCCTTCGAGTTGTTGTGTATGGTGATGCTCTTGCGGAGGTTACCCGGAGCCTTGCGTCGGCCGTCGTATGTAACAAAGATAGTGTCGCTGCAGCCCGGCTTTATTGCCTCCTCGGGAACCTGCGGCACGGTGCATCCGCACGATGCAAATGCCTGATGAATGTAAAGGTCGGCCTCGCCCGTGTTTGTAAATACAAAATAGCATTTTCTTATGGCATCATTGGCGGGGAATGTGCCGATGTTGACAATCTTTTTCTCGAATGTCATTATGGGGTGTTTGCCCGATTTTTGCGCGTCGGCTGTTGTTGCTGCGATTATTGCGAGCAGCGTAAAAATTATTTTCTTCATTTTGTGTATTTTATTATAGTCTGTTAAATATCTTCACATTTATTGCAAATGTATAAATTTTCGGGATGAATATAAACACTGTTTGCTTGGTTATTTACACGCGGCGCACCTGTTTTACACCTTTTATATTCTCTATTTTTGCTATCAGCTTGTTGAGCTTTGAATTTTCGCCAATCATAAGCGTCAGCGTGCCCGAGAAGAGTGTGTCGTGCGACTCAATATTTATTCCGCGCATAACTACATCTTTCTCTTGTGTTATGAGCGAGGTGATATTGTTTACTATCCCAATGTCGTCGTGTCCCACGATGCGCAGCACAACCTGAAAGAGTGTCTTTCCGCCCATTGTGTCGCTCCAGCGGGCCTCAATCACTCGGTAGGGGTAGCGCTCGCGCAGCTGACGGGCGTTGCTGCAGTCTGTTCGGTGGATTGAAATTCCGCCCGTGATTGTTACGAAGCCGAAAATCTCGTCGCCAAAGATTGGGGCGCAACATTTCGATAGTTTGTAGTCTATTCCCTTTAGATTGCGCTCAATGACAAGCACGTCGCTGCGTCCCACGCTCTCTTTGTCGGGTTGCAGGGTAAAATCTTGGGCACTGACGGTATTTTCGCCCGTCTCGGGGTTGACGATGGCATTGTAGTGCTTGAAAATATCGGCAACGTCGATGCCGCCCTCGGCCACACGCTGATAAAAGTCGCTCAGACGTTTGTAACCCATCTTGCGGCTCAGCTGGTCCATCACGGCCTCGTCGTACTCGGTCTTGTGGTTCTTGAATTTGCGTATGAGCATCTCGCGTGCTACGTCGGCCTGTCGTGCGGTGAGGTCTTTAAGCGCCTGACGTATCTTGGCTCGTGCGCGTCCGGTCTTTGCAATGGAGAGCCACGCTTGTTTGGGTGTCTGGCTGTTCGAGGTTATAATTTCTACTTGGTCGCCGTTGCTCAGTGTGTGGCGTATGGGGACGTTGCGTCCGTTCACAAGAGCTCCCGTGCAACGGCTGCCGACGCCCGTGTGTACGCAGAATGCAAAGTCGAGTATCGTGGCGCCTTTTGTCAGACGATAAAGGTCGCCTTTGGGGCTGAATACAAAAATCTCGTCCTTGTAGAGTTCCATTTTGAATTTATTCTCACTGACGTCCTCCTCGCTCAGATGTTCGAGCGTGTCGCGGATGGAGGCAAGCAGATTGTCGAGCCCTTTCTCGCTCTTGATACCTTTATAACGCCAATGGGCTGCAAGGCCGTGCTCGGCAACGGCGTCCATACGTTCGGTGCGTATCTGTACCTCGACCCAGCGGCCCTCGGGGCCTATCACCGTCGTGTGTAGCGACTCGTAGCCATTGCTCTTGGGCACCGACAGCCAGTCGCGCAGACGGTTGGGGTTGGGCGTGTACATATCCGTTACTATCGAATATACCTGCCAACATTCGCTCTTTTCGTTCTGCGGCTCGCTGTCAATTATTATTCTAATGGCAAAAAGGTCGTATATATTTTCGAAGGGCAGTTTCTGACGCTTCATTTTTTGCCATATTGAGTTTATAGACTTTGTGCGGCCTTTTATGCGGTATTTTATGTGCGGATTTTTGCGCAGCGCCGTCTCAATGGGACGAATGAATGAATTCATATAACCCTCGAGCGAGGCTGCCGTCTCTTGCAGTTTACGGCTGAGCTCGGCGTAAATGTCGGGCTCGGTGTAACGGAGCGATAAGTCCTCCATTTCGGATTTTAGCTTGTAGAAGCCTAATTTGTGAGCAAGGGGAATATATAGCTTCGAGGCTTCGGCTGCTACTTGTCGGCGTCCGGCATCGTCGCCCGAGCCAAACAAACGACGCAGAAGCACCAGACGGCTGGCTATCATAATGAGTATTATGCGCATATCATTGGCAAACGAGAGGAGCAGATTGCGGAAATTCTCGCTCTCGATGGTGGGACTTTTGGCATAGAGGCTGTTAATCTGAGTGAGATTAGTGAGCATACGTGCCACATTCTCGCCCATACGCTCTTTTACCTCGTCGATGCTGATTACCTGCTGCTGCACGCATCTGTTGAGCAGTATGCTGAGGAGAATCTCTCGGTGCAGACCAATCTCTTGCCCCACGAGGGCTGCCGTCTGTATATCGAGCACCACAGGGTGGAACCCGAAATTATCGCGTTGAATCTTACCGGCCTCGGCCGTCCTTAAAATAGCCTGCTTGACGAAGCGATAATCGCTCCGTGGCAGACGCCCTTCGGCATTTTTACGCAGTTGCCTGCAGAAATTAAGTATCTCTTGTCGCTCGTCGGGCGTGAGAGTAATTATACTGTGTTGTGTCATTGTTCCTATTTTATTACGCGAAGATACATCAACAATCTTTATTTTTTTTCTTATTTATGATAATTTTAGAATTTTATTCCTATTTTTGCCATAAATAGCGATAAATGCATCGGGAACAAGGCAAATACCGTCTCCCTACAAAAAAAAGCACATATAAACCAAACTCTAAACTATACCGCTATGAATATTAGCACAGCCGACAAGGCGTTACTCATCAAAAAAGGAATCTCGGAGGAGCAACTCGCCGAGCAGTTAAAAACATTCAAGACAGGCTTCCCCTTTCTGAAAATTGAGGCAGCTGCCACCCCCGAGAGAGGTATTCTGTGTCCCTCGGACGAAGAGGTTAGTGGCTACATACAAAAGTGGGGCGCATTCTGTGCCGATGGCCACAGCGTGCTTAAATTTGTTCCCGCATCGGGCGCAGCCAGCCGTATGTTCAAAGACCTCTTCTCGTTCCTCGGTGCCGACTACAATGTGCCCACAAACGATTTTGAGAAGAAATTCTTCGACAACATCGAGAAATTCGCCTTCTATGGCGACCTTGACGCCGCCTGCCAAAAGAACCACTCGGCAACAATTACACAGCTCATTGCCGATGGAAAATACAAAGAGGTAGTTGCCAACCTTCTGGGCGAGGCCGGACTAAACTACGGAGCGTTGCCCAAAGGCGTGCTTAAATTCCACAATTACAGCGAGCAGGCCGCACGCACCGCACTCGAGGAGCATCTTGTCGAGGGCGCCCTGTATGCATCGGCCGACGGCAAGGTACGACTGCACTTTACCGTATCAACCGACCACCGCACACTCTTCGAGACACTCGTGGCACAGTGTAAGCCCGTTTATGAGGCAAAATTCGGTGTCGAATACGACATTACCTTCAGCGAGCAGAAGCCCAGCACCGACACCGTTGCCGCTGACGCCAACAACGAGCCCTTCCGCGAGGAGAATGGCGAGCTTTTGTTCCGTCCCGGAGGCCACGGCGCCCTAATCGAGAACCTCAACGACATTGACGCCGACATTATCTTCATAAAAAACATAGACAACGTGGTTCCCGACCGTCTGAAAGACGACACCGTTACCTACAAGAAACTGCTTGCCGGAATCCTTGTATCGCTTCAAGAGAAGGCATTCGAGTATCTGCGTCTCATCGACAGCGGGAAATACACCCACGAGCAGATTGAGGAGATGATTCGCTTCGTACAGCAGAATCTGCAATGCCGCCACGAAGAGATTAAGCATATGGAGGATTGCGAGCTTGTGCTCTACCTGCGCAAGAAACTCAACCGTCCGATGCGCGTCTGTGGAATGGTCAAGAACGTTGGCGAGCCCGGCGGAGGCCCCTTCTTTGCCTGCAACCCCGACGGCTCAGTATCGTTGCAGATACTCGAGAGCTCACAGATTGATATGAGCAACGCCGCATCAAAGTCGATGTTCGAAAATGGCACACACTTTAACCCCGTTGACCTTGTCTGCGCCGTTAAAGGCTATAAGGGCGAGAAATTCGACCTCCCCGCATTCGTTGACAAGAACACAGGATTCATTTCGCACAAGTCGAAGAGCGGCCGCGAGCTCAAGGCAATGGAGCTTCCCGGATTGTGGAATGGAGCAATGAGCGATTGGTGTACGGTATTTGTCGAGGTACCCCTCATCACATTCAACCCCGTTAAGACCGTGAACGACCTTCTGCGCGACGTTCATCAATAAGCAATAATTTTCTTGACTAAAAAGTGCCGTGTCTCTTGTTTTTTGTGAGACACGGCAATTTTTTAATGCTATAATATTCTTGCTTACAGCAATTTTTTCACAAGCTCGAACATTTTATAAGGCATATAGCGGAACGGAAGGTCGAAGAGAGTAGGGGTAACGACCACCGAGCGACGATGCGAGAAGGCCACGAAGCTATCGTAGCCGTGGTAACGTCCCATTCCCGAATTTCCCACACCGCCAAATGGAATATTCTCGTTGGCAATGTGCATAATCGTGTCGTTTATGCAGGCGCCGCCCGAAGAGACGTGCTTCAGCACATCGTAACCATCATCCACCTTACCAAAATAGTACAGCGCCAAAGGTTTTTCGCGTCTGCGGATAAAATCGAGCGCCTCGCGTCGCTTGTCAAAGGTTATCATCGGCAGTACAGGGCCGAAAATCTCCTCTTGCATAACAGCGGCATCGGGGCTGACATTATCCAAGAGTGTGGGCTCGATGTAACGCTGCGAGGCATCCACTGCGCCTCCGAGCACAATATCGCCATCCTTCAGATAGCCCGCAACGCGCTCAAATGCCCGCTCGTTGACCATACGCACATAGTGGCGGCTCATCTGAATATCCTTGCCGTGCAGTCGGTGAAGTTCCTCTTTGAACGCCTCGACGAAGCGGATCTTCAGCGTGTGGTGTATGAGCAGATAATCGGGGGCGATACAGGTCTGTCCCGCGTTTAGGGTTTTTCCCCACGCAATGCGTCGCGCTGCAATTTTTATGTCGGCGTATTTATCCACTATGCAGGGACTTTTTCCACCAAGCTCAAGCACTACGGGCGTAAGATTTTTTGATGCAGCCTGCATTACCTTGCGGCCCAGCGAGGGGCTCCCGGTAAAGAAGATAATATCGTGTCGCAGTTCCAGCAGGCAGCTGTTTACCTCGCGGTTACCCTGCACAACGGCAATGTAGTTGGGCTTAAAAGTGTGGCTTATCATCTGTTGCAGCACCGCCGAGACGGCAGGCACGTAGGGCGAGGGCTTTAGGATGGCGGTACATCCGGCCGATATTGCGCCCACAAGCGGATTGAGCAGCAGCTGCACGGGGTAATTCCACGGAGCAATGATAAGGGCGCCGCCCAGAGGCTCGTGCACGATGCTACTGCGCGAGGGCATCATCTTGAGCGGGGTGGGGACACCGACGGGCTTCATCCATCGTCCCAGATTCTGTCTGTGGTTCTTTATCTCTCCCTCCACGATGCTAAGCTCGGTCATAATGGCCTCTTCCTCGCTCTTGTGCAGGTCGTTCCACAGAGCGGTGAGCAGCGGGCGTTCCCACTGCTTTAGCGCTTTTAAGAGTTTCTCTAACTGCTTTTTGCGAAATTTATAATCGAGTGTTGCACCCGTCGAGAAAAACTTCTGTTGCGAGGAGTGAATCTTTTCAATCTCGCTGTGCGGGGTATTTTCTATGCTCATCATTTTCGTCCGGTAAAATTATCCATTGCGTGAAAAATTCCAACTACCTCGCCAAAGATATAATCAAAAATCGAGGTGGGCAAAATTGCTTGACAGAAACGTATAAAGTGGTAACCGAACGGCAGACCTTTGAAGTTTCTGTTGTTCTCGATGGCCGCGATTATCTTGCGCGCAGTGGGCTCGGGCTTTAGAATAGGGAAGATGCGCGACTTTACGCCGTCGAACATTCCCGTGTTTATAAAATAAGGTGCGATGGTCGTAAAGCGCACCTTGCTTTTCATCTGTTTGAGCTCGATGCGCACCGAGTCGCTCCAGCCAATCACAGCCCATTTGCTTGCCGCATAGACCGACATTTTAGGGTTGGCCAACATTCCCGCAGCCGATGCAATGTTGCACACGTGTCCGCTGTCGCGCGCCACCATTTCGGGCAGCACCAACGAGGCGAGTATCATCGGCGCCACCGAATTTATCTGCATCGTGCGCTCTATATTGCCAATCGTCTCCTTGTCGAATGTGTTGTTTCCGGCTACAATCCCGGCATTATTTATGAGAATGTCAATATTGCCACACTCCCAACGCGTACGCTTATAAAACTCTTGTACGGCTGCCGTGTCGCTAATATCAACCTTGTATCCTTTTATGTTTCCAAGGCCGCGCAACTCGTCGATGGTGCTGTTTATGCCTTGTTCGTTAATGTCCCAAATAATCAATTGACGCGCACCCTTCTCAAGCACGATGCGTCCCATAATACGTCCAATTCCCGATGCGCCACCCGTGATGAGCACCGTTGAACCCTTAATCTTTGTCATATTTTCAAAACCTCTTAAAATAAATAATAAACACTCTAAACGGCGACAAAATTACACCAAAAAGAGTAATTGCGTAATTTATTTTTGCACAATTACACACGCTTTGTGCAAAAAATGTTAAAAATTTCCGATTATTACTATTTATTGGAATTATTATTCTCGAGGGTGAGTTTATAGGGCAGCCCCTCAATTTTGCTGTACGGATAGTTGGCCTCCAACATTCCGCTGATGATTGTATCGCGTGCCGAGGTACTCTGGTAGGGGAATAGGTCGAACATTGGCATTATGGATGCAAAATGCTCCATAATCTCGGCCTGAATACTCTCGTATTGTTTCCAATCGGTGGTATTTGTGAAGCAGTAAAATTGCAGTGGCAGACCGTTGCCTGTGGGCTCGAGCGTGCGCACCATTATGAGCATATCTTTTCGTATGCGCGGGTGATGCGTGAGGTACATCTCGGCGTATGCTCTGAAGAGCCCCACGTTAGTCTCTATTGTTCCGTTCACAATGCCTGCGCTGTTGTCGGTATTCGACATTTTGCCGTCGCTCTTTTGCGCTGTTTTAAGGTCGATATATTCGGCAAAGGAGGGGGCGATTTTTTTTACTTTCTCGAGGTACTCTTCGCTGCACGGCCTAATATTGTCGAGCTTCACGGTGTATCCGCGTGCGATGCGTCGTCCGCCGCTATCACCCATCCCCCGCCAATTGACAAAGCTCTCATTTATAAGCGTATAAGGCGGGATTGTGGCTATTGTGTTATCGAAATTCTGTACTTTGACGATTGTCAGAGAAATATCGGTTACAACACCGTTTATGGAGCTTCCCGGCATCTGAATCCAGTCGCCAATGCGCACCATATCATTTTCGAGCAGCAGGAATCCGCCCACAAAGCCCATTATCGTGTCCTTTGCAACAAGCATTAGCACGGCCGCAAATGCGCCTAATCCACCAATCAGATAGAGCGGCGACTTATCGGTTATTATTGATATTGCAAGGATTGTCATTATTATATAGACAATTATTTTGGCTACCTGCACAAAGCCTTTTATGGGGCGGTTGCGATATTTGCTGTTGCGAAAAGCCGTCTCGCCCACAGCACTGATAAGGCTGTTTATTGCGCGCGCAAGCATAATGATAAAATAGAGCCATACAATCATCCTTGTGTAGTGCAGGATGATGGGGCTGTCGGCAAAGACAACGGGCAGTAGGGTGTTCATAATGAGCGGCGGCAGAATGTGCGTCTGTTTGCGCAGCACATTGTGTTCGTTCAATTTTGTGAGAAAGGTATATTCACGCATTTTCTGTATGCGCCACAGGGTAAATTGTGCGATGCGATACGCTACCTCGGCAATGATGAATGCCACAAGTGCTATGATGAGCAGATAGAGCACGGGGTCTATGGCCTCGAGCACTCTCTCGGGGAGGCCTAATCTTGCAAGCACACTTTTGATCCACTCAATAATATCTTTTGCGATTAGAGCTATTTTCATTGTTTTTTAGGATTTTAAATAGTTGCTTACTATTAACAAAATAATTTACTATTCTTGTTCGTTTGGATTGTAAGATTCTTGCGGCCGATATACATTGGCACTCGCGGTGAAAAATATTGAAGTAAACTTCATATTTCTCGCTCGTTTATTCGTCATTGGCCTTGCGGCCGATATACATTGGCACTCGCTGTGAAAAATATTGAAGTAAACTTCATATTTCTCGCTCGTTTATTTGTCATTGGCCTTGCGGCCGATATACATTAGCACTCGCGGTGAGAAAAAACAAAGACCACTTTGTTTTTTTCTCGCTCGTTTATTTGTATATTCGCAGATAAAACAAAAAATATGCTTAAAGAAGGAACAACATACACGGCAACAACCGTCGTAACCGATGAGAAATGTGCGCATCACGTAGGGTCGGGTGCGCTACCCGTATTTTCAACCCCGTCGCTCGTGGCACTGATGGAAAATGCTGCTATGCAGGCAGTGGCACCCTCTCTGCCCGAGGGTAGCACAACCGTGGGCGGTGCAATAAACATTCTGCACACACGTCCCAGCGCAATAGGGCAAGAGGCAAGCGCAACAGCAACCCTCGTAGCCATTGATGGGCGCAAACTCACATTCAGCGTTACCGCCTGCGATAAGAACGGCCCGATAGGCGAGGGCACACACGTGCGATTCATCGTCGATGCCCGGCGGTTTATGGAAAAAGTGAAATAACGGCTCAGTAGAAATTTACTGTGAACAAGAATAAATTTGTTATTTCTCACCATCAAGAACAGCAGCATATAATAATACGTGCAAAAGGTTATTTTTAATTAAATATTGCACCATAAAAAAGAAATTCAATGTAGGTACGATTGTTTTAAGGAAAAAGTGAGAGGTATGTTTAACCGCTACTTAGACGCTTGTTTACAAGCGACTAAGTGAGGGCGATCCGCAGCACCCTTAAAACAATCGTAAACCGAAATGACAAGCA
>JAZSIU010000049.1:0-13101 GCA_045533955.1 Bacteroidaceae bacterium
GCGGCTTCGGAATCTTTCAATTCTAAAATTAAAGCATTTAGAGCACAATTCAGAGGGGTGAAGGATAAAGATTTTTTCCTTTTTAGATTAGCAAAATTATATGCTTAATTTAAAAATCCCTCAGAATTTTACGTTGAGCCCTTTTAAAATGCTTTATAATTGATTTTCAAAGATATACACTCTAAAAATTCGCAAACAAAAAAAGCAGACTTCATTAGAAATCTGCTTTTTTTTGCTTTTTAGCGGAGAGGGAGGGATTCGAACCCCCGGTACCTCTCGGTACGTCGGTTTTCAAGACCGGTGCAATCGACCACTCTGCCACCTCTCCAATATGTGATGTTAAATGTGGTCGTCTCATTTAACGCTGCAAAGGTAAGACGTTTTTTCGTAACCACCAAATAAATTGGGAGAAAAATGTGTGCGTGGTGAAAACTTTTGCTATTCCGGGCCATTGTGGTGCTTTGCCACTGAGAAACTCTTCTTTACAATGCTTCTTTTTGGTGATTCTCAGCGGTATTCTATTCCTCTTACTTTGAGCCCGAGATTTACGGGGATACTCTCGAGCGCGCTGTGCTCTGTGGCGCGCGTGTAGCTCTTTTTAAAGTACAGCGGGAATTGTATGGCCTCTTTCGACATTTTATACTTTTCTTGTTTGTCGAGATTCTCGCTGGCGTTCCAACGCTCTTTGGCTGTGGCGCTGCAATCGGTAAATACTATCGAGATGAAATATTCTCCCGGCTCTATTATCAGCTGTTTTTTGGGGGTGATAATGAATTTCTGCTTGTCGCCTTTTGGTACGTTGGTCTTTAGTGTTTCGTCGAGGAGGCTCTTGTCGAGGTTTGTGGTGCTGCGAATTTCTATCCTCAGCACAAGGCTGTCGATGCTGCAAGAGAGAGTGCCGAAGATAATCTCTTCGACCTCGAAGGGGTACCTTACTTGTACGATGCTTCCTACCTCGGCACCTATTTTGTCGGGTGTCCACACTGTGCGTGCTCCCGGCATACGTCGGCCCTGACTCAATAGTTTTTTGTGCTTCTTTTTGCCGCTGTATATTGTTACTTTGTCGAGCGTGTGTGGCGCGAGGCTCTCTTGTGCGCTCATCCCGACGAGTATGCCGAGTGTCAGTGCCATTATGAGTGCTCTTTTCATAAGCTCGTGTTTTTTTTAGTCCTCTTTATATTCGAGAATGTCGCCCGGCTGACAGTCGAGGGCGCGGCACAATGCGTCGAGGGTGCTGAAGCGAACTGCACGCGCTTTTCCTGTCTTTAGTATGGAGAGGTTGGCTTGCGTGATTCCAATCTTCTCGGCAAGCTCGCCCGAGGTCATCTTGCGCTTGGCGAGCATTATATCTACATTTACTATTATTGACATAATTTTCGGTTCTTATATGGTCAGATTATTTTCTTCGCTCACTTTGGCCGCAATATTGTATAACATTGCAAAGATTGTAAAGAGCAGGGTAATGATGATGTTGCTACTCTCAATTGCGATACTCGTTTGTGTGGGCGTCTCGCTAAGGAGTATGTTGCCCATATTGTCGTCGCAAAACTTGCCTATAAAGTGGCAGAGGGCGGTGGCGTATAGCACTTTTACGTTACTCTTGGGAAACAGTGTGCCGTCGTTCAGGGCTTTCAGGGTTTTTAAAAGGAACAGGATAATCAGCGCAAAGTAGCACACGGTAAAGAGCAGGCGCCCGCCGAATATTGTTAGTTGAAAGGGTAGCACCGCCTCGTTCCAATTTATTTCGCCCGTGCTGCCGTTAATGCCCGAGACGAACCAACTTTGCAGGATTATCCACACAATTTGTACGGCGCATAGTATCATCACTGCAATTGCAATGCCCATAAGGCTTTTACTAATTCTTTTTTCCATAATTCTTCTTCTTTTATTGTTTATCGATAATGCAAAGGTAATGCAGTTTTATTGAAAAACAATAAAAATATAAAGAAAAACAGTAAAATTAGTCTTTTTTAACAGTTGTACAGGCCTCTGTCTTGCGAACCTTATTTAAAAGGCGGTTGTTATTTGTGAAAATAGTAATTTTATGAGGACACTTTTTATCTTTAATCATCCTTACGATGGTAGTTTCTGCGGGGCTCTGTTGGATGCGGCTCTGCTGGGTGTTACGCGTGCCGACGGCGAGGCCGATATTATAAATCTCGATAAGGATAATTTTAATCCTGTGATTAGCAGTGCCGACCTTCGGGCTTTTCGTACCGCGCGCGCTGACCCTCAAAAGGCGCTTACGATGCTCGATGGAAAGGTGCTCGATTATAAGGCGCGCCTTGAGAGGGCCGAGCATCTGGTGTTTATCTTCCCCGTGTGGTGGATGCTTATGCCTGCGCTCACAAAAGGCTTTATTGATAAGGTGATTTTTCCCGCCGTTGCCTACGGATACACTGCGAAGGGTGAGATGCGCTCGCGTCTTGAGAGCCTGCGCCGTGTTACGCTCATTACCACAATGGCCACACCCTCGGAGGTTTATGGTACGCTTATGGGCGATGCCGTGTGGCGGGCCTTTAAGAATGGTACTTTTACGGCCATCGGGGTGGATAATTGCCGTTGGATGAATTTCGACAGGATAAATGACGTCTCGCGCGACAAGCGCCTCGAGTGGTTGCGCGATGTCGAGGAGTATTTTGCCGCGGCCGAGTAGCTGCGTCCCAATAAGCAGCGTTCCTCTTATACAATCACGTATAATGGGAACGCTGTAAAAGTAGTTTATTCTATTGTTATTCGCTCCTCGGTGCTGTTGTACTCTGTGCCGATTGTTCCGCCTAAAATCTGCTCGATATAAATTGCCAAAATATCAACGTCCTGCCCCAGATTCCTCTCTTTTACCTGTGCGTAGCGCAGAATGCCATTGTCGCCATAATCCTCGATAAGGAACGAGGAGCTTGCAATGGTGTATGTGTGCTCGGGGTCGATGGGGTGGTACTCGCCACTGCTTTTGTCGAGTACTTGAATGTCCGATACTCGGCGGCTCTCTCCGATGTGTGTGAAAAGTTCACTCTCGTCCATCTGCACCGATGGCTCGACCGATGTGTTTATCTTGAATCTAAGTCCGCTCACCTGTAAAAATCCTCCATTCTCTTTGGGTAGCAGGCGGGCAGATACCTCGAGGGCGTCCATAATCTGACTGCCGCTCATTGTGGCCGTGCACACTGCGTTATTATATGGAAACACCGAGAGCAAATTGTTGTAGGTAACATTGCCCTTGGAAATGTCGGCGCGTATGGCACCGCCGTTCACAAATGCAATGTCGCTGCCAAGAACGGCTCTGAAGGCATCGGCGCAGAAATTGCCTATTGTTGTCTCGCGGGTGCGGGTGATGCGTGTGCCGCTCTCGTCCTTTACCCTCATTGTCGCCTCGCTTGTGCCCACGATGCGCTCGCCCGCTGCCATTGTCTGCTCTTTTATCTGCTCGACGTAGGCCTGCACTCGCTCGTCGGTGCCGCAATCCTCGCTCTTAACAAGCTGCGAGCTGAATTTCCCCTCGGTCGATAGGGTGAGCACGCCTATATTGTCAAATGTCGAGCCTGTGGAGCTCAGAAGTACCCTCTCGCCCGCACCGTTGATGATTGTCGTGTCGGGGATTTCATTGTGGTCGTGCGCGTCTAGCACGGCGTCTATTCCTATTGTGTTGCGGATTAGGTCGATGGAGCTTGGATAGCCGCCCTCGCCGCTATCGCCCAGATGCGAGAGGATTACCACATAATCGGCCCCCACGGAGCGTGCCTCTATTATGTGCCGCTGCGCATTTTGGTAGAAATTATCCTCGGCGAAACTGTATATTACTTTGCCGCTCTCGTCGGTGAAGGTGGTGTGGGCCACCGAGCCCATTGTCGCCGGGGTAGTGAGGCCGATAAAGGCAATGTCAACGTTGCCGAATCTTTTTATTGTGTAGGGCTCGAACAGTAGTTTGTTGCTTCTAAGGTCGCTGAAATTGGCATTTACGACGTCGGCGTTAAGGTTTTTTGTGAGTGTCAGCAGATGCTCGATGCCAAAATCGAACTCGTGGTTGCCGGTTGTTACAACGTCGTATCCGACGAAATTCATAATGTCGATGATGGCCTCGCCGCGGGTAACGGTGCCCACCACGTTGCCCTGTACAAAGTCGCCGCACGAGACTGTTGCAACGTGGTGCGTCTTTTTTTGGTAGCTGTTGCGCAGGGCGGCGAGCTTGGCGTATCCGTCAACGGCGCAGTGCACGTCATTCTCGTATATTATTACGATGGGTGTTACGGGACGGTCGATAGGCTGCGGGGTGGATAGTGTTTCGTCCTTGCTGCAAGATGCGATGAAGAGGGTGCCAATTATTGCCACTATCGGGCAGATGTGTTGTGCGATTCTGGAGAAAAGTTTTTCAATTCTCATAGTTGTTAATTGGGGTATTAAAATATTTTTTTATGTGAGTGCCAATGTTTTTTGTCTCCGGGCAAAGATAAGGACAAGCGAGCGAGAAAAATAAAGCTTGCTTTGTTTTTTTCACAGCGAGTGCATAAAATCTTCGAGTGTAAACTCAAAGATAGTAACTATTTTCTTGTAAGGTAATAATATTTAAATAAATTAACTAAATTTTCTCTCTTTGCGCAAAAAAAGTAAGCGGCTGCATCGAACAAAAATCGACACAGCCGCCTGCTTAACTTTACAACTTATGTTTATTTAATCTTAGTCCAATAGATTGTTGTTCCGATGCCCCAGATGTTACCAAAGAGTTTCAGTTTCTTGGGCTCGACAAACTCGGCCTCGACATTTACGCGGAAGCCCTTAGAGGGGTCGTATATCTTTGCACCGCTCCACTCTTTCTCCTCGGCGTCGTATTTAAGGCCTTTTACAATAACCACCTTGTCAATATCGACGTTGCGCAGTTTCTTGTCGGGGTTGTTGACGTCCTTGCGCTTGTTGCCGTTCTTGTCCAGAGGATTCTCGACCCAAAAAATCTGTGCCGAGTAGGTGCCGTCGGCACTCTTTGTTACGCGCACCTTGCTCTTGCTGCCGCCGCGGTCGGTAAGATACTCGCCAACAATATCGTCGGCATTGTTGTTGAGGCTTTGTGCAAGCGTGGGCACTGCAAATGCAATTGCTGCGATGAGTGTGAAAATAAATTTTTTCATTTTACTAAAATGTGTTTCATTTGTTGAATTATGCTGCAAAGGTATGCCCTTTTTTCCTTGGCTCAAAGTAAAAAATGAACAAATTGCACATTTTAACCTTGTTTGTGCAATTTGTGGATAAGAATTAGAAAATGTGCGCGCCCGCTGTCTGTTTAAAAAGTGCGACGATGGGAATATTGTCCTTCTTATGAAAAAATTATTGTATCTTAGCGGCTGAAAATGCGAAAGTATAGAGTATGAGGATTCTTTTAACAATATTAGGCACTGTGGCGCTCATTTTGGGAGTGCTGGGGATATTCCTGCCGCTTGTGCCCACTACGCCTTTTCTGCTGCTCTCGGCGGCGCTCTATTTTCGCAGTTCGCCGCGCCTGTATAATTGGTTGCTGGCTCACCCTTGTTTGGGTACTTATATAAAGAATTTCCGCGAGCACAGGGCAATCCCCCTGCGTGTGAAGATTGTATCGGTGAGCCTTGTGTGGATTACTCTCTCTTATTGCGCAGTGGCAGTGGCCGAGGCTTGGTGGATGCGTCTCTTTTTCGTCCTACTTGCCTGCGGAATATCGGTGCACATTCTGCGCTATAAAACTCTTAAAAAGCAGTGTGGCGAAAAATAAAAAGTGTGCAAAAATTGCACACTTTTTGCCAAAAAAGGTCGATTTAACAAAAAAATCTTGTTTGTAGGCACGGGGAAAATATAACTTTGACTCAAAAAAGGGGCCGCCGATGGTGGCAGCCGATAGTTATAATTACCCTATGAAAAAGCCAATTTTTACACTGCTGTTTCTCTTTCTTATTAGTAGCGTCGGGGCGCAACGCCTCTTGTCGCTCAGTGAGGCAATTGAGATTGCCAAGCGCGAGTCGCACGCCTCGAAAGCGGCAGCCCTTTCGTTTATGAGCGGCTATTGGAACTATCGACAATATAAGGCGACGCGACTGCCCTCGTTGTCCCTCTCGGGCACGCTTATGAATTACGACCGCTCGATAGTCGAGGCGCGCGACTACGAGACGGGCCGCGTGTCGTATGTCGATAATAACTCACTCTATAACTCTGTACGAGTGTCGGTAAATCAGAATCTGCCGTGGGCCGACGCTGCGCTGTCGCTGCGCTCCGACCTTTCGCGCTTCGACCAATTCGACTACGACCAGACAACCTACAATAGCACGCCCCTGTTGCTTCACTACAATCAGCCCCTGCGCCGATACAGCAGTATGCGGTGGAACAAACGCATAGAGCCGTTACAATTCGAGCGGGCCAAACGCAACTATTTAGAGAGCCTTCAGAGCATAACTATAAACGTAACGGGCTACTATTTTGCGGCCCTCTCGGCGCAATCGAACCTTAAACAGAGCCTCGCCAAGCACAAAGACCTCGGCACACTCTATGCAAAGACAAGCAAAAAGTTGGAGCTTGGCCTTGTAACAAAGGGCGAGCTACTGCAATTGGAACTCTCGATGCTGAATGCCGAGATGAGCATAAGCAACAATCGCCTTACACTCGAGAATGCTCTTTTCCGTCTTTTCTCCTATCTTAATATAAGCGATTATAAGAATATAGAGCTTGTGGCCCCCACGACGCTGCCGCAAATTACCATAAACAGCGACGAGGTTATTGTCCGCTCCCGTAAAAACTCGGCTCACACGGTTGCGCGCGAGTTGAATCTGCTTGCAGCCCGTCAGAATCTGGAGTGGGCCAAGGCAAGCACCGGCCTTCAGGTGAGCCTGCAAGCGCAAATAGGTCTGACGCAGTCGGCAGGCAGTTTCAAAGGGGCATACAACAATCTTAAGGATAATGAGATAATAGGAATTACATTCTCGCTACCCATATACGATTGGGGCTTAGGCGGCGGTAAAAAACGTGTGGCAAAGGCTCAGTTGGAGCTTGCCCGCATTGAGGCCGGGCGGGATGATATTGAATTTGAGCAGGAGATTCGCACCACGGTGATGTACTTTAATAATCAGGCCGAGCAGTGTAGAATATCGCGCCGCGCCCTCGAGGTGGCCGAAGAGACCTATCTTATGGCCTATAAGCGCTACGAAAATGGTGCAATGACGGTTACCGATTTTAACACTGCCAACAACGAATTAGAGGGTGCGCAGGCGCAGTATCTCTTGCAGCTCAATACCTTTTGGGCCTATTATTATACCATTCAGCGACTGACGCTGCACGACTATATCAAGGGCTGCGATATTGATTGCGATTTTGACAAAATTGTAAAGTAGTGCCATTATGAACGGTGTGAGAAATTTCCTTATAACCCTGCGCAGCTATCCGCTTGTGGTGGCTCTTAATATCGCGGGCTTGGGCTTTGCAATAGCGGTTGCTTATATGATTGCTTTGCAGGTGCACTATGAGGTGTCATATAACAGAGGTATAAAAGATGCCGACAGGGTGGCAGTTATTTTCAGCAAGGATAAAGGCAGCCATCTGAGTTTTGCGCGCGACGAGTGGTTCAATATGATGGAGAGAAAATATATCGAAATTCAAGAGAACAATCCGGCAATAGAGCAGCTTGCAGTCTTTAGTTATGATTTTCAGAGAAACTGTATCACGAACCACTCGGATGAGATATTCCCTCTTACTTGCGCATTTATCGACCGAGACGCATTAGAGCTGTTCGCTTTTGATTTTATTGATGGCGATGCCGATAAACTGCACGAGAAGAACAGTGTGGCGGTAAGCGAGAGTGCCGCCCGACGTCATAATCTTAGGGTGGGGACGCGTATATGCTTCGGCGGGCTCGACCACGACACTCCAAAATTTACTCCGGACAAGGCAAAAATAGTGGTTGCCATTTATCGCAATCAACCTAAAAACTCTATCTTGGGTAACTGTGATATGCTGTGGTACGATGCCCGGCAGCACTACAATCCTCTCTATGCAAGGGTGCACAAGGATTACTCTTTTGCACAATTCGACTCTTTGCTGAGTGTCGTTCACAAGGCTGCCTCAGACAATGAGTTTGAGTTCTATTCTGTGCCTCTGAGTGAATTGTATTTTCATAATTTATCGACTAAAGTGGGCGAGGGTGGCAATGTGAATGATATTATAACACTTATTGCAATAGCTGTGGTTGTTGTGTGTGTTGCTTTTATAAACTACGTGAATTTCTTCTTGTCGCTCATTCCCCGACGTGTGCGCAATGCAAATTTACGGAAAATTATGGGTGCCACTATGTGGCGTCTTCGCCTCGATTTTATATTCGAGTCGTTGCTTATGGTTACGTTGGCCTTTGCTGTTGCATTTGTTATCGTGGAGGCTGTCTCCGGTGGAGCCGTAAAGGGGCTTTTCACAACCTCGGTGGCTGTTGTTGACAATGTGCGCGAGGCGCTGCTGACGTTTGTCGTGGCAATGGGTCTTGCGTTTCTCTCGGCTGTCTATCCTGCATTTTATGTTACACACTCTGCGCCGGCAATGGTTGTGAAAGGCTCGTTTGCCAATGTGCGAAAAGGGACGCGACTGCGCTATATATTGATGGTGGCGCAGTTTGTGGCGTCGTTTGTTCTTATTTTGGTTGCTCTTTTCATTGAAAAACAGAACAGCTATATGATGCAGCGGAATATGGGATTCGACAAGGAGTGTGTGCTCGTAACCTCGCCATTAAAGGGCTCTTTTGCAACTGCCGAGACATTCGACCATCTGGTTGAAACTCTTAAACGCAACCCTAATATAATAGATGCTGCTTATTCGCTTGAGTTTCTGGTTAGCTCGTCGTACGTCTATGGCGATAAGGAGATAGGCGGGCCCCGACCAAGTGGTGCACCCGATAAATTGCCTTTTGTTACGCTCTCTGTCTCGCCGAATTTTTTGAAAATGATGGGCATTGACATTATTGAAGGCCGTGATTTCGAGGAGGGCGATTGCGGGCAGGGAAATTATATAATAAACAGTAGCGCGCATAATAGGGGCGGACTTTCCATTGGCAACACGTTTAAGAGTGTTCGCCACGGACAGAGCTCTATTGTGGGGGTGTGCAGCGACATCAATATTTTCCCCCTGCGTGATAAAACCGAGTTTGTCTGTTTCTATCCGTGGAAGCCACAAGGCAATACAGCCCCGCGCTTATATATAAAAGTTGCTCCACATTGCAATGTGGCCGAGGTGTCAGGATATATTGGCGATTGTGTGGGTAAGTTCTTCGGTGGTGGCGAGAATCGTCTTATGGGGATTGAGTTTTTTGATGATATTATGCAGCGGGAGTATAGGGACGAGCAGCTGAAGGCTCTGCAAATTTCATCGTTTGCCACTGTGGCAATCATTGTGTCTCTTATGGGGCTGCTTGCCGCGGTGCTTTTCGAGGTTCGTTATATGGAGCGCGAGATTGCCTTGCGCCGCGTCAGTGGTGCAACAGTGTGGAGCATCGTGTGGCTCATAAATGTAAAATATCTGCGTATGGTGGCGCTGAGTTTTCTTATTGCCTTGCCCGTGGCTGTGTCGGCTGTTAACGAGTGGCTCGGTAATTTTGCCTATAAGACTGCGCTGAGCCCGTGGATTTTTGCGCTTGTGTTTCTTTTGGTGGCTTCGGTGTCGGTATTTGTGGTAACGCTCGCTGCGTGGCGCACGGCCGGTAGTAATCCGATTGAAATTCTTAATAAAGGTTAAATTTGAACATTATGGACAGAATAATTGAACAGAAAAAGGGGCTTAAAAAGAAACACATTCCTTTTATTATAGGTGGAGGTTTGTTTCTGATTCTCGTCGGATGGTTGCTCTTTGGCGACCACAGCAGTAAGATGCGCGTAAACAGCGCGAGCCTCATTGTGAGCACAGTCGAGCAGGGGACGTTCGGCGATTACATTCGTCTGAGCGGACAGGTGCAGCCAAAAACCTCCATTCTCTTGTCGGCCCCTGAGGGTGGCACGGTCGAGCGGTGCCTCGTGCACGAGGGTGCCATCGTAAAAAAAGGCGACACACTGCTTGTGCTGCGCAACCCCGACCTTTTGAAGCAGACGCACGATATTAAGGCGCAATATATTGAAAAACAGAATAACAATCGCGACGTCTCCATTGGCTTCGAAAAAGAGAAACTCGCAATGCAGCAGCAGCGTCTGGCAGCCAAAATTGAGGCCAACCGCGCCCGGCGAACCTTTGAACAGCAGCAGTCGCTATACAGCGACGGGCTCACAACGCACGAGGAGTATCTGCGGGCGAAAGAGAATGACGAGCTTGCCCGCACTAATCTGCAATTGCTTGTGAAGCGCCTCTATCAGGATTCGCTCTACCAGCAGGTACAGCGTGTGAAAATGTCGCAGGCGCTCGATAATATGTATAACGAGGTCGAGCTTGCCCGTCGGCGTGTCGATGACCTCAACGTGCGCGCCACACACGCCGGACAGCTGAGCTCATTTGCCATACAGCTGGGGCAGAATATTGCTTCGGGGGCAACCATCGGCCTTATAAATATTCTCGATGAGTATAAGGTGCAGGTGAGTATCGACGAGCGTTACATCGACCGCATCGTGGCGGGGCTGAGCGGAGTGTTCGAGCGTCAGGGCACCGAGTATGCCGTCGAGGTGAGCACTATTTATCCCGACGTTAAGGACGGACAATTCCGCGCCGATTTTACCTTTGTGGGCGAGACGCCCCGTAATATTCGCGTGGGACAGACATACTATATAAATTTGCAGTTAGGGGAGCCTGCCGAGGCTGTTATCCTGCCGCGCGGCAGTTTCTTTGCCTCGACGGGCGGAAAATGGGTGTATGTGCTCTCGGCCGACGGCAGCGAGGCTGTCCGGCGCGAGATAAAAATTGCACGGCAGAATCCGCTCTATTACGAGGTTGTCGAGGGGCTGCAACCCGGCGAGAAGGTTGTTACATCGTCGTACGATAATTTTGGCGAGAGTGAACGTCTTATTCTTGACTGAAAAAGGTTCGGATAATGAAAAATGTATTACAAAATTTCTTTATAACGCTGCGCAGCCATCCGCTTGTGGTAATGCTGAATATCGCGGGCTTGGGAATTGCCATTGTTGTGGCATATATGCTTGCTGTACAGGTTAGTTATGAATTTTCTTATAACAAAGGAATAAAAGATTACGACCGCATTGCGCGTATCGAGGTGCGCGGACACATTAAACACGAGTTCGATAAATGGCAGACGAAAAACTCTGAGATGGTGCTCTCGGCGTTGCGTAATATTGTAGGGGTAGAGTCGTTGGCTGTGTTAAATATTAATGCAAGGCGCGGCCAGCTCAAGATTAATGAGGATGTTGTTCGTACAGAGCTATCTTTTGCTTCTAACGAGGCATTCAGTCTCTTCCCGTTCGACATTATTGATGGTAGCACAGATAATCTTGCGCCAAGAAATATTGTCTCAAGCGAATCCTATGACAAAGTAAAGAAAACAACCACACAGGTAATTAGTAAGGGTAGTGTGGTTGTAATAAGCGAGAGTTTTGCCAAGAAACATAATCTAAAGGTGGGCTCTACAATAAAGCGTATGGAGAATAGTGCCGACTATTTGTTCTATTATCATAAATATATGGCGGTGGATGCCATTTATAAAGATTTTCCAGATAATAGCGACCTTGCACAAGCCGATATTATTGTTGCAATGGGCGAGATTGGTGAAATGTACAAGGTGCCTGGACACCAATATAATTTTGTCTCTTATGTGAGGCTTGCTCCTGGTTATAGTGTCGATGAACTCGAGGAGGCGATGAACAAGGTTTGTGCCGCGGAATTTCCCGACGAAGCAATTCTGTTGCGCGCTATGCCTTTAGAGAAGGCCTATTTTTATGGCGCCGAAGTGGATGCTCTTCATAAAGGGAATCTTATGGCTACAGTAGCTCTTATAGCTACCGCTGTGGTACTTATTACTATTGCCTTCTTTAACTATCTTAACTTTTTCCTTTCGTTGATGCCCCGTCGCATACGCAGTGTAAACACGCAAAAAATTATGGGAGCATCGCGGCATCAGCTACGCTTTACATTTATTGTCGAGTCATTTATAATGGTGCTTGTATCGGTCGTAATAGCGTTGCTTCTTATTGTTATTACCAATGATAGTGAGTTGTCGATGCTCTTTACAGCGTCTCTCTCATTGTTGCAGAATAGTACAATAGCATTTATCATCTTATGCGTATCGTTGCTTTTTGCTGTGATAGTGGCAATTTACCCCTCTTTTTATGTAACATCATTTGCTCCTGCTCTTGTACTCAGTGGCAACTTTGCGCGTAATAGAAGCGGAGCTCTCTATCGTACTTTGCTTGTTATAATGCAGTTTGTAATTACCATTGTACTTGTTGTTACTGCTATTTTTATACACGCACAGAACAAATTTATGATAAATGCCGATGTTGGATTCAATAAAGAGAATCTTTTGGTTGTGCAGCCCACACTTGAGTCTATCTTTGTTAGTAATCATTCAAATTTAAGAAATAAATTGAATGAGCACCCCGAAATTGTGGATGTTGCATTTTCTAATGGAAATATGGCATATAAGATTTTTGATAAAAAAGAGGTTGCTATATTGGGCGAGCGCGACGACGTGCAAGGAGTTAACCAAGCTGAAAAGATAACAATACCCCTCTTCGAGGTAACGTGGAATTTTCCACAGGTAATGGGCTTTGATATTTACGAGGGACGTAGTTTTCAGGAGGATGATACTCCTCAACTTAATATCGGCGATTTTGGTGTTGAAATTATTCCTGGTGCGCTTATCTTCAACGAGCGGGCACGAAAGACTTTTTTGCTTACAACAGAGAATTATATAGATAATCATAATGCACCTGTGTTGGGCTTCTGCCGTGATTTTAAGTTACGTCCGCTACACTATCAGATAGAGCCGTTTGCTTTGCAGATTGCAGGGGCTATATATGTGCAACCATACATCTACATAAGAATAAAGCAAGGTTGCAATATAAAAGAGGTAACAGAGTATATACGTACTGCATTGACTGAATATTTTAAGGTGGATAACTCTGGGGTAGATGTGCTACTTCTTGACGATATTATGCGCAATGAATATAAAGAGGACGAGCAGAA
>JAZSIU010000054.1:0-4596 GCA_045533955.1 Bacteroidaceae bacterium
GCGGCTTCGGAATCTTTCAATTCTAAAATTAAAGCATTTAGAGCACAATTCAGAGGGGTGAAGGATAAAGATTTTTTCCTTTTTAGATTAGCAAAATTATATGCTTAATTTAAAAATCCCTCAGAATTTTACGTTGAGCCCCTAAATCGGCAATTAAACCAGCTGATACAATAAAAATGAGAGAAACGCTTAATCTACACTAAATTGTTGTAAATCAAATGTTTCTCTCTGTCGGGATGACTGGATTCGAACCAGCGACACCACGCCCCCCAGACGTGTACTCTAACCGGGCTGAGCTACATCCCGCCTCAGACTTTGTCTGTTTGCGATTGCAAAGGTAGGGCTTTTTTGTGAATCTGCAAGCGTTTTGCGGAAAAATTTTCAAAATATTTTAATTTTCTTCACTTTTTCTCGGTTTTTGGGGTGTATATGATGCTGTTGCGTGTTTTTAATTGCTTGTTTGTCGGCTTTTAGGGGTGTGGCTGCGTGTTGTTTTTTTATCTTAATCGTACAATGTCGCCCACTTTTAATGTTGCGTAGCTCTTGAACTGTGGGTTCATATTTAGTAGTTTGTCGAGCTTTATGCCGTACATTTGTGCAATGGTGTAGAGACTCTCGCCGTCGGCTGTTGTGTGAAACTCGTGGGGCTTTAGGGCTTTGCTGTGTTTCTTCTCGAGGTAAATTATGTCGCCGGCTTTTAGCCGGTAGTTTTTGTATAGGTCGTTGTATTTTATGAGTTTTCGTCGCGATACGCCTGTCTCTTTGGCAAGGGACTTGAATGTGTCGCCTGTGTTTGCTATTATATAAAGTAGTTCGTTGGAGCGGTAGATTGGGTGCGCATCAGAGCTTTGTACAAGGTTGCCGTGCAGAATGTCGATGCTTTTTTGTGTCTTGTAGCTGTCGAATTTGTAGAGCTGGTAGCGCTCGATGAGGCTTATGAGCTTCGAGGGATAGGCGGGGTCCTCGGCGTAGCCTGCTTTTTTGAGGCCTTTGGCCCAGCCTTCGTAGTCGCTCTTTTTTAGGCGGAAGAGACCGGAGTAGCGCTCGCGGCTGACGAGGAACTTCGAGTGGTCTTCGAAGGATTCGCGGGGCGAGTCATAAGCTCGGAATTTGCACATTCGGCCGTTGTCCATCGACGATACTTTGCGGCCGCTCCAGCTGTTGTCGGCTTTTATTCCAAAGTGGTTGTTCGATTTTCTTGTGAGGGTGCTGTTGCCTGCGCCCGATTCGAGCAGGCCTTGTGCAAGGGTGATGCTGGCGGGAATGTTGTAGCGCTCCATCTGCTCGACGGCGATTGGGTAGTATAGCTGTATGTACTGCTCGTAGGCGTCGCCGCCTTTTGTGGTGCTCCATTTGTCGTTGCCTGTGGCTGTTATTGTTGATGTTGTTGTGCACGAGGTAAGGGCGGCAGCAAGAAGCAGGAGTATAAATAATTGTCTCATTGGCATAAAAATCTTATAAAAGCACAAAATAAATGAATTTATTGCATTTGCGCAAGTATTTGAGTATCTTCGCGGGAAAAATATTGTGTCGCAGGGCTTTTTTAAAGGGTTCCGGCCTTGCTCTCTGCGGCGCAGAGAAAATTATGATGGTATGAGAGAGTTGATTATTAACACCTGTGTCAAGGTGTGTGGATTCGAGGAGTTTTCGGCGGATGACCGCAAGTTGATTAACGAGGCTCGCGAGGCGGCTACAAGGTGCTATGCGCCATATTCGCGTTTCGGAGTGGGGGCTGCGGTACGTCTGCAAGATGGCAGGGTGGTAACGGGTAATAATCAGGAGAATGCGGCCTATCCCTCGGGTACGTGTGCCGAGCGTACGACGCTCTTTTGGGCCAATGCTCAGTATCCCGACGTGCCTGTCGATACGCTGGCCATTGCAGCGCGCAGCGAGAGTGGCGAGCTTGCAAGGCCAATCTCGCCCTGTGGTGCCTGTCGTCAGGTTATTTTAGAGGTCGAGAAGCGTTACAATCGTCCCATCAGGATAATTCTTTTCGGTACCGACGAGTGCTATCTTGTCGAGGATGGGGTAAAGGCGCTGCTGCCTCTGTGTTTCGACGCCGATTTTTTGGAGTAGTATTTTTGCAATGAGTGATAAGCGAGAGTATAGGATAATGTTTGTATGCCACGGCAATATTTGTCGTTCGCCGATGGCCGAGTTTATAATGAAGGGGCTTGCCCGAGAGGCGGGCCTCGAGGGTAGATTGTGCATTGCCTCGTCGGCAACCAGCCGCGAGGAGATTGGCTGTGGGCTCTATCCTCCCGCGGCGCGTGTGCTTGCCTCGCACGGGGTGGAGGCAAGCGGGCATCGCGCGCGCCAGTTTACTGTGGATGATTATAACTGTTCGGATATTGTGGTTGTTATGGAGGATTATAACATCCGCAATCTGTTGCGCATAATAGGGTGCGACTGCGATACAAAAGTGTGGAAACTGCTCGATTTTCTTGCGCCGCAGCCTGTGCGTTGGATGGGCGAGGATATTTCCGACCCGTGGTACCACGATAATTTTGAAAAGACTTATAACGAGATTCTCACGGGCTGTAAGGCGCTTATCGAGTATCTGAAGCTGTAAATGATGGACGCTATAAACAGGCCCACTGATGATAGGGTGATAATGGGCATCGACCCGGGAACAAATATTATGGGTTATGCTTTTATTGGGGTGAACGGTAATCGTGCACGCCTGATTGCGATGGGTGTTATCAACCTGCGTAAGTGTAAGGACAGCTACATAAAGCTTGGCGAGATTTTCAATCGTGTGCAGGGACTGATAGCCTCGTTTCTGCCCGACGAGCTTGCCATAGAGGCGCCTTTTTTCGGAAAGAATGTGCAGAGTATGCTGAAATTGGGACGTGCGCAAGGGGTTGCCATTGCTGCTGCCATAAGCCGCGAGGTTCCCATTCACGAGTATGCCCCGCTGAAGATTAAGATGGCAATAACGGGCAACGGCGCCGCCTCGAAGGAGCAGGTGGCCGATATGTTGCGCCGTATGCTGAATATCTCGTCCGAGGAGATGCCGCATTTTATGGACGCAACAGATGCTTTGGGGGCGGCTTTTTGTCATTTTATTCAGCGGGGGAGTGTGGCGAGCGAGAAGAAATATGCCTCGTGGGCCGACTATGCCAAAAAGAATCCCGGTAAGGTGGTGTGATTATTACTGTCGGCGGAGATTGTATTGCTCTACGATAAGAAAGATAGACAGCCTACCGGTAGGCTGTCTATCTTAGTTTATCTCCCAAATAACTTTTCAGTGCCGAGATATACTCCTCGAACGCATTTATGCCCTCGGCTGTTATCGAGCAGGTGGTGCGCGGCATTTTCCCGTTGAATCCTTTTTGTACGTTTATGTATCCCGCCTTTTGCAGTTTGTCAATTTGCACGCTCAGATTGCCGGCAGTTGCCTTTGTCTGCTCTTTTATATAGACAAAATCGGCACTTTCGACACTTATCAGCAGTGAGATTATTGCAAGGCGCAGCTCGGAGTGTAACAGAGGATTTAATTCTTTAAACATTTTTCTTTGTAATTAAGTACGTGCCCCGAAACGACGAGGAGTAGGAAAATGAGCACTGCAAAGATAATACATTCTGCCGAATAGCGTTCTCTTGAGCAAAATTCTTCGAGGGGAAAAAGTGTGTATTCGGCGAGCGGGAATAGTAGCGATGAGAAAATGGCTGCGTATCCTATTCCTCTGATTGTCTTGTTCTTTACGACTGCTGCCGTTGTAGTGGTGCCGATACCCATTAGGATTATTATCACGGGAAAAAGTCCGCTCCCGAATTTCAGTATAAGCGGCAAAATAAGTGCTGTTATGCCAATGCCGCACCACACTGCATTCAGACAGCGGTCGATGTAGTTTCTCGCTCCTTTTTCTTGTTTGTTGAGTAACAACATCAGCGGCCACCCGACTACGGGGATTATGAACCACCCCCAAAAGTATATATAAAAATCGCGGGCAAAGATGGCTGCTGCCGCTTGCATCAGCGCGACGGCAACTGTCAGATAGCCCCATATTAAAAATGGCTTCCCGAGGTTTTTGGTAATTCGCGCGCGTGTCTCGTTAATCATCGAGGTGATAAGTGCTAAACTCTGTGCCTCGCTCATTTTTTTCTTTTCCATAATTGTGCTTTTTAGAGGGTTAATAAATAATTCTGTTGCAAATATAAAGTAGTTTATAAAATAAACCAAGAGGGCGAGGCGCTTTTTTGTTGCTGTTAGTGTTTATTAACATTTGTTGGTGGGTAAAGGGTGGAGTGTTTGCTATTCTCGCCTTGTCTTTCAGGAGGTCATTGACAATGCTTGCTTTTCGCATCCCGCGCGGTACAAGCTGCGCCTGTACTTTCTCGCGACTGTTGCTGCAAGCGCTTTTTTGTTTCATTGACAATGCTTGCTTTTCGCATCCCGCGCGGTACAAGCTGCGCCTGTACTTTCGCGCGACTGTTGCTGCAAGCATTGTCGATGAGGCTGGGTCAAAAGTAATTTTGGCTCAGCCTCTTTTTTGGAGTGATTTTTCAGTTTTACCTTCAGATTCGAAGAGATATCATTTTTGTACGCATAAATCCTTTATGCAGCCCGACAACATTCTAAATATGCTCCAA
>JAZSIU010000076.1:0-14670 GCA_045533955.1 Bacteroidaceae bacterium
GCGGCTTCGGAATCTTTCAATTCTAAAATTAAAGCATTTAGAGCACAATTCAGAGGGGTGAAGGATAAAGATTTTTTCCTTTTTAGATTAGCAAAATTATATGCTTAATTTAAAAATCCCTCAGAATTTTACGTTGAGCCAAGATTTTTTCCTTTTTAGATTAGCAAAATTATATGCTTAATTTAAAAATCCCTCAGAATTTTACGTTGAGCCCCAAAAAATAGTTACAGGCGACATTAAGGCAAAAAAAAAATTAGAACCTCAGAGGGTCCTAACCGAAGTAGCGCCTACGGGAATCGAACCCGTGTTCCATGCGTGAGAGGCATGTGTCCTAGCCACTAGACGAAAGCGCCATATTATATTTTTGAGATAATATTCGACTTTTTTTGTAGCGCCTACGGGAATCGAACCCGTGTTCCATGCGTGAGAGGCATGTGTCCTAGCCACTAGACGAAAGCGCCATTATCTCTTGCAAAATAGTGGCGGAAGCTGGGGGATTCGAACCCCCGGTACGGTAACCCGTACGGCAGTTTAGCAAACTGCTGGTTTCAGCCACTCACCCAAACTTCCGTTGAAAGTGCTTCAACCCTTATTTTGCGTTGCAAAGGTAGAGTTATTTTTTTAATCCTGCAAATTTTAGAGCTATTATTTTTCAAAAAAATGATTTTTTCTCAAAAAAGGGCCTAAAAAGGCCATTTTTACGGGCGCTGAAATATTCTCAACGATGGTAAATCCCCGCCCTACCAACAAAAAAAGCGCGTTCTGCGGCAGAAAAAACACCGTTGAACGCGCCATATAAAATAAGGATTACTATTTAACAGCCTTAAAGCTCATATCCAATCCCTTTACCGAGTGCGTGAGAGCACCCACCGAGATAAAATCGACGCCACAAAGAGCATAGTCGCGCAGAGTATCGAACGTAATTCCTCCCGACGACTCTGTCTCGTAACGTCCGGCCACCATCTCGACAGCCTTACGGGTAACCTCGGGGCTGAAATTATCGAACATAATGCGCTGAACGCCGCCAAGGTCGAGCACCTGTTGAAGCTCGTCAAGACTGCGCACCTCAATCTCAATCTTAAGGTCTTTCCCCTTCTCCTTGCAATACTCCTGAGCTCTTATGATAGCCTTTTGTATTCCGCCTGCAAAATCGACGTGATTATCCTTGAGCAGAATCATATCAAAAAGACCGATGCGATGATTCGTACCGCCACCAATGCGCACTGCCTCTTTTTCCATTATGCGCATACCGGGAGTAGTCTTTCTTGTGTCGAGCACGCGGGTGTTTGTACCCTCGAGCCGGCGCACGTAGCGGCGTGTCATTGTGGCAATGCCGCTCATACGCTGCATCACATTCAGCATCAGACGCTCTGTTTGCAGAAGCGAGCGCACGCTACCCGTTACATACATTGCAATATCGCCCTTTTTAACCTCGGCACCATCCTCGATGAGCACCTCGACCTGCAACGAGGGGTCGAAACGATGAAAAATGCGCAATGCCATTTCTACTCCCGCAAGCACGCCATCCTCTTTTATAAGAAGCATATTCTTGCCCATCGCATCGGCAGGAATAGAAGAGAGCGTTGTATGGTCGCCGTCGCCAATATCCTCGGCAAAGGCAAGGTCAATAAGTCTCTCAATAAGTTCGTCCTTAATATCCATAGTAGTACAAATTAAAAATTTTCCGATTTATCTGCGAAGATAAATAAATATGAGCATCGAAGCAAACACAATCGCGCTTTTTTCACTATCTTCGCGCCGAAAGAAAACAAAGCAATAGAACCGAAGAATATGAAAATCACCCTTTTGGTCGTTGGCCGCACGGTCGATAATAACATCACCGCAGGAATTTCGGATTACGTGAAGCGTCTGAGCCACTTTGCACAATTCGACATTGAGGTTATTCCCGAGCTCAAGAACGCCCGTAAGCTAAGCGAGGCGCAACAAAAAGAGCAAGAGGGCGAGCTTATTCTAAGGTCGTTTGCCCCGGGCGACCACGTTGTGCTTTTGGACGAGGGCGGACGCGAATTTCGCAGTACCGAGTTTGCCGCGTGGATTGAGCACAAACAGAATATCTCGACGCGCCGTCTGGTCTTTGTCGTCGGGGGGCCTTACGGATTCTCGCCGAGGGTCTATTCGGCTGCCGGCGAGAAGTTGTCGCTCTCGCGTATGACCTTCTCGCATCAGATGATACGCCTGCTCTTTGTCGAGCAGCTCTACCGCGCCTACACAATAATCAACCATCTACCCTACCACCATGAATAGTCTGCGCACAGCACTCATTGCGCTGCTTTTCCTCTGCTCGGGAGCAGCGGCACAGGACACACTGCGCATAATGAGCTATAATATAAGGAATTGTCGAGGATTGGACGGCCGCTGCGACATTCGGCGCACCGCAGATATTATAAAAAAGTCGCGTGCTGATATTATCGCCCTGCAAGAGGTTGACAGCGCCACCCGCCGCAGCGGCGGAATATTCATTGCCGACACACTCTCTGCGATGTGCAATATGCACGCCCGCTTCTCGGCGGCCATTGAGTACGACGGCGGAAAGTACGGCGTTGCCATTCTTAGTAAAGAGCCTCCCACGGCCACACGCCGCATTGCGCTTCCCGGGCGCGAGGAGCCTCGCACACTGCTGTCGGCCGAATTTCCGCGCCTGACATTCGCCTGCACGCACCTCTCGCTCAACACCGACGACCGCCTCGCCTCGCTCGCCATCATCGACAGCACGGCAAAAGCCTGCGCGCGGCCCTTTATTGTGGCCGGCGACCTTAACGACCATCCGCAGTCGCCGTTCATAAAGATAATGCTCACAGATTGGTTGCTTCTATCGCCAGCCGACCAACCCACCTTCCCCGCCGACCGTCCCACGGCAACAATAGATTATATTGCCACGCTGCAAGGCAAGGCGCAGAATATAAGAGTGTTAGAAACAAAGGTGCTTGACGAACCCGCAGCATCAGACCACTGCCCCATCCTTACGACAATCGTAGTCGAGTAGCAGTTTTTCTTATCTCAGTATAAATTTTCTGTGAACAAGAATCTATAAGCTATTTTTTACGTTCAAGAACAGCAGCATATAATACGTGCAAAAGGTAATTTTAAATTAAATATTGCACCATAAAAAAGAAATTCAATGTAGGTACGATTGTTTTAAGGAAAAAGTGCGAGGTATGTTTAACCGCTACTTAGACGCTTGTTTACAAGCGACTAAGTGAGGGAGGTCCGCAGCACCCTTAAAACAATCGTAAACCGCAATGACAAGCAGGCCTCCGACCGAGTGAGAGCACTGTTGCCTCACGAGCAAAGGAGGCCCTGCGACAATTTCTTTAGGTGCAGTTTTTTTGCTTACTTTTTTTCGAAAAAAAGTAAGGCCAAAAGTATAAAATGAAAGAGAGAATAGCCGCATAAGTATTCCGAGAGGGTGATAAATAGAGTAATCTCGACCACACCTTTTTTCTACTGAGCCGATATTATTGCCGGCCTTGTCTTTTGGGAACAGGCCCTCGCAAGAATTTGATGGCGCGCGGTGGTGCGATTAAGATAAATTCCACCGACAATATTTTGTGTACGCAATAATAAGATATAATGAGACTTTTGCAGTATAATATGGGTGAGGGCGTAAGAGCCTTCTCCACTACAAGAGACGGCGGCGTAAGCTCAGGGGCTTACGCCGGCTTTAATATTACGCATTACTGCGGCGACCGTCCCGAAGCAGTGGCGCGGAACCGCGCCACGCTGTGTGCGTGGCTCGGCCTCGACGACGATAGGCTGCTGCTCCCGCGTCAGACGCACGGCAGCCGAGTGTTGTGTGTCGATGAGGCTTTTCTCTCCCGCGCGCCCCTTGAGCGCGCGGCGCTGTTGCACGGTGTCGATGCGGTTGTTACCAATGTATCGCGTCTGTGTATAGGCGTCTCCACTGCCGACTGTGTTCCTTTGCTTCTGTATGATGCTCTGAGAGGCTGTGTGGCGGCCGTTCACGCAGGGTGGAGGGGTACTATCGCCTGCATCGCCGAAAAGGCTGTGGCGGCGATGCAGCAATGCTACGGCTGCTCGCCCGACGCCATAAGGGCTGTCGTCGGCCCATCAATCTCGCTCGATGCCTTTGAGGTGGGCGATGAGGTCTATGATGCTTTCCGCGATGCGGGCTTTCCAATGGAGAGCATCGCGCGTAAATATGACTCCAAATGGCACATCGACCTTTGGGAGGCCAACCGTCTGCAACTGCTCGCCTGTGGCCTCGGCGAGGAGGCTGTTCAACTGAGCGGCGTCTGTACTTACGGCCGCTGCGACGAGTTTTTCTCGGCACGACGCTTGGGGATAAACTCGGGTCGCATATTCAGTGGAATAATGCTTCAGAGGTAAGTCGCACATCTATTTTATTAGCGCAAAGAAAAGTTTCGTGCGAATTTACCACGTGCCAACAAGAATCGAGGGTAACCAAAATTTTGGTTACCCTCGATTCTTGTTCACAAAGCCTCTCTCTTTAGAAAGACAATTTGTCGATGCTTGTGTAAGCTATACTGCAAATACCCAGCAATACAATTCCCAGCAGGCAAACAGCAAGGCTTGCGCGAGTGAAATTGTCGCTCTTGGTCGCAGGGATAGGATTCTCGTTCTTTTCGATGTACATTGCCTTGACAATAAGCAGATAGTAGTAGAGCGAAATAACCGTGTTTATAAGGGCGATGAACACAAGCACCCAAAAGCCTGCGTCGAATGCACTCATAAATACAAAGAATTTGCTGAAGAAGCCCGCAAAGGGAGGAATACCCGCAAGCGAAAAGAGCGCCAATGTCATCAGGAACGACAGCTTGGGATTGGTCTTGTAAAGACCGTTGCAGTGGCTGCGCTGAAGCTCTACGCGGTCGTTCTCCTGCTCCAACACCTCAATAATGCCGAAAATGGCAAGGTTGGCAACAATATACACCAAAATGTAGAATACCATTGCGCTCATTCCCTGAGCCGTGCCGCTGATAACGGCCAGCATAATGTATCCCGCCTGAGAGATACTGCTGAAGGCCATAAAGCGCTTCAGATTGTTCTGCTTGATGGCAAAAAGATTAGCAATTGTGATGCTGGCAACAGTCATAATGTAGAGCATAAGCTGCCACTCCTTTGTCATAGGAGCAAAGACCTTTGTCAGAATAACAAAGAGGGTGAACACTGCCGCACCCTTTGATATTACCGACAGATATGCTGTAACGACGGTGGGGGCACCCTGATAGCTGTCGGCCGTCCACAGATGGAAGGGAACAAGCGATATTTTGAATCCTAATCCCGCACAGAACAGCACCATTGCAAAAATCTGCATTGCCGAGCCATTGATGCCGGCAATCATATCCTCGAAATAGAGTGTGCCCGTCGTACCGTATAGGAAAGATATTCCATAGAGCATCACAGCCGACGCAAACATTGAACTGAGGATGTATTTAATACCTGCCTCGGCCGAGTGGTGGCGGTATTTGTCGAATGCCACAAGGCAGGCCAAAGGCAGCGATGCAAGCTCCATACCAATGAAGAAGAGCAGGAAATGACGTGCGCTTATCATAAAGAACATTCCCACAAGGGTGCTGAGCATAAGTATATAAAACTCGCCCTGCTTGTAGAATGTGTTCGTTGTGTGCTTCAGCCAGCGGTGCGACTGCAAAAGAACAATTGTGCTACCGAATGTGAGCATAGCCTTGATGAAGGCAATCATACTGTTTGTATAGTACATCCCGCCAAAGAGTGTCTGCTCCTCGCCGCTGCTGAGCATACACGCTACAATCTGTATGGGCATCATCAGGCACACAAACGCGTGAAAATAGTGTCGTGCGCGGCCTGCGGGGGCAATAAGGTCGAAGATGAATATAATCACGAAAATAGTCAGCAGACTAATTTCGGGCAGCATCGAGAAGAATTCCAAGTAATTCATATCTGTTTTAAGGGATTAGGTTCGTAATTATATCTCCAACGCCGTCGTTGATGAGGTTGCTTACCCACAGAGGCGCAATACCGAGGCCTGCAACACAGATTATCAGGCAGATGACCGTGAAACGCTCGTCCCACGTTGCGTCGGTAAGTTTCTTATGCTCCTCGTTCTCGGGCTCGCCGTAGAGTATCTTGCCCACTACACGCAGAATATATACGGCAGTAATAACGATGCTTGTGCAGGCTATTATGGTTACTACGCGGTGGAAAGTGTCATCGACCATAAACGAGCCGACGAAAATTGTCATCTCGGCAATGAAGCCGCTGAAGCCCGGAAGTCCCAAATTGGCAAGGCCGGCAATCACATAACCAACGGCCAAGAAGGGCATAATCTTCATAAGGCCCTGCATCTGACGAATGTCGCGCGTGTGTGTGCGGCCATAAATCATACCAATGAGGGCAAAGAAGAGGGCTGTCATAAGTCCGTGCGAGAGCATCTGCAAGATAGCGCCCGTGCACGACGTGCGGGTCATCATAAGCAGTGCAAAGAGCACAAGGCCGCAGTGGCTCACCGATGAGTAGGCGTTGATGTATTTAAGGTCGGTCTGACTGATTGCGCTAAGGGCTCCATAAACAACGCTCACTGTGGTGAGTATGATGAATATCCAAGCAAGGTCGCTTGCAGCCTGAGGCATCAGATACATTGCAACGCGGAAACAGCCGTAGCCTCCCAGCTTCATAAGTACACCGGCGTGAAGCATCGACACCGAGGTGGGGGCGCTTGCGTGGCCGTCGGGGCTCCACGTGTGGAAGGGGAACAGCGCGCCCAGCACGCCGAAGCCTACGAATGTCAGCGGGAAGAAGATATACTGCATTGCCGTGGGGATATTGTCGAGCTCGGCAATCTCGTGTATGTTCATTGTGGTGGCGCCGCTACCATAGTATATGCCCAAAATTCCCATAAGCAGGAAGGCTGAGCCGCCCATAAGCATAAGCGTCAGCTTCATTGCCGAGTACTCTTTCTTTCCGCTTCCCCACACACCAATGAGCAGATACATCGGGATGAGGGCTGTCTCGTAGAACATAAACATTGCAAAAAGGTCGGTGGTGATGAAGAATCCGTATACTCCCAACGACAGAAGCACGTACCACAGGAAGAATTCCTTAGTCTGCGGTTTAATGTTCCACGATGCGAATGTTCCGGTGAACACAATTATCGAGGAGAGGAGTATCATTGCTATCGACACTCCGTCGGCTCCAATGGAGTATTTTATGTTCAGCGCGGGGTACCAGCTCCACGAATCGACGTATAATTGCGCGGCATCTACTCCGGCGCTGCGCTGTGCAATAAAATCGACAGTCAGATATATCGACAGGGCCAAAAGCAGTGTCGAGCCTGTTACCATCACTGTGCGAATCTGCTTAATGCCTTTGCATAGCCACAGGGCTAAAAGCATCACAAGTGGGATTACTACAAATAAATTCAGGATATTCATTGTATCTATTCTTACGTGTCTGTTATACGAAATATATGAGTATCAGCACTAAAATGAGTGCTCCGCTGAGGAACCACACACTGTAGCTCTGTACGTTGCCACTCTGCATAGGGCGCACCCACGTGCCCAATTTTTGTGTTATGGTTGCCATAAGGTCCATTGTGCCGTCTATAATATGACGGTCGAACCAAGCGATGGGGCGGCTTATGCAGTTGAAAATTATTCTCTTGGTTACAAAGAGCCACAACTCGTCCATATAGAAACGGTGGTAGGCGGCGTCTATAAGGCCCTTGAGGTTTCTGTTGATGGATACTGTGAGGCTGCTTGTGCCATTCTTGTACATTTTGGTTGCAATGGCAATGCCGGCAACGGCTAAAAATATGCTCACTGCGGCAACTGTGTAGTTGAGGTGAATGGTGTAGGAGTGGCCGTTGCTGCTGATAAATTCGCCAAATGGGATAAGTCCTGCAAACACTGATATTGTGGCCAAAATCACAAGGGGGACGGTCATTGTGGCGGGTGCCTCGTGAGGTTTATGAGGTTCGTGAGTGCTTTTGCCCTCTTTGTACAGGGCCAGCTGCTCCTCATAGTGGCTCTTACCCCAGAATATGAGGTAGTAGAGGCGGAACATATAGAATGCTGTGAGTGCCGCAACAAGGCTCATAAATATTCCCATCATTGTCGAATAGTCGTAGCTGGCAACAAGAATCTCGTCCTTGCTGAAGAATCCGCTGAAGGGGGGTATTCCCGCTATTGCAAGGCAGGCAATGAGGAAAGTAATGTGTGTTATGGGCATATATTTACGCAGGCCGCCCATATAGCTCTTCTCGTTGCTGTGCACGGCGTGAATAATTGCTCCGGCACCCAAGAACAACAGGCCCTTGAACATTGCGTGGGTGAACAGGTGGAACATCGAGGCCATATATCCAAGGCCGCCCTCGTGCGGGTCGGCCGAGGTGCAGACGCCCAGCGCAACCATCATAAAGGCAATCTGTGATATTGTCGAGAAGGCAAGCACGCGCTTAATGTCGGTCTGTACGCAGGCAACAACGGCGGCATACAGGGCTGTGAATGCTCCCACGTAGGCTACCATATGCAGGGCATTGGGGGCAAAATCAATGAAGATAGGGAACATTCGTGCTACAAGATAGACACCGGCAACAACCATCGTCGCGGCGTGAATAAGAGCTGATACAGGGGTGGGGCCCTCCATCGCGTCGGGCAACCATATATGCAGCGGGAACATTGCACTCTTACCGGCACCACCGATGAACATAAGGCCCAGCGCAATGGGGATTATGCCGCCGGCTGTCATAAGCACGGTCTCGGCCGGGGTGAACGAGAATGTCTCGGCATAGTAACCGTATAACAAAATACCGATGAGGAAGAAAAGGTCGGCGAAGCGCGTTACTATAAAGGCTTTCTTCGATGCGGCAATGGCCGCAGGCTTTGTGTAGTAGAAGCCAATGAGCAGGTACGACGATACTCCCACGAGCTCCCAAAATACGTACATCTGGAAAATGTTAGTGGCTACAACAAGGCCCAGCATCGAGAAGGTAAAGAGCGACAGATAGGCATAGTAACGCTGGAATCCACGCTCGCCCTTCATATATCCCAGCGAGTAGATGTGTACCATAAGGCTTACTGTCGATATTACAATGAGCATCATCACTGAGATTGGGTCGAGCAAGAGGCCCATCTCGATGCTCAGCGTCTCGCCCAGAGGCAACCAGCAGATGTTGTAGGGGATAATGGTGGCAAAGAGACCGTCGGCATCGCGGCCCGCACCAAAATATAGCGCAGCGGTGATGTACGAGAGAACCGCTACCGCACCCAAAGAGAATGTGCCTATGAGGCCGGCTGTCTTATGGGGCATCTTCATACCGCCGAGGCCCAATATAAGGAAACTGAGCAGCGGTAAGGCCAATATGAATATTGTATAGTCCATAGTCATCAATGTTTAAGCTCTTTCATATTCTTTATATGTATCGACTTTGCGTTGCGGAATACATTGATAATTATGGCAATGGCAACGGCAGTCTCGGCGGCTGCAACACCTATTCCGAACATTGTGAAGAAGAATCCCTCAAGATGCTCGGGGTGGCAGTAGGCGTTGAATACGGCAAAATTTATATCCACTGCATTCAGCATAAGCTCGGTGCTTATGAGAAGCGAGATAAGATTGCGCCGTGTGAAGAATCCGAATACTCCGATAAAGAAGAGTATTGCGGCGAGTGCAAGGTAAAATTGTGCAGATACTATCATAGCTTCTTGTTTTTTTCTTATTTCTTACGTGCAATCATAATGGCTCCAACCATACAGGCCAAAAGCAGGATGCTGAGCACCTCGAATGTGAGTACATAATTGTGCTTGGCTGTGCCCATAAGCGCCAATCCTACGGCCTTCATCGGCACTCCGGCGGTGCTGAACTTATCGGCAAAGAAATCTGTGCTGTTTATCAGATACAGCGTCAATGCCATTCCCGAGAGCGAGGCCAAGAGACCGGCAAGGTATCTGCGGTTCGATGTGTGGGTAACGTCAATTGTGCCTTTTCCAATGAGCAGAGCGGCAAAGATAAAGAGTACCACAATTCCGCCGGCATATACAATTATTTGCACTGCGCCCAAGAATGTGTAGTGTAACATAAAATAGAGGCCTGCCGTGCCGAAAAGTACAAAAAGCAGATAGGTTACAGCGCGCATAATTCTGCTTGTCGTTACAGCTGCAAACGCTGCGGCCATCATAAGCAGTGCAAGCCCCGAGAATATCAATAGGTTCGTCGAAAATTCCATATCTCTATTTTATTTGTTTAGCTTGATTATTAGTTTTTTACGGTCGAACACCGCGTTCTCAAAATCGTTGCTGAAGGCAATGGCGTCCTTGGGACACACATTCACGCACAACTGACAGAACATACAGCAACCGAGGTCGTAGGTGTATTCGTCGAGCATTTTCTTGCTTTTTCCTGTCTCGGGGTCGGTAACCATCTTGGTCTTTATGGTTATTGTGCCGTTGGGACAGTTGTTGGCACACAGGCCGCAGGCGATGCACTTGTTGTTGCCATTCTCGTCGAGCGGCATATAGAGGCGTGCACGGTGGCGCTCCGATATTTTCTGTGTCTTGCGATTCTCGGGGTACTGCTCGGTTACCTTGCGGGTAAAAAACTCGTTGAGGGTGGTCTTTAGTCCCGTTGCCAACGATGATACCGAGAAGAGTATCTTACCAATATATGTATTTCTTTGTTTCATCTTTACAATAGTTTAACCATTTTATCAGAATGTCCATCCCATTACCACGCACAGCGTCATTATAAGCAGGTTCACAAGGCCTATGGGGATAAGATATTTCCACTCGAGCGACACTACGTGGTCGATACGCATACGTGGGAAAGTCCAACGTACCCACATAAGCAACCATATTACAAAGAATGTCTTTCCGAGGAACCATACAATGCCCGGAATATAGTCCATTATGTTGTTGAACGCATCGAGGCCCGTGATGTACAGCGGCGCCCATCCGCCCAAGAACAAGGTGCTTGCAATACCGGCCACAATGAAGAGGTTCATAAACTCGGCCACGTAGAAGAATCCGAAGTGCATACCCGAGTACTCGGTGTGGAAACCGGCGGTGAGCTCCGACTCGGCTTCGGGAAGGTCGAAGGGGGCGCGATTGGTCTCGGCGTTTCCTGCAATCAGATATATAATGAATGCGATAAAGGCCGGAATATGTCCGCGGAAGATGAACCAGCCGCTGCGCTGCATATCGACAAGCTCGCTTATCTGCATTGTGCCGCTGAGTATCACAACCACCAAGATGCAAAGGCCTATTGAGAGCTCGTAGCTAATCATCTGCGCACCGCTGCGCACTGCACCAATCATCGAATATTTGTTGTTGCTACTCCATCCTGCAAGCAGAATGCCGAGCACTCCAAACGACGATGCCGCCATAATAAAGAACACTCCAATGTTAAAATCAAGCACCTGAAGACCCGAGGCAAAGGGCAGGCAGCAGAATGTAAGTACCGAGCTCATTACCACCAGATAGGGGGCCAGATTATAAAGCACTTTATCCGAGCGGTTGATGCTTATAATCTCTTTTATCAGCATTTTGAACACGTCGGCAAACACCTGCAACAGTCCCCAATAGCCTACGCGCATAGGGCCCAGACGACATTGGAAAGCTGCGCACACCTTGCGCTCCATAAAAATCATCACAATTGCCAGCATCACGTAGGCCAGCACTGCGCACAGAGCAACAAGCACGCACTCGACAAGGAGTGCGCCCTGTGCCGGAAGCACCGAGTTCAGGAATTCGTCTATCGTTGTTGTTATATTATTGAAACTGAACATATTATTAACTTTTTATCGGTCAATGTCGGGAATAACGTAGTCGAGTGTGGCGCCAATGGCTATAAGGTCGGCAATCTTTGCGCCTTTAAGAATCTTGTGCATTGATGCAACAAGAGGCAGGCCCATAGGACGGAATTTCAGTCGGTAGGGCGACTTATCGCCACGGCTCTCGATGAATACGCCAAACTCGCCGCGAGAGCCCTCGACCGAGGCGCTGAATTGTCCCTCGGGCAGGCGTATGATGGGCTTTGTCTTTACCTTATAATCACCCTCGGGGATATTGTCGATGAGCTGTTCGATAATGTGTATCGACTCGAGAATCTCGTCTATACGCAAGAGGAAGCGGTCGTAACAATCGCCGTTCTTGTAGATAATCTCCTTAAAATCTACCTTGTCGTAAAGGGCGTAAGGGTGGCGTTTACGCACGTCGCAGGCCCAGCCCGATGCGCGGCCCGTACCGCCTGTGCAGCCGTATGAGATTGCATCCTCGAGCGAGAGACGTCCGACGCCTATCATTCTCTTGCGGGTAATTACGTTGTTTGTGAATACGTCGTTGTACTCCTTTATCTTGTCGCGCTGATAGCGGCAATACTCTTTTACTTTTTGGGCGAATCCCGGGGTTATGTCGGCCTGTACACCGCCGATGGTGTTGTAATTCTGAATGAGGCGTCCGCCTGTTACCTCCTCGAAAATGTCGAGTACCTTCTCGCGGTCGCGGAATCCGTAGATGAATGTGGTGATTGCGCCGAGGTCCATTGCCGCGCACGAGAGAAACAGAAGGTGCGAGTCTATTCTCTGCAACTCGTCCATAATTGTGCGGATGTATTGTGTGCGCTCGGTTACCTCGAGGCCCATAGCCTTCTCAATGCACATACACAGTGCGTGTCTGTTCTGATGGGCACTCAGATAGTCGAGGCGGTCGGTCAGCGCCAAAATCTGCGGGTAGGTGAGTTTCTCGCTCATCTTCTCGATACCACGGTGAATGTATCCGCAGCGTATGTCGATTTTTCTAATCTCTTCGCCGTCGAGTGCCAAGCGGAAACGGAGCACTCCGTGGGTTGCGGGGTGCTGCGGGCCGATGTTTATAATGTATTGGTCGCCGTGGATTATGTTGGTCTCTTTGTCAATCTTGGCCATTTCGGCATCTTCGGCAATTTCGTAGGGACGCTGCACATCCTCGGTAATTTCGCTCTCGAGGCGGATGGGGTTCAGGGCCTCACTCTCGTCGTAATCCTTACGCAGAGGGTGTCCCACCCAATCGTTTCTAAGGTAAAGGCGGCGCAGGTCGGGGTGGCCGGTAAACTCTATTCCGAAAAAGTCGTAAACCTCGCGCTCGTAAAGCTCGGCCACTTTCCAAATGTCGCACACTGTGGGTATTTGTGGCTTTTCGCGGTTGGCGCAGCGAACGGCATATTGCCGGTTCTCGCCCGTACTGCTGTTCTCGAGCATATAGATGACGCCGAGGCCTTCCTCGCCCCAATCTATGCCGATGAGGTCGCGTAAAAAATCCATACCCTTGGCGTGAAGCTCTTTCAGCAGGGGACGCAGCTCATTTATATCTATGAATGTGGGTGTCATTTCTCTTCTTTATTATCGGTTGTAGGAATGGGGGCGTTAGTAACGATTATGGGTTCTTTGGGCATTTCGTTGCGGTTGTATTTGCGGTTTTTGTCCCCAAAGAATCTCTCGACTTTAACCTTGCGCTGCAACTGCATCATTCCGTATAGCATTGCCTCGGGGCGTGGGGGGCATCCCGGGATGTAAACATCAACGGGCAGTATCTTGTCGACGCCGTTGAGTACGTGGTACGAGCCTTTGAACGGGCCGCCGCTTATGGCGCAACCGCCCACTGCAACAACATATTTTGGCTCGGCCATTTGGTCGTACAGACGCTTGAGCACGGGGGCCATCTTATGGGTGATTGTTCCGGCAACCATTATAAGGTCGGCTTGTCGGGGTGAGTTTCGTGTAACCTCGAATCCGAAGCGGGCAAAGTCGTATCGGGCTGCTCCGACGGCCATAAACTCTATTCCGCAGCAGCTTGTGGCAAAGGTCAGCGACCATAGTGAGTTGCTGCGACCCCAATTGATAAGGTCGTCGAGCTTGCCTACAATTACATTCGTACGCTCTTTGTTTATCTCTTCAATGAGGGCCTCAAGGGTCTCATTATCCTTAAACTCATCGTAAGGTATTGATTTTATGGCAGGCTTTTTCATTTCCACTCAAGTGCTTTCTTGCGCCAAGCGTAGGCAAGGCCCAATGTTAGGATGAATAAAAAGAATAATACACCAAGCAGTGCATTCATTCCAATCTCTTTTACTATGGTTGCCCACGGAAAAAGAAACACAGTCTCAATGTCGAACATTAAGAACAGAATGGCGAACAGATAGTAACCGGCCTTGAAATGCACCCAAGTTTCACCTTGAGTGGGAATACCGCACTCATACGCCTCGCCTTTCTGTTTGTTGTGTGTGCGTGGCGAGATAAGGCGTGCCACCAGCATTCCGGCGAATACCAGCAACAGCGATGCCACAATCATTGTGAACAGGAGGACAAAATTCATATAATAAAATCTTTTTCTTGTTTTTTTTAACTATAAGCCTGTGAAATTAGGGCTCTCGCAAGGGCTTGTGCAAGCGAATATTTGCGTTGTGCACAGTGTGCGTCTATGCGATTCGGCAAAGGTAATAAAAATAAGTTTAGGGGTGGATGGCTTTTTTGTGTTAATTTTTATTTTTTGTATTAGTTAAAAACTTAGTTAAAAACTTAGAATCTGTTTTAATTTTATTTCGAGATTATTTGAGGACTATTTTTGAGCAGATATTCATTTTGGGGATGCAGGGAATAGCGAGCTATTTTCAAATTCCCAAAATGGATAGATGCCGAAAAGAGTCTCAAAGAAGCCGAAA
>JAZSIU010000020.1:0-7741 GCA_045533955.1 Bacteroidaceae bacterium
TGGCGGCCGATGAGGGTATTGCTTGGGTGCCTATTGCTGCGTTGCTGTTGAGTGTTACGGTGGCGAGTGCTGTGCAGCCGTCGAATGCGTAGTTGCCTATTGTGGTGGCCTCGCTGCCTACTTCTACTGTCTGAATGTCGGTGCGGTTGTCGTACCACGGGGCTGTGCCTGACGTGTAGTCGTACATTGCGCCGCTACCGGTGATGGTGAGGGTGCCGTTGTTACTACTGCTGATTAGTGTCCAATAGAGGTTGTCGCCGCATTTACCGTTGCTGTATTCGCCCTTGACAATGTTCTCCTCTTTTACTCCTTTTAAGCCGGAGTTTTTTGAATTGTTTAAACTGTAATCGTGTACATTTTCGGGAACAACTACTGTTACGTTGTTCATATTAACGTCTTTAAATACATTGTTTTCGATGGTAGGCATCCAACTTATGTTGCCAAGGGAGATTCCTTCGAACACAATAACCTCAACGTCGGTAAAGCCGTCGAATACTCCGTCGTTAATTTTTCCTATGCCTTTACCTATTTTGATGGTGGTAATATCTTTGCAGTATTGCTTCCACGGTAGAGGCTCTATGTTAAAAATAATGCTGCGGTCGGGGATAAAGGTTGATGCGGTAAATTCCAATAGCCCTTTATCGGTATCAACCCTCCAATTGAATCCCGAGTTTCCTTCTCCGCTATAAACAGCGGCTTTTGCCCTCACCATAGTGCATAGTGCGAGCATAAGTAGTAAAAATAGTTTTTTCATATTAAAAATGTTTGGTGATTAAGATATTTGTTATTTGTCCTTGGAAAAACGCAACAAAGATGCTAATTGTTAGAAAATAAAAGAAATAATATATACTTTTTTAAGCCTCGTTAACATTTCTAAATTCCTAATTTTTAAAATTTTAATTCTATTTTATTTTCATCTGCTGTTTATTTCGTAAAAAATGGCTACCTTTACGGCCGTTTTTCGATAAATTTTAAATTTAAATATAAAAGTTATGAAGAAATTTTTCTTGACAGCGGCTTTTTCACTCTTTGCCGCTATTGTAATTTCGTGTGGCAATGGAATTGTTGCCAACGGCGACATTATCAAAAACAGTAAGGCTCAGCTTGATACTCTCTCTTACGTGATTGGTTCGAATATCTCGAGAGGAATGAGCAGAGACCTTGCCCCTATGAAACTGAACGATGAGGTTGTCAAAAAGACAATGGAGGCGGCAGCGCTTGGCGCAAAATCGGTTAAAGTTGCCGATAAGGAGATTACAGCCGAGAGTGCTCCCAATCAGTTGAGCGAGTTTTTTATGACAACTTATGGCCCCCGTGTGCAGAAACTGCGTGCTCAGGAGCTTGCTAAAGGCGACTCGACGGCGCAGGCTCCCGAGGCTCTCGACTTTGACACAGAGACAATGTTTGCAAGCGAGGAGGAGCGTGAGTTTATATCATCAGCAATTGGATTCGCAACCGGATGCGACCTTATCAAGAGTGGTCTTCCCCTGAATTTACATTGGGTGTTTCAGGGCTATGACGACGCCAAGGGTGCCAACGTAAAGGTTACCATCGAACAGGGCACCGACTTTTTGCGTAACTATTTTACAGTGGTTCTTCCCGCCGAGAATGCGAAAAAGTCGGCCGAGTGGCTTGCACAGATTGAAAAGGAGGCCGGTGTAAAAAAGACCGAGAGCGGGTTGCTTTACAGAATAGAGGCCGAGGGTGATATGTCGGCCAAGGCCAATGCTCCCGTAGATACAGTGAAGGTTCACTACAAGGGTACTACACGCAAGGGCGTTGTGTTTGACGCATCGCGCTTTGCCGATATGCCGGCAGAGCGTCAGGAGATGCTCAAGCGCTATCAGCCCGATTCTTATATGAACGATACTCCCATTGAATTCCCCTTGAACCGCGTGATTAAAGGTTGGACCGAGGGTATGCAGCTCGTAGGTAAGGGGGGAAAGATTACTTTGTGGATTCCAGCCGAGCTTGCATACGGCAGCCAGAGCCCCACACAGGCCATCGGTGCCAACGAGGCTCTTAAATTCGAGGTCGAGCTCATTGACGTTAAGCCGGCAAAGTAATAATAATATTTAAGGATATACAACAGATAGGCAGCACCGAGGTGCTGCCTATCTGTTAAAAAATATTTACGTGTTAAACTATTGCGTCGGCATAAAGTCAAACAATTGAGTATAATATAAAAAAATAATGACGATGAAAAAAAGAATGTTTCTATTGGCGCTATTGACTTTTATGCTGTCGTTTATGGTTAATGCTCAGGAGCAGCAAAAGAGTAAGCCGACGCCCGAGCAGAGAGTGGAGCTTAGAGCGAAGAGAATAAGCAACGCTCTGTTGCTCGACGAAAAGACAACCTCAAAATTTGTGCCTCTTTATAAGGAGTATGTTGCGGCATTGAAGGCTGTGATGCCTAAAGGCGGCAAGCGCACAGGAGAGCTTACCGACGCACAGCGCATCGAGCGCTTGCAGAGCGGTTACGAGACTGAGATTGAGATTGCCGAGGTAAAAAAGAAATATGTTACCGAATTTGCCAAGATTCTCACAGCCCGACAGGTAGAAAAGGTTATGAAGGCCAATGAGTGGCAGGGTAGAAAGAATTATGGTAAAAAAGCGGGCGGCAACAAAGAGCGCAAGATGAGAGGTGAAAAAGGTGGTAAAAAGTAAACTACCTCATCTCAATGCCTCATTGTAATATCAACAGTTTGGGCTGTACAATAAAAATCTCCACTCTAAAAAAAAAGAGTGGAGATTTTTGTACTACTTTATCAGCGAAGCAATCTTTTCGAGCCACTCTTTGTCGCATTGGTCGAACGTGGCAAGATGTTCGCTGTCAATATCGAGGATGGCAAAAATCTCGTTGTCCTCGTCGAATATAGGGACTACAATCTCGCTGCGCGAGAGGCTGCTGCAAGCAATGTGCCCGGGGAATTTTTCGACGTCGGGCACAAGCTGTGTGCGGCCCTCCTTCCACGCTGTGCCGCACACGCCGCGTCCGTAGGCTATGCGCGAGCAGGCAAGCGGCCCCTGAAAGGGTCCCAGAATAAGTTCCCCTTTAACGACGCGGTAGAATCCGGTCCACCAAAAGTGGAACGTCTCGTGAATCATTGCGGCAATATTTGCCATATTGGCAATGGTGTCGCTCTCGACATCGGTGAGCGAGAGTATTTGTTTGTGTAGCAGGCGGTACTTCTCGTCCTTGCTGCCTTGTGCTATTATAAGTTCTTCGGCCATAGGTCGTGTGGGTTAATTAAGGTCGGAAATATCGACGAGCTTGTTCATTATGGCGTATACCGTAAGGCCCGAGATACTGTTAATGCCTAATTTGCGCGATATATTGCGGCGGTGCGAAATTACGGTATATACCGATATATTGTACTCGTCGGCAATCTCTTTGTTGGTGTTTCCTTTGGCTACGGCGATGAGTATATCGCGCTCGCGCGAGGATAGCTCGCCGCGCTCGCCTTTGGGGTTCTGCAATGCATCCTCGACGGCATTTTGCAGTTTCTGTATGATGCGTGTGGCGCTGTCGTATATGTTTATGCTGCCGTCGTACTGTTGCATCATTCGCTCCTCGTGCAGGGTGCTTGTGAGGGCCACAATGGTTATATTATCGCCGCCCGGGCAAAAGTAGGGGCGAATGTCGAGGCGCTCGTCATAGCTTATTGTGGTGGGATTAAGTACTATAATATCGGGCTTTATCTGTGCGCTGTTGTAGTAGCCGGGGTGGGGGATTGTGTTTATAATCTCGTACTCGTGGCTCTTGTCGATAATATGCTTGAGGCCGGCTGCGATAATCTCGGAGGGCTCTATCAGCAGTATGGTTTGTTTTTTTTGCCTGCTACTCATTGCTCTTTTCTAATTTTTCTACAAGTGATACAAGTAAACGGTTCTCTATGAGCGAGTGTTTGCGTAGGTCGTTCTCGAGGTCGTATATATCTTTCAGTATCTCGAATCTCAGGGGCGAGGAGTGCTCCTCGGGCAGATATTTTATGATGATGTTTTTTAGGTCGTTGAGCTTTTCGCCTATGTAGCTGTGGCTCTTCTCGAATTTCGAGATGCTGTACTTGCTGTCGTGCGCAAGGGTGCCGGCCACAAGCGAGGCTATATAGGGAAAGACTATTGTCTCTTCGTATCTGAAATGGTTGATAACCTCGCTGTCGTAGTCGTCGTAGAATTTGTCTATAAGGTGGCGGCTGACGTCGTCGAGCTCGACAACCAGCGAGTGTATCTTGTCGTGTATGGCGGGGAAGCACACCTGCTTGTAGTAGTTGTGCGAGGCTTGCAGATAGTTGGTAATGTGGGGGATGTCGTCGCTGGTGAGTGTGTCGGCGTCGGGGCGGTAGTCGCGGAACGAGTATATGTTGCATATTATAACGAACAGCTCACTCGAGAGTCTGTAACGACGGCAAATATCCTCGACGGTGGCCTCGCCGAAGCCTAATTTTATGTTCAAGCGCTGGAGCAGCGTGAGTAGCTCGCTGTCGGCCGCAATAAGCTGGGCCAGCTTCATATTTTTAGAGTATCGTATGTTGTTCATTTTTCTTATTCCTTTAATTTGCGGGTAAATATATTTAGTGTCTGTTTAAATTCTTGAAAAAATCTGTCGGAAATAATTAAAACAGCCCTCCTATCTGATAGACTAAATAGCCTGCCACCCAAGCTACTGCGGTGTTATATATTACCGAGAAGAGTGCCCAGCGGCGGCTGCGCGTCTCCTCGGCTATTGCGGCGACGGTGGCTATGCAGGGGAAGAACAGGAGTATAAAGACAAGGAACGAAGCGGCCGAGCGCGGGGTAAAATCGCCCGAGGCTGTTAGGCTCTGTTGCAGTCCTTCGTCGCTGTCGCTGCTGTACAGCACGCCCAATGTGCTGACGACAAGCTCTTTGGCCGGGATGCTTGTGATAATGCCTATTGTGGCGCGCCAATTGAGCCCGAGGGGTTGCATCGCGGGCTCGATGGCCTTGCCTATTATGCCTATATATGAGCTCTCGTAGGAGTTTATTGATGTCTCGGTGGCTGTGGGCGCTGCTACGCTCGATGCTTCGGGACGCGGGTAGTAGCTTAGGAACCATATTATTATGGTGGCTGTAAAAATAACCGTTCCTATCTTGCGTATATACTGCTCGCATTTTTCCCACATATGGCGCAGGGTGGCTCTGAGGGTTGGCATACGGTAGGGGGGGAGCTCCATTACAAACGGTGTCTCGTCGTTCTTGAATTTAGTCTTGCGCAGCAGACGCGCTGTGAGGGTTGCCACCAATATGCCTAATATATATAGTCCGATGAGCACCGTCGGGGCATACTGTGGGAAGAAGGTTCCGGCAAAGAGTATAAATACCGGCAGACGGGCGCTGCACGACATAAACGGGGTGATGAGTACTGTTATTATGCGGCTGCTGCGACTCTCGATGGTGCGTGTGGCTATTATGGCGGGTACATTGCATCCGAATCCCATAAGCATAGGGATAAAGGATTTTCCGTGCAGGCCCATCTTGTGCATTATGCGGTCCATAATAAATGCGGCGCGTGCCATATAGCCCGAGTCTTCCATAAGCGAGATAAAAAGATACAGTATGAGTATCTGCGGCAGAAACACTGCCACGCTGCCCACGCCGCTTATTATTCCGTTTACAAGAAGGTCTTGCAGGGCGCCCTCGGGAATAATTGTCGTCAGATGCGTGCCCAGCCAAACGAATGCCGCGTCTATCCAATCCTGAGGGTAGGCGCCTAAATAGAATACGGCGGTGAACATCAGCCACATTAGTGCAAGGAACAGTGGAAAGCCCAGCCATTTGTTGGCCACTAATCGGTCGATGCGTCGCGTCTGTCTTTGTGTGTCTTTATTGCCGGGGGTGAAGGTCTCTTGCAGCGCACCGTTGATGAATCCATATTTTGCGTCGCTGATGGCCGTCTCGACATCTACTCCCATACGTGTGTGTACTCTCTTTGCGCTCTTTTGGGCGTGGGCGTTCCACTCGTTTAGTTTTTTGCAATTCTTCAGCAGCAGGGTGGCCTCTTTATCCTGCTCCAGCAGCTTTAGTGCCCAATAGCGCACGGGGAATTGCTGTGGAAGGTCGTCTGCCTTGTGGAGCTCTTGCGATAGAGGGGCAAGCTCGGCCTCTAATGTGCTGCCGTAGTTTATGTGTATGTGGCGTATGGTCTTATTCTGCCCCTCGAACAACTCGATTACTGTGTCGAGCAGGCTGTCGAGCCCGCGTCCCACTTTGGCAACGGTGGGAATCATCGGTATTCCCATCATTCCTCCAAGATGCGTGTAGTCGATTGTGGCGCCCCCGGCCTCGAGTTCGTCGTACATATTGAGTGCCACCACGGTGCGCAGGTTCATATCAATGAGCTCGGTGGTAAGGTAAAGATTGCGTTCGAGGTTCGATGCAACGACGGCGTTTATTATTACGTCGGGCTGTTTGTCGAACAGATGGCGGCGTACGAAGCGCTCCTCGGGCGAGTAGGCCGATATTGAATAGGTGCCGGGAAGGTCGGTGAGGTTTATGCGATAGCCTTTGTAGTTGAGGCTGCCGCTCTTGGCATCGACGGTTACTCCGCTGTAGTTGCCTACGTGCTCGCTGCTGCCCGAGAGGGCGTTGAATAGTGATGTTTTTCCGCTGTTGGGGTTGCCTACAAGGGCGACGTCTATCATATTCTTGCGCTCGGTGGATGCTGGACGATATATGCAGTTGCAGCCAAAGCTGCTGCTGCAATTCTCGCAGGCTGACATACATTTAAAGGTGCTGACGGGGTTAAGCTCGCGGCGTGCCTCCTCCTCGGGCAGCACCTCAATCATAGCCGCTTCGTTGCGGCGCAGCGATACGTCGTATCCCATCACGTGGTATTTTACGGGGTCGTGCATTGGGGAATCGAGTACCGATTTTACCTTCTCGCCCCTAATGAATCCCATTTCCATTATGCGTTTGCGAAAGCCTCCGTGCCCCGATAGTCGGACAATCACTGCGGTCTCTCCATTCTTCAACTCCGATAGTTTCATTCTTTTTTGTATGCTGTGTTTTTTGCGGCTTTTGGGAGCCGCCGAAATTTTGCTTTGCAAAATTAACATTCGTTACGGTAACAATCAATAGTTGTTTTTGGTAATATGTCTCATATTTTAGTTATTTGTTGTTACGCGTGTCTGATTGGCGTCGGGAGTGGTGGGTGCTATTACTAAAATGTTGTTATGCCTTTGTCGATAAATTCATTAGTATTGACGATTTTTTGTGCTCGCTTTTGTGTATATTTTTGCATTGTGGATGTTGGCGTCGGTGATGCTTTTTCTTTGCTTTTGTCATTTAACGCTGCGTCTGCATAAAAAAAAGTAACCATAATTGATTGTAAATTTTATATTTGCCCTTGAGAGTATTATCCAACTTATTTGGGCTGTCGTGAGACATCCTTTAGGGCACGATTGTTATCTTTAGCTTAATATGAAAATCGCCTCCCTGCACAGGGAGGCGATTTTTTTTGCTTTTTATGGCTCAGTAGCAAAAAAGTGTGGTCGAGATAATTCTGTTTATCACCCTCTCGGAATATTTCTGCGGCTATTCTCTCTTTCACTTTATACTTTAGGACTTACTTTTTTCCCGAAAAAAAGTAAGCAAAAAAACTGCACCTAAAGAAATTGTCGCGGGGCCTCCTTTGCTCGTGAGGCAACAGTGCGCTCACTCGGTCGGAGGCTTGCTTGTCATTTCGGTTTACGATTGTTTTAAGGGTGCTGCGGACCGCCCT
>JAZSIU010000066.1:0-6235 GCA_045533955.1 Bacteroidaceae bacterium
CACCAAGATAGAGACTCCCGACGACGATGTAACAATTACCGACGTTGACCCCGCGCCCGAACAGCCCGCTCCCGAGAAGCCTGCTCCCGAGAGCCCCGTAGCACCTGAAAAAAAGCCCCAAGAAACACCCGCCGAGCAACCTGCCAACGAAAATACCCCGTGGAAGTGGGTTGCGGCCGCTGCGGTTCTTCTGCTGTTAGCAGTTGGTGGCATAAATTGGTGGGGCAATTATAAGGCCGAGCAGGCCGCAGAAGCCGAGCAACAGCGTTTGGCTGCAATAGAGCAAGCCCGCCAAGATTCAATAGCAAAAGCCCGTGCCGAGCAGCAGCGTTTGGCTGCAATAGAGCGGGCCCGCCAAGATTCAATTGCAAAAGTGCGTGCCGAGCAGCAGCGTTTGGCAGCTATAGAGCAGGCGCGCAAAGATTCAATTGCAAAAGTCCGTGCCGCCGAAAAAGAGCAGGCAAAGAAACAAAAGAAATATGATAATAAGGGTAACTACTATGAGGGCCTTGCCGCAGTTAAATTAAACGGAAAATATGGCTTTATTGACAAGAACGGCAACGAGGTTATTCCATTAAAGTATGATTATGTCTCGTTTTTCTCCGAGGGGCTTGCCTTAGTTAGATTAAACGGTAAATATGGCTTTATTGACAAGAATGATAATGTTGTTATTCCATTAAAGTATGGTTATGCCTTGTCTTTCTCCAACGGCCTTGCTGCTGTTGAGTTAAACGGTAAATGGGGCTTTATTGACAAGAGTGGCAATGTGGTTATTCCATTTAAGTATGATTATGCTGATTATTTCTCTAGCAATGGTCGTGCAAATGTTAAATTAAACGGCGAGGAGTTTTATATCGACAAGAAAGGCAATAGAATAAAGTAACAAAAATGCCGCGGCCCGTCGGCTTTTCTCCTCTTGCGGGTGGGGGGGGAAGGGTGAGATTCCTCGGTTGCTTCGTTCCCTTGGAAAAGACAAAAAAATTCGTCCTTACAAAAAGAAAAAAGTGAGGGCTAAAAATAAAAAAGTAATATAAAACAAAATACAAAAAAGCTATGCAACATTTGGCCGAAGGGACGCTCCTTCAGAATGGAAAATATAGGATAGAAAAGATGCTTGGGCAGGGAGGCTTTGGTATTACCTATCTTGCCACGCAGAAAATCTCGATTGAGGGCCCAATAGGACAGATTGAGACCGAGGCAAAATTGGCCATCAAGGAATTCTTTATGAAGGACGTCTGCAACCGAGCCGAGGATAGCAACGTTGTCAGTATCCCCTCGGTGGGCAGCAAGCAGGTAGTCGAGCGCTTCAAGCAGAAATTCATAAAAGAGGCTTGGAATATATCGAAACTGAAGCACCCGCACATAATAAAGGTGGTTAATGTGTTCGAGGAGAATGATACGGCCTATTATGTGATGGAGTATCTTGGCAACGGTTCGCTGAATAGCCTTGTAAAAAAGCGCGGCACTCTTGTCGAGGAGGATGCTGTGAAATATGTGCTTCAGATAGCCGATGCACTTAAATATATTCACGCGCAGAATATAAATCATTTGGATATTAAGCCCGACAATATTCTGTTGAGCGGTAGCGGCGAGGCTGTGCTTATAGATTTTGGCCTCAGTAAGCAGTATGATAGGCAGGGCGACCAAACGAGCAGCACACCCGTTGGCATCAGCCACGGTTACGCGCCTATGGAGCAGTATAATGTTGGTGGAGTGAGCACATTTACCCCGCAGAGCGATATTTACTCGCTTGGTGCGACGCTTTATAAACTACTGACGGGAGCTACTCCCCCGCAGGCTGGCGAGGTTCTTAACGAGGGGCTGCCCGCGCTGCCGCAGAGCCTGTCGGTGGGTGTGCGCAAGGCTATTGTGCAGGCTATGCAACCGCGCAAGAGCGACCGCCCCGCCACGGCCGAGGAGTTTATTGCGCTGCTAAGCGCCTCGGGCGCCGCCGCCGATAGTGAGGAGACGATGGTTAATGCGTTGCACGAGGAGACGGTTATTGACGTCTCTGATATAAAAGTTGTATCCGAGCCTGTTAAAAAGACTGAACAGCCCGCTGAGCCTAAAAAGGCTTCTAAAAAAGCTGCCGAGCAACCTAAAAAGGCTGAAAAGCCGAAAGAAACACCCGCCGAGCAACCTGCCAACGAAAATACCCCGTGGAAGTGGGTTGCAGCCGCTGCGGTTTTGCTGCTGTTGGCAGTTGGTGGCATAAATTGGTGGGGCGATTATAAAGCCGAGCAGGCCGCAGAAGCCGAGCAGGCCGCAGAAGCCAAAAAGAAATATGATTATAAGGATATCTACTCCGAGGGCCTTGCCTATGTTGGATTAAACGGTAAATGGGGCTTTATCGACAAGAGTGGCAACGAGGTTATTCCATTAAAGTATGATGATACTTATGGTTTCCACAATGGCCTTGCAGCGGTTGAATTAAACGGTAAATGGGGTTTTATTGACAAAAGTGGCAACGAAGTTATTCCATTTAAGTATGATTGGGCTAATAGTTTCGAAGAGGGCCTTGCCCGTGTTAAATTAAACGGTAAATGGGGCTTTATTGACAAGAGTGGCAATGTGGTTATTCCATTAAAGTATGATGATGCCTCGTATTTCTTCAATGGTCTTGCAAATGTTAAATTAAACGGCGAGGAATTTTGTATAGACAAAAACGGCAATAGAATGTATTAGTGTAAGTGCCGCTGCCCGTCGGCTTTTCCATTAAAACAGCCTCTTGCGGGTGCGGGGGAAGGTTGAGATTCCTCGGTTGCTTCGTTCCCTTGGAAAAGACAAGAGGGCTTCCGCGCCATCGGGGCGTGTAAGATTTTGAAATACATTATTATAGTTAGAAACTATATGGCTTTTATATAATAAACTTTTTTAGAAATTTAAACAGTTTCTTGGTATATGAAAGAAGAGAATAAAGCGGGGTGCGACGCCTCGCGCCGCTCCTTTTTGAAGCGTTTGGGCGCGGGTGCTGCTGTGGTGGCAGCCTCGTCCTTAGTTGGATGCAACGACAAAATAAATGTAAAATATGTGGCCGAGGGTGCAGGCGGCGAGGTTCCCAAAGGAAAAATGGAGTATCGCAAGCATCCGTGCGGCGACAGTGTGTCGCTCTTGGGCTATGGAATGATGCGTCTGCCGATGAAAAAGGACGAGGCGGGTGCGGATGTCATCGACCAAGAGCAGGTGAACCGTCTGGTCGATTATGCCATTGAGCACGGGGTGAATTATTTTGATACGGCGCCCGTATATTGCCGCGGAAAATCGGAGGAGGCGACGGGAATTGCCCTCAGCCGCCACCCGAGGGATAAATATTTCATTGCAACGAAGCTCTCGAATATGCGCGGGAACAACACGCTTGAGTTTGGCAAGGAGATGTTTGCAAACTCCCTTAAGGAGCTGCGGGTCGATTATATCGACTATCTGCTGCTGCATAATTTGGGTAATCGGGATGCTTACACGAAGCGTTTCCTCGATAATGGGCTGCTCGACTATCTGTTGGAACAGAAGAAGCGGGGCACGATAAGGAATCTCGGATGGTCGTTCCACGGCAGCAAGGAGTTTTTCGATTATATGCTCGACGAGGCGGGCGTTCAATGGGATTTTATACAAATTCAGATGAATTATGTCGATTGGGAGCGTGGCAACCCCACGGCCGAGTATATGTATAATCGCCTCACCGAGAAGGGTATCCCTGTGGTTATTATGGAGCCGCTTTTGGGTGGTTCGCTGGCTACAATGAATTATCAGGCAATGGCAATGCTCAAGGAGCGCGAGCCGCAGAATAGTGTGGCATCGTGGGCTTTCCGCTTTGTGGGCAGTTTCGAGAATGTGCTCACAGCCTTGAGTGGAATGACTTATATGGAGCATCTTCAGGATAATATTCGCACATACTCGCCTCTTAGATGGCTCAGCGACGAGGAATTTTCGCTCTTGAGCGACGTTGCCCGCCGCAAGATGAGCTTCCAGAATGTCGATTGCACCGATTGTAAATATTGTATGCCCTGCCCCTACGGCCTCGATATTCCCTCGATTTTCAAGCATTATAATCGCTGTCTGAACGAGGGCACAATGCCGCAGAACGAGCTTGACGAGGATTATCGCCAGCAGCGCAGGGCTTTTCTCATTGGGCTCGACCGCACGGTGCCCCGTATGCGTCAGGCCGATAAGTGTGTGGGCTGTCGAGAGTGCGAGCCTCACTGCCCGCAGCGAATAAAAATTGCCCGTGAGATGCGACGTATCGACGAGTTTGTGCAGACGGTAAAGGGCGACGGCCTTATTTAGGAATTTGTTCAGTTTTTTCTTTCCGCAAAAAAAAAGACCTCTAAAATTTTAAACAATTTCTAATAGGCTCTTAATAATTTAATGTTTTATGAATATGTTACGCAAGATAAGAATATTTTTGGCAGCAGTTTTTTTTATTGGTATAACACTGCTTTTCCTCGATTTTACCGGTGTTTTTCACTCGTGGCTCGGGTGGATGGCGCGCGTGCAGCTTGTGCCGGCTATTTTGGCTGTGAATGTAGCGGTGATAGTGCTGCTGCTGTTGTTGACGCTGCTCTTTGGCAGGGTTTATTGCTCGGTAATATGTCCGCTGGGAGTGATGCAGGATATTGTCTCCAATCTCTCGGGCCGACGCAAGGGGAAGCGTCTGCGCTTCGGCTTTTCTAAGGAGAAGAGGTGGTTGCGCATTCTGCTGCTGGTGCTTTTTATCGCGCTGCTTGTGGCGGGATTTTCGTGGGTGGCGGCACTCGTCGAGCCTTACAGCGCCTACGGACGCATTGTGAATAATCTGCTCTCGCCCCTGTATCTGTGGGCGAATAATCTGCTGGCTTACGCTGCCGAGCGTGCCGATAGTTACGCCTTCTACTCGGTGGACGTGTGGTTGCGCAGCAGCGCTACGCTTGCTGTGGCTGCCGTAACCTTTATTGTGCTTGCGGTGCTTGCGTGGCGCGGCGGACGCACGTGGTGCAACAGTGTCTGTCCCGTGGGCACGCTCTTGGGATTTGTGTCGCGCTTCTCGCTTTTTAAAATGGTTGTCGATACCTCGAAATGCAACGGCTGCAAGGTGTGCGAGCGCAGCTGTAAGGCATCGTGCATCGACGCCGGGGCACACACAATAGACCATAGTCGTTGCGTTGCGTGTATGAATTGTGTCGATAAGTGTAAGCGCGGTGCCATTGGTTATAAATATGTGGGGTGGACAAAGAGTGTGGTCGAGAATGAGGAAAAGGCCGACACGGCGCGTCGTTCGTTTCTTGCGATAGGAGGCACTTTTGTTGCCTCGTCGCTTGTGGCGCAGGCCGATAAAAAGGTTGATGGAGGCCTTGCCGTAATTGAGGATAAGCGTGTGCCCAAGCGCACTGTGCCCGTTGTTCCCGTGGGGGCCGAGAGTGTGAAGAATTTTGCGCAGCACTGCACGGCGTGTCAGCTGTGTGTCTCGAAATGTCCCAACGACGTGCTGCGCCCCTCGCAGAGCATCGAGCGCCTTATGCAGCCCGAAATGTCGTTCGAGCGCGGATACTGCCGACCCTCGTGCAACGCCTGCTCGCAGGTGTGTCCCAACGGTGCCATTAAGCCCATTGAGAAGCAGATGAAGAGTGCTGTCAAGATTGGTACCGCTGTGTGGGTGGCCGACAATTGCATTGCCTACCGCGACGGGGTGTCGTGTGGCAACTGCTCCCGCCACTGTCCCAACGGTGCCATAAAGATGATTGAGTGTAAGGATAAGCCCGGTGCTGCAAAAATTCCTATGGTAGATGCCGAGCGTTGCTTGGGCTGCGGTGCCTGCGAATATGTGTGTCCCGCGCGTCCCTTCAGTGCTATTTTTGTCGAGGGAATCGAGGTGCATCGCACTGTGTGATAAGATTTTTATTTATAAAAAATTCCCGTATTGTGGTCATCTGCCGCAATATGGGAATTTTTGTTTTTTTGTCGGTGGAATCGGCGTTTTTTTAATATTTCTTAGGTTCTGTAGCAAAAAAGATGTGGTCGAGATTACTCTATTTATCACCCTCTCGGAATATTTATGCGGCTATTCTCTCTTTCATTTTATACTTTAGGACTTACTTTTTTCAGAAAAAAGTAAGCAAAAAAACTGCACCTAAAGAAATTGTCGCAAGCCTCCTTTGCTCGTGAGGCAAGAAAATGCGCTCACTCGGTCGGAGGCTTGCTTGTCATTTCGGTTTACGATTGTTTTAAGGGTGCTGCGGACCGCCCTCACTTAGTCGCTTGTAAA
>JAZSIU010000093.1:0-6624 GCA_045533955.1 Bacteroidaceae bacterium
CTTTTATGACCTTTTTGCCACCTCTACTTTTGTACTGAACAAACTCACTAACGAACATTTCTAACCCTTATTAAGGTTCACAGTTGTTTAATGTTTTTAAGAACTTTTTACAAAACATTATCAACAAATCTTATGAGGACAAAGAAATTAAGTGCAGAACAGTGTGAATATTTTTCAAAGGTTTTTCCTGTAATGAGCAACACCGAAGTCGCACTGCTTTTGAACGTGAGTGTAACAACAGTAAAGAACTATGCAGATATAATGGAGCTGAAGAAAGACCCGGCATATCTTTCAAGTGTAAGAAAACAAGTATCAATTAAAGGTCATTTAGTACGATGGACATTATCGAGAACAAAACAAAATGGCTCCGCAGCCTCAAGCGTGGAGAAACGAAAGTAGGTCGTTTGGCATCATCAAAAGAGTGTACCACAATGTCAGTCCTTATATATAGGTGGAACATTGACGAGGGGGCAAGCAAAGGCATACGCATATCCGCGTCTTACGATAGGCGCAACTGCCTTGTTACCATTACCGGCAATGTGATAGACAGTTATAAGGAGTTACGACAAAAAGCGATGAAAGCCTATGCTGAAGCCGAGTGAACTGGAACTATTGGCCGACAAAATAGCCAAAAAGCTCCACCGTCTCAATGATGAAGTGCTTTCTGTTGCCGAAGTCGCAAGAATGCTCGACAAGACAGAGGGAGCGGTGAAAAAGATGTGTTACAGGGGGCAGTTGCCACACCGTAAACAGCAGAAGTCATATTACTTCAGCAAGAAAGAGATAACAGAATTTATTCTATCTAATGAATAAACTATAAACTTTCCTTTTTCAAAGTCCACCCACAGCCTGCTGTGAAGCCCACTGTGAGTGGCATTTTTTTAACTCTCAAATTACAGGACAATGGAAGAAAAACAAATAGCATTGAAAGCCTCATTATGCAACCGCCTATCGCAAATGGTGCTCGACCATAATCTACCTGTGAATATCGTTGTCGGTGAGAAACTGACCTATTTGCGTACAGTAACATTGACATATCACCTGCGCGATGAAATGCTTGTTGAGTGGCTTATCTACCGTGTAACTGAAGATGACGATTATGCAGTATGATACAGGCAACCGACCTTTACAAAGCGACACGCGACGGTTTAGACATCATTCTCCGCTACTATCCACAAGCTGCTGATGTTGTCGGAACGAAGAACAAATTCAGGGCGAGGCAGAACGAAAAGACTGCTTCGGCCTGCTTGCACTATTCCGGCGGAGTGTGGAAAGTGGTAGATTTCGGCGACGACGGGCACGCTCTTTCTCCCATTGATATATGTATGAAAGAGGAAGGCATCACCCACTTTTACGAAGCTGTTCTGCTATTGGCCGGTATCTTCGGCATAAACGAAGAACTCTCGCCTACAATCAACAAGCCACGAATCGAGAAACGCCCGGCAACGAGCGAAGAGAAAGAGGGAACACGCATATTCTCCCTTTTGGAGTCCATACCCGAAGAACATCTTAAAGTCCTCGGCCCGAAAGTACGGGCAGAACACGCAGAGGCTCTTAATTGGTACGAGGCAGAATATGTAGGCTATGTAAAGAACAGGGAAGTAACACTCAAATATAGCACAGAGAACTATCCTATATTTATGCGTGAATGCCGTACAGACGACGGCAAGGTGTTCTACAAGATATACGAACCACTCAACCCCGAAAAGCAGTGGCGTTTCTCATACACTCCCGAAGGAGTAAAGCCCAAAGACTATATCAACGGCCTGCGCGAGTTGCAAGAGCAGTTCGGCAAGCTCAACAGTTGCGATGATGAAGAAGAGGGCGAACAACGGGAAAGAAAGCTCGAAGAGATATTTATATGCAGTGGAGAGCGCGACGCTCTTTGCTTAAAGTCTATGGGCTACATTCCTATATGGTTCAATTCCGAGACATACACCCTCACAGAGTCCGAGGTTGCCAAACTCTACCGCTATGCCGATACCATATACAACATTCCCGACATCGACGCTACAGGGCGTAAGAAAGGTGCAGAATTGGCACTGCGCCATATCGACATATATACAGTGTGGCTCCCCGAATGGCTCTCCACCTATCGCGACAATCGCGGTAAGCCTCGCAAGGATCTCCGCGATTGGCAAGAACTTCGCCGTGATGTTGCCGATTTCCGCGACCTCATTAAAATGGCGATGCCTGCAAAATTCTGGGTAGAGACAATCAATGAAAAATCGTGCAAGAGAGAGCTAACCATATCGGCAGTACGCCTTTATTACTTCTTGCAGTTGAACGGTTTTCGTACACTGCGCGATGCCAATGCAGCCAATACCCGGTACATACAGGTTACAGGCAACATCGTAAAGCAGATAAAGGCGAAAGATGTACGCCGTTTCGTGCGAGAATGGGCTGAAGAACGCTGTTTGGCAGAGAATATCCGAAACCTCATTGTAAACTCAATGAAGTTTTCGGAAACCTCTCTTGAAAACCTCCGCGAGGTGGAATTGGACTTTACCACCTTTACCCCCACAACACAGCTCTTCTTCTTTACCCGTAAATCAATCGAGGTAACACCTTCAGAGATTATAGTGCATCAAAAGGGCGATACATCTTTTCAGCACTATGTTTGGGAAGATAATGTTCTGCCTTATGAGTTCACCGTTATGCCCGATATGTTCAGCATCACACGCTCCGAGCAAGGGGGCAAGCCACACTTCGACATCGAGGTGCTGGAGTCCGGCAAAAGCTGCCTATGCGGTTACGTTATCAATTCAAGCCGTATCTATTGGCGTAAGGAAATGGAGTACCGCTTCGGCGAAGACAGGGAAGCAGCAGCCGAGTATGCAGCCACCCACCGCTTTTGCATCGACGGCGAGGGATTGACACCCACAGAGATAGCCGAGCAGAAGCAGAACCTTATAAACAAGATATTCGCTATCGGCTATATGCTCCACCGCTATAAATCACCCTCGCGTGCGTGGGCTCCGCAGGCAATGGATAACAAGATAGGCGAAAACGGAGAATGTAACGGCCGAAGCGGAAAATCATTCCTCTTCAAGGCTCTCTCTATGTTTATGCGTACAGTCAAGTTATCGGGAAGAAACCCAAAACTGATGGATAACCCCCACGTTTTCGACCAAGTGAACATACACACCGATTTTGTGCTTGTCGATGACTGCGCCCAATACCTCTCTATGGGGCTGTTCTATGACATCATCACAAGCGATATGACGGTGAACCCGAAGAACAATCAAAGTTACAGCATACCCTTTGAGCAAAGCCCCAAGTTTGGTTTTACCACCAATTATGTACCGCTGGACTTTGACAGCTCCACCGAGGCGCGTATGCTCTATATGGTCTATAGCGACTATTACCACCAGCTCACCGAGACAAACGACTACCTCGAAACACGCTCCATACGCGATGATTTCGGGCGCGACCTCTTTACGCACGATTACAGCCCGGCTGATTGGAACGCTGATATAAATTTCCTTATGCAGTGCCTTCGCTTTTACCTCTCCCTATGCCGGGAGAATATCAAGATATTGCCCCCAATGGATAATATCTTGTTACGCAAATACAGACAAGACATCGGAAATAACTTTGAAGATTGGGCTAACGGTTATTTTGCCGAAGACGGCGACAAACTCGACAAACTGCTTATACGCCGTGAGGTGTTCGATGACTACCGCAAGTATGCCAACGTAACCAACCTCACAATGCAGCGTTTTACGCAGAAACTGCACTCTTTCTGCCACCTTTGCCCCTATATCGACACGCTCAACCCTGACGAGCTTTGCAACAATCAAAAGCGCATATCAAGGCGTGTTGAGGGCAATTTCGTGGATATGATATTCGTGCAGACAAAGAGATACAAAGAGAAGAAAAATGACCCTAACGAATTTATACCCGATGAACAATTCCTTTAGAAACGAAACAGTACGCACTCTTGTGCAGTCCTACACCGTTGCACAGTTCAACGAAAAGTATCTTGCCGACAAAGAATTCCGCAAGTTTGCAAGGAAGGTATATGCCTACTTTGACAATATGCGACACGGCACACGTCTTCGGCTCACCGCCTATCAAGGTCGCAAATTGGAGTGGGTACTGCTCACCTATGTGGCCTTCTATTTTGAAGGGGCACATTGGCTTGAGTTCTTCATATCCGATGACTACAACACCATTGTACGGCGCAACATCGCTCCCGAAGATTTCGACAGGGAAGTAGAGCAATGGCTTAATTGGAAAAAGGAACATCAGCATTAAATCCTCTTCTACCACTCACTGCTGTATGGCATTTGCCGTGCAGCATTTTTTTGTGCCGTAAGCAAAGGCAACATCTTTCAATTTTACCTCTTCTTATTTCCGTACTAATCTTTTGTATCTTTGTATCAAAGCAAAAGAAAGAAGATATAACTTCTTAATAATAAAGGAGAAATTCACAGATACAATCTTGATACAAACCTGATACAATTTTCTTCATTCCTGCTTTTGTATCACCTTGCATACCTCTTCATCGTTTTGTATCATAGGACAAATCTAACTTGTATCACATTTGTATCGACCGCAAGTACTTGTTATATAGTATGTTATGCCGATTTTAATACAAAGATACAGCGATACAAACTTTTTGTGTCTTTATACCACCAGCCTTGTTTCACTCTCCACTCTTTGCTCTTTTCCCCTTTCCCCACAGTGATACTCTGTTTTGACTTTTTCGTGTGCGAAGGTAGGGCAAGAGGCAACAGCACAAGGACACAGCGAGTTTACACCAAAAATCTCCACTCTTTCAGGTAGTATTTACAGCAGTTCCTGCCTTTCGTATAAATCCTTGTTGCTCTTGTTGCCTTTGACCTTGCCCTGTTGCTTGCACATAAAAAGTTTCAAAAACAGAGTATTCACATTTAGTTTCAAGGTTATGGAAAATATCAATGCTTCGCAGAAGAGAGTACGCCCTGAAGATTGGGCAGATGTGGTAAAAGAACACGAGTATGATTACACAAGCGGTAATCCTGCTGTATATGTCGGCACATATTACAAGTACAATAATGGTTCGCTTTACGGAATGTGGGTAGATTTGACCTCGTTCTTTGATTACGATGAATTTATAGAGTTCTGCTATTTGCTCCACATTGATGAAGAAGATCCGGAATTTATGTATCAGGATTATGAGAATTTCTCTTCAGAATGGTATTCTGAAAGTTGCTTTGATGAAGTTACTTTCGACAAGATTATAGAGTACGGCAATATGGACGAAAAGGATAGAAAGTTGTTCGATGCCTTTACAGAGCATTACGGCAGTGGCTACACGCTGGAAGATGCCAAAGAGCGTTTTCAAGGTGAGTGGGATAGCGAAGAGGAATTTGCCGAACACCTCGTTGATGATTGTTACGGCGATATGCCCGAATTTGCCCGTCGCTATTTCGATATGGAGCAGTTCGCACGCGATTTATTCAATTTCGATTACACGTTCATTGACGGATATGTATTCTCGGATTAAGCAGCACTCCTGCAAGGCCCTCGAAAGAGGGCTTTTTTTTGTTCGTGTATTCCTTGCCAAAGGTCTTTTTCAGTACAGTCTGCACCCCTTAACTTCGTATCAAAATAGAAACGATATGAGCCAATACACCATTTATCTTGATTTAGAGCCATACCTCGCACAGTGGTTCATACACGAGCAAGGCGGTGAGCACCCCGTAACCCTTACACGAGGCAGTGCCGAGAGTGATATTTTGGAGCTGTTCTTAAAGCCCCAGCCCTCTGCAATACCTGCACGCCCGGCTCCCACCGACACGCAGATATTTATACCCACGTTCAAACATAAAGATGTGAGAACATATAACTACCTGCCACCACGTGCCACCCTCGCACTGAAAAAGACCATACGCACCCGTTTCGTTATCCAGTTGTGGAACGACCTCTACAAGTTCGAGAATATAGGCAAGCGAAACGATGAACTTATTTACGCTTGGATGGAAGCGCACGGCATAGAACTTAACGAAACGAATTGGTGTGCTATCTCAAAAATCTATTACCGCAAGAGAAAATCATATCTTACCGTAAAAAATCGTATGAATTAAGAAACATATTGCATTTTATTTCGAGTTTATTTAATCGCTGTTTTTGAGTAGATTTAATTTCAAAGATTGCAGGTAATAGTGGACTATTTCCAAAAGCATTGAAATTGAAGATGGCAAAAACAGCATTAAAGAGACCGAAACCAATTTTTCATTTGATTACTTAACTTTTTTAATAAAATAAATATGTTTCTTTTTACTACTTCAAACGCCTTTTGTCCTAAAATGATTTTTGTTGAATTTGTTGCCGTATGAAAGTTTCCCTGCCCTCAATCACCAAAATTGCATATCTCCCCTGTTCCGAGTTATCGCCCGACATCGTTTTCCGATACAAGGTAAAAATGCCTGTTGCAGTCTATGCAGGTACAACACCTATCACTTTTTACGGAACACCTTCCTGTGATACTGTTTCAGAGTACGAGAACAAAGGTCGCCTTGAAAAAGCCACCCTCAAATTCTCCACTCTCGACGAGCTGCCTACTGCCTTTCCTATCGCTTTCGTGGTTACTACGGCTAATGGTCGCTCATATCTCATAGGTGCTATGGAGCGACC
>JAZSIU010000081.1:0-17408 GCA_045533955.1 Bacteroidaceae bacterium
TTATTGCCGCTCCTCTTTCGACAAAGAGGAGCCGGCGCGCAGCGTCTGAGGAGTTCGAGGCCGCATCAAAAACAATATTGTGGCTCAGTAGAAATTTACTGTGGGTAAGAATCAATAAACTATTTTTTACCATCAAGAACAGCCGAATATAATTACGTGCAAAAGGTAACTTTTAATTAAACGATAGGGCAACAGGATTAACTGCGCCCATTCTAAAGAAAGGGAAGGACGCTCAAGAATACAGGGAAAAACGCCAAAGATATTTATGCTCCCCTCTTCTTTTTTCTGCTACGAAGTTCGCTTCGAGCATAAAAAAAGAAGAGGGGAACCACAATTGCTTGCGGTTCCCTATTTTCTTGTCGGGGCGACAGGATTCGAACCTACGACCCCCTGGTCCCAAACCAGATGCGCTACCGGACTGCGCTACGCCCCGAACTATTTATAAATCAACTATTTTACAAAAGACCAAGAGCCTTGAACACACGCACCATACCCTCGAGAGCTCTATCGACCTGCTCTTTTGTGTGTGTAGCCATAAGCGAGAAGCGTATGAGTGTATCCTGAGGCGAACAAGCGGGAGGAACAACGGGGTTAATGAAAACACCCTCGTCCCACAGCATTTTTGTTACCATAAAGGTTTTTTCAGTATCCCTAATGTAAATGGGGATAATAGGTGTCGATGTTGCACCAATCTCGAATCCAAGCTCACGGAAATTCTTAAGAGCGTAGTTTGTTACGTCCCAAAGGTTCTGTATGCGCTCGGGTTCCTCCTGCATAATATGCAGCGCCTCGATAGCTGCTGCTGTCGCCGCCGGAGTGTTACTTGCGCTGAATATATATGAGCGTGCATTGTGGCGAATATAGTTTATAACCTCTTTATCACCTGCTACAAAGCCGCCGATTGTTGCAAGCGACTTACTGAAAGTACCCATAATAAGGTCAACATCTTTTGTAAGGCCAAAATGGTCGCAGGTACCGCGTCCCTCGCGACCGAGCACTCCAAGGCCGTGTGCCTCATCAACAAAGATGCTTGCATTGTATTTCTCTTTCAGGCGGACAATCTCGGGCAGATTGGCCACATCGCCCTCCATACTGAAGACACCGTCAACAACGATGAGCTTTATCGTATCGGGCTCGCAACGCTGAAGCTCGCGCTCGAGATGCTCCATATCATTGTGCTTGAATTTGCGAAGCGTCGAGAACGAAAGACGGCGACCGTCAACAATTGAAGCGTGGTCGAGTTCGTCGCACAAAATAGTGTCGCGACGACCTGTCAGACACGACAACACACCAAGATTCACCTGAAAACCGGTCGAATAGACAAGCGCCTCGTCTTTTCCGACAAACTCTGCAAGCTCATTCTCGAGCTGAATATGTATATCGAGCGTACCATTCAAGAAACGCGAGCCTGCACAACCTGTACCATATTTACGCACGGCCTCAATTGCAGCCTCCTTAATTCTTGGGTGATTCGTAAGACCAAGATATGAGTTCGAGCCAAACATCAGCACTTTTTTACCACTCATCATTACCTCAGTATCCTGTTCGCTGTCTATACAACGAAAATAGGGGTAAACACCCTTTGCCATAAACTGCTGAGGCAGGTCGTACTTAGCGTATTTCTCCTTTAACATTCCCATTTTTAACACTATTTATCTCGTTCGTCAAAAAGGCTCAGACCATTTCAATCTTTTGAGGCTGCAAAGATAAGCATAATTTTCAAGATTAGAGTTTTTTTTACACAAAATTTACATTTGTTTTTAACGTTCGACACGTAAGCAGACAGCTATCTCCTTGAAACAGCGAATATTATAGGAACAAAATAAATTGGTATAAGAAAGGTGCTCGTCGCAGCAGGCAGCGGAAAAACAGGGCGCTCGGGCCCCACCCTGCCACACAGACAAAGAGCTTTGCACAATATTGTGCAAAGCTCTTTGTCTGTGTATCACTTACGGCGCGTGAGCTCGGGGGCGTAACCGTAGCCATAATAGGAGTAACCGTACCTCTTATTGCGCATTCCGAAGCGGCCGCCATCGGCATCCATATCATCGGCATTAACCACCACCGAGACATTCTTCAGTTTAACGTCGGCAACAAGTTTATTCAAGAAGTTAAGGTCGGCCTTGTGAGTATATTTCACACGTGTAACATAAACCACTGCGTCGGCAACGCGGCTCAACAGAATAGAGTCGGATACAAGGCCCACAGGCGCGGTGTCCAGCACTATATAATCGAATTTCTGCGACAGATAAGAGATTGCCTTGTCAACCGTATCCTTTGCTATGAGCTCGGCCGGATTGGGCGGGATAATTCCGGCAGGAAGCAAGAAGAGATTATCGTTGACATTCGACGGTAAAATAAGATTATCGAGCATTTTAAGGTCGCTTCCGTCCGTTGCTATGAAACTTGTGATGCCCTCGAGATTGGGACTGAGCTTAAAAACCTCGGCCAGACGCGGGCGACGAATGTCGAATCCCATATAAAGCACTTTTTTACCCATCACAGCCAGCGACATTGCATAGTTTGACGATACAAAGGTCTTTCCCTCGCCCGAGGTGGTCGAGGTGAACATCACAACATTGCCATTGTTCCTCTGTATCACAAATTGCAGATTGGTACGTATCGAGCGGAAGGCCTCGGCCATTACATCGTTCTTGCCCTCCTCGACCACAAGCACTCTCTTATCGTTTTTCATAAGTACCGACTGCAAGGGAACGCTGCCAAGAATGGGAGCATTTGCAATCTTTTCAACATCTTCGAGGCGTTTTACCTTTACGCCGAGCGTCTCATAAACATATATGAACAACGAGGGCAATACAATGCTAATAAACAGCGCAAGGGCGTATACCATCTTTTTATTGGGCGAAACAAAGTTTGCGCCGCAGCTTGCCGGTTCTATACATTTCAGGTTGTCGGCCGTTACGGCAAGTGCAAGAGCATTCTCCTCGTACTTTTGCAACAACATCACATAGAGCTGCGATTTTATATCGCGCTCACGGATAAGGTCGGCATAAACGCGCTCAATGGCCGGTGTCTGCGAGGCGCGCGCAGTAAACTCGCCCGTAAGGTCTTTGAGCATATTTTTGCGTGTCTGCAACGAGTGGAGCAGATTCTCGAGCACCTCGACTATATCCACTCGCAAGTCCTTGATATTCTGTGTAATAGCAACAACCATCGGATTCTCGTCGGTAGCCGAGGTCAACAATTGCTTACGCTTGGCAACATCTACATTATAGCGTGTAATTAGCGAGGCAAGAGCCGGCTCGTTATGCATTCCGGGAAGCGAGGCAATTGCCTGCATATCATTCTTTTCGTCGCTAAGATAGTCCAGAAGATGAGTAATCTGTTTAAGCTGCATATCAACCTCTTGCAGACGCTCGACATACTCCTTCTCGCTCTCGAGCAGACGCGAGACATCACTCGTCGGGCTGATTAGTTTATTGTCTTTCTTGTAGCTTGCGAGATTCTCCTCTTGCATTCTCAAATCCTCGCCGATGATTTTAATACGTGCGCTCAGAAAATCCTCGGTTTTTTGCGCTACGATGTTTTTGTCCTCGTTCGACTGAACATTGTAGCTTATGATAAGCGAGTTTATAAAGTCGATACCATTCTGCGGCACATTATCGACCACGGCCACAACTGCAACCGACGCTGTCTTGCTGACGGGCGCCGCTGCAAGGCTGCTCTGATAGGCCGAGGCCATAGCATAGGGGTTATATATCGAGATAGTGAAATCCTGTAACACCCCACCCTGAGGATTCTCGGTGAGAAGCACATCGCCCAACTCTGTTGTGAGCACAAATGGATACTCTTTTACAACAACCGCAGGCACCTCGACCTCTTCGCGCTTTAGAACATCGTAGAAATTGTACGATACAGAATAGAGTGAATCGTCGCCAAGCTCAAAGGCCACATTCAAACTCGATTTTAACGCATTGAGAGCCTCGTCGGGCATTACCGCCTGAATGCGGCTCGAATTTTTATGTATCGGCTTGTCAATAAGGAATCCATTCTCCTGATATTTCACATAGAGCCCCGCACGTCTGACGGCCAACTCTACCACTGACTTCGACGTGAGCACCTCTATTTCATTCTCGACGTTGGTATTTGTTGCCTGAAAGCCAAAATCGGCAAGCATATCTGTCTGCGAGTTAAAAGTACCTTTCTCGTCGTCCTTGAGCAGCACTTTTGCGTTAATCTGATAAGCCTTGCCGGCGTATCTCAGATATATAAATGCAGATGCAAAACAAATTACGAACGATACGAGGAATAATTTCCAATATTGCAGAAAAAAGTCGAGAATAATGTTCAGATAGGTTTTTTCCTGCTGATTCAATGCTTCTATATTATTGTCCATAGTGTATCAACGGAGTATATTATACAATAGCGACGTCAACGAAATGAGGATTGATGTAGCCGAGAACCACAAAGAGGTGCTGCTGCCAATATCGGAGTTTTTAGCTTTTGTTTTATTGGGCGTAACATACAGAATGTCATTCTGTTGCAGATAGTAATAGGGCGAGGTAAGCACCGAGACGTCATTGAGGTTTATTTTGTGAATTTCTTTTTTTCCGTCGGGATGCTCGCGCACAAGCATTACATTATCGCGCTTACCGTGTATTGTAAGGTCGCGCGCAAGGGCCAATGCCTCAAAAATATTTACTCGCTCGTTTTTTATGGTGAACGAGCCGGGGCTGTTAACCTCGCCAAGCACCGATATTTTAAAATTATTGAAGCGCATCGACACAATGGGCTCTTTCTTGAAAGCACCCTTTATCTTGTCGAGCACAAACTGCTCGACCTCGGAGCTTGTCTTTCCCGCAACGTGTAATTTACCGACTAAGGGAAAGCTTATAAAGCCTTCGGAATCGACAAGATAGGGCTGGATTGTAGGCTGCGACGTATAGCTCATCCCTCGCTCCGTATCATAGGACAGACTCGCAATATAATTATAACCCCACGAGAGAGCAGGTTCCTCGGGCGAGAGCACCTGAATTGTTATAAGGTCTTTAGGCTGCACTCTTACCTCTAACGGGGCATTCGTCTGCAACATTTTCTCGAGCTCATCACTATTTTGCATATATGGCACCCCTTTATATGAGGTACACGAGGCCGTGAAGAGCAACAGCATATAAAGCAAAATATTTACATTATATTTTTTACCCATAGTCAAATTACACTATAAAATATTAAGTATCAATTTTTTATAAGAAATCACAGGATATATATCCCATTATATCATAAAAACAACGCGCGAATATACGAATTTTAAAGCAGATAATAAGCAATTGATTCAATTTCTTTAAAAAAAAGAGAAAAAACCGCATTTTTAACCAACAATGCTCCCGGGTTGTTTGCTACGAGTAAAATAAGTGCGGCCTCCTATTTCAGGGGGCCGCACGCTATTATAATAAGGTAGAAAATCTTTTACTCGACAACAACCTTAGCCGAACGGATGATGCTACCATTCTGCATCTTGATGAGATATACACCGGCAGCAGCATCAACCTGTGTAGGATTGCCGTTAACGAACTTAACGAGCTTGCCGTCGGCTGTATAAACCCACGCCTTCTCGACGTTGCTAAGGCTGATAACGCCCTCACCGGCAACAGCCGATGATACCTCACCTGCAACAACCTCCTCAACTGAAGTATCGACACCGAAGCCCTCGGGCTCGTCGGCTACACCCTGATCGCGTGTATCAACAGAGACACGGCCGGGATTAGTACCTTGAATCTCGGCACTAAAGTCTATTGAGAATCCTTTGGCGTGGAGACCTGTGGGAAGGAACATACCGGCGAACCAAGCATCAGAGAACACGATGCGCAGACGGCTCTTTCCGGGAGTTGCATCCTCGGGCACTTTGAACGAGAATGTAAGACCGGGATTCTGGAATTCGGGAGTAGCAGCACGCAATGTACCGGCAAAGAAGAGACGCTCGCTCAAGGGATCCTCTTCAATAGAACCGGGGTGATTAAAGTCGCCACTTGCATCAAGGTCGAGCCAACCACCGGCGAAACACCATTTAAGACCGTCGCTAAAGTCGGCACATTTGATTGTCATTGTAATAGTCTGACCCTGCTCAACCACAAGGACGTGGTCGCGTGCATCGGCATACTGTGAACCATCGGCCACCGGGCCGTCAGCAGAATAGTTAAGGTCTTTAACAGCACCTGTTGTAACAACCTTCTCGACATAACGCTCCCTGCGAGCAATGTCTGCACCCTCACAAGCGGGATCCATAGCGCTGACACCGTAAGTATCCTCCTCAACCTCATCGGGCAGTGATGCCTGAGGTGCACGTGCCACCTCGACCCACTCAATGGGCGAGTACGACTTAAGGTCGGTAGAAACGGCGCGAACACCCACATAAGGAACGTCGTTTACGCTCTCGAAACGTACATTGGGCACAATTGTTGCCCACTGTGATGTTGTACCAACCAATGATACACGACCCTCCTCACCTACTTTGTAGAGAATCTCGAAGTGGTCGATGTTAGCCTCGTCGTTATAAACAAGACCCCAATCGGCACGTGTAGTGGCAGCAGCCTCAACGCCCCAATGCAGTTTCACTGTCATTGAAGCCTTAGTCTCTTTCTTAACCTCGGCAACCACATCCTTTACTTTTGCGGGAGCCACCTTGCTGTCGTCGTTAATTTCGAGCTTACCAACGTAGAGCTGATAATCGTTGTTAGCGCCCTTTACGCGCAGACCGATACGGTCGATAACGTCGCCTGCTGCAAGGCTCGAGAGGTTAATTTTCTTCTCTTCCCAATTGTTGCCTGCAACCTCGCCAATGGCATACTCGGTCCAAGCATCGCTACCCTTCTCGCGGATAATAAGATAGAGGTTGGTAGCCTTAACATCTTTCAAAGTCTTTACGGCAACCTTTGCATAGGCGTTTGTTGAGGCCTTGAGCTCTGTCTTATAGAGTACAATATCGGTACCATTATTGTTAGAAGCACCTGTAAGCTCTATACAAGAACCTCCGGTATAAGCATCGAGGTGAGTGTAGTTAACCTCGATATTTGTAGCGGCGGTTGCGTGGTTGCCACTCTCTACAACCAACCAACGATAGGTGGGAACGATGTCCTGTGCACCCATATTATACCAGCTGCTTGAAGCCGACTTTTTACCCTTATAGAAATAACGGTCGCCGTTACCAAGAGTAAAGTGAGTAGCAAAAGGCAGACTTCCCTGAATAGCCGAACGCTCGGGAATCCAAGAGGCAATACCGGCAAATGTCGAAAGCGGCAGTTTATCGCCCTCTTTCTCCCAATTGTTACCTGTATTACTTATAGCGGGACGTGTGAGAGGGTTGCGATTACCACCCGAGAAACCACGCTCCAAGAGACGCTGATAGTTACCTTGTGTATCGTAAGCGCCATCGCCTGTATTGTAGCTCATAAAACGGCTCTGTCCGTGCTCGCCCCAAAGACATATACCTGCTTTGTGAGCGTTGGCATTCTCGTCGAGAGCAGTCCAACGACGATCCATACCCACAATCCACACTCCGGTGTAAAGGCCTTCGGCTGTACCCATTGCATTCTCGGCAGCTGTTACCGATGCACCAATCATCCACGAGAAGTCGCCGTTGGAGTAATTAAGCATTGTATCGTGTGTCTTGCCTTTCTCTTTTGTACCGAAGAGCTGGTCTACATTGCTTGGATTAAGGCCCGAAACTGCTGTGTATATACCGCTGTGATAGTTATCGAAGCCAACCTCGGCTGCATACTTATAAAGCTCTTTGTGGAATTTTACAATATCGGCATTCGAGTAGCTGTTATCCTCCCAGTTATAATTGATACCATCTGAACCAAAGAACATCAAGCAGTTGATAAGAGGCTTAACATACAAGAAATTTCCTTGAGCGTCTTTCTTTGTGATGAGGGCGCTATACTCGCCATCACCACTACCGGCAGTCCAAGACTCAAAGAATTTGATACCACTCATTATATCGGTTCCATTACGGTGAGCTGCATCTACCCACGCGCCGGGCGCTTGGAAAATAGAGTGGTTCCAAGAACCGAACAGATTGGTATATTGCCACATCGAATAAACATCGGCAGCAAATTTATCGCCGGGATAACCGGCATCACCACCCGAACCGACATCCATAGGAATGTTCATCCACAGATTACGTGTCTCGTATGTCGAGGGAATCAGACGGTCGGCACGATCCAAGATTGTTGCACGACGAACGTGTGAACGCACAAAGGCAATATCCGATGCCTGAATACCGGCTGCCTCGAACTCCTCGGCCGTAGGATAGTTGCGCCCATCCTGCAAAGCATTGTAGAAGAGCTCAAGCAGATTTTTATCGCTGAAACCGGCGAAATCGTAGATTTCATCGGTCTGCGCCGAAGCGGGTGCCGCAAACAATGAGCAAGCAAGCGCCAATCCTGCGATGTAATGTTTCTTCATAATCACAAAATTTAAGGTTAGTAATAAAATTATTTTAAAATAAAACTTTTACCGTTACAAACTTATGGTGCGCACACATATCGCCGGAAAAAAGGCTGTGTATGTTCACCCAAAGGGCAAATATACTAAAATTATGGAATAACAGCCCTATAAATAGCTAAATAAATACAAAATTAGCAAATATTAAACAGCTGTCGACCATATATGCAAAAAAAAGAGTGTGTGCCACATAAACGGCACACACTCGATTGTCAATTCAAATAATTATTTCAGCAAAGGAAGAATTATTTGTTCAGAAGTTTCACACTGCGCAGAATCTCGCCCTCGCTCTCGACGGTAAGCAGATAAACACCCTTTGCACCAAGAGTAATCTGTGCTTTATCGCCTGCTGCCGCCGAAACACTCTTCCGGGCAACGCTCTTGCCATCGACGGTGTAAAGAGCCACCTTATAGTTACCCTCGCGGGCAAACTCGACAATGGCGGCACCCTCGACAACGTATGTGGCAATCTGCTCGGCCTCGGGGCTCTCTACTCCACTCTCGACACCCTCGACCTTAATCACTTGGAATGTGCGAACGTCGCTACCAAGCGAATTTTCAAGGGTAAGCGTAACTGTATAATCTCCGGCCTTCTTATAGCTTACAACAGCCGAGCCCTCGGTATCGCTACCGTCAGCAGCGGTGATGTCAGCCTTTTTAGCCTTCCATACGGGTGAGGTAACTACGGGGAACGCCGAGCCGCTGATGAAGGGACAGCCCGAGGTATAACCCGATTCAATCCAAGCAAAAGCACCCTGACCCTCGCTGCCTGTCGCGGCGTAGTTGTGCAATCCGGCCTTAACACCCTTCTTGATGCCAACCGATGCAAAAGTATAATCGGCACCGGCCTTACTCTCGAGGTCCCAATAATAGGCAAGGCCCGAGGGCAGATTATTGCCATCAATGTCGCCCATAGAGAGCAGTACATCCTCGTCGCTCATCACCTTATTCCAAACTTGGAAATTATCTATTACACCGTCAATACCATTGCGTCCGTGAGCCGAACCACCCACCGAGAGCACCTGACCGTATGTAATATTATAAACACCACTCTGGAAGCCCGGGTCGCCCGCCTTATCGTCGGGACTGTTTGTACGGTTCCAAGCTGTAACCTCCTGTCTCTGACCGTTTATATAGAATTTGCAGTGCAACTGACGGTTGGCATTATACTCGAACGTGAAGGCCATATGCACCCAAGTACCCACGGGAACAGATGTGTTTGCAAATTTGTAACGAAGCTCGTTATTGTTGCTTGTGTCGGTACCGCGGAAGGTAAATGAGCCCATTGTGCCATCCTCCTTGATATTTGTCCATATCCAACCCCAATCGGTCTTAGGCCACATATCAACCTTATTGGCTACGGCCAGAAGCTGTGTCTCGCCTGCTGCCAACTTATTTATCTTAATCCAAAAGGCGGTAGAGAAGCTCTCTGTACCTACGACGCCAATATCGTTTGCCTTAACGCCGAAACGCTCCTCGGCAAGGTCGACGCCCTGCGAGCCGGCACCGTCGGCCTTGCGACCCGTGTAAGCAAAGGCTATCTCGTCGCCGCTGTTTACGGTAATATCAGCCTCTTTGCCGTTGGCTGTGAGTGTAAGGATTTTTGGAAGCGCACCGATGCCCTCGCTTGTAATCTGAATGTAGCCCGCAAAATTGCGTGTAGTCTGCACGCGGTTACCATTTGCATCGTATTCCTTACCTACCACTTTTAAGTTATAGCTGCCGATAGCCGTGGGACCCTCGGGCACCTTAATACCCTTACCCGTCTGCTCGAAGAGCACATTGCCCTTAGCGTCGGTAATTGTCCACACTGCCTCCTCGTGGCGAGCATCAACGTAAGAAATTTCAAAATCCTCGCCGGGCTTAATTGTGGTCTTGTTAATCTGAATATCATCGTCGTAAACGTATGTGCCTGCACTGTGATACTCGCTCCAAGCAACCTCGGAGTCGCTGTTCATATCAAGCGAAACGGCTGCAACGCCGAAGCGCACCTTATCGGCCTTTGTCATATCCATAGGCACGCGATAGTACATTCCGGCCCAAGATGTTGTAAGACCCATAAGCACAGGCTCGCCACCCTCTTGCTGAGCATAGAGCTTAAAGAGCGCTGTATTTACGTCAATATTATAGCAAGGTTCGCCGGCAGCCTTGTCGTTGGGCATATTAAAGATAATCTTTCCATCGACACCATATTTGCTGAATGAAAAAACCTTTGAGCTTGCAATAACGGGTTGTGCGGGAACGGCAGCCTTACTGCGTACGATTGAAAATTCGCCCAAATAGAGGTCAATATCCTTGACATTTGTAAATTCGAGTGCTACAAGGGCAATGTCGGCTGCATCAACGTCCTCACCGACAACAAATTTCTTCTCGACCCATACATCCTCGTCGGCCTCATCTGTTTCGTCGCACAGAGCAAGGTCGCCAACGGGTGTCTGCTCGTCGCCAACGGCTGTCAGCACAAGGTTGATACCGGCACTACCCTTCGAGAGTTTGTAGCGGAAGGTTATTACGTCGCCATCCTTAACCGCAAACTGTGTCTTGAACAGATGCAGATACTCGGTATCGACGCTACCGAAAATGCGAACGGTAGAACCGCCCACGTAAGCCTCGTCCCAAGTAAACTCGGCGTCGAGGCCTTTCTCGGGCACGTCGTTTGCAGTACGGCCCAAAAGGTTTGTGGTGAACCACCAGCGCCACGTGGGCAGATAATCCTGAACGCCGATATTATACCACTCGCCATTGTGCTGACGCTCGCCCTTCCAATTGAAATAACGTCCGTTACCAAGATTGAAATATGTGATGAAGGGCTCCTCGTCCAAGCTCCACGCAAGGGTACTCTTTGCAGTCATAAAGGACGACATTCCGTGGAACGTAAAGTTGTCGGCGTGATATTTCATAGAGCTTGTAATCTCGGGGGTGTTTGCCGGGTTACGTGTACCACCCGTGAACCAACGCTCGGTGCGCAGCATATAGGTGCGCTGCTTAACCTCGGGGGCGCTACCCTTCTCGCCGCGGCTTTCCCAGAACATATTTGTGCTGTGAGCACCCCACAAGCCAATTGATATTGGATAGTTCTTGAGCAGAGGCCAGCTGTTGCTGCCCGGCTCGGCACCCTGCATATTCACGCCTGCGTATATCTTCAGGGGGTCGTAGCCATTATTCTTGGCATAATCTGCCGAACGGCTGAGCAGGCTTGAATTGTTCCAATTGTAGTTAAAGAAGAGCGAAGCTCCTTTGGCAATGTCGTCGTTGTGTGTGCCTAAGCCTTGGTCGAACGCGATATAGCCATTATCGTTTGTGCCATCGTACCACAGATTCTCGAACAGGGGGTTCAAAGGCTGCGACGCTGCCAAAAGCTCCTGATGATACTTTATGAGCTGCTTTACAATGTAGGCACCACCCGAAAATTCCGAGTTGTAGCCCAAGCCGTCAATACCATAATAGTGCAAGAATTTTGCAGTCTTTTCGGCGCCCGCGTCAACGGTTGCCTGCATTGCCTCTTGCCAGCCGTTGCCATACAATCCGCCGTAGGGGATTCCTGCTACCGACGACACAGCCACACCATTCTTGTGGGCAACGTCGGCAAAGTTACCGGGCACACGTCCCTGAGGCGCTGTCCAGTTGCCATAGTGCGAGATATAGGGCCACATATTGAATACCTCCGAGTCATAGACGCCGTTGGGCAGTGCATTCTCGGCAGCATCGTCAATGGGCACCCACATAAGCAGACGCTTGTCGTTGGCCTCGGTAATATCGGTGCGTACCTGTGTAGCTGCGTTGCGGAAACGCTCTTTTGGCTTCACGCGCGAGATAAAGAAGTTGTCGTCCTCGGTAACCTGCTGTCCGGGGTTCCATTTTTTCAAAGTGTTTCCGAACTGCTGAGCAAAGTTACCCCAATTGATGTAGCCCTCTTGATAGGTCTGTGCATTTGCCGCAACAGCCATAATTGCAAGGCTACCTAAAAGAGTTAGTTTTCTGTTCATAGTTGCTTTCTTTTGAGAATATTAAAAAAAATCAGTGTACCCCACTCATTTTGGGGATACACTGACTTGTTATTTCTTTTAATTAGAAGTTAGGTTTATCAACGTCCCACCATAGGCGAGTTGCCTGTTCGTCGGGACCGCCGAGTGCGGGAATACCTGTCGCCTCAACCATACCCATTGCAACGGGGTCGGTGGGCACCCAAGGAATGCGGCGGATAATATCGCCATACTCCAATGAGCCGTCGCCATCGTCGGGGTTAAGCACGGGGAACATCACAGGATAGCCTGTGCGACGCATCTCGGCCCAAGCCTCGGTCGAGAGGGGGAAGAGTGCGATGTATTTCTGAGTGATAATCTTCTCGAGCTTAGTCTCGTTATCATCGGCCTCGTTCCACTTAACACCAATCTTTGTTACGCTGGGCCAATCGGGGCCGTCGCCCATCGGGTCGCTGCTTACATACTCAATAGGATTCTCGAGCTGCAAATAATCCTCGACTAATGCTGCGTATGCGGTAGCCTCGGCCATAACGGGGTCCTCGAAATAACCGTTGCGGATACCACGCTCGTAGAAGAACTGAGCGCTACCGCCCATATTCCATCCGCGCAATGCACCCTCGGCGCGCAAGAAATCAACCTCGGCCAATTTCACGAAATAGAGAGGAGGCATCATTCCACCCATCACACTATTATCAAATGTCGAATAGGCCTGACGCTGGTTAAGAGCATACGACTGACCATCGCCCACGAGAACACCGGCGCGGATACCGCAGATTTTTGTTCCGGGCTCAAGTTTCTCACCTGTCTTTTTGTTGATAATCTCCTGACTGTTGGGTAAGAAGAGATATTTCGAGTAGGGGTGGTCGAGGCTTATCAAAAGGCTCTCGAACGATGCACACAGACGAAGGTCGCCCCAGTTGTTGGCAATTTCCATAAGAGGATGAGTAAATCCGCTAAGTCTGGGATACAGACCCGATTGGTCACTGGCGCACTCGATAACGCCGGCGGCAACAGCCTCCTCGGCCCAACGCTTCGCTGTCTCGGGCTCTACCTTTACAATGCGCATAGCCATACGTAGTTTCAAAGAGTTGGCCAACTTAATATATGTTCCAACGCCCATATCACCAGTTTCCCACGCGGTGTTGGTCTGGCAGAAAGGCACGAGCACCTCATTATAAATGAGGTTCTTATACCAATCGGGACGCTGCTCGAAGTGATTCAGACAAGCTACGATAGTATCGAGATTCTCGACAATACCATAATAGATGCTTCTTACGTCGTTATACTCGTAAGGCGACTCGGAATTCTGCTTATCCTCAAAATATGTGAAGGGACCCGAAAGGTCGGCCTGCTCCTGTGCCATTACAGAATAATAGAGCAGGTTGATAGCCTTAATCTCGGGAATAGAATCAATGAGAGGATGGTGCAAAAGAGGCATAATGGCATTCTTGGCCATTGTATAAGCACCAAGAGGGCCATTGTTAAACTCGGCCGACACATTATAAGTAGATGTCAGAGTTCCATACATAAAGTCCTTGTGAGGCACTGTAAAATACTGTGCGTATGTATCGGGACCAAGAGAATACTGACGCTGATAAGCGTGAGAAGCAGGCATACCATTCTCCTTACCACCGCGCATATTAAACTGACCGCCGAGGCTCTGTCCAAAATAGCCCAATCCGCTTAGTGAGTCGATAGCCTGTCTTACACCGGCCTCTGTGGGAACATAATCCTTATAAGGGATAGTATCGACATTACCAACATAAACCGTTGTCTCGGTTGTCGTCGAACCGACGCCAAGCTCGTCGCCCGGGTCATCATAGTCGAGACACGACTGCAATGCAAACGAGGCAAACACAAGAGAGCCGGCAAACATTATATATTTTTTCATAATCGTCTTTATTTATTTAATTTATAATCTTACAATAGCCTCATCAATTAAAGATTGAGCTTCAGGTTGAAACCGAATGTACGAGCCGAGGGATAGTTGAACACGTCAATACCACCAAGTCCGTTGGCTGTCGAGAGCGACACGTCGGGGTCAACGGGAGAATCCTTATAGATAAAGAAGAGGTTACGACAGATGAACGAGAGGTTCAAGTGCTTATACTCGCCAAAGAGGTTGCGGAAGGTGTAACCAAGCGAAAGCTCGCGCAGACGGAAATTAGTAGCATCGTAAATGTAGCTGCTTGCATCGCTGCTACCAACGAATGTATAATAATCCTCAACTGCAACAAGGTCGCGACCCTCGTTCAACAGCATACCGTGGCGACCGTCTGCTGTATAAATTTTATTCTTCTCGGCATAGAGACGAGCTGCGCCTGTACGCTCCGAAGCGCCGAAACGGTCGAGGTAACCCTCGGTCAGAGAAACAACCTTACCGCCTATGCGGCCGTTGATAAGGAAGTAGAGCGAGAAATTCTTATAGCTGATAGTATTCGACCAAGAGAGCTGATAATCGCTGTTGAGATTACCGGCATACTTCTGGAATTTCTTACTTGCGTCGCGCACGCGCAGAGCACCGGCATCGGTAACGGTTACATAACCGCCAAGTGCGGGCTTGCCACCGGTAATATAAAGGTCGCCTGCCTTGTTAACAAGCTCACCGCCCTCGACGGGAGTAGCGCTATACTTAACAACATCAACCATTACAAGCTGGTTATTCTCGTCAACAATCTCCTCTTGTACCGTGTATTTGTAAACATCTGTTGCGTAACGGCGGAAATCGGTTACATAAATGTCGCCATACGAGCCACCCTTGCGATAGAGAAGCTGTATCTTACCTTCGGCAAATGAAGTTGACATATCTTTGTTGAATCCATACTTATCTTTGTTGGTAGCCTCAATCTCGTTGTGGTTGTACGAGAAGTTTACATTGGTATTCCAACGCCAATCCTTGTTGATGGCCCAATCGTAACCAACCGAAAGCTCGATACCTTGGTTGCGGATAATACCACTGTTCACAGGCTGCATCTTACCATTTGTACCGGCAATTTCAAGATAAGACTTGTGCATAGCAGTATTATAATAGGTAACATCTACGTTCAGACAATCGCGCAGGAATTGCATCTCAAGACCTGTCTCGAACGACTTTGTCTTCTCGGGCTCGGGGTCGAAGCGGTTACGCGATGTAACACCAATAGTACCCAACTGCTCGTTGACATTAACGGCGTTGAACACCGAGTTGGGAATAGAGTTACCCACCTCTGAATAGCTCAGACGATACTTTGCATAGTTGAACCATTTGGGCAGTGCGATAATGTCGCTAAGGATGGCATTGGCACCGACACCAAAATATCCATAGCTCTCTTTTGTATTATAACCCCAGCTTGCAAACTGTTTGAAAGGACGATACCAATCGTGGCGATACGAAGCATCGACGAAAATTTTATCCTTCCAGCCAATCTGCGCTGTAACAAGTGCAGCTTGGTCCCAATTACTGCTACGGCTCTTGCTTGTAACACCTGCACCACCCGATGAGGGGTCGAAGCGGTTGATGGCAGTGGGCACATCCTGCTGGATGCCACCGATTGTCATATCTACGGTAGCGTTACCCACATAAGTATTGCTTGTGTTTCCTTTGATTGTGTGTCCCACATAACCCGCCGAAGCCGACAGCGACCAGTCCTCGCTCAACTGCTTGTTATACGAAAGCATATAATCGGTGTAAATCTCGTTTGTACGGCTGTTGTTAAGATAATATGTACCGTATGTGTACATATTTGTGGGGCCCCAAGTAGAGGCGTATGTACCGCCCTCGCCCTGATACTTAGTGTGGTCGATAGAGACGCGAGCTTGCAGATTAAGTCCCTCGAGAATCTTCACCGTTGCATTGAACGATGCCGAGAAGCGCTCCTCGTTAGTCTCGCCATTGGCCATATTTGTAAGCCAATAGGGGTTGTTACGCATAGGCGATTGGAAGGCATACTGCTGCATAGGACCCGAAAGCACTGCAAAGCCTGTATTGTCCTTTACAAACACGCCATCCTGCTGACGATAGATAGTCTGTCCACCGGTATATACAAGTCCCTCGCCATAAACGCCATTGTGGTTCAAATCCTGTCCGGCGTCCTCATTTACAAGAGCCTGCGACGAGAACCATTTGCCATCGGCCTTATAGTTGTCCTTGTAGTAGTCCATATCAACGTCGCGGGGCGTTGTATAAAGGTGATAAATGGGGTTACCCGATGTACCACCACCCACGCGGTTCTTTGTCTTTGCCTGATTATAGCTTACGTTAACACCCAACTGAATGCGCTCGAAGAGTTTGTAATTCTGACGGAACGCAAATGTGTTACGGTTGTAGCGGTTGCTCTCAATCATACCCACCGAATGAGAATTAGAGTAAGATACGTAGGTCTGAATCTTCTCGGTACCACCCGACACCGAAACTGAGTTGTTGGTGTTTACTCCAAGCTCGTAGAACTCGGCAATATCATCCTTGGCATAGTTGCGCAGATAAGCATCGTGTATTGTGCCTTCGGGATAATAGAGACGGTCGGCCGGTGTGCTGTAAACATATTTTCCGCTTCCCGCGAGACGTGCACCCCAGCTGTTGTAGTCGATTGAGGGGTTGCCGAATGCATCGACGCGGTAGCTACCGTAAGCATTCTGCAAGGCGGGAGTGAGCAGAGGCATATCGAATGTGGTGTTCGAGTTAAATGTTACCTCCATCTTACCCTCTTTACCCTTCTTTGTGGTAATCATGATGACACCGTTGGCTGCGCGTGAACCGTAAAGGGCAGCCGCGTTCGCACCCTTGAGCACGTTCATTGACTCAATGTCGTCGGGGTTGATCATAGACAGCGGGTCGGCACCTTCGGAGATTGATGTCTCGTTCTTGAGCGCATCAACACCTGCCTGGCCGCGTATGCTGTTGGTCATAGGGATACCGTCGATTACGATAAGCGGTGCGTTGTCTCCCATGACTGATTTGTTACCGCGGAGAGTGATTTTTGATGC
>JAZSIU010000078.1:0-39733 GCA_045533955.1 Bacteroidaceae bacterium
GTGGGCCATCTAGGGCTTGAGATTTGTCTCGTAGAGACCCATCGACTTCGTTGTTTGCTGTCGGCGTAGCCGGTGCAAATGAATAGAACGAAGGAGATAACCGTAGGTGAAAGCCCTACAATAAAACAGAGAACCGCGAATGCGATTCTCTGTAAGTGGGCCATCTAGGGCTTGAACCTAGGACCTCCAGATTATGAGTCTGTTGCTCTAACCAACTGAGCTAAAAGCCCGAGTATCTCTTTGCTTTTGAAATACGTTGCAAAGTTAGTGCTTTTTACCATACTTTGCAAGTTTTTTTGGTAAAAAATATGTTAACCCCCTCTTAATTTCAGTTTAACGAAATTAAAAGGGGGTGAATGTGATGGTTTAAAATGGTCTTATCAAAATGAGAAAATCCTTATTTGGTGCTCTGTTGATTGTGGCTCTTAATAGTTTATTTGTATCGCATCCAACGCCATAATTCTTTGAACGAGGGCTTTTTGCCGTGCATAAGTATTCCCACACGGTAGATTTTGGCGGCGCCCCACACTGTTACGGCAAATGTGGCGTATAGTAGCAGCAGCGATACGATAATCTCCCAAGCGGGAATGTCGTAGGGGATGCGGGCCATCATCACAATGGGTGAGGTGAGGGGGAACATCGAGCACCAGAAGGCTATGGGCGAGGTGGGGTCGTTTATTACGGTTACCATAATTATGAGGCTCAGGATTATGGGCAGGGTGATGGGTAGCTGAAGCTGCTGCGAATCCTGTGCGTTGTCAACGGCCGAGCCTGCCGCGGCGAACATTGCGGCGTACAGCAGGAAGCCGCCTACCATAAACAGCAGCAGTGTGGCGCATATTTTCATCAGATAGCCTACGTCGGTGAGTGTCAGTAGGGCTTGCAGAAGGTCAATGTCGGCGTCGGGGGCGACGCTGCCTGCTTCGGCGCCTTGTTGCATCATTATAAGGGCTGCTGAAATATCATCGGGAAGCAGTGAGGGCACAAGGAAATATCCTGCCACGAAGATTATCACAAGCCATATTAGTATCTGCACGACGGCTACGCTGGCAACGCCTAAAATCTTACCCAGCATCATCTGGAAGGGGCGCACCGAGGATACCATCACTTCGAGCACGCGGTTGTTCTTCTCTTCGATTACCGATTGCATAACCATTGCTCCGTAGATTATGAGGAACATATAGAGCATAAAGCTCAGTATGTAGGCAATTACGGTGGCTACAATGGACGAGGAGGCTTGGTCGGCCTGATTTTCGTCGTCGTCGCTGTTGTTCTTGAAGGATTGCAGGGCTATTTTTGTCTCAATCTGTGCGAGTATCTGCGGCAGATTTTCGATATTGTACATCTTGAGTTTTTCGGCCTCGATAATGGACTCTATCTGCGAGCTGATGTTTGTCTCGGTGCTTATGCCGCCGGGGGAGTTTGTGTATAGTCGTGCGGCGGTGGGATTGCTTAGAATGTCGCTCCCAATGTGCAGGATGGCAAAGTAGGCGTCGGCGGGGAGCTTGCGCACTGCCTCGAGGGGAATGTCGAGCGTTTGGAATTGCAGCTCTTCGTTACTTTGCAGTTTGGGGGCTATAATGCCACTCTCGTCAACCACGGCTATTTGCTTGGCCTCGCCGCCCGAGTAGTTCATTATGAGTGCGGGGGCTACCATAAGGGCTATCATCAGCAGGGGGGTGAGCAGGGTGGTTATTATGAATGATTTTTTACGTACGCGCTCGTTAAATTCGCGGCCTATGATTATTCCTATTTTGCTTTTCATCTTTTTGTGTGGTTTATGGGTTTACAATGTTCCGTTGACGGCGCGGATGAAAATGTCGTTCATCGAGGGGATGAGCTCGCGGAACGAGCGCAGATTGACGCTTTCGTTGGCGGCAGATATTACGCTGCGCACCTGTGTGTCGTCGGCGATATGTATCTTGATGCTGCTGTAGCCTGTGAGCGAGGGGTTGCTTTGCATAATCTCGCATTTGTTGCCGATGGCCTCGAGGAGTGTGGCTTCGTCGCCGCGATAATCGAGTTCGAATGTGTTGGCGCCGTGGTGGTGGCGTATCTCCTTGACGTTGCCCGAGAGTATGTTGCGCGACTTGTTTATGAGGGTGATGTGGTCGCATATCTCCTCGACCGACGACATATTGTGGGTGGAGAATATGATGGTTGCACCCTTGTCGCGAAGTTCCAGAATTTCGCTCTTTAGAAGGTTGGCGTTTATGGGGTCGAAGCCCGAGAAGGGCTCGTCGAAGATGAGTAGCTTGGGGCTGTGCAGTATGGTGGTGATAAATTGTACCTTTTGGGCCATTCCTTTGGATAGCTCATCGACGCTGCGGTTCCACCAATCGCTTATTTGGAATTTGTCGAACCACTCTTTCAGACGCTTGGTGGCCTCGCTGTGTGTGAGACCTTTGAGGCGGGCAAAGAATATTGCTTGCTCGCCAACTTTCATCTTTTTGTATAGTCCGCGCTCCTCGGGCATATAGCCTATGCTGTAAATGTCGTCGGCGGTTATCGGGTGTCCGTCAAAGAGTACGCGCCCGCTGTCGGGGGCGGTGATGCGGTTGATAATGCGTAGGAGTGTGGTCTTTCCGGCTCCGTTGGGCCCTAAGAATCCATAGATTGAGCCTTGCGGAATTGTCAGCGATACGTCGTCGAGTGCCTTGTGGTTGGCGAAACTCTTGCTGACATTTTCAATTTGTAGTATATTCATTTTTTTAACTTTTTTATAGGTTGCAATTATACGCATTTTTTTATTGTTGGATGATATATTGGGGATTTTTTTGATAAAATTAACGCTTGAGTGTGGGGCTTATCTATTGTCTGTCATAAATTTTAGTGCCTTGCTGTGTGATATTTGCCCGTTTGTGCGTATCTTCGCACGTTAAATGTAATTTTCTTGTAATGGATAAAAAGGTACTTATATTTGACTTGGGAGGCGTGCTGCTGGATATTCACATTGAGCGCTCTTTTGGGGCGCTGCTTGCGTTGGGAATGGACGAGGCGCTGCTCAGTGAGAAGCGTTGCCTTATGGATGAGATGATACAACGTTACGACCGAGGCGACGTCTCTACGGCCGATTTTTATGCTTACATTGCCGAGGCGCTGCCCGAGGGGGTGCGCTCGCTGCCAAAGAAGGAGCTATATGAGCGTCTGCACGATATATGGAATATGATGCTGGGCTCTTTCTCGCCCGATAAATTAAAGTGCCTCGGCGCGCTGCGCGATAAGGGGCACAGGATTCTGATGCTCAGTAACACTAACGAGGGGCATTGGGAGACGATAGAGCGCCTCTTCCGCCACACGACGGGTGCGGCCATAGGCGACCTTTTCGACGGCCTTTACCTATCGTACGAGATGCGTATGCGTAAGCCCGAGTGCGAGATTTTTCTCTCTCTGCTCAGAAGCGAGGGGGTGGAGCCTTCGGATTGTATCTTCTTCGACGACCTTGAGGAGAATTGCGAGGCTGCCCGCAGTGTGGGCATCGAGGCGGTGCTTATGCAGCGTAACGCCTTGTGGACGACCCTGCCAATAGAATGAACGATGGAGATTTTTACCGATATTGACAGATTGGGCACCCGTGCGACGGCTGTTACCGTTGGCTCGTTCGACGGGGTGCACCGCGGACACGTTGCTATGCTGGCCGAGGCTCGCTCTCGGGCCGCCGAGCGGGGGCTGCCGCTTACGGTGGTTACCTTTGCGCGCCATCCGCGGGAGCTTTTCTCGGGGGCGGAGGCGCCGTTTCTGCTCTGTTCGTCAGACGATAAACTTTCGCTCATTGAGCGCACCGGGGTCGAGCGTTGCCTGCTTCTGCCGTTCGATAGGGCGATGGCCTCACTCACTGCGCGCGAGTTTATGCACGATATTTTGCTGCAAAGAATGGGCACGCGCCTTTTGGCCGTGGGGTACGACCATAGTTTCGGACGTCCGCAGGCCGGCGAGGGTATAGAGCAGTATGTGCAGTATGGGCGTGAGATGGGCATCGAGGTTATCAGGATGCACTCCTACTCGCCCGAGGGCTGCAAGATTAGCTCGTCGCGTGTGCGCGGCTCTCTTGCCGCGGGCGACGTCGAGGAGGCGGCGCGTCTGCTGGGACGTAACTATTCGTTGCAGGGGCGTGTGGTGCACGGCGAGGCCTTGGGGCGTCGTCTGGGCTTTCCGACGGCTAATATCGCCCCGTGCGAACCGTTGCAACTGCTGCCTCTGGACGGGGTGTATGAGTGTGTGATATATGTGCGGTGTATGTGTCTCCGAGGGGTGATGAACGTCGGTTGCAGGCCCACGGTGAGCGGTGCGGCGCGTACAATAGAGGTATTTATCATCGGGTTCGAGGGGGATATTTACGGCGAGCCTGTGAGGGTGGAGTTTGTGCGTCGTCTGCGCGGTGAGCGTCGCTTTGCGGGGCTCGACGACCTGCGCTCGCAGATTCAGGCAGATGTGCGCCGTGTAAATGAAAATAAGTAAAGTGATAATGTAATAAAGAAAAAGATTATGTCAAAAGAACTATTATCGACAGTGCTTAGGGTGGTGAAGCTGCCGCTCTATTATATGCTGTATCAGGGATTGTTTTCTGCTGTTGCAATGATTGTTGCTTTCTGTGTGGCAATAGCCAACGGTTTTATAACCCAAGAAATGTTGCTTTCAGGCGATTCTGCGGCTGTTATGTCGGCCCTTCCGCAGAGTTATATGGTGTGGGCAATCTCGGGCGGATTGTTTGTTTCGGCTGCCTTTATGTTGTGGCATCTTATCTTTTGGGGTTATTTCTCGTTTGGGAAAGAGCCTTTTCGTCAGGTGCCGGGCAAGGTGATGCTGCTGTGTATTCTGCTTATTTTTGCCTCGATGTTTGTGTTCAATATTCTTGCCGAGGAGCTTGGACTACCCGATACGCTTGCCGAGACACTGCAACAGGTTTCAAATAATGTTCTGGGCTGCGTAAGTATTGCGGTGCTTGGCCCCATATTGGAGGAGGTGCTTTTCCGCGGTGCCATTCAGGGCTATCTGATGCGCAAATATAATCCCACGGTGGGAATTGTGGTGGCCTCGATTATTTTCGGACTTATTCATATGAATCCCATTCAGATATTTTATGCTTTCTTCTTGGGATTGATTTTTGGTTGGATTTATTATCGTACACGCAGTCTTATGCCTGTGGTAATTGGGCACGTGCTTAATAATTCGCTTGCGTCTGCGAGTATGATTCTCTCGGGTGCCGAGCAAGAGGAGGAAACGCTTATGTCAATGGGCGAGAAGGCGGCCATCGTGCTTGCGGCTGTGGTGGCTGCTTTTGTGCTTATGCGCCTTATTGGTCGTCTGCTTCCGGCTGTTCCTGCGCCTTGGCGCGGAGCGGGCGAGTGTGCGCCCGAGGCTTGCGAGAATATCTGATTGCGGGCCTATTGTGTCTATTGTCGGGTGGGTGCTCTTTTGTGTGCGCCTGCCCGATATTTTTCTGTTTAGAAAAAGGTGTTATGGCTCTTTAATTTTGCTCTTAGGGCTTTTGAGGATGTTCCGCACAAGGTGTCGAGTAGCGCCCAGAAACGGGGACTGTGGTTCATCTCAATGGTGTGGCACAGCTCGTGTCTGAGCACATAGTCGATGAGCTGTTGCGGCAGTAGCATAAGGTAGCTGCTGAGGCTTATGGTGCCGCGGCTGCTGCAACTGCCCCAGCGTGTGTGGCTGCTGCGTATGGTGCAGCTTGTGTAGTGCATATTGTGTTGGGCGGCCAATTGTGCAAGGCGCGCGGGCAGTATCTCTTTGGCGCGGTGCGTGAGGGCAGCATTTATTGCTTTGCGCAGTTTCTGCTGTGTGGCTTCGTCGTCGAAATTAAGCGCGCCGGGGTGGTGGAGGGTGTATGCTCCGCCGTTGCCCGTGAGCCTGAGAGTGCGCACGGGGCTCTGTTGCAGCCTGAGGCTGAAGCTCTCGGCCTCTATTGCGAATGTTTTTTGTATGCTCCTCTCGGGGATATTGCTCTGTTGCTCTTTGAGCTTGCTGCCGTGTGCCGAGAGGGCACTCTCGACATCTTTTTTTGTGGCAAAGGGGGGGAGTGTGATATATATAGCATCGCGACGCGCACGCAGAATCATTCGGCGTGCGCGTGCGTTGTGTGTAATTATTATCGTACCCCACTGTGGGTGCAGAATTGTGCTTCTCTTCTGCTGCATTATGCTATTATGTGTGTGCCCGATTGCCCGTCTATTGCGTCGGCTTTTGTTATAATGACGCGGCTGACGCCTCCTGCAAGGGCGGCAAAGGCGTTGTCAATCTTGGGAATCATCCCGCCGCTTACGGTGCCGTCGGCGAGTAGCTCTCGGTAGCTGTTGCTGTCTATCAGGGGAATGAGGCTTGTCTCGTCGTCGGGACGGCGCATTACTCCGGGGTGCTCGAAGCAGTAGGTGAGGGTTACGTCGTAGTAGGGGGCGAGGGCTTTTGCCGTCTCCGAGGCTATTGTGTCGGCGTTGGTGTTCAGAAGGTTGCCTTTGCCGTCGTGTGTGAGTGGGGCCATAATGGGCACTATGCCCTCGTCGATGAGCTTGGCGAGTATTGCTCCGTCGGCGCTGTCAACGTCGCCTACAAAGCCCCAATCGACCTCTGTGCCCTGACGCTTGTGGGCGCGCAGTACGTTGCAGTCGGCGCCTGTGAGGCCTAAGGCGTTTATGCCGCGTGCCTGCAAGCCTGCTACTATATTCTTGTTGACGAGGCCTCCATAGACCATTGTTACAACCTCTAATGTGGCGGCGTCGGTGATGCGGCGTCCATCGACCATACGGCTCTCAATGCCCAGCTGCCCTGCGATGCGGGTGGCCGAGCGTCCGCCGCCGTGGATGAGCACTTTGTGCCCTTCGATGGCTGCGAAACGGTCGAGCAGGCTCTGAAGGCTCTCGCTCTCTTCGACAATCTTGCCGCCTACTTTTATTACTGTTATCTTATTTTTCATCAATAGTCGAGATAGGTGTAACCGTATAGTCCCGAACGGTAGTTCGAGAGGAACTCTTTGCCCTCGTCGAGGCTGATGCGACCCTCTTTCACGGCGCTTGTTACCCAGCGTTCGAGGGTGCGGACGAGCTTGCGTGCGTCGTATTGTACGTAGTCGAGTACGTCGGCAATTGTCTCGCCGTCGATGATTTTTTCAATGTTGTAGCCTTCGTCATCGACGCTTATGTGTACGGCGTTTGTGTCGCCGAAGAGGTTGTGCATATCGCCCAGAATCTCTTGATATGCGCCTACGAGGAATACTCCAAGATAGTACGATTCGTTCGATTTTACTCGGTGTACTTTCAGTGTGTCGGCCTTGCTGCTGTAATTGATAAAGTCGGTTATTTTGCCGTCGCTGTCGCAGGTCATATCTTGTATGGTGCAGCTGCGGTCGGGACGCTCGTCCAGACGGTGTATGGGCATTATGGGGAAGAATTGGTCTATTCCCCAACTGTCGGGAAGGCTTTGGAATAGTGAGAAATTACAGAAGTATTTGTCGGCCAACAGCTTGGGTAGCTTGCGAAAATCGTCGGGCACGTGCTTCATATTCTTTGCCAATGCCTGAATTTCGCGTGTGATGCTCCAGAACATACTCTCAATTTGTGCGCGGGTTTTTAAATCGACGATGCCGTGGCTGAAGAGCTCAAGGGCTTCTTCGCGTATCTGCTGGGCGTCGTGCAGTGCCTCGAGCATTGTGCGCTGGTCGAGCTCGCACCATATTTTGTAGAGCTCTTTGGCAAGGTCGTGGTCGCCGGCTGCCACCTCCCAATCTTCGTCCATCTGGGGCAGGGCGGCTGTCTCTAATACCTCGAATACAAGCACTGCGTGGTGGGCCGATACCGAACGGCCGCTCTCGGTGATGATATTGGGGTGGGGGATGTTGTTTTTGTCGGCTGCATCGACGAATGTAAAGACGGCGTCGTTGACGTACTCTTGTATGGAGTAGTTGACGCTGCTCTCGCTGCTCGACGAGCGGGTGCCGTCGTAATCGACGCCGAGGCCGCCGCCAATGTCGGTAAATTCTACCTCGTAGCCCAACTTGCGCAGCTGCACGTAGAATTGTGAGGCTTCGCGCAGGGCGGTCTTTATGTGGCGTATGCGGGTTACCTGACTGCCAATGTGGAAATGTATGAGCTTGAGGCAGTCTTTTATGTCGTACTTCTCGAGTATCTCGAGGGCCTCTAAAAGTTCACTCGAGGTGAGGCCGAATTTGCTTGCGTCGCCGCCGCTCTCTTCCCATTTGCCGCTGCCCTCGGAGGCTAGCTTGATGCGTATGCCTATATTGGGGCGCACGCCTAAGCGACGGCCTATCTTGGCGATGCGTTTAAGCTCGTTGAGCTTTTCGACAACAAGGAATATTCGGCGACCCATTTTTTGTGCAAGGAGGGCAAGCTCGATGTAACTGTCGTCCTTGTAGCCGTTGCAGATGATGAGTGAGTTGCTGTCGGCGTTCATTGCAATTACGGCGTGAAGCTCGGGCTTCGAGCCTGCTTCGAGGCCGATATTGTACTTTTTGCCGTGGCTCATAATCTCCTCGACAACGGGGCGCATCTGATTGACTTTTATGGGATAGACGATGAAATTCTCGGCTTTATAGTTGTACTCCTCGGATGCAATCTTGAAACAGCCCGATATTTTCTCGATGCGGTTGTCGAGAATGTCGGGGAAGCGGATAAGGACGGGGGCGGCTACGTCGCGCAACTGCAATTCGTCCATTAGTTGCTTTAAATCGACTGATACTCCGTTTTTCTTGGGGGTAACTGCTACGTTGCCCTCTTCGTTTATGCTGAAATACGAGGCTCCCCAACCTTTTATGTTGTAAAGCTCTTCCGAGTCTTCAATGCGCCATTTTCTCATTTGACTGTAATGTTAACTATGTTATTAAATGGTGTGTTTCTCAGGGTATTGTGCCGTGTGTGGCGGTGTTGTCGAATGGTATCTCTTTTATGAATTTATCTACCGAGCCGGCTATCTGGCTGCGGTCTTCGAGTTTGTCGGCTATAAAGGTGTATGCGGCCTTTTTGTAGTGTGGGGCGCGCTTGGCTAGTTGTTCGGCAATGAATGTGCGCAGCTCGTCGTCGCTCTTCTCTTTTATGAGCGGACGTTTGGCGCGGGCAATGCTTAGGCGTATGAACAGTCGCTCAAGGGGGACGTCAAGATAGACGGTGGTACCTTGACGGTTCATATAGTCGATATTGTCGAAGAAGCAGGGGGTACCGCCGCCGGTGGATATTACTACGTCCTCGAATTCGGCTACCTCGTGCAGCATACGTTGCTCTATGAGGCGGAAGCCCTCCTCGCCCTTCTCGGCAAAAATCTGTGAGATGCTCTTGCGGAAGCGCTCCTCGATGTAAAGGTCGAGGTCGATGAATTGCAGCTTGAGCTCTCGGGCAAGGGCTTGTCCGAGTGTGGTCTTGCCGGCACCCATATAGCCTATGAGTATTATGCGTGTCATTCTTTTTTCTTTGTGTAGCGTTTGCGACTTTTGGCTGCGGGCTTGCCGCTCTCGTCGGTCTTGTTTATTATCTCCATACACTCCTCGAGTGTCAGATTGGCGGGGACGACGCCTTTGGGCAGTTTGTAGTTGCTCTTCTTGTAGCAGATGTAGGGGCCGAAGCGTCCGTTGAGCACTTGAAGCTCGGGCTCTTGGTCGAAACTCTTTATTATCTTTTCGGCGTCGGCTTTACGCTTTTCGGCTATCAGGCTGCCGGCCTCGTCGAGGGTTATTGTCATCGGGTCGTAGCTCTTGGGAAGTGAGATATATGTGCTGCCTATCTTTATGTAGGGGCCGAAGCGTCCGGCACCTATGGTTACGGCCTCGCCCTCATATTCGCCAAGCGTGCGCGGCAGCCCGAAGAGGTCGAGTGCCTCGGCAAGGGTTATTGTCTCGAGTGTCTGTCCGGGCTTCATCTGTGCGAAGCGGGGCTTCTCTTCGTCGCTTGCCGAGCCTATCTGCACGATGGGGCCGAAGCGTCCTATCTTCACCGATACGGGCTTGCCGCTGGCGGGGTCGTTGCCCAAAATGCGTTCGCCTACTTTGTGTTCGGTTTTTGTTTGTAGGATACTGTCTATCTGTGGCTCAAACTCGGCATAGAATTCTTTTATGGGGCCTACCCACTCTTTCTTTCCGTCGGCAATGTCGTCAAAGTCTTTCTCGACGGTGGCGGTGAAATTGTAGTCCATAATCTCGGGGAAATATTCCAAGAGAAAATCGTTCACTACGATGCCAATATCGGTGGGCATTAGTTTCTGCTTTTCGGCGCCGACGGTCTCTTTGCCGTGCTTGGCGCTTATTTTGCTGCCTTTAAGGGTGAGTATGTCGAAATTGCGTGTGGTGCCTGCTTTATTGCCCTTCTCGACATATTCGCGTTGCTGTATGGTGCTGATTGTGGGGGCGTAGGTCGAGGGGCGGCCGATGCCAAGCTCCTCGAGCTTGCGCACGAGGCTGGCCTCGGTGTATCGGGGCGGGTGCTGTGTGAAGCGCTCGGTGGCGGTTATCTCAATGGGGACGAGTGCTTCGCCTTTGCTCACTGCGGGCAGGATGGCTGTGTCGGGGTTGCTCTCGTCATCGGTCGATTCGCGATAGACGTGTAGGAATCCGTCGAATACTGTTACCTCACCCGTTGCGACGAAGGTCTCTTCGTGCCCGCTTATTGAGATGTTTACAATTGTCTTTTCGACAAGCGCGTCGGCCATTTGTGAGGCGATGGTGCGCTTCCAGATGAGCTCGTAGAGGCGCTTCTCGGGGACGCTGCCCTCGATTGAGGTGTTCTCCATATATGTGGGGCGGATGGCCTCGTGGGCCTCTTGTGCGCCTTTTGAGTTTGTCGAGTATTTGCGGGTTTTAAGGTAGTCGCTGCCGTAGGTGTTGGTGATGACTTTTTTGCTGGCGCCTATGCAAAGCGACGATAGGTTGACCGAGTCGGTACGCATATAGGTGATGTATCCGCTCTCGTAGAGGCGCTGGGCAATCATCATTGTCTGGGATACGGTAAAGTGCAGCTTGCGGGCGGCTTCTTGTTGCAGGGTGGATGTTGTAAAGGGGGCGGCAGGGCTCTTTTTCAGGGGCTTTGTGCTTACATCTTCGATGCTGAATTGTGCTCCGACGCACGATTTTAGGAAGGCCTCGGCCTCTTCGCGTGTCTTGAAGCGCTTCGATAGCTCGGTGGACAGCCGGCGTGTCTGGCCGTTGCCCTCGGGAAGCTCGAAGAGGGCTGTTATGCGGTAGCCCGACTCGCTGACGAAATTGTTTATCTCGCGCTCGCGCTCGACAATGAGACGCACGGTTACCGACTGTACGCGTCCGGCCGAGAGGGCGGGCTTTACCTTGCGCCACAGTACGGGCGAGAGCTTGAAGCCTACCAAGCGGTCGAGCACGCGGCGGGCCTGCTGGGCATAGACGAGATTGGTGTCAATGTCGCGTGGATTCTCGATGGCGTTAAGAATGGCGCTTTTTGTAATCTCGTGGAATACAATGCGCTTGGTCTTGTGCGCTTCGAGTCCGAGCACTGTGAAAAGATGCCAGCTGATGGCCTCTCCCTCGCGGTCTTCATCGGATGCCAACCACACTGTGTCGGCCTTTTGTGCTTCGTTGCGCAGCGAGGCTACCAGCTTTTGCTTCTCGGCGGGTATCTCATATTCGGGCTCGAATGTTTCGGTGTTTATGCTGAATTCTTTTTTCTTAAGGTCGCATATATGTCCGTAACTCGACATTACCTTGTACTCTTTTCCAAGGAATTTTTCTATTGTTTTTGCCTTTGCAGGCGACTCTACAATAACTAAATTCTTTTGCATATTCTTTGTCTATTTTGCGGCAAAAGTAGAAAAGTTTCTTGTATATCAAATGCTTTTTTTGTAAAAAAACTTATGCTACCATCGGCTGCAATACCTTAAAATAATATATTATTTTATTTAGGTACTTTTTTTCTGTTTCTTAAAAGTTGATGGCGGCTCCAACCATTACATTTGCGCCTTGTGCTACGTAGCCCGGATAAATTTCATATTCGCTGTTTAGGATATTGTTGCCTTGCACGAAAATGTTTATCTGTCGGTGCAGACGGTAGCTGATGCGGGCCTCGAGGCTGTTCTTCTCGTCGATGCGCTGGTCGTCGTTACCCTCGGTGTATGCTGTGAATGTGTAGCCTACGTTGGCGTAGAGCCCCTCGATGATGCGTGCGCGAGCGGTGAGGCCTGCCGTCAGCATTGGCTTGTACATTAGCAGAGCATCGTTTTTGCTGCATCCCCAACGGTCGTATCTGATGTTGGCCTCGACACTGAGCCATCCTCCAAGGTCGTACCCTGCTTTTAGCCCTGCGTAAATATCGCGTGAGGCGGCCTGCGTAAAGTTTGTGAATATCACTCCGTTGGCGCCTACTGTGGGCATAAGGTCGTCGATGGTGTACGAGAAGCCTGCGTAAAGGCTGGTCGATAGTGCTCCGAACTTGGTGCGTATGCCTGAGGAAATGTCGCATACGTTGTACGCCGGGGTGTATTGCTTGAATCCGGGGATAAAATGCCAATAGGGCGAGAGGGTCTCCAATGCCTCGAACGAGGCTGCCTTGCGGCCGCCCGTGGCTGCTGCGTAGAGTGTTATTTTGCTTGTGAGCGGCCCTTCGATGCTGAGGTCGGGAGCAACGGCCAGAAAAGCGCTGCCGGTGGTTACAATATCGGCGTGAAGGCCTACGCGGGCTCTCCACTCGCCCAATCGCAGATTGCCTGCGGGGTTGAGGCGGATAAGGGCGTAGTTGCTGTAACGGTCGTGTATGCCGGGGCCGTCGTCGGGCTTCAGGGCGCTGTTGTAGAGGAATGCGTCAATGTCGAGCTTGCCCTCGATATTGCGTAGGATGTTGTAGGGGAGCTCGTAGCGCAGCGAGCCTCCCACGCGCAGACGATTCTCGGCGATGCGCTCGGCTCTCGAGGCGCTGTATTTGCGTCCGCTCAGTGTAATTCCTGCATAGGCGTTGTAAGAGAGGGCGCCGAGGCTTCTCGAGGCTGCCTTTACCAATAGGCTGTACGTGGCGCTGTTCTGCTTGTCGGTAGCCTCGGGCAGGGGGTATCCTGTGGGCAGATAGTTGAATACGCGGTTCTTAAAGTCGGCCTCGACACCAAGCGAGAGGCGGTCGAAAAGGTGTGTGTAGTCGGCGTTTATCCACGTTGTGAAGAAGCGTGAGTCCCACTCGCTCTCGCCGCTCCCGATGCTTGTGTCGAATCCGTCCATAGAACCTTTTATATTTAATCGGTCGCGACGGCCGATATTAAGGCGGTAGCTTGCTTTAAGGTCTAAATTGTTGCCCGTGCCGTAGCCTGCGCGTGCGTATCCGGGGAGGAGGCTCTCTTGCGTGGGGAGCACATCTTTTATATTGCGCTCCGAGACGAAGCGTCCGAAAGGCTCGCCCTTTTGCGAGAATATTAGGTCGATGGGGGTGTAGTCGGAGGGGATTTCTATCTGCGGGGTAAAGCCCATTTTTGTGGCTTTTACAACCACCGGGGCATAGTCGTTCTCGACCTGTATCACTGCGCCTATTGTGTCGTTCTGTGCCAATAGCGTGCTTGCCATAAGCATTAGTGCCGATAATATGGTGTATTTTTTCATTTTTCTCTTCTTTTATTTAGGATGGTTGTTGATTGATTCTTTTACTGCCGGGCTTCGTCGTCGGTGGCCGATAGCTTTTGCAGACGCTCTTTTATGAGTGATGCAATGTCGTCGTTGCCGCTGTAATTGTTCTGTAACGACAGAAGATATTGCTTGGCCTCCATATTGCGTCCTTGTGCCATATAAAGGTCGGATAGCAGCACAAAACTGCGGGCCATCCAATAGGCGTGGGGGGTGCCTGTCTCAATGTAGTTGAGAATCTCTTGCTCGCACTCGTCGTAGCTGTTGTTGTCGAACAGATATTGTGCCAGAAGGTATTTTGCCTCGGCTCCTTGCTTGGTGCGTGTGTCGGTTGCTAATTTTTTGAGGTCGGCGGCGGCTTTTTCTCCCTCGCCCGAGGTTAGTAGGGCCTTGGCGCGTGTGTGCAGTGCCTCGCGCTCCCACTCGGGCGACAGATTGCCCTCGCTCAGAAGCTCGCTTGCAGCCTCTATGGCGTCGTTGCCGAGGCCGAGGGCCGAGGCGCAACGCATAATGTTCATTTGGCAGGCGCGGCGACGCTCGTCGTTGTCGGTCTTTGCCGAGAGTTGTTTGTATAGCTCGAGGGCTTTGTCGTGTCGGCCGGCTTTGAACTGTATGTCCGAGGCGAGTGCCATTGCATCCTCGCTGTATTTGTTGTCGGGGAAGGCAATCACCTGCTCGAAGTGTTTGAGTGCCTCGTTCGTTGCTTTCTTATTATAGTATATTACTCCAAGATAGTAGTGGCTGTCGAGGGTGAATGAGCCCTCGGGGAACTCTTTCAGATAGTCGCTGAAGGCTTTTGTTGCGTCGTCGTATCGCTGGCGGCTGTAAATGCGCTCGGCGGCGGCGTAGGTGAGTGTGTCGCGCTCGCTGCTCTCGACGGCTTTCATTCCCGGGGTCGAGGCGGCAAACTCGGTAAACTCTTTTATCTTGCCTTGCTCGACGTATATGTTCTTAAGGTCTTGTGCGGCCAATTGTGCCTCTTCGCTGTGGGGGTATTTGAGGATTATTTGTTTGTAGGCGGCGATAGCCTTGGTGGTGTTGCCCTCTTGGTTGTGGATGATGGCAGTCTCGGCGGCGGCGCGACGGGCGAGTGAGCTCTCGGGGTAGAGGTTTATGAGTTTGTCGAATGCCTCGATGGCTTTGCTGTTCTCTTCGAGTGCTACGTGCGAGCGTCCAATCTCGTACAGCGATTGTTGGGCGTAATTGCTCTGCGGGTAGCGCTCGAGCAGTGTTTGCAGGGTCTGTACTTTGGCGCGATAGTCCTTTGAGAGGCCTTGTGTGAGCGCTGCACGGTAGAGGGAGTAGTCGCTGTGGGCACGGTCGGTCTCGGCGGCCTTTTGGTAGAATTGGTCGGCCTGTGTATAGTCGCGGTTGTAGAAGTGGCAGTCGCCTATGCGGTTGTAGGCGTCGGCTCGTTGTGCGGCTTTTGAGGCGGGGGTGCTTTGTAGGTAGCGGCCGAATGTCTGTGCGGCCTCGTTGTATTTCTGTTGCTGGAATTGTGTGTAGGCAAGGCCGTAGAGGGCGTCGGAGGCGTTGCGCTGTCCAAGAGATAGTACGGCGTTGTAGTCGGCGGCTGCGGCGTTGTAATTCTGGAGATTGTAGTGGGCCTCGCCTCGCCAATAGAGGGCGTCGCTGTGTGTCGAGCTGCTGTAACGCGAGAGGGTGAGCGAGCGGTTCATATAGTCGATGGAGGCGCGCATTTTGTCGTCGATAAATGATTGTACGCCCAAACGGTAAAGGATATTTTGCTTGGCACCTAAAATTTCGGCCGAGGGGTGCTCAATTTTTTCTATTGATTGCAGGGCTGTGTCGTAGTTGCGGGTGTTCATATATACCTCGACAAGATAATCTTCGACCTTTCTCGTGTGGGGCGATTGGGGGTATTCGTTCAGGAAGCGCTCGAATACCTTGACGCTCTCGGCAAAGGGTGAGTAGCGTGTCTGGTGTATGCACAGGGCGTAGTTGTAGAGTGCCTCTTCGCGTATTTTGCTATCGTGATTCATTGCTGCTGCCTGCTCGAATGCCAAGCGAGCCTTGGCGGTGTCGTTGAGCTTGAGTGCAATAATTCCCAAATGCAGATAGGAGTTTTGTGTTATTGCATCGTCGGCGTTGGTGCATTGGTCGAAATAGGGGGTGGCCTCGTTGTATTTGCCTGTGTTGAAGAGGCTCATCGCCAATTGGTACGAGGCTATGCGCTGGGGTTCGTCGCACAGCTGCATATACTCGCCGAGTGGGGCCACTGCCTCGGCGTAACGTCCCTGCCCGTAGAGGGCTGCTCCAAGAATGTGGCGCATAGGGGTGCCCTGCTTCAGGTTGCTGTTGTACTCGAGGAAAAGGCGTGCGAGCTTTTCGGCGCGGACATTTTCGCCTCGCTTGAGGTATATTCCTGCAAGATAGTAGGGTACTTCGAGGTGATATTTGTCGTCCATCTCAATTGACTTAAAGCCTTCGTAGGCGGGCTCGAGGCGCTCGTTGTAGTAGTCGATGGCTGCAATATGGAAGATGGCGTCGCTGCGGTAGTATTTTCCTGTTGCTTTTATGCCGTTGAGTATATTGAGGGCGATTTTTGTGTCGCCCGTCTCTTGTGCCGTCAGAGCGTAGTGCAGGCGGATGCGCTCGTTCTCTTTTGCTTCGAGACGCTCGAGGTCGGCGCTCTTGAACCAATCGTATGCTTGTTTAAAATTACGCGAGTAGTAATACGACTCGGCAATGTAGGCCGAAAGAATGGGGCGTTTGGCGCTCTCGGGATAGTCGGTGAGGTATTGGAGCATAAGGGCGCGGCCGTCGAGGCTGTTGGTCTCGAATGTGGCTACCGCGCGTATGTAGTCGGCCTCTTGACGCTGGCGACTGTCGAGCGTGGAATATTCTATGCGCGACAATAGCGTGAGGGTGGTTGGATACTCTTTTTCGCTCATCAGACGGCGAGTCTCTTTAAGCAGCCATTGGTTGCTGTCGGCGGCTGTTGTCTGTGCCGTGGCTGTAAGGCCGAGGCTCATCAGCAGCAGGGTGGTTATTTTTTTCTTCATATTGTGTTTATATTATTTCCTTGTTTTTAACCATTTCTTTGAATATTTCTACTCCTTTTCGTATGGATTGCAGCCCAAATTCTTGCGCATCGAGGCTGTCGATGGGCACCCACCTGAGCGAGGATACGTCGTCGGCGGCCTTAAGAGCGGTCGCTTGCCGGGTGTGGCATAGGAAAAAGAGGTCGAGCGTGTGCTCCTCAAATCCCGAGTATATATATTTGTTGGGCAGCGAGAAGAGGTATTCTGCCTCGCAGACGTCGAGCCCCGTCTCCTCTTTTACCTCGCGACTGACGCCCTCCTCGGCCGTCTCGAAACTGTCCGAAAAGCCTCCGGGAAGGTCGAGCGTCCCCTTTGCGGGCTCTTTGGCACGGCGGGCAACCAAAAGTTCGCCCTTATCGTTGAGGATAAAGGCTACCGTCGCCGACTGCGGATTGAAATAAAACACAAAGCCGCAGTTGTTGCAGCGCTTCGACTTAAAATCGTTAATCACAAAGCCGTTGCTGCCGCAACAGGGGCAGAATCTGAAAAGGTGTAACGGGTGCTCCATAATCTGTGGATGCGTCTCTTTTTTTTGAAACAAATGACAAAAATAGTGCTTTTTTAAGAGGTAACGGATGCTTTTCGTAAAAAAACTGCTCTATTTTGCATAATTTAAGTGTTTGTGCCCCTATTTTAGGCCAATGGAAGCTGAAAATATGAGGATAATATCGTTCGGCTTTTTGTGAGAAACAGAAGCATTACCCCTTTTGTGTACATAAAAATAAAATAAAGCAAACATTATTCGCTCAATTATTAAAAAAAATACACTATCTTCGCAGTTGGTTTCAGAGGATAGTCCGTTTTTTTAATAAACTACCCTAAGGGGCATAAACGGAATAGAATCTGGCCCATAGAATTTGTTAATAAAGAACAAACATTTAAAAACTGAAATATTATGAGCAAAAGAGCACTTTTGGTAATTTTGGATGGTTGGGGCATTGGCAACCACGGTAAGGGTGATGTTATTTTCAATACCCCCACACCCTATTGGGATTATCTGGTAAGCAACTACCCTAATTCGCAGCTTCAGGCGAGTGGCGAGAATGTGGGACTGCCCGCAGGACAGATGGGTAACAGCGAGGTTGGACACCTTAATATCGGCGGCGGACGTGTTGTTTATCAAGACCTTCTGAAAATTAACCGTGCCATTGCCGACGGCTCGATAAAGCAGAATCCTCAGTTGGTGGCAGCAGTGGAGTATGCCAAGGCCAATGGTAAGAAACTGCACTTTATGGGCCTTGCCTCGGACGGCGGCGTGCACAGCTCATTGGAGCACCTCGAGGCTATCTACTCTATGGCTGTCGAGGCCGGCGTAAAAGAGACCTACGTACACTGCTTTATGGACGGTCGCGACACCGACCCCAAGAGTGGTGCAGGCTTCATTGAGCAGCTCACAGGCAAGGGAATGAACATTGCCACAATCGTCGGCCGTTACTATGCAATGGACCGCGACAAACGCTGGGAGCGTGTGAAGATAGCTTACGACCTTTTGGTAAGCGGCGAGGGTAAAAAGGCCGACAATATGGTAGAGGCAATGAATGAGTCGTATGCCGAGGGCGTTACCGACGAGTTTGTCAAGCCCATCGTCAACAGCACAATGGACGGCCGTATAGGCGAGGGCGATGCCGTAATCTTCTTCAACTACCGCAACGACCGTGCCAAAGAGCTCACCGTTGTTCTTACACAACAGGATATGCCCGAGGCAGGAATGCACACAATCCCCGGCCTGCAATATTACTGTATGACACCTTACGACGCTAATTTCAAAGGCGTTTACATCCTCTTCGACAAGGAGAATGTCGAGAATACTTTGGGCGAGTATGTATCGAAGCAGGGAATGAAGCAGCTGCATATTGCCGAGACCGAGAAATATGCTCACGTAACATTCTTCTTCAACGGTGGCCGCGAGGCTCCCTACGAGGGCGAGGAGCGCATCCTTGTACCCTCGCCGAAGGTGGCAACATACGACCTTCAGCCCGAGATGAGCGCCTACGAGGTTAAGGATAAGCTCGTAGCCGAGATTGACAGCGAGAAGTACGAGTTTATTGTGGTGAACTTTGCCAATGGAGATATGGTGGGACACACAGGCGTTTATGGCGCAATTGAAAAGGCTGTAACAGCGGTTGATGCCTGCCTTAAGGATGTCATCGAGGCAGCAAAGGCTCACGGTTACGAGGCTATCATCATAGCCGACCACGGCAACGCCGACAACGCGGTGAACGCCGACGGCTCGCCCAACACTGCTCACTCGTTGAACCCCGTACCCTGCGTATATGTAACTGATAATAAAGAGGCTGCAATAAAGGACGGAATTTTGGCCGATGTTGCTCCCACAATTCTTAAGATAATGGGTCTTGATGCCCCTGAGGATATGACAGGCAGCTGCCTTATCTGATAAAAAGAAGGTAAAAAGAATCAAGAGGATGTGTCGATTTTTGTATCGGCGCATCCTCTTGCCGATACTCGGTCGAGGCTCTTTCTTTTATCGAAAACAGAGGCACGCGGGCTATTGTCGTTGCTCGCTCCGAAACGGATAATTGTTTAATATATAATAAGCTATAATAATTTTTATGGTGCTTATCGGCGATGCAATTGTTTCATTTGCAATGTTTCAAGAGTATTTTTGTTGTAACCCTTCGCACTGCAAGGGTATATGCTGCGTCGAGGGCGACGCGGGTGCTCCCGTCGCAATGGACGAGGTAGAGAGGCTCGAAGAGGCTCTGCCCATAATAGAGCACGAGATGACCCCCGAGGCTCGCGCAGTGGTCGAGCAGCAGGGTGTTGTCTATTGCGACCGCGACGGCGACCTTGTAACATCCATTGTCAACGGAAAAGATTGTGTGTTTGCCTCGCGCGACGAGAATGGCTGCTGCATCTGCCTCATCGAGAAGGCTTACAACGAGGGACGCACAGCGTGGCGCAAGCCAATCTCGTGCTACCTTTATCCGGCCCGCCTCAGCCGAACGGGCGACCTTACGGCAGTTAATTTTCATAAGTGGGACGTCTGCCGCACGGCACAGGTGCTGGGACGGCGCAAAGGCATTCGCGCCTACGAGTTTCTGAAAGAGCCGCTCATCGAGCGCTTCGGCAAGGAGTGGTACAAAGAACTTCTCACCGTGGCCGAGGAGCTGAAAAAGCAGAATATGCTGTAAAAAAGCGTGGCACGCGGCTGATAGATGAAAGATAAATGAGTTAAATAATCGGGTGTTTTTAATTTCTGCACTCTGCGGGATGTAATAACCTTATATTGGATAAAATAACAAAAAAATAAACTATACAATGAAAAAATATTTACTTTCTGTGCTATTTTGTATGCTGGCACTTATTGCCTCGAATGCCGAGGAATATACGCATATTTTTACATCAAAAACATTTACTGCCAACGGAACAATGTCGTTAAGTAATGTCGATTGGACATTGGCCGGAGACGGTGGCTATTGGGGTTACGACGCAACAAAAGGACAGCAATTTGGTTCGGGCAGTAATCCTTACAAGAGTTTAACCCTTTCGACCTCGGATATTGAGGGCAAAATTACAGAAATTGTGATAAATACCTCGGGGGCAAGCTCGGTTAACGCCAATTTTACCGTCTCGGTCGGAGGGGTGCAGTATGGCGAAGCTACCAAACTGACAAAAACAGCAACGTCCTACACTTTTGAGGGCTCGGCCTCGGGTGATATTGTCTTTTCTTACACTCAGACCTCCTCAAAGGCATTGTATATAAAGTCGATAACAGTTGTTTACAGCACCGGTGAGGCTGCGACCGAGGCACCCACATTCTCGTATGCCGATGGTACAATATTCGACGAGAGCCTCTCTGTTGAGATAAACTCCGAGAATACTGTTTATTACTCGACCGATGGCCAAAATTACGTAAAATACACCTCGGCGCTAATTATTACGGAAACAACGATGCTCTATGCTTATGCCGTGGACGCCAACGGTGTAAGCAGTGCCATTGTCAAGGCCGAGTACATAAAGAACGAGCTTCCCTCTCCCGATGCAACCGAGGCTACACTCTCGTTTACAGACAGTCGTCAGAGAACAATCCTGACATCAACGCAGCAGGTGTGGAAACAGAATGGTGTAACTTTTACCAATGATAAGGCAAATTCTACAAACAATGTTGCCGATTATTACAATCCTGTAAGATGCTATAAATCGTCGAGCATAACAATCAGCGCTGTAAAAAGTTTCTCGAAGATAGTATTTGATTGCAGCGACGCATCGTACGCAGCGGCCTTGGCCGCCTCTGTCGATGGCGCGGCGGCTCAGGATGATAAGGTAACGGTAACACTCTCTTCGGCAAGCACAACCTGCACCATTGAAACTCTTTCGGGGCAGGTGCGCTTGGATGCTGTAACCGTTGTCTTTGCCACCGGCGACGAAGAGGAGGGCGGCGAAGAGATTGTACTGCCCGATGCACCTACTTTCAGCGTCCCGAGCGGCAGCAAATTCTATCCTACTCTCGACGTTGAGATTTCTGCTCCCGAGGGTACAATCTATTACACATTGGATGGTAGCGACCCCACCATCGAGAGCACAGAATATTCGGCTGCAATCACGCTCGATGCAACCACCACGGTAAAGGCTATTGCAGTGGTCGATGGCATCGCAAGCAGCGTGGCAACGGCTGAATATAAGAAAGTGCCCTTGTCGGTCGAGGGCTCTGTGGCCGATGCTCTTGTACAATATGTCAAGGATGAGGAGATTCCCGCTACAATAACAGGCTACATTGTGGGTTATATCGCCGGAAGTAGCTTGGGTGCCGATGGCGCTAATTGTATCTTTTCGGCCTCGGGCGATGTTTCTGTCTCGAATATCCTTATTGCTGATAATGCCGATGAGACTGATTATACAAAATGTCTTCCCGTACAGCTTCCCAGCGGCACTGTCCGTACAGCGCTTAATTTGTCGGATAATCCGATGAATCTTAAGAAAAAAGTGGTTATTGAGGCTAAATTGACGGACTATTTTGGTATCGCAGGATTAAAGTCTACTAAAGTCGAGGGTACGGGACTTTATCGCAGTGTCTCGAGCGCAGGCTATGCGACGCTCTATTTGGGCTACAATTTTGTAATCCCCGAGACCATAGAGGCTTATGTGATAAAAGAGGCAAATGCAAACGCCGCTCTCCTTGTTTCGGTCGAGGGTGTTGTGCCTGCAAATACGGGCCTCATCCTTCAGGGTGCCGGCGAGCATCTGTTTAATCTGTCATCCTCGAAGGCTACGGCAGAGGTCGAGGGTAACCTGTTGAAAGGTTCTCTGGCCGACGAGTATATTGCCGAGGAGGCTTACGTCCTCTCGTGTGTGGATGGCGAGACAGGGCTGTATAAGGCAAAAATGACCGATGGAAAGTTCCTTAACAATGCTTTCAAGGCTTATTTGCCTGCGAGTGTTCTTTCGTCGGCGGCACAAAATTCGGTATTTTTGCGCTTGAGCGAGGGTACAACGGGAATCGAGAATATGCGTGCCGAGGGTGAGGGCGCCGCGGCTGTTTACGACCTTACGGGACGCAGAATCGAGGCTGTGGATGCTCCCGGTATCTACATTATCGGTGGCAAGAAGGTATTTATCCGAAAGTAGAATGTTGTTTAGTCCTCTGTTTTTATTGAAAGGTTAGACAGTTTTTAATCTATAATAAGCGAGCGAAGAAATGATTTTATCTGTAATAGGCTTTATCGCAGGCATTGTGCTTGTGATTCTTGGTGCCGATTGGCTGACAAAGGGTGCGTCGGCTGTGGCACGACGCTTCGGGGTGAGTGAGCTTGTCATCGGACTGACTATCGTGGCGCTTGGAACCTCGTTGCCCGAGCTTGTGATTAGTTTGGGCTCGGCAATTAAGGGCAGCTCGGGCATTGCGCTTGGTAATATTGTGGGTAGTAATATCTTTAACGGAATGTTTATTTTGGGTGTTGCTGCGCTTATCGCTCCCATTCGCTTCAGCCCGAAAATGCTCTCGCGCGAGATTCCGTTTAATCTGTTGGCGTCGGTGGCGCTGATTCTTGTGGCCGGAAATATCCTCTATGGCGAGGCCGAGGGGGGCTTTATTACAAGAAACGGCGGACTTTTGCTGCTGTGCTTCCTGATGGTGTTTATACGCTATACATTCTCTATTACAAATGACGGCGAGGAGGGCGACGAGGCCGATGCTCCCTGCTCTGTGGGTAAGGCTCTCTTGTTTATCGTCGGAGGCCTTGTGGCGCTTATTGCGGGCGGAAATATCTTTGTCGATGGAGCAACGGAAATTGCCCGTATGCTGGGGCTGTCCGAGGCAGTGATTGGTATTACAATCGTCTCGGCCGGAAGCTCGCTGCCCGAGCTTGCCGTCTCGGTAAATGCCGCGCGCAAGGGTAATGTCGGTATTGCGCTGGGTAATGTGCTGGGCAGTAGCATTTTGAATATATTCTTTATTCTCGGTTGCAGTGCTACGATTACCCCGATAGCTCTTGACGGATTCAGCCCGATTGATTTTTATGTGCTGCTCTTCTCGTCGCTGCTGATATATGCAGTAACAAAATTCGGCGGAAAGAGTGTTATTACACGTCTCGAGGGTGTTTTACTAATAACAGTTTATGTTGTTTACACAACCTATCTTATTATGAATTCTTAATTTGTTTTTTTCGACAGAAAACTGTAATTTTACAAAATTAAGAATAATCGGCCTCCTGTGTCCAATGGTGTCGATTGCTTGAATGAATTTACGAACAGTATAAACAGAATAGTGCGACAAAATGTCTGTAAGCATAGTAAAAGTTACAAATAAAAAGCAACTGAAGAGATTTATTCGTTTCAACTGCGAATTGTACAAGGGTAACCCCTATTTTGTGCCCGACCTTTACGAGGATATGATTGCGACGCTCGACAAGGAGCGTAACGCTGCTTTTGAATTTTGTGAGGCCGATTATTTCCTTGCCTATCGGGGCGACGAGATTGTGGGTCGTGTGGCTGCAATCATAAACAATAAAGCCAACGAAAAGTGGAACGTGAGGGCCGTGCGCTTCGGATGGTTCGATTTTATCGACGACGAGGAGGTGTCAAAGGCACTAATCGACACGGTGGAGGCGTGGGGGCGCGAGAGGGGAATGTGCGAGGTTCAAGGCCCGCTGGGCTTTACCGATTTTGACCCCGAGGGACTTCTTATCGATGGCTTCGACAGGGTGAGCACTATGGCCACAATTTACAACTATCCCTATTATGCAGAGCACATCGAAAGGCTGGGCTACGAGAAGGATGTCGATTGGGTAGAGTACCTCTTTAAGGTACCCGAGAAGAATTGGGAAAAGACCGAGCGACTCTCTGGGCTTATTGCCAAACGCTACAAGCTGCACGTGGTAAAGTGTGGCTCGTCGCGTGCGCTGGCCAAGAGGTATGGTCGTGCGCTCTTCGAGCTTGTCAACGAGGCTTACGCGCCGCTCTATGGCTTCTCGCCCCTGAGCGAGGGGCAGATTAAGCAGTTTATAAACTCTTATCTGCCGCTCATCGACCTGCGCCTAATCTCGCTTGTCGCCGACGAGAATGACAACCTTGTGGGAATAGGCGTGAGCCTTGCATCGTATGCTACGGCACTGCAAAAGTCGGGCGGTAGATTGTTCCCCTTCGGGTGGATACATTTTCTGAAGCCTCTATTCGCACGCCGCCCCAAAAGGCTCGACTTTCTGCTTATGGCGGTAAAGCCCGAGTATCAGAGCAAGGGCGTAAATGCGTTGATAATAAACGACCTTCTGCCGCGTTATATAGAAATGGGGGTTGTGGATATTGAGAGTAACCCAGAGCTTGAGACTAACACAAAGATTCAATCGCAGTGGGAGATGTTCGAGAAAGAACAACATAAACGCCGCAGGGCATACAAGAAAGAGTTATAATAATGGACGAGGATATACTTTTTAACGAGGGCGCACCGACGCAGGAGCAGACGGCATACACCGACGAGAATATACGCCATCTGAATGATATGGAGCATATTCGTCTGCGCCCGGGAATGTACATTGGTAAGCTGGGCGACGGCTCGCAGAGCGACGATGGTGTATATGTGCTGCTAAAAGAGGTTATAGACAACTGCATCGACGAGTTTAAGATGGGCGCCGGACGCCGCATCGAGGTTGATATTGTGGATAATCACTCGGTAACGGTGCGCGACTATGGCCGCGGTATTCCGCAGGGTGCTATGATAGACGCCGTCAGCAAGCTGAATACCGGTGCAAAATATGACGATAAGGCCTTTAAAAAGTCGGTGGGACTGAATGGTGTCGGACTAAAGGCTGTAAATGCTATGAGCGCCCGATTCGAGGTGCGCAGCCACCGCGACGGTGTGGTGCGCAAGGCCTCTTTTGCCGAGGGTGTGCTTGTGTCGGACGTAACAGAGAGCACAGGCGAAGAGAATGGTACTTTCGTCTCCTTTACCCCCGATGGAAAGCTCTTCCGCAACTACGAGTATCGTGCCGCATTTGTCGAGACAATGCTGCGCAACTATACTTATCTGAATACGGGTCTTATAATAATGTTTAACGGCCGCCGCATATTATCGCGCAACGGCCTTGCCGACCTACTGACCGATAATATGACGGCTGAGAGTCTCTATCCTATTATCCATCTAAAGGGCGAGGATATTGAGATTGCCTTTACGCACGCAGCACAGTATGGCGAGGAGTATTACTCGTTTGTGAACGGACAGCACACGTCGCAGGGAGGTACACATCAGAGTGCGTTCAAGGAGCTGGTGGCATCGACCATACACGACTTTTTTACAGCCAAGAATTTCGAGTATAGCGACATTCGTAACGGCATTGTGGCCGCAATAGCCATAAATATTCAAGAGCCGGTGTTCGAGAGCCAGACAAAAGTAAAATTAGGCTCGTTGCGAGTGGCACCCGACGAAAATAGCACCAGCGTAAAGAAATTTATCGGCGATTTTGTGAAAGTAGAGCTCGATAATTTTCTGCACCGTAACCCCGATATAAGCGAGGCGATGCTGGCCAAGATTACTGCATCCGAGAAGGAGCGCAAAGAGCTTGCCGGACTGACAAAGCAGGCACGCGAGAAGGCCAAAAAAGTGAATCTGCACAACCGCAAACTGCGCGACTGCCGCATACACTACAACGACCCCAAAGGCGACCGCGTTGACGAGAGCAGTATCTTCATCACTGAGGGCGACTCGGCCAGCGGCTCAATCACAAAAAGTCGCGACGCAAATACTCAGGCGGTCTTCAGCTTGCGCGGAAAGCCTCTGAACAGCTACGGAATGAGCCGTGCCGTCGTATATAAGAACGATGAATTTAATCTGTTACAGGCAGCGCTGAACATTGAGGATGGCCTCGAGGGGCTGCGCTACAATAAGGTAATTGTGGCAACCGATGCCGACGTCGATGGAATGCACATACGTCTGCTGCTCATAACCTTCTTCCTGCAATTCTTCCCCGAGCTTATTAAGAAAGGACACGTATATATCTTGCAGACACCGCTCTTCCGCGTGCGCAACAAACGAAAGAATGCACGAGGGAAAAAGGCCGCAACCGACTCGAAAGGCAAAGGTGATTTTGAGACAATATATTGTTACACCGAGGAGGAACGCATTGCGGCCATAGAAAAGCTCTCGCCCAACCCCGAGATTACCCGATTCAAAGGTCTCGGAGAAATATCGCCCGATGAATTCCGCACATTTATCGGCCCCGATATGCGCCTCGAACGCGTTACTATGCACAAGGACGATAAGGTCGATGACCTCCTGAGCTACTATATGGGCAAGAATACTATGGAGCGTCAGAATTTTATTATTGATAATCTTGTTGTCGAGGAGGATAAACCCGATGAAGAATAGTCTCGCAGAAACAGGTTGTACAGCGCTTTTTGCAGGTACGTTCGACCCTTACACCATTGGACACCATCGCATAGTGTTGCGAGCCTTGCCGCTGTTTGCCCGTGTGGTGGTTGCAGTGGGCCGTAACGCCGACAAACTGTCGAAGCTGAGCCTCGAAGAGCGCGTGCAGGCCATCAGTAGCCTTTATGCCGGGGAACCGCGCATCGAGTGTGTTGCATACGATGGTCTCACGGTAGATTTTGCCAAAAGCATCGGAGCCGACTGCCTGCTGCGAGGCGTACGCAGCGTAAAGGACTTTGAATATGAGCGCGAGCTTGCCGATGTTAACCGACAGATAAGCGGCATTGAGACACTGCTGCTCATAAGCGAGCCTCAATATTCGTCCATAAGCAGCAGTGTCGTGCGCGAGCTTATGCACTACGGTAAAGACGTCTCGAAAATGTTGCCATAAAAACTATAATTAAAAGAGGATAATTATGAGAAAGAATATTGTTTTATTATTTGTGCTGCTTGTGCTACCCTTTACAGCGGCTCGAGCGCAACAACAGGGCGGAGCAGCTATTCCCGAACAGCTGGCTAAGCTACTTTTTTCTGAAAATATAATAACCCGATACTACGTTGACAGCGTCTATGAGGCCAAAATTGTCGAGGCGGGAATAAAGGCAATGCTCAAAGAACTCGACCCGCACTCGACCTACTCGACCCCCGACGAGGTAAAGAGCATTGAGGAGGCTATGCGTGGAAATTTCGAGGGCATAGGCATACAATTCAATATTGTCGATGATACGCTCTTTGTGATACAGACAACGTTGAACGGCCCCTCGGAGAAGGCAGGAATTCTGCCCGGCGACCGTATCGTTACGGTGAACGACACTGCAATTGCGGGCGTAAAGATGGACAGGGGCGAGATTATGAAACGTCTGCGCGGTCCCAAAGGCTCGACGGTGAAACTGAATGTGATGCGTCGCGGCCTCGACGAGCCTCTCGTCTTTAATCTTGTGCGCGACAAGATAAACACATACAGCGTCGATGCAGCCTATATGGTCGATAAAAAGGTGGGTTACATACACATAAACTCTTTTGGTGCAACCACGCACCGGGAGTTTGTCTCTAAGCTCGATTCATTGAAAAAACAGGGTATGAAGAATCTTATCCTTGACCTTCAGGGTAATGGCGGAGGCTACCTTCAGGCGGCTGTCGATATTGCCAATGAGTTTCTCGAGCGCGGACAGCTTGTCGTCTACACTCAGGGCCGTGCCTTCCCGCGTTACAACTATCTTGCCGAGGGTGGCGGACGATTCACCAAAGGCAATGTGGCTGTGATTGTCGATGAGACGTCAGCCTCGGCCTCGGAGATTCTTGCAGGCGCCATCCAAGATTGGGATCGTGGCGTTATTGTGGGTCGTCGTTCCTTTGGTAAGGGGCTTGTGCAACGTGCATTTAATCTGCCTGACGGAGCAATGATACGTCTGACCGTGTCGCGCTATTACACCCCCTCGGGGCGTAATATTCAGAAACCTTACGGCGACTCGATAAGCTACGGCAACGACCTTATGGAACGTTACAATCGCGGCGAGCTTGCAAGCGCCGACAGCATACATTTCCCCGACTCGCTTATGATGAGCACCAAACGTCTGGGACGCACTGTCTATGGCGGCGGAGGTATTATGCCCGATTATTTTGTGCCACTCGACACAAATAAATATACAAAATATCACCGCGAGATTGTGCGTCGAGGAACAATGCTGCAGACGACGCTGCGCTATCTTGACGACAACCGCGAGAAGTTGCAAAAGTCGTATCCCACGATGCAGAAATTCCGCGACGAGTTTGTGGTAGATGAGGAACTTCTCGGTCGCTTGCGCACGATGGCAGCCCGCGACAGCGTCAAGCTCGAGGGGGGAGAAGAGGAGTACCAACGCTCAATCCCTATGCTCTCGTTGCAGATGAAGGCCCTGCTTGCGCGCGACCTTTGGGATATGAGCGAGTATATGGAGATTATAAACACGCGCGATGATAATTTTGCAAAAGCCTACGAACTTGTCGTGCAGAGAAAAATGGATGCGGTACTTATGAGGCATAAAAAATAGCACTCATACAACCGAAAAAACATTTCCCGCGAGAGGGTGTGTCAAAATTTGAATTTGACACACCCTCTCAACTTTTTTATCGGCGCTGTTGTTTTATTTGTGTATAACTAAACAACTAAAAAGAAAAGACGAGTATGAAAAAAGAGTATTGTGCACCGCAGCAGCAGATAATTGATTGCGTGTGCGAACAGATGATTGCTGCCTCGAATGAGCAGTTGAACAATGGCGGAGTTATTCCAACCTCGACGAACAGGCACAGGGATAATTGGGGCAATATTTGGAAGGATTGACCCGCGCTTGCCTTCTTTAGGGAGAGGTTTTTTAGAAATTCAAGTAACTTTTATTATGAGTAGATTAAACTATGTATTATTATGTGCATTTGTGCTCCTCGGGGCAGGATGCAGTAGCGACGATGAACAGTCGCTCCAGAGGCGCCCATTATTACTTGGGGCGGCAACCGAGAATATCACAGCGTCCACACGTACCACGCTGAACGACGATGGCGTAAGTGTCTATTGGGACGCCAACGACTCTCTGAGTGTCTTTCTGGGCGGTGATATAATGAATTGTGCTGTTGTTTATGGCGAACCGGATGGCCGCAATGCAAAATTTCTTGTCGAGGGCTCTTTTGTCATCGGTGGGACGGTAGATGAGGAGGGTGCGGAATATACTAATGTAGCTCTGTACCCCTACTATGAGTTTGCCTCGCTTGTGGCTCCCGATACGTTGGCAACACTCTTTCCCACGCATCAGAGGGCGGTGTTAAATTCTATTCCCGATGGTTCGCCTATGGTGGCGGCGGTTGGCAACGTAACGACAACCTCTTTTACCTTTAAGAATGTGTGCTGCTTTATCCGCTTTGCGCTCACTGCTGCAAACGATACGAAAATTGAGCGTATTGTGCTCGCTTCGCCCGGTAAGGTTGTGAGTGGTAATATGCACATAAAGGTGGGAGCAAATATTCCTCCGGTGGTTCTTATGGACAAGGATGGTGAGCACAGCGTAACGCTCAACTGTGGTGCGGCGAGCATCAGTAGCGAGCCTGTCTATCTGTTTATGGCGCTACCGCCTGTGGCTTTTGGCGAGGATGAATGGAGCGTGCAGCTTTTCGATGATGCAGGCTCGTCAATGACACTGACGCTGCCCGCTTTTACCCTCGAGAGAAACCATTTTTATACTATGTATGTCGATTATGTGCCCGATTGATGGGTCTTGCGGCATCTGACGAGCACTTTATCGCCGTTGTTGAGGGTGGTGGCAAATATATATGTGTCGCCACCTTCGGCTATTTTCAGGCGCTTGCGCAGCCCCTGTACCGTGTCGGGAAAATTGCGCACTGTGATATTGGCTTGTTTGATGCCATCGAGCAGAATTTTTATCTCTTTTTTTGAAAAGGGGCTTACGCCCTCGACGATAAAGGCTCGCCCGGGAAAGTCGTTTATGAATCTCTCGGACGTAAATAGTTGGCTGTTTGGGTGCAGCTTCTCTATGCTCATTGTGTGTGCGAGGGTGGCGTTGCATCCGCCTTTTTGTATGGCTGCATTGGGCTCGTAGAGGTATTTTCTTATACTATCTGTGTATGTTGCAGGCCTCTGTTGCGCCTCGATTGTGGTGCTGAAGCGCTGCTGCCCTTCTTTGAGAATATTTATGCAGTGCAGGGCTGTCGGGGTGTTCGGGGTACTGTGCTCTAAAATGAGCAGAAGCTCTTTACACTCGTTGTTCACGGCTATTATATGTACCTCTTTTATGTTGTGCAGATTGCGGCAGGCTGCGGTAATGTCGAGCATTGGTGAGCATTTTATCATTGCTGCGTTGCAGCGCCTCATTAGCCGGGCCTCTAATTGTGGTATGTCGGGCTCGCAATCGGATAGTGCAACCACCTTGCCGCCGATGCTGTCGCGGCGGGCGGGGTCGGCGTATATCCAATCGCAGTGGGGCAGTGTGTCGAGAATATCTTCGCAGACGCTGTTTTTTATTTCGACGTTTCCAAGGCCCAGCAGTGCGAAATTGTGTCGGGCAATGTTGCACAACGTGCTGTTGCGTTCAATGTATATTGTTCGGCCGAAATTACGTGCCATATAGCTGCAATCAATGCCGAAGCCTCCCGTAAGGTCGGCCATTATGTTGCCTTGTGCCAGCCGGGCCTTGTAGCGCGCCGTCGCCTCGGACGAGCACTGCTCCATTGATAGCCTGACGGGGTATATTATGCCGTCAGTGGCGGCCCAAGTGGGTAGCTTGTCCTTTGCGAGCTGCCACCCTTGAATCTGTGTTACTGCCTCGCGAATATCTACGTCGGGGTAGCGTGCTGCTTGCAGGGCAAGTGCGCGGACGTCGTCGTTGCGGTGCGTTGTTATAAATTCTTGTGTCTCTTTGCTGAGCATCGTGAGGTTGGTTGGACTGTGTGTTTTCTTCTTTTTAAGCAAAGGTAATGCTTTATGAGCATAAAGCATTGTGTAGAGCGAATTTTATTTTCTGCACATTACGGGACGATGAAAAAAAGCGTCGGCCCATAATGAGCCGACGCCGAATTATTTAAACTTATAGCATTATGCTTGATTAGAGCTGGGGACCTGCTGCAACGAGAGCCTTACCGGCCTCGTTGCCTGTGTATTTAGCAAAGTTCTTGATGAAGCGGCCTGCAAGGTCTTTAGCCTTAACCTCCCACTCTGAAACCTCGGCGTATGTGTCGCGAGGATCGAGGATGGCGGGGTCAACGCCGGGAAGCGCTGTGGGTACTACAAAGTCGAAATAGGGGATTGTCTTTGTGGGAGCGTTGTCGATTGAACCATCGAGGATGGCGTCGATGATGCCGCGTGTGTCCTTGATAGAGATACGCTTGCCTGTACCGTTCCAACCTGTGTTTACAAGGTAAGCCTTAGCGCCGTTAGCCTCCATCTTCTTAACGAGCTCCTCGCCGTACTTTGTGGGGTGCAAGCTGAGGAATGCTGCACCGAAGCAAGCCGAGAATGTGGGAGTGGGCTCTGTGATGCCACGCTCTGTACCTGCCAACTTTGCTGTAAAGCCGCTGAGGAAGTAGTACTGTGTCTGCTCGGGCGAGAGGATAGATACGGGAGGAAGCACACCAAATGCATCGGCCGAGAGGAAGATTACCTTCTTGGCAGCGGGAGCCTTAGAAACGGGCTTTACGATGTTGTTGATGTGGTTGATGGGGTAAGATACACGAGTATTCTCGGTAACGCTCTTGTCGGCGAAGTTAATCTTGCCATCAGCGTCAACTGTTACGTTCTCGAGGAGTGCGTCGCGACGGATGGCGTTGTAAATGTCGGGCTCGCTTTCCTTGTCGAGATTGATAACCTTTGCGTAGCAGCCACCCTCAAAGTTGAATACGCAGTCGTCGTCCCAACCGTGCTCGTCGTCGCCGATAAGCATACGCTTGGGGTCGGTCGAAAGAGTAGTCTTTCCTGTACCCGAGAGACCGAAGAAGATTGCTGTCTCACCCTTCTCGTTTGTGTTGGCCGAGCAGTGCATTGAAGCGATGCCCTGAAGGGGAAGGTAGTAGTTCATCATTGAGAACATACCCTTCTTCATCTCACCACCGTACCAGGTGTTAAGGATAACCTGCTCGCGTGTTGTGAGGTTGAATACAACGGCTGTCTCTGAGTTAAGACCAAGCTCGGCATAGTTGGGAACTGTTGCCTTTGAAGCGTTGTAAACTACAAAGTCGGGCTCGCCGAATGATGCCAGCTCCTCCTCTGTGGGACGGATGAACATATTCTTAACAAAGTGAGCCTGCCAAGCAACCTCCATAATGAAACGTACTTTCAAACGTGTAGCTGCGTTTGCGCCGCAGAATGCGTCAACAACGAAAAGCCTTTTGTTCGAGAGCTCCTTTGTTGCAATATCTTTAAGAACATTCCAAGTCTCGGTTGTAACGGGCTTGTTGTCGTTCTTGTACTCCTCAGATGTCCACCATACGGTGTTCTCAGATGTTGCATCCTTAACGATGAATTTGTCTTTGGGCGAGCGGCCGGTGTAAACACCTGTCATTACGTTAACTGCTCCGAGCTCAGTCTCCTGACCAACCTCAAAACCCTCGAGACCCGGCTTTGTCTCCTCGGCAAAAAGCTGCTCGTAAGAGGGATTGTAAACTACCTCTGTTGCGCCGGTAATACCATACTTGGTAAGATCTATTGTTGCCATAATTAAAAAATAAATTATTGGTTAATAAATTCTGTTTAAAGTCGCGCGGAACCTCTTGCGGCACCCTTATTTCTAAAGTTGCCGAAGTTTTCCAAATGCAAAGATATATCTTTTTACTTAAACTCTCAAAATAATTAAAGAAATTTTTCTTTAATTAGTGTGAAAAGTGTCGGATTATTTCCTTCGGCTTTGCTCTTGTATAGATATAATATGTTGTACATCAGTAGTATACGCTGCTTTGTGGGGCGATGGCGCTATTTTGTTTTTTGTTAAAAAAAGCCTTGTAAAATGTGAATTTTTGTATTGTTTTTGTGTGTTTATTATCGGAAATGACTATTTTTGCTGTAAATAGCGAGTGCGTTTTTTCGTCTCGGCGGTTTTACGAGTGATAATATAATAAATGTATAAAAATATGAAGGTAGTTGATTTATCGAAGCAGAATACTGTTCTTAATAAATTTGTGTCCGAGCTGCGCGATGTGAATGTGCAGGGCGATAGTATGCGTTTCCGCAGGAATGTCGAGCGTATAGGCGAGATTATGGCTTACGAGATTAGTCGTGAACTTGACTATCACGAGACGTCGGTCGAGACGCCGTTGGGCTGTTCGCGGCAGTGTGTCCCATCGGACAGTGTGGTGCTTGCTACGATTCTGCGTGCGGGCCTTCCGTTGCACACGGGCTTTCACAATATCTTTGATGGGGCCGAGAATGCTTTTGTGTCGGCTTATAGGCGGTACACCGATGAGGCTCATTTTGATGTGCAGATTGAGTATCTTGCATCGCCGCACCTCGAGGGTAAGGCTCTGATGCTTGTAGATACTATGCTGGCAACGGGCAGTAGCGCTTATCTTGGCTATCGTGCGTTGCTGACAAAGGGTGTCCCCTCAAAGGTTATTCTTGCGGCTGTTATTGCCAGCGAGTGTGCCGTCGATTATGTCAGGGGGCATTTTCCCGAGGATACAATCCTTTATTGTGCCGCGATTGATCCCTTGCTGAACGAGCATTCTTATATTGTTCCGGGGTTGGGCGATGCCGGCGACCTGTGCTTCGGTCAAAAGGAGTAAACGGCTGTTTTAAGCCTTGATGCCGTTGGTGTAAAACAATGAGGGTGACCCAAAAGTCGAAAATTTACGAATTTGCGGTTGATTTATTCGGATACCTATCTGAGATAGCTTTCAAATATTCAATTCTCGCGAAGTAAAAAACACTTTTGGGTCATCCCCATTGTTTATTTGTCTGTGGCAGGGGAGGGGTGTTATTTCTTCAGTTCCTCGGCTACGAAATTCTTCATAGCCTCGCCACGAAGGTCGCGCTTGATGATTGTGCCGTCGGGGCCAAACAGTATAATCTGAGGAATGCCCTGAATACCGTAGAGGGTTGTAGCGTTGGTATTATGCGATGCATATAGCTGTGGGTAGTTGATGCTCTCGCTCTCGAGTGCTTTTTTAAACTCGCTCTCTTGATCCCATACGTTTATGCCGAGAACGGTGAATTTCTTACTGCCGAATTTCTTTTGAAGCTCTTTGAGATTGGGTATCTCGCCGCGGCAGGGGCCGCACCAACTTGCCCAAAAGTCGGCCAGCACATATTGTCCTTTGCCAACGTAGTCGGATAGCTTGGCGGGGGTGCCGTCGATGTTCTTACCGTCAAAGTCGGTGAACATTGCGCCCTCTTTTGTGGCCTCAAGGCTCTTGATTGTCTTGCGCTTGTTGCTGACGTCGCGGAATTTCTCGGCATATTTGATGGTGGCTGCTGCCGAGTCGAGTGCCTCGATGCTGTTGTATTTGTCTATTGTTATTGCAAATATGAAGGCTCCAAAAATGTTGTCCTTGTTCTCCTCGATGGCGGTGGAGTAGAGGCTCATTATCTCGGCGTCGATGTCCGAGAGTGCGGTGCGGATGCTGTCCATTCCAACGCCGGCTTGTAGCAGTGCCTCGTATGTCTGACGCTTTTGGTCTCTTTTCTCGGTGATGCTCTTTGTAATCGCTTCGGCTTTGTCGTTCAGACCGCCGTTGTCGATAGAGTGCTCGCCTGTGCCAATGTTTGCAACAACGCCGTTGTCAAGGAATACTACTAGGCCTCCGCGGCCCATAGTAATGCGCATTGCGCAGGGCTCGGCGAGGGTCTCTTGCGAGGTGAATGTGTATTTGTTGTCGGTAATTACTGCCGAATCGCAGGGCTGGTCGTCGCTGTGAGGGTCGATTAGGTAAATTGTCTTGCCGTTAAGGGTCGAGTCGGACACTGTTCCGTTGATTGTGTAACCTGCGGGCGGGGGCGTTGTGCACGATGCAACTGCGAGAAGCGCAGCGGCTGCGAGTGATAGATTCTTTTTCATCTGTTCAATATGTTAGGGTTAATAATCTCGAATGAGTGTGCGAATATAGGTTAAATAAACTGAATATTGACATTTTTAACGTAATTTAATTGATTGTGCTGTTAATTGTCTAATATGACTGTTATTTTTCCGATATTTCGTCCGTACTTTCCAGCTTGTTGCACGACGACCTCTTTTCCTATTTTATTTGTGAGGCGCTGCGGGGCGTCGAATAGGTCGTGCGAGTGTCCGCCGAGGATTATGTCGATGCCGCTTGTCTCGGCGGCCAATTGTGTGTCGCTGTATGTGCCGGGGATGTTCCACCCCAGATGCGAGAGGCAGATGATTATGTCGCACCCTTTGTGGCGCAGTTCGTCGGCGCACTTTTGGGCTGCGTCGAGGGGCGGGAGGTATTGTACGCCTTCGTAATTCTCGCGCAGCACAAGCCCCTCGAGTTTGGGCGATAGTCCGAAGAGGCCTATTTTTGCTCCGCCGCGTTCTATTATGGTGTAGGGCTTGATGAGGCCTTTGCAGGGGGTGGCGCTAAAGTCGAGATTGGCGCAGAGGAGTGGAAAATCGGCATTTTTTGCCAAAAGGGCAAGATTCTCGAGCCCAAAATCAAATTCGTGGTTGCCGATGGCGCAGGCGTCGTAGCCCAAAAGGTTCATCGCTTGAATCTCGAATGCTCCTTTGAATGTGTTGTAGTAGAGCGAGCCTTGTGAAAAGTCGCCGCAGTCGAGCAGAAGGGTGCTTGTGGCACCGGCTTTTTCGCGTTCCGACGCGATGAGTGCCGCGCGATTCTTGAGCCCTCCGCTGCCGTTCTTCTCGGGCTCAATGTGGCTGTGTGTGTCGTTTGTGTGCAGAATGGTTATTTCGGTACACGTGTCGCTGCAACTATGGCACAGGATTATTATCGCTGCGATTGTTGATAAGAGTATATTTTTCATAAATGTGGGGTGCGGTGTGTATTATTCGGCTTTTTGTCGCTCGATACAATTTTTATTCTGTGGTCTATGGCGGCGCTTACGCTTGTGCCGGCCTTTTCGAGCGAGCTTATGTGATTTATCATAAGGTCGCGCAGAGTTATTTTATACTCTTTCCTGTCGTACCCCTCGGCCAACGTGGCAAGGCCGTCGTTGCCCTGTGCAAGATAGTCGCTGGTGGCTATGCGAAATTCCCTTTTTTGTAGCTCGTGAGGGTTGGAGGGGAGGGATTTTCCACCTACTTCTGCCGATAGACATTTTGAGGCCTGCCCCTCGTCGGTAATCAGAATGCGGGCGCCGCTTATGGGTTCGCCGCCCTCGCGGGCAATCTCGCCGAATAATTCAAGGAGCTGACGGCCGTTGAGGGTGAGCGTTACAAGAGTGTTTTCAAAGGGGAAGACATTGTAAATGTCGCCAAAGGTTATTGTCCCTTTGGTAATTTCGCTGCGCAGGCCGCCTTTATTGGTTATTGCAATGTCTATTTTTTCGTTGGTGTGTCTGTGGGCCTCGGCGCGCAGAGCGTCGGCTGCAAAATTCATCAGCGGACTTTCGGGCGATTTTACCTCTAAGGTCATTGAGGCGTGCCCGATAATGGGGGCTTTTATGCTGTCAACGGCCTTGTGCCCCTTGGCTATGAGCGTGGTGATGCGGCTGTCGATGCTTGCGTGCGGGGCGGGGGCGACAGCAATGGTGCAGCCCTCAATCTTGTTTATGCGCTTTATTTGGCCACAGCCTGCCGTCGCAAGCAAAAGGATTGATATAAGTGCGGCGGCTGTTTTTTTCTTTATCATAGGATGGTGTCTGTTTTGGCCTCAAATTTACATTTTTATTATGTATTATCATCAGTTGCAGCACCGTAAAATTTGTTTTTTATTGTAAAATGGGTTGTATAGCTAAAAATATTGCTCTCTTTTTGAGCCTGTTAAGAAAAAAATATTTATCTTTGCAGCCGCTTCCGGCGTAATCGCTGTCAAGGAAGAGTAACTTGATATGTTGCGTAGGAGAAACAACAATTAAAAAAAATCAAAAAAAATGGATTTAATTAAAGTTGCTAAAGAAGCATTTGCTACTGACGTTAAACGTGAGATGGAGTTTCACCCCGGTGATACTGTAACAGTAGCTTACAAAATTATTGAGGGTACAAAGGAGCGTATCCAGATGTATCGCGGTGTTGTTATCAAGATTGCCGGCCACGGTAACGAGAAGCGTTTCACCGTTCGTAAAATGTCGGGTACCGTAGGTGTTGAGCGTATCTTCCCCTTGAACTCGCCCTCTATCGACAGCATCACCGTTAACAAATTCGGTCGTGTACGTCGTGCTAAGCTCTATTATCTTCGTGCCCTCACAGGTAAGAAAGCTCGTATCAAAGAGATTAAGGGCTAAGCTTCCTTGCCAAATGAGAAATAAAAACGGCACTCTCCTTTACGGAAAGTGCCGTTTTTATTTTTGCTGCTCGGCGGGTGGATTTTATAGTCGCGGATTGCTCAGTTAAATGGGTTGCACTCTAATCGGCTCTCTTTTATTAGCAATGCAGCAGCCTCTTCGTCGCCGGCATTTACAAGCACCCACACCTCGCCGCCCAATGTGGCGTAGGGCGATGTTACGGCCGAGAGTGTGTCGTTCTCTATCATACAATTTATATGGTTCGATTGTAGAAGCCCCTGGATAATTTGCGCCTCCCACAGATTGCCGTTAAACACTCGTACTAAATGATTTTGCGGAACATTACCTTTCATATTTACCTCCTTTTTTAGTTATTAAACAATTGCTGAGGGCGGTTAGTTGCCTGTGTTGTTGCGAATGTAAGCATTATTGTATGAATTACGTTGTTCGCTGAAATATTCTATTGTTAAATAAAGTTAAATTAGAGTATGCTTCGCACATTATCTATATTTTTGCGATAATGTGTAAATTATCCGTATTTTAATTTGCACTTGCGCAACATAGTGCGTTGCGGTGCACTTGTTGCTGTGTAAAAGTATTAAACTAAAATATTGAAATATTATGTTAGACGTTAAAGTATGTCTCGGCGAGGCCGAGGAGATGATGGAGCTTGCAATTTTGCACCTCGAGGAGGAGTATTCACACATTCGTGCGGGAAAGGCCAACCCTCACCTGCTCGATTGTGTACGTGTAAACTCGTATGGTTCCGAGGTTCCCATCAACAATGTGGCTACAATCACAACCCCCGACCTTAGAACAATCTCGATAAAGCCGTGGGATAAGAGTATGTTCAGCGCCATTGAGAAGGCTATAATAGACTCGCCCGTGGGTATTATGCCTGCAAACAACGGCGAGGTGATAATTGTGGCTATTCCACCGCTCACCGGTGAGCGTCGTCAGCAGCTTGTAAAGCAGTGCGCGCGCGAATTGGAGACGGCAAAGATAAGTATCCGCAATGCTCGTCGCGATTCAATTGACATTCTAAAAAAGTCGATTAAAGACGGTACTCCCGAGGACGTGGCAAAGGATGGCGAGGAGAAATTGCAGAAGATTCACGATAAGTACATTAAAAAGGCCGAAGAGCTCTTTGCCGACAAGGAAAAAGAGATTATGACCGTATAAAAGTCTGGCGAATATCGTGCAAGGAACCGTAATAAAGAGCGCGGGCAGCGTCTATGAGGTGCGCTGTGTCGACGGCACTTTAGTAGAGTGCAGGATAAAGGGCAATTTCCGACTAAAGGGGATAAAGAGCACTAATCCCGTGGCCGTGGGCGACTATGTGAAAGTGAGTCTGCGCGAGGATGGTACGGCCTACATTATAGATATTATGCCGCGCAAGAATTATATTGTGCGCAAGGCCTCGAACCTATCGAAGCAATCGCATATTCTGGCAGCAAATCTCGACCTGTGCTTTCTTGTGATAACGATAAGCCACCCGGCAACGTCAACCACATTTATCGACCGCTTCCTTGCCTCGGCCGAGGCCTATCGTGTGCCTGTCGTGCTGCTTTTTAATAAGACAGATATTTACTCCGACGGCGAGCGTCTCGAGCTTGACTATCTTATGGCACTGTACGAGAGTATAGGGTATAGTTGCCTGAGGGTGTCGGCGGTGGATGGCACGGGCATAGACGAATTGCGCTCGATGATGCGCGGAAAAGTGTCGCTGCTTGCGGGAAACTCGGGCGTTGGAAAATCGAGCATCGTAAATGCAATCTCGCCCTCTGTGGCGGCAAAAGTGGGCGAAATTTCGCGCATACACGACACGGGTATGCACACGACAACCTACACCGAGATGTTCGAACTTATGCCCGGGAGTTATCTTGTGGATACACCGGGCGTTAAGGGCTTTGGCTCTTATAATATGGAGGTAGAGGAGATTGCTCACTATTTTGTTGAATTTTTCGAGTTGTCGCAGAATTGTAAATATGGCAATTGTACCCACACGCACGAGCCGGGATGTGCCGTGCTCGAGGCGTTGGAGGGGGGGCGATTGGCGCCGTCGCGCTATCAGTCGTACCTGAGTATGCTCGAAGATAAGGACGAGGGAAAATATCGTGCGGCCGAGTAAGGATTTTGTCGCTCTTCTTTTGAGTGGCTTCTCTTGCCCGATTGTGCGGCCGATTCTTCAATAAGAATAAATAAAGAGGGTGACCCAAAAGTCGAAAATTTACGAATTTGCGGTTGATTTATTCGGATACCTATCTGAGATAGCTTTCAAATATTCAATTCTCGCGAAGTAAAAAACACTTTTGGGTCATCCCCGTTTTTTTTGTCTGTTTTAA
>JAZSIU010000077.1:0-2057 GCA_045533955.1 Bacteroidaceae bacterium
GGTAATTTTTGCCTATATTTGTGGAATAGGAGCCCTTTATTAGGGGGTTGGAAAAGTTTTATAAACCAAATAGTCAAGATTATGAAGAGACTTTTAATTGTAGCCGCAGCTCTACTTCTCGGCTGCAGCGCCGCATCCGCGCAGAGTAAGGGTGATATCTATTTAGGTGGCATGGCTGGCGTTGCGATCCAGGCAGGCGATGGCGGCGTTGGCGCAGGCTTTACTATTCAGCCGGAATTTGGAGGCTTCGTTGCCGATAGATGTAAGTTGGGTATTAGCATCGGCTATGCTGTCAGCGGCGGCATCCACTCTCTTACCGCTTGCCCAAACTTCTCGTACTATGTTCGCCTCTGCGACAATGTCTATTATACTCCGGGCATCGAGGCAGGTTTTGCTATGGCCATTAGCGGAGGAGCACATCCCGGATTGGGCGTAGGCCTTCACCTCTTCTCAATGGAGTTCCGCCCTACTAAACACTTCGGCTTTACTGCAAACTTGGCATCACTCAACTTCGTGGCCCTCGCAAATGCCGGCAGTGTCCTTAACTTCGATTTGGGCCTTAACCCAACCTTCGGAGTGAAATACTACTTCTAAATATGAAAACTGTTCTATATAAAATATGCTTACTCGCAGTTTGTACAGCTATTACGCTCGCTTGCGCACCCACAAAGTGGACAAATATTACAGATAGCGTAAATTTAGAGCAGTTAATGGTTGAAAAATTCCCTGAATTGAACAAAAAGAGAATCGAGGGAAAGATTATTATCGACAAAATAGAGCAACGCACAGATAAGAATGGCAAGATTATCTATCGAGTTACCTATGGCGATCGATATAATAGCAATAACGACGATGACTTGCTGTGGCAAACAGTCTATATGCCAGTACTAAATCAGTAAAACTCTACAAAAAAGAGCAGTAATCACAACCGATTGCTGCTCTTTTTGTACCCAGACAGATACTATACGACAAATTAAACTGACGTTTTGTTGTCAGAGATAAACAAAAGTCCCCATCTCAGGAATAAAGAGCTTAACTTGCCGAGGGTTTCCCCCTCGGCTTCAATTGGCAGCAGCGAAGAGGAGTAGTCGTAGATCTTACTCCTCTTAATTTTTGAATAGAGTGTAATAGGTTTTGTGCAAAGCGAAACGAGAAAGCCAGGGATAGTACTATCTGTACAGCCCTGGCTTGTGAGTGAGTCTTGTGCAAAAGATATTGCACTATATACAAAAAGAAAAGGAGTCGCTATCACAGAATTAGTAAGCTTTCCTTGCCGAAGTAAACAAAAGTCCCCCTCACAGGAGGGGGATTTAAGGGGTGGGTAACACAACGAGTGCGGCACTGCCGCCTCTTTAAGCCTCAAAATCAGAGAAACTAAGGCTAATATACGTACGAATATACCCAAAACAAAAAAGCCAACCCTTTCGGATTGGCTTAAAGAGGCGGCTACCTACTCTCCCACGGGAAAACCGCAGTACCATCGGCGTTAGTGAGCTTAACTTCTCTGTTCGGAATGGGAAGAGGTGGAACCTCACTGCTATAACCACCTAAAACTTGTTTAGGTTTAGCTTTCGCTAAGAACCATGCCACTTTGTCTATCGGTTGGCCTCCGATAATTTTGACACTTACAGGAAATGAGATAAAGATTCAGCAAGAAAGCCGTTCGGGTAATTAGTACTGCTCGACTAAAAATATTACTACTCGTACATCTGCAGCCTATCAACGTAGTCGTCTCCTACGCCCCTCAAGGGAAGACTAATCTTGGGGTTGGCTTCGCGCTTAGATGCTTTCAGCGCTTATCCAATCCGAACGCGGCTACTCGGCGGTACACTTGGCAGCATAACCGATACACCGGAGGTTCGTCCAACTCGGTCCTCTCGTACTAAAGTCAGGACCCCTCAATCTTCCTACGCCCACAACAGATAGAGACCGAACTGTCTCACGACGTTCTGAACCCAGCTCGCGTGCCATTTTAATCGGCGAACAGCCGAACCCTTGGGACCTTCTCCAGCCCCAGGATATGACGAGCCGACATCGAGGTGCCAAACCGCCGCGTC
>JAZSIU010000045.1:0-97614 GCA_045533955.1 Bacteroidaceae bacterium
ATTCATTTTGGGGATGCAGGGAATAGCGAGCTATTTTCAAATTCCCAAAATGGATAGATGCCGAAAAGAGTCTCAAAGAAGCCGAAACTAGTCTTAGCAATAACGAATTAACTTGGTTTAATAAAATTCAAAACAGATTCTAAGAGGCTGTTTAAATTTATATAGTAGAGATTAAGATAGTGTCAACAAACGCAATATCAGTTTACCCGCAAACAGCAAAGCGTGTGTAGTCTATCTTCTCGGACGAGATGCAAAATTTAAAAACAGCAAAAGAAACAGCTTGTACAAAGGACTTTTTTTAGGAATTAAAATAGCCTAAAACATAAAAAAGGATTTTCACCCAAAATGTGAAAATCCTTTTTTATTGGCTCCTTAGAAATCTTATTCTTCGGACGCTGCATCCATTGCTCCTTGCAGTGCTTGCTCGAGTGCCCGCTCAATCTGCTCCTCAGAGGGCTCCTCGTTCAAGGGCTGAGCCTTGCGCTCGCTCTGTATCTCGCACAGAATATCGTAAAGGCAGTTGTTGTCGCGGTCGATATTCTCTTGTGGGATGCTTGCTATTAGTATGTCCAATTCTTCGTTGTCGAAAAGCTCGGCATACTGAACAAGCAGGAACAGCCCTATTATCGATCCGATATTATCGTTGATAATACCTTTTATGTAAAGCGATGCGTCGCGCTGTGCCTCCATTGTCCTAAGGCTCAATGCTGCCTTTGTTGTGTCGGGCAGCAGTGTGTCGCTGTATAGCTGCATCTGACAATCGTATATTGTGTTTACGTATTGTGCAAGATGCTTCTCAATCTCGGCGTTAAGGTCATTGGCGGGGGTACCAACGGTTACGCTTCCTTCGGGTGAAATTTCGGTTGTGATATTACCGCCCTCGAGGAAGAGGAGTGAGTACAGGGGTGGGTCGGTGTAGTTGTAACCTATATAATATATTTTACTGCCATCGACCTTACCGCTGAATTGGAATCTTCCATTCTCTATTGTGGTTGTCTGTACGGTGGTCATATTCATACCATCCACCGAGTAACCCAATTGTACACTGTCGCCATCAATGGCACCGTCAATGACGCCGCTGATGGTGTAGTTGCTGCCTCCTGTGCACGATGCAAGTGCAACCAATAATGCTATTGCCGAAAAGAATTTCTTCATTCCTGTATTATTTATCAGCAGACGTATTGTTTGCTAATTGACTTGTTGTTGAGCACGCATTGTATAGCCTCGGCAAATCCTTTGGCAATAGAGAGCTGTCTTACTTTGGGGCAACCCTTGTCGTAGGGGATGCTGTTGGTGAATACAATCTCGGTCATTGACGACTCGCGCACACGCTCGGATGCGTTACCCGACATAATACAATGCGATGCTATGGCACGTACCGACAATGCACCATTCTCCATCATAAGGTTGGCTGCTTTTGATATTGTGCCGGCTGTATCGACAATGTCATCGACAAGGATAACATTTTTGCCCTTTACGTCGCCGATAATCTGCATTGTATCAACCACATTTGCCTTAGCGCGTGTCTTGTGGCAAAGTACCAGAGGCACACCGAGGAATTTTGAGTAGGTGCTTGCACGTTTGGAACCGCCAACATCGGGGGTTGCAATCACAAGGTTATCGAGCTTGAGTGAGTTGATGTAGGGGATAAATACCATCGAGGCATAAAGATGGTCAACGGGAATGTCGAAGAATCCCTGAATCTGGTCGGCGTGAAGATCCATTGTTATGATGCGGCTCACTCCGGCTACGCTCAAAAGGTCGGCTACCAACTTTGCGCCTATTGATACGCGGGGCTTGTCTTTGCGGTCTTGACGTGCCCAACCAAAATAGGGCATTACAGCTACGATGCTCTTTGCAGATGCTCGCTTGGCTGCATCTACCATAAGCAGAAGCTCCATAAGGTTGTCCGAGTTGGGGAATGTCGATTGTACAAGGAATACATTCTTTCCGCGGATAGACTCCTCGTAAGATACCGCAAATTCGCCATCGGCAAAATAGGTCGTGTTCATCTGACCCAGAGGGCATCCTAACTCTTTACAGATTTCTTCAGCAAGGTAACGAGATTTTGTTCCCGAGAATACCATATAAGGGGTATTGTTCATAAAGGTAAAGTGTTTAGTTGGTTATTTTTTTGTTTTATTTTTCTTGTTTGTGTTTTAAAGTTTCTTGGCGAGTTTCTGAATTTTTTTGAAACTGTCCATAAGCTCGCTATAATCGGTTGAGCGGCACGAGTCGAAACGATTCCACACTTGTGCGTCCAATATAACACCGCCGAATCCATACGAGGCAAGGCGCTTCAGATTACCCTCGTCAATGTCGCCAAAGGCCCATACACGCTTGTTGATGACTTTTTTGCCATACTCGTTAAGCTCGGCACTCTGGTGGAATGTGCGTCCCATAGGGCCGAAACACATTATCTCGTAGAATCCTTTGAATTCGTGCAGCTCGCCGAGGTTGGCTGCATAGCCAACGAGTTTGCCTTTTTGTTTCTCGGTTGGGTGGGGCGAGCCGGGAGGAAATAATTGACCGGCCAACTTATAATCCTGCATCAGGCGGTTGTTGCAGGTAAATATACGCTTGTGGAACTTCTTGGGAATGAGGTTCAACAGCCTTTCTATGTATTGCGGATGAGGATAAGACTTGTCTAGGAAAAGGTAATCGAGCTCTTCTTCGAATAGTCGGGTGATAATTTTGTCCTCCTCAATGAAAAATGTCGGTTTTGTTACAACGGCGAGTTTCATTGTTCTCTTTTTACTATATTTAACATTTTTTGAAGGCCTAACGGCTTCCGAGAGGCTATTGTGCGCCCTCTTATAGGTTGCAAATTTAATATTTTTTATTATATTAAAGCAATATTATAGAAGATTATTTTTAATAGTCGTTCTATTCTTGAAATATACAAACAAACGAGCGGAAAATATGAAGTTTACTTCAATATTTTACACAGCGAGCGCAGTGTATATTCGAGAATTACCTCAAATATTGGAACAAACGAGCGGAAAATATGAAGTTTACTTCAATATTTTACACAGCGAGTGCAGTGTATATTCGAGAATTATCTCAAATATTGGAACAAACTGCCATTATGCAGTGTTTAGTAGATATGTTATTATTTACTATTGTGTTAATATTATGGCAAAGGAAAGTGTGTTGATTCTAAGGCAGCGTATCGACCTGCCGGGGTTGTTGCAGCAGCTGAACGCTGCGCTTAGTGAGGAGTGGTTGGCCTATTATCAATATTGGATAGGCAGTTTGGTGGTCGAGGGTGCTATGCGTGCCGATGTACAACGTGAATTTGAGGAGCACGCCGAGGAGGAGTATATGCACGCAAAGATTCTTGCCGACCGCATAATTCAGCTCGAGGGCACGCCGGTGCTGAATCCTGCACAGTGGTTCAATTTGGCGCGTTGTAAATATGCCGCACCGCTGAATAATGACGTGATAAGCGTGCTTAAGCAGAATATTGCGGCCGAGCGTTGCGCGGTTATTCGTTACGAGGAGATTGCAAGCCTCACAAATAATATTGATTATACCACGTGCGATATTGCCAAACGCATTATGGCCGAGGAGGAGGAGCACGAGCAAGACCTTCAGGATTATCTGCGCGACGTCGAGTGGGTGGTGCAGTCGATGCAGTGTAAGTGTTGAGCGACTATTGTATAAAGCAGTATGAGGGTCGGTAAATATTTGTTCTTAATTTATTGTAATATCATTTCCTTTATATTGTTTTAAGAATTTTTTTAAAATAATCTCTGCGAAAAAAAAGTCGCAGAGATTATGTGTGTTTGTTACTCCTCGTCAAGATAACGCTTGGTTATGGGGCCGTACTCTTCGATGCGACGGTCGCGCAGGAAGGGCCACCATTGACGTACCGACTCGCTGCGCTCGATACTCACCTCAACAACGGCGGTCTGTTCGTCCTCGCCAAAGTGGGCAAGAAATTCGCCTTGCGGGCCTGCTACGAAGCTGTGGCCCCAGAATTGTATGCCGCGGGTCATCCCCGAGGGGTCGGGCTCGTGGCCGCAACGGTTCACGGCTATTACGGGCAGGCCGTTGGCTACTGCGTGGCCGCGTTGCACTGTTTGCCAAGCTCCCAACTGACGCTCTTGCTCCTCTTTTGTGTCGCTGCTCTCCCAGCCTATTGCGGTGGGGTAGATGAGGAGGTCGGCACCGCGCAGTGCCATAAGGCGTGCGCCCTCGGGGTACCATTGGTCCCAACATACTTGTACGCCTAATGTGCCGACGGAGGTTTTTATGGGGCGGAAGCCAATGTCGCCGGGGGTGAAATAGAATTTCTCGTAGTAGGCGGGGTCGTCGGGGATATGCATCTTGCGGTATTTGCCTGCGATGCTGCCGTCTTTCTCGAAAACTACGGCGGTGTTGTGGTAGAGGCCTTTGGCGCGTGCTTCGAAGAGTGAGGTTACGAGCACTATATTGCACTCGGCGGCAAGGGCGCTGTAAAATTGTGTCGAGGGGCCGGGGATGGGCTCGGCGAGGGCGAAATTCTGTGTGCTCTCGACCTGACAAAAGTAGAGTGAGTTGTGGAGCTCTTGTAGCACGACGAGTTGGGCGCCTTGTGCAGCTGCTTTGCGTATGTTGTCGGCCAGCTTTTGTTTATTCTGCTCTACATTCTCACTATTGCTTTGTTGTATTATTCCTATTTTCATATTTTTCCTGTTTTTTTATTCTTTGTCGTGGTTGACGATGGCTTGCTCTTGTGGTCTTTGCCTTGCGGCTAAGACACTCGTCTTGCTCGCTTGTCTTTTTGTGGTCTTTGCCTTGCGGCTAAGACACTCGTCCTGCTCGCTTGTCTTTTTGTTGTCTTTGCCTTGCGGCTAAGACACTCGGCGCTTCGCTTGTTTTTTTGTTGTCTTTGCCTTGCGGCTAAGACACTCGGCGCTTCGCTGTGATATGAGAAAATAAATTTTCTCTATCTTGCTTGCTCCTTTAGTGTCTTTCAATTATGGGGTATTGCATCGTTACGCAGTGTAGCGAACCGTGTTGCTTGATGAGCGCGCGGCAGTCTATGCCTATAATCTCGTGCGAGGGGAAGGCCTTTGCAAGCACCTCGGCTGCGCGTTGGTCGTTCTGTGGTTGTGCGTATGTGGGGTACAATACTGCGTTGTTCATTATTAGGAAATTGGCGTAGGTGGCAGGCAGACGCTCGTTGTTCTCGTCAAAGATTGCGTCGGGCGAGGGGAGGGCCAGCAGGCGATAAGGCTTGCCTTCTTCGGTGCGGAAGGTGGCTAATTGTGCCTCCATTGCTTGAAGGTCGGCGAATTGTTCGTCCTCGGGGTCGTCGCAACGTACGTGTATTATGGTATCGCCGGGGGCGAAACGGGCTATCGTGTCGATGTGCCCGTCGGTGTCGTCGCCAATGAGATTACCGTGGTCGAGCCACAGGACACGCTTTACGTGGAGCATCTGCACGAGGCGCTTTTCTATCTGCTCGCGCGTCAGAGGTTGATTGCGGCGGGGGGCCATCAGACAGTGGGTGGTGGTGAGCAGGGTGCCTTTGCCGTCGCTCTCAATGGAGCCGCCCTCGAGGACAAGGCTCAGACAATCTTCGTACTCGCCTTTTACAACGCCTGCGTCGTACATTTTGCTATTTATGGCGTTGTCTTTGTCGGCTGCGAATTTGCGCCCCCAACCGTTAAACTCAAAATCGAGGTAGTGGGGGACATTGTCGCCCAAAATGGTTATAAAGGCGTGGTCGCGTGCCCACGTGTCGTTGCTCTCGCACTGAAAAAATCGTATGTTCTGTATGTTTGCGGCGGTCATTTGCAATTGCTTGCGCACGCACTCGGGCTCGGGAGTTACGATGAGCAGCCTCTGACGGCGGCTTATGGCTACTGCAATATCGACGAAGCATTTTACAGCCTCGTCGAGCATATAGGCCCAATCGGTGTTTTCGTGCGGCCACGTGAGCTGCACCATCTGCTGCTTATGCCATTCGGCCGGCAGATATAATTCTCGTCTCTGTTCCATTGTTATTTTCGGTCGAAGAAGGGGTTTTTTGAGGCTGCACTCACGGGAATTGCTATTATGTAGTTGCAATTGGGCATCCAGCCGAGTTTGTGGGCTGCGTATCCGGCCGAGTACATTACGCGTGTATCGACACGTAGGTCGGCGGCGGTTGAGCAGGCCGAGCCGATGGCTATTCCCACGTCAATGGTGTTCATTGAGCAGGGGACACCCTCGGGGCGCGCGTCGCAGGTGGGGTAGCCGCAATAGGCGCAGTTGAGGCCCATTGCCTGCTCTCGCGAGCCTATTAGAATAATAGCTTCGGCTGCGAGGATATTCTGTGCGTCGCGTATCATTCCCGCACGCTGGCGCTCCTCGCCTATCTGTTGCAGGGCGTTGGAGAGGGCGTAAATGTCGTCCTCTATTACCATTGATATTTCTATTATGTCGCAACCTTTGGCCTTTGGGGCAGTGCGGGCTGCTGTCATCATTGCTCGGGCTGCCTCAATGACTTGTTGGTGGCGCGTTTCTCGTTCATTGTATATCATATTTTCCTTTTTTTGCTGTAATTTGTCAATTACGGCAAACATACAAAAAAAATCCGTCTTTATGATTGTTTGAGTAAAGAAATAATTCTCTTTTGCCGATTTTATCTGTGCGCCGAGGGAGGATATTTGATTTTGCTTTATAATCGGGCGAAAAAAGACTGTGATAATTCTTTCTTGTATCGGCGAATATATTCTTAATGATTTCTTAAAAAACGAGCTTCTTAAAGCTTTTGTGGTAAAAATACCGCAAACTTATTTTATATTTACTTATTTTATTATATGTTTGTATGTTTTAATCTGCGAAATTGACTACTCATAGTATTTCGACCAAAATTAACTTTAATTATTATAGAATTATGAGAAAAAGTATTGTTTCTTTAGTGATGTTGCTGTTTGCAGTTGTTGCTGTGTCGGCACAAACAAAAAAGGCCGAGCCCGTTGCACCCAGCATCGTGCCTCTGCCCACTGCAATGAACGTAACGGGCGACGTCTTTGTCCTTACCAACGACACACGTATCGTTACCGAGTTCGACGAGAAAGAGATTAAATTTGTCAAGAATGCCCTTAATGAAATTATGGTCGATGTTTTTGGCTGCGAGCTCAAAAGCGCTTCGAAGGTAAAGCCCGGCGATGGAAAATATATCGTCATTAAGAAAGATGCCAATATAAGATGCGGCAACGAGGGCTACACACTCGAGATAAACAAAAAAAATGGAATAACAATCACCGCAAAGAGTGCTGCCGGAGCCTTTTATGCCGTGCAAACACTGCGTCAGATTGTACCCGTACAAGCCTACGAGACACCCATCGACCTCGAGACGCTTAACCTTCCCACAGTTAAGATAAAGGACAATCCTCATTTTGCCTATCGCGGCTTTATGCTCGACTGTTCGCGCCACTTTTGGAGTGTCGAGACCATCAAAGAAATGATTGACATCCTTGCTCTGCACAAGATGAATCGCTTCCATTGGCACCTCACCGAAGACCAAGGCTGGCGCATCGAGATAAAAAAATACCCTCTGCTTACCGAGATTGGCAGCAAGCGCGAGCAGACTACCACAGGCCATAACGTAGGAATGGACGGTATCCCCTACGGCGGCTACTACTCGCAGAAAGATATTAAGGAGATTGTAAAATATGCACAGGAGCGCTTCATCACAATTGTTCCCGAGATTGAGATTCCCGGACACTCACTCGGCGCACTCAGCGCCTATCCGTGGCTTGGTTGCCGCGGCGAGAATGGCAACTATAAAACGTGGAGCAATTGGGGCGTTGCCCCCGAGATTGTCTGCGCAGGAAAAGAGTCGTCGTTCCAATTCTGGTACGATGTCCTCGAGGAGGTGCTCGAACTCTTCCCCTCGGAGTACATTCACATTGGTGGCGACGAGTCGCCCCGTGACGAGTGGAAAGTGTGCGAGCTGTGCCAACAGCGCATCAAGGATAACAACCTCAAGGACGAGGCCGAGCTTCAGTCGTACGTTACCAACCGCATCGAGAAATTCCTGAACGAGCGCGGACGCAAGCTCATAGGCTGGGACGAGATTCTCGAGGGTGGCGTAAGCAAGAATGCAACCATTATGTCGTGGCGCGGTTCCGAGGGTGGAATAAAAGCAGCCAAGAGCGGTAATATGGCCATTATGACCCCCAACGGACACTGCTATTTCGACTACTATCAGACAACCGACCGCAAAGACGAGCACGAGGGTATCGGCGGCTACGTCCCCTTGCGCAAAGTATATGCCCTTAACCCCTATGAAGGACTCAACAGAAACGAGCAGAGATTCATTATGGGCGTGCAGGCCAACCTTTGGACAGAGTATATCCCCACACCTATGCAATTGCAATATCAGGTGCTTCCCCGTCTGAGTGCCCTCGCCGAGATTGGCTGGACAAACCCCGCCCCCGAGAATAAAAATGTCGATGAGTTTATTACCCGTGCCAAAGAACTCTCGCGCTACTATTATGTATTCGGATACAACTGCGCAAAGCACTTCTTCGAGGACGGTGTCCAAGAGGGGTGGTAACCACGGCTAAAGGCGAGTGAAACTCGCGCGCAACAACGAGTGGACGGATAAATTTATCCGTCCACTCGCTTTTTTTATAGCATTCAGCCGCATTCGTAGCACTCGTCAGCGAGCAAAAAAAATATTTTTTTTAAAGAAAAATGCACTAATGCTTGCAAATGTCAAAAACAATTCATACCTTTGCAACGCTTTTCGAGAGAATGGCAGACATATTTAGATGGTGACTATAGTTCAGTCGGTTAGAGCGTCAGATTGTGGTTCTGAATGTCGTGGGTTCGAATCCCACTAGTCACCCGAAGAAACTCCTCAATATTGAGGAGTTTCTTTTTTGTAAAAATCTAACTTTACAAGCCTTGTAAAGTCATTGAGGTCTCTACGTTAACACATAACTTTGCATCAGAAGTTGAACCTAAAAAACAGAAAAGTTATGGGAAAGTTATTAGAGATTGTAAAAAAACTTCATCAACGAGAAGTGCGCACGCATTCGTCGTGTCTTTGTCGATGCTTTAGGCAATCATTTAGCTTCGTTATACTATATTACCGGTAACCGCGGCGAGGCAAAAAAGATTGTCCTCGACAGATTCTATGTCCGTTGGGAGGGTGAGGAGAAGGGTGCCATTGAAGAATAGTCTATCATCGCCATCCATTGTCTCAATAATAATACAAATTATTGTTCCTTTTTTAGGATGCGCAATTTGCAGTAAAATAATATGCAGTAAATTTTGTCATATTGCAAATGTGAAAATCCGACAATTTGTCTTTTTATATAAAATTCAAATGTTTGGCACGCAATTTGTCTTAATTATTTTGACGGGTTGTTATAATATTGACATTGAAATAATATTCAAATAAAGAGAAATTTATGATAGAGATATTATGCTCAGCTCTGATTGGTATAATGCTTTGTAATTTCTTTGTTTATTTATTTAAAAGTTAGGTAGTATGTTCGATGGTTTAATAAAGTCGCTCAAGGGTTATTTGGTACAAGGTAACAATGTCAGTGAGGAGAGTGTGTGGCAGCTGGATAAAGATATTTTTCGGGACGAACTTTTCAGAAATCTTAGAGCCGAGGTTGTCGAGTACGTTTCCGAAAGAGACGAGTATGTCGTAAACTATATGGGCACTATTTTCTTATTCAATTTCCAGAAGAATAAATGCGCTTTTATAAATTACCTTCATTATTACAACTGCGAAGCCGATTATGCCGATGTCTGTTTGCCTGCTTTAAATGAGATAAACGGTCAGTATCCGTGGAATCATTATTTTGTAAAAGATACTCAAAATAATGTGATAAGTTTCTGCTGTTCCTATTTTCTAATCTTTGAGGGAACGGTGCAGATGAACTTTAGGATTCTAAAGCAAATATTAGATAATGCTCTGGTTACAAGAGCCGAGATTGTCGAGCGAATAAACAAAAGTATCGAAGATAACAACAATATACCATTGCTGCTGAATAGCACTCACAGTAAGATTCACGGCCGTCGTTTGCAGATGGAGGCGCAGATTAGCTTACATAATCTACAAGCCTCCTCGGGTGGCGATGCAGCGCTGAGCCTTAAGAATGTCCTTGCTATTGCCCCCGAGATTGACCAAAAAACAATAAAAAGAGCACGTCTGATAACCGATGATGACATTGTCGAGGTTAAAGACTTTAGTACACTGCTGAACAGCGACATTCGCTCGTACCTTATACAGATGAACGAAAAAGCGACGCTCAATCGTCTGACGTTGCTCGTCGACCTTGAGGATGAGAGCCTTACATTCGACCTTAAACGTCAGAGTGATGCTTGTACCGACACCAAACTATACTACAAGATGGTGGGGATACGCAACAGGCGCACGGTCGAAATTGGTGAACCGCACATCGACACTATTATCGAGGTTAATAAGAATGCAAAAGAGGGCGAGGATGAGTGGGAGTATAAGTATATGCTTGACGAGGCACGTGAAAAGCAGTCGCAAGGCGCCACCCTCACCACAGAGCAGCGTTACGCTCTTGCCTGCCTCGACGATGATATTGCATCGAACATATATTGGGGTGTAAAGTATTATAACAACAATAACAAGCTGCAAGCGCTGTTGCACCTTACAAAAGCCCTTAACAGCATTCCCATCGACGACGGAAGCCACGGCGAGATTGGTCTTTATAACAATATCTGTTATGTTTTGGGCAACATATACATAGATATGGAAATGTTCGACAAGGCCTACTACTATCTATCACAGCTCCCAACCGACAAGAGAGGTGGTGTCGAGCGTGCAATCTCATTGTGTATGCAGAATATGAACCATAAAAACGACGTCGGCATTGTTGGTGGGTACAGAACCTCGATTCTCGAGAAAATACGCCGTAACAAGGACGAAGAAGATTATATCTATCTGCTTGAGTCATATGCATTTGTCAATCGTTGCTACATTCTAATCTTGCTAAAGCGCGATAAAGTGGAAGAGGCAAAAACTATTTTGCAGGATATGATTGAGGCCGACGAAGATACCGACTTTGCAAAAGACTTTTTGAATAGGATAAATGGCGAGGCAGAGTAGTGCTAAATAATGCTTGGATTGTGAAGCGTTTTTTTTGTGTCATATAAGAATTATAAGTATTATACTCTTTTTCGGAATATTGCTGTTCCCTCTATTGTTCTTTAATGCTTTTAATGGCCCTTACAGGGTGTTTAATTTCTGTGTCGGGTATTTGGATTTTATTGCCGAAAGGTGCGATATTACTTATATGGAAGTAAATGTCTATATATTCTGCATTATTTGGCCTATTGTTACTTTTATTGCAATTTGTATATAAGTGGTGGCCGGGTGTATAAAAGATAGAGACTAAACTTTTTTGAGTTTAGTCTCTATCTTTTTTTTTTTGAGCTTTGCGCCGGGGCTCCCGGGCGCTTTATTCAAGGTATGTGCTCTATTAAGCCTCGGCGGGAACCTCTGTTGCCTCCTCTACGTTAGCCTCAGCTGCAGCTGCTGCCTCGGCCTCGGCCTTTGCAAGTGCCTCGGCTGCCTTCTTGTCGGCTACCTTCTGGGCAATTGTAGCGTTTACCTCTTTCTCGGCCTCGAGACGAGCTTTCTTCTCGTCGCGCTTAGCCTGCTCGTTCTTGCTCTTTACGCCGTTGAGAGCGTTTGTCTTGTCGGCCTTCCAAGCATCGAACTTAGCCTGTGCGGCTGCCTCGTCGAATGCGCCTTTCTTAACGCCACCCTGAAGGTGTTTCATAAGATATACGCCCTCGCGAGAGAGGATGTTGCGTGCTGTGTCGGTGGGAGTAGCACCGGTGTTCACCCAATAGAGTGCGCGCTCGAAATTGAGCTCGACAGTAGCGGGGTCGGTGTTGGGGTTGTAAGTACCGATTTTCTCAACGAACTTTCCATCACGTGGAGCTCTCGAATCTGCAACTACGATTGAATAGAATGCGTAGTGTTTGCGACCTCTTCTCTGAAGTCTGATTTTTGTTGCCATTTTTTAATCTTTTAATGGGTTAATGATTTGAGTTAGCCAATATCTCGTATCGGCGGCGCAAAGGTAGTGCTTTTTTTGATAATATGCAATAGTTTAATGGCTTAATTTGACTAATCTTTCCATCTTGCTTCGGAATTATGGTGCGATTGGCGTTTCTCCTCTGGGGGTAGCTGCATATAGTCGCCGTAGTTTATGCGCAGATAGTGGTCGTAGCCTTTAGGGGCGCGATACTTTTTGCCCTCGAAGGGGAGCATACAGTGCTCGTCGAACACACTGCGGGGCATAATCTCGCGCAGGGCGGCGCGCGACATCAGGCTGCACACTCTCGGGCTGCTGTCGTAGGGGTGGCGTGTGGCTATGCGGTTGATGCGCTTTAGGAGTGTACTCAAAGGGAAGGGCAGCAGTATCAGCTTGGTTATTGCAAGGCGCAGCTTGCGCCTCAATGGCATACTCCCAAGAAAGACGGAGTTTTTTACGTGCATATAGCGTCGGAGCTCGCCGCACTCTTTGGCTTGAGCCTCGGAGCAGACGCCGTCGAGTGGGAATATGTCAATATAGACGCCGAAAATGTCGGGCTTAAAGTGAAACTCGTGCACGATGCTCCCCGGGTGGTGCACCTTGGCAAAGGCTACGCGGTAGCCTCGGTCGCTTGCCGAGGAGACGGCGCGGTAGGGCGTCGAGGCTTGGTTGTACTCTCTGAGGAAACGTTCGTAGTCGGGGCGCGGCATATGAAGGTCGATGTCGTCGTCCCACGGAATGTAGCCTTTGTGGCGCACGGCTCCGAGCAGCGTTCCATAGGCAAGGTAGTAGCGCAGACCGCGCTCCTCGCAGAATTGTGCCACGCTGTCGAGAATGTCGAGCTGAATTTTTTTTACCTCTTCGGATGGTATGATTTTCATCTTTCGAGCACTATTTTATAAGGTCGTACTCGCGGTTGCCGAGGCCTATCTTTGCTGCGTGCTCGAGGCACGACTTCCACTCGGATTCGGGGGTGGAGTTTGTAAAGTGGTCGTGGTGGTCGCAGAAGCCGGGGGCGTGAATGTGTTCGTGCAGCTGGCTGCCGGGCATCGGGGTGGCGGCCAGACAGGCATCGACGCAGGCTTGGTCGAGCGCAAGGGGGTCGGTGCTGACGAACATTCCAATGTTGGGCAGGATGGGGGCGTCATTTTCGCAGTGGCAGTCGCAGTTGGGCGATACGTCAACCACAAGCGAGATGTGGAATTGCGGACGGCCATCGACTACGGCTTTGGCATACTCGGCCATTTTGCGGTTCAGTAGCTGCGGTGCGTGGAAATTCTCGAAATTTATTGCGTCAAAATTGCAGGCGCCCAAGCAGCGTCCGCATCCCACGCAGTGCTCTTTGTCGATGTGCATCTTTTTTGTTGTCTCGTCAAAAACAAGGCCGTTGTTGGCGCATTGTGCCATACATTTTTTGCATCCGCGGCACAGCGAGGCGTCAATTGCGGGCTGTCCGCTGATGTGTTGCTCGGTCTTTCCCGCGCGCGAGCCGCAGCCCATTCCAATGTTCTTTATCGCCCCGCCGAAGCCTGTCATTTCGTGGCCTTTAAAATGTGTGAGGCTGATGAATACGTCGGCGTCCATAATGGCGCGACCTATTTTTGCTTTCTGAACATACTCGCCGCCTTCAATGGGTACTTCAATGTCGTCGGTGCCTTTAAGGCCGTCGCCGATGAGGATGGGGCAGCCCACAGTGAGTGGCGTGAAGCCATTCTCCCACGCGCAGTAAAGGTGCTCGAGGGCATTCTTGCGGCTACCGGGGTACATTGTGTTGCAATCGGTGAGGAAGGGCTTTCCGCCAAGCTCTTTTACGACGTCAACCACTGCGCGCGCATAGTTGGGACGCAGATAGCTTATGTTGCCCAGCTCGCCGAAATGTAGTTTTATGGCAACGAATTTGCCCTCAAGGTCGAGATTGGCAATGCCGGCCTTTTTCATCAATTTCTTGAGCTTCGTGGGTAGGCCGTCGCCGTTAGCCTTGGTGCGAAAATCGGTAAAATATACTTTTGACTTTTCCATAATGTTGTACATTTGAATTTAAGGCAAAGGAAACGATAAAAAATGGAAAATCAAAATACATTTAAATACTTACTGCTATAATTCGCTTTTTTTTATAAATTTGCACATTCACAAAAGAAGAATTGAAGAATTATGGACTGCGAAGAAAGGTCGTCAATTTTAATTATCTACACGGGTGGTACAATCGGTATGATTCGTAACTCGGTAACCGGTGCGCTTGAGTCGTTTAATTTCGACCATCTGTTACGCCACGTCCCCGAGCTTCGACAGTTTAATCTGAATATATCGTCGCGCGCGTTTAATCCGCCTATCGACTCCTCGGATATGAATCCTGCGCTCTGGGGTAGGATTGTCGAGATTATCCACACGAATTACGATAAATTCGATGGTTTTGTCATTCTGCACGGAACGGATACGATGGCTTTTACAGCCTCGGCCCTGAGCTTTATGCTCGAGGGGCTTATGAAGCCTGTCATTCTTACCGGTAGTCAGTTGCCTATCGGTGTTCTGCGTACTGATGGCAAGGAGAATCTGTTGACGGCCATCGAGATTGCCGCGGCCAAGAATGCCGATGGCTCACCCGTAGTGCCCGAGGTGTGCATATATTTCCACCAGAAACTGATGCGCGGCAACCGCTGCACAAAGACAAGCGCCGACAGCTTCGATGCGTTTAACTCGCCCAACTGCACCTATCTTGCAACGGCGGGAATGGAAATTCTATATAACAGGCACATAATAAGGCCTTACGATGCGTCGGTGCAGCTAAAGCCCAACTATAAAATGTCGAGCGATATTATTATCTTCTCGCTCTTTCCCGGAATAAGGCAGAGTGTGGTCGAGAAGATTCTCTCGGGCAAGGAGCTTAAGGGAATAATATTCCGTACGTTCGGTGCGGGAAATGCGCCGCAGGCACAGTGGCTTGTTGATGCTCTCGAGCGTGCCACTGCCGACAATAAGGTTATTGTGAATGTTACGCAGTGCAGTACGGGAAGTGTGAAAATGCGTCTCTACGAGACGGGACTTCAATTGCTTGAGGCGGGAATTATAAGCGGCCGGGATATGACGGTCGAGGCGGCACTCACAAAGATGATGTTCCTTTTGGGGCAGTCGCTGCCGGTGGATGAGGTGCGCAGGCTTATGAAAAAGAATTTGGCGGGGGAGATTACCTGCGGATAGTCGTATCTTCTTTTTACGAACAATTTTGTTGTCCGATTTTATCGAGAGTGTCCGTTAACGGACACTCTCGATTTTGTTTATACTGTTGATTATTAGCATTTTAATTTTTTGGCACGCTTTTTGATACTATATTGGTGAGTGGTTTTAAGTTAATAATAAAGTATTTTATGGATCGTAAAATTCCAAAAGATGTTCAACAAAAACAGATGGCACTGCGCCTGCTCAAAATAGCAGGCGCAGTGGTGGCGGTGGTGCTGCTGACGCTTATTGTCGTGGCATTCTCGCGCGAGAGTGTAAATGAAAAATATCTCGAAATATGTGCAGTTACGCGCGGCAGCATAGAGACGAGTGTAACAGCCTCGGGCGAGGTGCATCCGGCATTCGAGGAGGTTATAAATTCGCCTATCTCCTCGCGTATAATAGAGATATATAAACAGTTGGGCGATACAGTATCGATGGGCTCGCCGCTGCTTAGGCTCGACCTTGAAAATACGCTCAACGACTATCGCAATATGCTCGACGAGAAGGAGATTAAGAGGCATCAGCTGACGCAGCTGCGACTAAGCATTGCAACGTCGCTCGAAAATCAGAAGATGAGCATCGCAATTGCCGAGATTGAGTTCGAGCGCCTTGAGACTGAGTTACGCAACGAGCGTTACCTCGACAGCATCGGGTCGGGGACGGCCGACCGTGTGCGTCAGGCCGAGCTTGCCGTCTCGACGGCGCGGATGCGCCTTGCGCAGCAGCGCACTCAGCTCGACAACGACACGCGCATAAAGGAGGCGGATATTAGGGTGCGCGAGCTTGAATATAATATCTTCGAGAAGAAACTGAGCGAGATGAAACGCACGCTCGACGAGGCACGCATATTATCGCCCCGTGTGGCTACGCTCACCTTCATAAATAATCAGATTGGGGCGCGTGTGAGTGCCGGCGAGAGGATTGCCGTAATATCCGACCTTAGCAATTTTAAAATTAAAGCACAAATATCCGATGCTATGGCCGAGAGTGCCCGTGTGGGCAAGCGTGTAATTGTTGCAGTGGGAAAAGAGAAATTGGAAGGGGTGATAAGCAACGTATCGCCCAAGAGTAATAATGGTATTGTAGCGTTCGACGTTGCGCTGAGGGAGAGCAACCACCGAGGGCTGCGTCAGGGGCTGCGCACCGACGTCTATATAATGAACGAGATTCACGACGACGTACTGCGAATAAGCAACCGCAGCTACTACATCGGCCCGGGCGAATATAAATTGTACGTTAAGAACGGCAGCGGCGAGATTGAGCTGCGCAGCGTGCGTCTGGGAGTGAGCAACTACGATTATGTGCAGGTGGAGCAGGGCGTTGCCGAGGGCGAAGAGGTTGTTGTGAGTGATATGCACGAGTATGCGGGAAAGGAGAGAATAAAGTTAAAATAGTCGCTCCGCTCTTCCTTTCACTATAAACGGCTTTTTTATTTAATGTGATAAATTTAATCCGAAAAAAACAAAAAATATGATACGACACTACTTTAGACAAGCGTGGGCAATGATGCGGCAGAATCGTCTCTTCTCGGCAATATATATTGTGGGAACGGGACTGTCGGTAGCCTTTGCAATGACGCTTTTCATTATTTTCTATATAAAATTGGGCCCCGTCTATCCCGAGTATAATCGCAGTCGGATAGTCTATTTAGACCAAATAACCCACGTAATTAAGCACGGCGACAATTACACGGCGATGAACCGGGCCGCCTCGCAGAGCCTTTGTGAGCGTCTGCGTACCATTGAGGGTTGCGAGGCGCTTGCTATGGTGGCAGGAAATTATCGTTACGATTTTTCGGTGAACGAACTGAATGAATGTAGAGGGCTTTTCGTAAACAGCGACTTTTGGCGTGTCTATGATTTTAAATTTGTTGCCGGAGGGCCTTTTGACGATACGCAGTCGGCGGCAGTGGTTGTCAGTGCCGATTTTGCAATGGAGCTTTTTGCTACAACCGATGTTGTTGGAAAGGAGATAATTGTAAATAATACGCGCAACCGTATCGCGGGAGTGGTAGAGAGCCCCGGCGGCTGCACCCCCAAGTGTTATGCGCAATTTTGGTTACCCTCTTCGCACACTCTGTGCGAGGAAGAGCGTGAGGCTCATCCCATCATCGGAGGCTTTCGTGTGGCAATGCTCTGTCGCTCGTCGGGTGAGACGGCTGCTCTCATTGCCGGGGTGAAGAGTATCATTGAGCGCCTTGAGCAGGAGCAGCCCGAGGGCAATAGTTTCGTGGCTAAAATAGGTGAGCATTGGAAACAGGCGCTTGGCATAGAGGAAGATGGTGCCACGCTCTTGGATGCTCTCTCGAAATATATTTACATTCTGCTGGCGCTGCTCTTTATCCCCTCGCTTAATCTTGGTGGAATGATTGCATCGCGTATGGCGGGCCGTATGGACGAGATTGGGGTGCGCAAGGCCTTTGGTGCTACCAATGGGAGCGTGCTTTCTCAGGTGCTGTGCGAGAATCTTCTGCTCACTGCATTAGGGGCTCTGTTGGGGCTGTTGCTCGCTTATTTAATAACGCTGAGCGCAAGCAGCTGGATTCTGGCACTGTTCGACGGCAAGATAAATAGGATGGCTCCCGAGAATGTAATAACGGTGGAAATGTTGTTCAACCCCACGATAATTGCAATAACAATGCTGCTTACGTTGCTGCTTAATCTAATGGCGGCCATCGTGCCTACGCTCTTTGCACTACGAAAAAGTATTACATATTCGCTCTATAACAAAAGATAATTTATGATAAGGACTATATTACATCAAATGTGGAACGAGCGCCGCATAAACGGTTGGCTTTTCCTTGAGCTTGTGGCTGTGAGTGTTTTTCTGTGGCTGGCCATCGACCCGCTGTTCATACTCGTGAGCCGTAGCAGAATACCCGCAGGCTACCGCGCCGAGAATCTTTACAAGGTGGAAATGGCGAAGTATCAAAAAACAAACCTTAAATATAGGGCCGAGGCCGATAATGACTCGGTTAAGGCTGCTGTCTTTCGCAACGCATTCGAGGCGGTGCGCAAAATTCCCGAGGTGCAGTATGTGGGTACCTGCTTAATGGGGAATTATCCCCACGGCGGCGCGCTGAGCAGTACTTTCTACGTGGTGGATAGCACGCAGACTGCGGATGGTAAGGAGAAAGAGGTCTATTGTGTAAAATATTCCACCTCGATGACCGAAGGGGACGATTGGCCTGCCACATTGGGACTTACCGATGCGCAGACGGGAGAGCCGCTGCATATTGTGCGCAACGAGAATGTGAGAAATTTGCTTGTCTCGCGCTCCTTTGCAATGGAGGCATTCGGTAGGGTAAATATTACGGGCGAGAAAGTGGGAGGATGGGAAGGTAAGTACAATATTTGCGGTGTATATGAGGATATTCAGAAAGATAATTATGCGAACCCGGCTGCCAGCGTAATTAAAATTGAACCTGCACTGTCGAAAGATTTTTCTTTGCTCTTCCGCATTAAAGAGGGGGTGGATAGAGAGGCCTTCGAGCAGCGTTTCAAAGAGGTGTATGCGCAGCGTCTATCGGGCGGAAATTTCTATTGCAAAGGCATAGTGAGTAACGAGGCCGAGCGCAAATATATGATTGAGTGGCGAGGCTACGGAAATACTCTTCGTCTGCAAAGTGCGCTCACAATGTTTGCTCTGCTGTGCGCCTTTTTGGGCGTTGTGAGCACTTTTTGGATGCGCGCAAATGCACGCCGCAGGGACATTGGGGTGATGCGCTGCGTGGGGGCCTCGTCGGGGCGGATTGTGGCGCAGTTTGTAACAGAGGCCTCGGGGCTTGTTACTCTGGCCTTTATAGTGGCGCTGCCGCTGATTATGCACAAGGTTTATGCTATGGGATTCGCCGACCCTTTGGACTCTTTTCTCAGTCGCCACGACCAAAAGGGCGATTATGTTCACGACGTTGCGTGGATGCACTTTGCGGCCGTCAGCCTTATTACTTACATTATAATATTATTGGTGGCGGTGGCGGGCGCTGCAATTCCTGCGCATCGCATCGCGGGAATATTGCCCTCGGATGCTTTGCGCGAGGAGTAGATTGTCCTTGCAAACAGTGCGGCGATTGTAAAATTTCCCCCATCGCCGCGCAATTACTTATATAACGAGCATTTTGCGTGTGCTTACGCAAACAGCACAGGCCGAAAGAATAAAAAAATAATAACAAATAAAAAAAATAGAATTATGATTACTTTAACAGAAATTAACAAGGTTTACAGAACCGACACAATTGAGACACAGGCATTGGAGAATATCAACCTTTCGGTTGCAAAGGGTGAGTTTCTGAGTATTATGGGCCCCTCGGGTTGCGGAAAATCGACCCTGCTGAATATTATGGGCCTGCTCGACAGTCCCACAAGCGGAACCATTGAGATTGCAGGCGAGAAACTCTCCGGCCTTAGCGACGTGCAGATGGCTGCCTTCCGCAATAAGAATCTGGGGTTTGTGTTCCAGAGCTTCCATCTGATAAATTCGCTTAATGTGCTGGATAATGTGATGTTGCCGCTGCTGTATCGTCGAATGTCGGGCAGTGAGCGCCGACGCCTCTCCTGCGAGGTGCTCGAAAGGGTAGGCCTTACGCACAGAATGACGCATCTGCCCACGCAGCTGTCGGGCGGACAGTGTCAGCGTGTGGCCATTGCGCGTGCAATTGTGGGTAACCCCGAGATTATCCTCGCCGATGAGCCTACGGGTAACCTCGACTCGAAAATGGGACGCGAGGTGATGGATATTTTGCACCGCCTGAACAAGGAGGATGGACGCACTATTGTGATGGTTACGCACAATGAGGAGCAGGCACGTCAGACGTCGCGCATCGTGAGGATTTTTGACGGACGTCAGGTAGAGTAACCGAATATTTGTGGCGATTATCAATCGTCCGAAAAGGTGTTTTATAACAGAATTAGCAACAATGAGACGAATCTTAACAATATTTTGCATTCTCTTGTGCGCATCGGCCGCGCGGGGCGGGGTGCGCCATCTTACCCTCGACGAGGCTATAAATCTTGCGCGCTTGCAGAGCCTCGATGCGGCTGTGGCGCTCGACGAATTGCGCTCGGCCTATTGGCAGTATCGCATCTATCGCGCAGGCCTTCTGCCCGAGGTACAACTGACCGCTATGCTGCCCGCTTACAGTCGAAATTACAACAGCTACCAGAACAGCGACGGCTCTTATACGTTTGTGCGCAACAATTTTATGCAGATGAACGGCGGCCTTACGGTGCAGCAGAGTATCTGGGCTACGGGTGGAACATTGTCGCTCTCTTCGTCGCTCGATTATCTTAAAATGCTCAGCGGTAACCGACAGGAGCGCTATATGAGCGTGCCATTTGCGCTTACACTCGAGCAACCGATTTTCGGGGTGAACACAGCAAAATGGAACCGCCGCATCGAGCCGGTGCGTTACGCCGAGGCACAGGCGGCTTTTCTCTCGGCCACCGAGCAGGTTACGATGAGTGCCATCGGATACTTTTTCAATCTGCTGCTGGCCGAGGAGAATGTGAACATCGCACGACAGAATCTCTCGAATGCCGAGAGCCTCTACGAGGTGGCCGAGAGCAAGCACGCGATGGGTATAATAAGCGACAACGACCTTTTGCAATTGCGCCTGAATGTGCTCAACGCCAGCGCCTCGCTCACCGACTGCGAGAGCAGCCTCAAGAGTAATATGTTCACTCTGCGCTCTTTTCTTATGATGGACGAGGATACGGAGATAATTCCGGTGATGCCCGAGGCCTTCTCGACGCCCACACTCGTCTATGAGGATGTGTTGCAGAAGGCACTGCAAAATAATTCGATAACAAAGAATATTGCCCGCCGACGTTTGCAGGCCGACTACGACGTTGCCTCGGCGCGCGGAAATATGCGCAGCATCAATCTGACGGCGCAGCTGGGAATGGACGGAACGGGGCAACGCCTCTCCGAGGCCTATAATCCGCTGAACGATAATCAGTATGTAAGAGTGGGAGTGCAGATTCCGCTGCTCGATTGGGGCAAGCGTCGCGGACGCCTGCGTGTGGCAAAGAGCAGCCGCGAGATTACCGCCGGACGTCTTGAACTCGAGATGCGCAGCTTCAAGCAAGAGCTTTTTATCCTTGTCGAGCAGTTCAATAATCAGCGCCGGCAGATGGAGATTGCCATCGAGGCCGACACAATTGCCACCCGTCGTTACAACAGCAATGTCGAGACTTTTAAAATAGGTAAAATAAGCACGCTCGACCTTAACGATGCGCAGGTGAGCAAAGACCAAGCACGTCGCAGCCGAATATCGGAACTTATGTACTATTGGTACTATTGGTACCGTCTGCGCAGCATCACTCTGTGGGACTATGAGAAAAATTGTAATATTAACGCCGACTTTGACAGGCTACTAAAAAACGAATAAAATGATAAAATTATATTTACGACAAGCGTCGATGATGATGCGCCACAATCGCCTCTTCTCCTTGATGTACATATTGGGAACGGCCGTTAGCGTGGCCATTGTGATGATATTTTTCATCATACTGTATATAAAATTGGGCCCTGTCTATCCCGAGTATAATCGCGACAGAATGCTCTATCTCGAACTTATACATTTTAATATTAACGATGGTAACAGCAGCGGATACACGGGAGCCTCGCGCTATCTTTACGAGCGGCTGAATAGTATCGAGGGGTGCGAGGCTGTTGCAACGTCTAAGGTGGCGGGGAAACTCTCGGTCGAGGGCATTAAAAACAGCACGCTGCTTTTTACGTCGCACACTTTTTGGCAGCTCTTCGATTTTGAATTTGTAAGTGGAAGAGCCTTTACAAAGGAGGATGAGGAGAACAATGTAGCGGCGCCCGTCATTGTGATAAGCGATAAGGTGGCCCGCGAGCTTTTCGCAACGGTGGATGCCGTGGGAAAAGAGATGAGGATACAGAATGTCCCGCATAAGGTCGTCGGGGTGGTAAAGGGTGTGAGCGGAAGCACTCCCAGCGTCTATGCCGACTGCTGGCTTCCCGTAAGCAGCAGCCTTAATATAGACCGTTCCTATACGCACGAGCAGATTCTCGGGGGATATAAACTCTTTTTTCTTGTCTCGAAAGACGAGGCCTCGGATAGGGTGAAAGAGAGAATCGCCGACCAATTCTCGCGCTTTGCGCAAGAGCAGCGCGAGGGCAATAAGTACGAGCCTTATATAAATACTCACCTTAAATATATGTTGGGCAACGAGTATGGGCCCTCGGATTTTGGCTTTGTGATTTTGCTGTTTATGACGCTGCTCTTTATCCCGGCGCTTAATCTGAGTGGAATGATTGCCTCGCGTATGAACAGCCGTATGGAGGAGATTGGTGTGCGCAAGGCCTTCGGTGCCACCAACCGCGTGCTTGTTTCGCAGGTACTTTTCGAGAATCTCTTGTTTACGGCTCTGGGGGCGCTGTTGGGACTGCTTATGGCCTATCTGTTTGCTCTTATGACGCAGGAATGGATTGTTACGCTGCTCGACTCGGTTAATATGAATGCCAATTATCCCACTGCTGTTACCGTGGAGATGCTTTTCAATCCCACTGTCGTGGGGGTTACAATTGTGCTCATCTTGCTGCTGAATATTGTCTCGGCCTTAATCCCGACACTTTATTCGCTGCGCCATAGTATCACCGTATCGTTGAACAATAAAAAATAATTGACTTATGATAAAGACTATTTTGCATCAAATATGGAACGAGCGCCGGCAGAATGGATGGCTCTTTCTTGAGCTTGTGGCAGTGAGTATTTTTTTGTGGCTCGCAATAGACCCGCTGTTCATTTTGTACAGCAATAAATATATTCCCGAGGGGTACAACGACGATAATCTCTATTTTCTTGAATTTGAGGTGAAAAGTGTGCCCGATGAAGAGAATGCCGGCGAGGTGTGCGCAAATGATTTTGAACAGGCTGTGAATATTGTGCGCTCTTTGCCCGAGGTGGGTGCCTACGCTGTGGCCTCTGCGAATAATTATCCCAATTCTATGAGCACGAACTGTCCGAAATATGTTGTCGATAGCACAATGAATGTTAAGGGCCTGAGCCACTCGATGCACGTTGCAACGTACGATATTTACGATTTTCCGGGAAGCGACTATTTTGCGGCCTTGCGGATAAAGGATATAAACGGCGAGCCTATGAAAAAGTCGGGCCTCGACGGTGGAAAAGGTGTATATGTCTCGCAGAATTTTGCACAGAAGGCTTTTGGTACGACCGACGCTGTGGGCAAGAAAATTAAGTACGAGGATGAGGATGAGATATATTCCGTGGCCGGTCTCTTTTCGACCGTTCAGACGACGGAGTACATAGAGCCGATGCATCTTATTATGCACATACACGATAGAAGCGAAATTTGCGAATATATCGACAAACGCTATATTTTCGAGAATTATAAAATCTTTCTGCGATTGAAAGAGGGGGTCGTCGCCGATGCTTTTGTGAAGAATTTTCAAACAGAAGTTGCACCTAAACTCGACTTTAAATATCGTCGTTTCTTTGCATTGACGGCCGTTAGCGAGAGTGCAGCAAAGAATGCGAATACTTTTGGAATTACCAACCGCTACCGTGTGCAGATGATACTCTCGGGCTTTGCGCTCTTTTGTGCCTTTCTGGGTATAATGTCAACCTATTGGGTGCGCGTCTCGGACAGACGGATGGCCATCGGACTTTATCGCAGTATGGGAGCGACGTCGAGGCGGGTGCTGTGGCAGTTTATTCTCGAGGGGTGGCTCATTGTCTCGCTGGCTTTTGCGGTTGCCCTGCCGCTGCTGATGCACAAGGTTTATGCTATGGGCTTTTCGGACCCGTTGGGGAAATTTACCTCAATGATGTGGCAGGAACTTATGCTTGCAAAAAACAGTGATTATCTTCACAATCAACCTCTGGCACATTTTGTTATTGTGAGTGTGCTGACCTATCTTTTTATGCTTTTCGTCGCAGGAGTGGGAATTTTAATCCCGGCGCGAAGAATTGTGCGCATACAGCCCTCCGAGGCGCTGCGCGACGAGTAATGCGGTATTATAGGCTGTTTGAATTTCTTTCAAAATAATGATTATCTCTTTGTCGAGAATATTTTTTATACTACTTTTGAATTATGATACTTATTGTTGATGATGATATTGCGATACGCCACAGCTTGGGGCTTATGCTCAAGCGGGCGCGCTACGAGGTAGAGGCGGTTGCCTCGCCTCGTGAGGCGTTGGATGTTGTGCGCCGCCGCACTCCGCAGCTCATTCTGATGGATATGAATTTCTCGCTCACCACCAGCGGCGACGATGGCATAGAATTGCTGAAAAAGGTGAAGATTTTTTGTCCCGATACGCCTGTGATACTAATCACAGCGTGGGGCAGTATCGACCTTGCCGTGCGAGGAATGCGTGCAGGGGCGTTCGATTTTATCACAAAGCCGTGGAATAATGTGGTGCTTATGCAACGCATAGAGACGGCGCTGAGCCTTGCACCCGGTGGCGAACCCCTCACACCCGAGCTTGCCGAAAAACCATTCGACCGCAGCCTCATTGTGGGGCGCAGCAAGGCTATGACAGATATTTTATCGACAATAGAGCGCATTGCAAAGACCAACGCCTCGGTGCTTATCACGGGCGAGAGTGGCACGGGCAAGGAGCTTATTGCCGAGACTATTCACCGCAACAGCCACCGTGCAAAAAACTCATTCGTAAAGGTTAATTTAGGCGGAATTTCGCACACACTGTTCGAGAGTGAGATGTTCGGACACAAAAAGGGGGCTTTTACCGACGCATCGGCCGATAGGGTGGGACGCTTCGAGCTTGCCGACGGTGGCACCATCTTTCTTGACGAGCTTGGCGAACTTGACCTTGCTTGTCAGGTGAAACTGTTGCGCGTGCTACAAGAGCAAACCTTTGAGGTGCTGGGCGAGAGCCGGCCGCGTAAGGTTGATATTCGTGTGGTGTGTGCCACGAACGCCGACCTTGCAAAAATGGTGGCCGAGCGTACCTTTCGCGAAGACCTTTATTACAGGGTGAACCTTATCACGCTGCATTTGCCGCCGCTGCGCGAGCGACGCGAGGATATTCCGCAGCTGGTGCGGCACTTTGCGGCGCTTTCCGAGAGGAACAATAATCTGCAAAAGATTGTGATTACCGACGAGGCAATGGATTATCTTATGCGTCAGCCCTTCCCGGGTAACGTGCGCGAGCTTAAGAATCTGGTCGAGCGTGCCATACTGATGAGTGGAAAGTCTTTGCTTGCAGCCGAGGATTTCAGGCTGGCAAATGAGAATCTGCCGCAACCAATAAAATTGGAAGCAACGGCGACAATGACACTCGACGAGCTCGAGCGTCTGCGCATTGTCGAGGCAATGCAGAGGCACGCGGGCAATCTTACACAGGTGGCAGCATCGTTGGGCATTAGTCGTCAGGCGCTGTATCGACGATTGGAAAAGTATGGACTAAAATAGCTGTTTAAAATGAGACAGAGAAACATATTCCTTACAGTGTCGGCACTGCTTGTAATTGCGTGGATGGCGTTGCTCGTGGCTATTTACCGCGGATGCGGTGGCAGCCTCTTCTATGCAGCCGAGGCGGTTGCGCTCTTCAGTATGTTTTTCCTTGTCTATTTTTATCGTAAAATTATTAAGCCGCTCGATACAATTGCGACGGGTCTTAATCTGTTGCGCGAGCAGGATTTTAGCAGTCGCCTCTCGCCCGTGGGGCAGCGCGAGGCCGATAAGATTGTCGATATTTTCAACCGTATGATGGCACAGCTCAGGGACGAGCGTCTGCGTCTGCGCGAGCAGAATCACTTTCTCGACCTATTGATAAAGGCCTCGCCGATGGGGGTTATCATACTCGATTTTGACAACAGAATAACGATGATTAACCCATCGGCCAAAGGAATGCTCGGCTGTGGCGACGATTGTCTCGGCCGCAATATTGTCGATATTGATATTCCGCTTATGCGCGAGATTGTGAACACCGAGCAGGGCAAGACGCGCACGGTGAAAATAAGTGGAATTGAGGTATATAGCCTCTCGCGCCTCTCTTTTCAAGACCGAGGCTTTGCGCATCCGTTTGTGCTCATCGAGCCGCTGACCGAGCAGTTGCATAAGGCCGAGCGTAATGCCTACGAGAAGGTTATTCGTATGATTGCACACGAGGTAAATAACACGATGGGTGGAATAACATCTATCTTGGAGACGGCAAAGGATATGTTACACACCACCACAAGCGAGACTTTCTGTGGAGATGCGGTAGAAATTACAGAGGCTGTGCAGGTGTGCGAGGAGCGTGGCCGCCGGCTCAGCAGTTTTATCACTCGCTTTGCCGAGGTTGTGAAAATACCCGCTCCGCAGTTGCAACCGTGCGACCTTAACGACAGCGCGCGTTACTGCGCGCGCTTTGTCGAGGGGCTCTGCCGCACAAAAGGAATAGAATTGTCGATGCAGCTGCACGCCGGCGGTGTTCCCGTGAGCATTGACGTTGCTCTTTTCGAGCAGGTGCTTGTGAATATTCTAAAAAACTCTGTCGAGAGCATCGGCGAGAGTGGGGGACGCATAATTATTTCGACCACCGCGCAGCCTGCGTCGATTGTCATCTGCGATAATGGACACGGGATAAGCGCCGAGGTGTCGCAACTCTTGTTTACCCCTTTCTTTACCACAAAAAGCGATGGTCAGGGCATTGGGCTTATGTTCACGCGTGAGGTTCTTACGGCGCACGGATGCAAATTCTCGTTAGAAACAGCCTCGGACGGCCTTACGCGCTTTACCATAGAGTTTAAATAAAGGCTGAGCGGCGAGGCAAAATATTTATAATCGTAATACCTTTTATCAGATAATAAGAATCAATATTATGGAAAATGAGCACAGAAAATAGGAAAATGATAATGGAATTGAAGTAAAATATTCTATCCTCCTTTATGTTTTTATAATTGTTGTGTTCTTTATCTCAATCTTTGCTTTGACATTAGCCATAGATGAGACTGTGTGCAGTAGTTTAGTAAAGAGAATACATATTCTATTCTATTTCGTCGTTCTTATTGGCGGTGTAATATACATCCGAAGACACCATAATGAATGAAGAGATGCTTAAAGCCCGCGGGGACAATTGATTTATTTTTATTCCGGCAAAATAAGTGTACTCTCCTTAAACACCGTTAGTGAATATTTTCAGCTATTGAAAATGTCCTACAATATAAATGTGTGTTTTTACAATATTTAACAGTCTGAAAAAAACAAACAGCACCGCGGGGCTGATTTATTTTTGCAAATCACCTGAGACTCTATGTGGATATGTGAATACCTGCGTCGAGCATTTTATGCCTTACCAAGCATAAACAGGCCAATGAATTGCATAGTAGTTTTGTCGTGTTTTATTTTGTGTTTGTGTTAAGGTTGCCCTCTGATGTGAATCACGGGGCAATCGTCTTTTTTATAGCGTGCACTGCCAGCGGAAGCAGTCGGGGAAGAGTGCCTCTAACTGCTTGTCGTCCTGTGGGTGCTCGAAAATTCCATAGAACGACGAGCCCGAGCCCGACATTGAGGCGTATAGTGCCCCCATACGATAAAGTTCGTCCTTTATTGTCTGCATCTGCGGGTATTTTGCAAAGGCGCTGCGCTCAAAATCGTTCTTCATAGAGCTTGCCCACATATTTATGGGGCGCTGTATAATATCGGACAGTGGAACGACGGGTCTTGCGGGAACGACGAGTGAATAGGCCTCTTTTGTCGAGATGTGCAGATGAGGCTTTACGAGCACAATGTGATAGCCCTTGAGCGAGCAGTCGGCTGCGGTGAGAATGTTGCCAATTCCTGTGGCAAAGGCCGGACGGCATTTTATGAAAAATGCGCAGTCGGCCCCTATGCGTGCGGCATACTCTTCTAATTGTTCGTCGCTCAGTCCCAATGCTGCAATCTCGTTGAGCATAGTAAGTGCGTAGGCAGCGTCGCTTGAGCCGCCGCCTAATCCCGCGCCCGTGGGGATATTTTTATACAGGCTCATTGTTACCTTTGGCAGTTTGTGGTGGGAGGCGAGAATCTTGTAGGCTTTTACCACAAGATTGTCGTCGGTGTCGCCCTCGAAGCGTGCGTTGTGCATTGTGAATGTGTATTCGGGGGCGCCGGGGGTGTTGTTGACGGTTATTTCGAGCGCATCCTCAAGGGGGATGGGGTAGAAGAGTGTTTCGAGATTATGGTAACCGTCGGGACGCTTCGATACAATGTCGAGGCCTAAATTTATTTTGCAGCAGGGAAATGTTATCATAATTATTGATTTTTACGTTCAAGTTCTTGCAGGCCCTCGAGTTTTTTTGTTTCGAGGAATTCATATATTCCGCACAGATGTTCGCGCACGCGGCCGTGCCCAAATTCATATACTTTTGTTACGAGGCCATCGAGAAAATCGCGGTCGTGGCTCACGCAAATGAGCGTGCCGTCAAAGTCGCGCAGCGCCTGTTTGAGAATGTCTTTTGTCTTTAGGTCGAGGTGATTGGTGGGCTCGTCGAGGATGAGCAGGTTCACCGGCTCTAACAGCAGCTTGAGCAGCGCCAGACGCGTGCGCTCGCCTCCCGAGAGCACTTTTACTTTCTTTGTGCTTGCCTCGCCGCCGAACATAAAGGCGCCCAAAAGGTCGCGTATCTTGTTACGCACATCGCCCTTTGCTACGTCGTCTATGGTCTGAAAAACTGTGAGATTCTCGTCGAGCATCGAGGCTTGATTCTGTGCAAAATAGCCTATCTGCACGTTGTGTCCAAGCTGCAACGAGCCCTCGTGTGCGAGCTCTTGCATTATGCAGCGCACAAAGGTCGATTTTCCCTCGCCGTTGCGTCCAACAAAGGCTATCTTGTCGCCGCGCTCGACGGTGAGTGTTACACCCGAGAATATGCGCTTCTGGTCGAAGGCCTTGCCTACGCCGTCGGCAATTACAGGGTATTGTCCCGAGCGGGGCGAGGGTGGAAATTTCAGTCTCAGTGCCGATGTATCTTCCTCGTCAACCTCTATAATCTCGAGCTTTTCGAGCATTTTTACGCGGCTCTGTACTTGCAACGTCTTCGAGTATGTTCCTTTGAACCGCTCGATAAAGTCCTTTGTCTCTTGTATCATTTTTTGCTGCTCCTCATACTGCTTCATTTGTTGCTGTCGGCGCTCGGCGCGCAGTTGCAGATACTGCGAGTAGTTGACTTTGTAGTCGTAGATGCGTCCCATCGTTACCTCAATGGTGCGTGTGGTGATATTATCGACAAATTTGCGGTCGTGGCTGATGACAACTACGGTCTTTCCATTGGATATTATAAACTCCTCGAGCCAGCCTATTGACTCAATGTCGAGGTGGTTGGTGGGCTCGTCCAAAAGCAGTACGTCGGGGTTGCGCAGAAGCATTTTGGCAAGCTCGATGCGCATACGCCATCCGCCGCTGAATTCGCTTGTCTGACGTGTAAAATCCTTGCGCTCGAATCCCAATCCCAAGAGTGTCTTTTCGACGTCCTCTTCGAAATGTGTCATATCAATGGCATAGAATTTCTCGCTCTTTGTGGCTACCTCCTCGATTAGTGCCATATATTCGTCGCTCTCGTAGTCGGTGCGCTCGGCGAGTTGACGGTTGAGAGCGTCAATCTCGGCCTCCATTTGGTGCAGATGAGCAAAGGCTTGCGAGGCCTCCTCGAAGACCGTGCGGCCATCCTCGGTCATTAGATGCTGCGGCAAATAGGCAATTACCGTATCCTTTGGCGCCGACACTTGTCCGCGCGAGGCGGTGCGCACGCCGGCCAGAATCTTCAACAGAGTGCTCTTTCCCGCGCCGTTCTTGCCCATAAGCGCAATGCGGTCTTTGTCGTTAATTACAAATGAAATATCTTTAAACAGGGTGGTGCCGCCAAATTCCACGGCGAGTCCGTCAACAGAAACCATATTTTTCGTGTCGTGTCTTTTTATAATTATTGCGCGAAGATACAACTTTATTGCGAGGCTGACAAAATTTACCCTCTAAACTCTTAGCCTAAGGAGCCTTCGTGGAGCAGATGTTTATAAGTTTATACTTTTTGTTAATAATGTATCTTCGGTTTTTTGGGCACGCTGAGCGATGTTTCTTAACTTTGCGTCCGATTTTTGAAAAACAGCACTACCGATGGAAGATAATAACACCCCCAAAAGAAGAACACGCAGCCGCCAGCAGAGCAGCGCGGCACCACTCATAAGCGAATATGGACATTTACAGCCTCAGGCTCCCGAGCTCGAGGAGGCTGTGCTGGGAGCACTTATGGTTGATAGCGACGCCATCGGCCGATTGGGCAATATGCTAAAGCCCGAGTCGTTCTACGACAAGCGCAACCAACTGCTCTTTGGCGCAATTCAAGAGATGGACCTCGAAGACCGCCCGATAGATATTCTCACCGTAACAGAATATCTTAAGCTCAAAGGCATACTCGACGAGGTGGGCGGCCCTATGTACATTGCGCAGCTCACAAGCAAGGTAGTCTCATCGGTAAATATCGAATATCACGCAAATATCATCGCGCAAAAGAAGCTCGCCCGCGACCTTATAAGATTCACCAGCAAGACACAAGAGCAGGCTTTCGACGAGACACAGGATGTGAACGAGCTTATGCAGCAGGCCGAGTCGGAGCTTTTTGAAATATCGCGCCATAATATGAAGCGCGACTTTACACAGATAAACCCCGTCATTAAACAGGCTTACGAGCAGATACAGACAGCCTCAAAAAATACAAGCGGTATCAGCGGACTAAGCACCGGTTACCATCGTTTGGACAAGGTTCTGTCGGGATGGCAGGCAACCGACCTTATCATCCTTGCAGCGCGTCCTGCGATGGGAAAGACGGCGTTTGCGCTGTCGCTCATACGTAATATGGCGGTCGATCAGGGTATTCCCGTTGGAATGTTCTCGCTCGAGATGGGTAACGTGCAGCTTGTGCAGCGTCTCATCTGTAATGTGTGTCAGATTGCGGGTGATAAGATTCGTAGCGGACAGCTCGAGGGTTACGAGTGGGGACAGCTCGATAGCAAAATAACCGCACTCGAGGGCGCACCGCTCTATATTGACGACACGCCGCAGCTGTCGGTCTTTGAGCTTCGTTCCAAGGCCCGACGTATGGTGCACGAATATGGTGTGAAGATGATTTTCATCGACTATCTTCAGCTGATGACAGCCAACACGGGAAAGGGCAGCCGTCAGGAGGAGATTAGTACAATCTCGCGCTCGCTCAAGGGATTGGCCAAAGAACTGAATATCCCCATTATGGCTCTGAGCCAGCTGAACCGTAACCTCGAGGGCCGCGAGGGTGTCGAGGGTAAGCGTCCGCAGTTGAGCGACCTACGCGAATCGGGAGCCATCGAGCAGGATGCCGACATTGTGATGTTTGTGAACCGTCCCGAGTATTTCCACATATACAAGGATGGCGATTTTGATTGGCGCGGCAAGGCCGAGATTATTATTGCAAAGCACCGTAACGGCGGCCTCGACAATATTCCGCTTATATTCCGCAAGGAGTATGCGCGCTTTATGAACCTCGACGACGAGTCGCTGCCCCCCGTGCCCACGGAGATTCCCGTGATGCGCGGCTCGAAACTGAATGCCGCCTCGTACGAGCCGATGGGCGGCACGCAGCTGCCTCCTCTTCCCGACTATCTGCAAGATTCCACCCCCACCGACATTATCCCCGTGCCGGGTGCAGGCGAGCCGCTGCCTTTCTAAAAAATGAATTTATTTTGAGCAACAAGCAGCTAAACTATTTTACAAGACAAATCGGAAATATGTGGAGAGACTTTATACAGCTTAGAGTGTAATTTGAAGTTTGTTATATTTTACTTTTATTGAATAAACGCTGCTTAATCATAACGAATAATTGAAGATGTTTTTCAAAAGAAACGTCTAAATAAATCAGATTTGTATGAGAAAAATAAAAAGTGTCATCGATGAATATTAGGGTAAATACACTTTTTATAACAAAAATCTAACTATTATGGAAACAAATAATAATTTTAATTTTCCTTTGGAAAAAGGCGAGTATGTAATGTGTAGCTCAAAACCTCGTGGATTAGAGATGCTGCTTATAAAAATATTTTTTATAATATTTGCATCGCTACTGTTTTTTTTGTTGCTATCATTTCTAAATAATGAAGAAGTTGGAACGACCACACACATCTTCTCTATTCTCTTTTTTGTCGTTTTTAGCGTTATTCTGTTTTTCTCATATAGACATCAAAAGGCAACCCTGCAAAATGTACTTATTGTAACCAACCGAGGAATACGTTGGATATACAATAATAATAAGCCTCGCTTCATAGGGTGGGATAGTGTGCAGAAATCTTCCATTGAGCAACGTGTGTTTACAGGTCTTACATTAGAGATTGAGATACAGGATAAAGAACGTGAGGTTATCAGCCTTGACGCCAATCACATTAATATTGATTTAAAACAACTGGCCGATGCCATCAATAAGGGACGTCGAGAATTTCAAAGAAAAAATACCGGCCCCAATGCTGTGCAAGGTAGTGTCCCGGACAATGAAAGAATGTGTCAAAATGACGAAATAGACTACGGCAAGGTTCAAAAGAAAAAAATAATATATGCTGTATCTGGTATAGTAATTGTCGTTATCTATATTATCGTGTCTATTATACTTAAATAAAAAATTATTATGGATAACAATAAAGAAAATGTGTTGTACCACATAAAATATGAAAAAATAATTGCTATTTTCTCGATACTTTTCATCGTGTTTGCAATTATTGTATCCTTTTCTTCTGCATTGCTCTTTATTATTTCGGCAAAGATGTTGTTTGTCAGAATCGGGCTGTTTGTGTTCGAAGCGTTGTTATTGCTGGTCTTAGTGGTTTATTTATTAGGCATAAAGAAAAGGTATAATGACGAATTGACTATTACGGATAAAGGCATCGGGTGGGTGTATTACGGACGCTCCGATTATCTCTCGTGGGAGCAGATTGAGAATTGCGACATTAAAAAAAGCTATGGAAAGAATGGTACTACCTGCTTGTTGATTAAACCTATTGATAAGGAACAGATTAGTATAGATTTGCGCGGCTTTATTTTTAATCTTGAATCCTTGTGTAAATCGGTGAATAAAGGGTACGCAGATAATAAAATGAAGAATGTTTCGTCCGAGAATAAAGGGGTTACAGATGAAAATGTACAAACTAATGAGAAGGATTTAATTGATTATGAAAAATTAAAGCGTAATAAGGAGATTAGAATATTTATAATTGTTGTATTGGTTATTCTTGCTATTTTATTTGACTTGGTAACTAGAATAAGATAGTTAGGAGTATGCCAACGAAAGTAAACGAATAGATTGTAATGCAATAAATGATGGGCTGAAGAGCTAATTAAATAGTTTTTATTGGTGTGCTCCTTTGCTTTATACGTCATTTATGCTGTTTATGTTAATGATGTACTGTCGGTATTAGTGGACTCTATTCTATAATGGCTTATTACTATTTTTAATTGTGCTGTATTTTTTTTTTGTAATCTTTCTTTTATGTGAATGATTAAATAAAACATAGAATATTATGGGTAAAGGAATTAAAATTTCAAAGGACGAACAAGTGCTTTACCGAGTGAAAATCAGTTTGTTTACTTTTATATATGATTTAATTGTTTATATCATATTCTTATCCCTTGTATTATTTTTTGCGTATGCTTGTTTAAAAAAATCGGCTCTTTTTGTGGCTATTGTAATGCTTCTTTTTAGTTGTCCTCTCTTTACTGTTCTATGTAAGTTCATTATGGGGTTCAACGACGAATTGGTTGTTTCTAATCGGTGTTTACGTTGGAAACGATACGGCAACTACGGTGCTATTGATTGGTGTGAGGTTGAATCGTTTTCTTTTGAAACCCACCCTAAGCGTGCTGATGAACTTGTTATAAAGCATAAAAGAAAAGATGTTATTAAGATTCTTTTACGTAATCTTAGTTATGATTTAGATTCTCTCAGCGCATCAATCAATAAAGCACTCGACAAGAATGAAGAAGGTGGTAGGGCTGTTTCCTTAGAGACGGAGAATGTTGTTGACAAAGACAATTATATAAAGGAGTATTAAGGCGTAAAGCTGTTAGTAATATGGGATTATAGAGAATCATATATTGTAATTTTTGTAGCTGTTGCAAATATTATTATTGCAAAGGTAAAATGTCTCTATTATCTTTACTTAAAATGGTTTCGGACTATTATATATCTTCTTGAATTGAATTTTGTATATTGGTCTTTCGACCCATATACTGCTGCACTCGCAGTAAAAAATCAAAGTTATCTTTGTTTCTTGCTCGTTTATTCGTATATTCGCGGCTGAAAATAAAAAGTGAATATAATAAGGAATAAAATATGGGTAAAATAATACTTACGGGCGACCGTCCCACAGGACGTTTGCATCTTGGACACTACGTAGGTTCGTTGCGCCGTCGCGTCGAGCTTCAGAATTCGGGACTTTTCGATAAAATTTTTATTATGATTGCCGATGCACAGGCGCTCACCGATAATGCCGATAATCCCGAAAAGGTGCGCCAGAATATCATTGAGGTGGCACTCGATTATCTGTCGGTGGGAATCGACCCCGCAAAGAGTACTATCTTCATTCAGTCGCAGGTAGCCGAGCTGTGCGAGCTTGCCTTCTACTATATGAACCTTGTAACAGTGTCGCGCCTGCAACGTAACCCCACGGTAAAGACCGAGATTCAGATGCGTAATTTCGAGACGAGCATCCCCGTTGGATTCTTTACTTATCCCATTAGTCAGGCATCGGATATTACTGCTTTCCGCGCAACGACGGTGCCCGCGGGCGAGGATCAGCAGCCTATGATTGAGCAGGCACGCGAAATTGCACGCCGCTTCAACGGTATTTATGGCGAGACACTTGTCGAGCCCGAGATTCTGCTGCCCGACAATGCAGCTTGTCTGCGTCTGCCCGGAACCGACGGAAAGGCTAAAATGAGTAAGTCGTTGGGCAATTGTATTTACCTCTCCGATACAGCCGAGGAGCTTCGTCAGCACGTTATGGGAATGTACACCGACCCCGACCATCTGCGCGTGCAAGACCCCGGTAAGATTGAGGGTAACACAGTCTTTACCTATCTTGACGCATTCTGCAAGCCCGAGCATTTTGCTGCTTATCTGCCCGATTATCCCAATCTCGACGAGCTTAAGGCGCACTATCGTCGCGGAGGCTTGGGCGACGTAAAGGTAAAGAAATTCCTCATTGCAATATTAGAGGAGGAACTTGCCCCCATACGCGCACGCCGCAAAGAGTGGGAGCAGAATATCCCCGAGGTCTATCGCCTGCTCAAAGAGGGTAGCGACGCTGCACGTGCAGTGGCCGCCGAGACGCTTGCCGACGTACGCAGAGCAATGAAGATAAATTATTTCGAGGATGCCGAGCTCATTGCCGAGCAGGCTCGTAAATTCAGTGGAAAATAATAAATATCGGATAGTTGAACGCCCCGCACACTTTTGTGCGGGGCGTTTCTTTTTGTGCGCTTCGGGGTAATTATTTTATCGGAGAATATCTTTCTGTGCAGTAACGTAGGGTAGATATTTTACAAACAAGGGGATTATAAGAAAGCATATAAATACGGTTGTTGCTGCAACAATATATGCGCCACCCTCGTCGAGCGGAATAATTTTTGCAACCACCAACTGCACAGGGCGGTAAATAAGATGGTGCGTGCACAGCGGAATAATAGAATAACGACCAAAATAGGAGACAAAAGGCAGCCTCTTGACGGCCTTGCACAGCATAAGCAGGCCGGAGACACTTGTAAGCGGCAGTAGCATAATGGCAAAAATATTACCCGAAATTTCGCGGTCGTGGAAAAAGAGCACAGGGTGTGCGTAACGGTCAATGGCATAAGCTGCGGCGAACAACAGCAGTGCCAATGGGATACAGTATCGGTCGCGAGGGGAGGGCAAAAGAATATCCGACCTTTTTAAAATATACCCGAAATAAAAAAATGGCATACAAAAAAGCGCCGCATCGAGGCAGCAGGGAAGCAGAATATCGGCCGAGTACAGAAACGCTCCGCAACAGCCCATAAAAAGTACAATCGCAGCGCGTATCCACTCCTTTTTAATATTAAGGTGTATGATGCCGAAAAACATATTATCCCAAAAGATTGCCAACAGAAACCACAAAGGGCCGTTAAAATATTGAATCTGCGTAAACACGTCCAGAATGCCGCGAGCATCGCTCACAATAAGTCCCGGAGACAGCGCGTTAAACAGATAAAAAAGCACGTAGCTGCCAATGTAAAAAAAGAGAAAAGGTATAAGAATCTTATTCGTTTTTCTGATGAGCAGATTGCTTATGCTGCCATAATCCTTAAAAAAAAGCCCCGAGAGAGTAAGATAGAGCGGGGTGCGCATAGCCGAAAGACCGGGATAATCGACCTGCACGCCCGAGTGCCCGACGATAATAAGCAGTATGCAGAGGCCCTTTGCAAGGTCGATAAACTCTATGCGATTATTCTCTTTAAACATCATTCACTTTTTTTAGAATCTGTTTTAATTTTATTTCGAGATTATTTGAGGACTATTTTTGAGCAGATATTCATTTTGGGTATGCAGGGAATAGCGAGCTATTTTCAAATTCCCAAAATGGATAGATTCCGAAAAGAGCCTCAAAGAAGCCGAAACTAGTCTTAGCAATAACGAATTAACTTGTTTAATAAAATTCAAAACAGATTCTTATTCCCAAGCAGCGAATTTAATAATAAAAATTTATAATCTTATAATATTTTGCATTAAGGCTTTATTGTTTGCAAAAAAAACTGTAATTTCGCAAGTTGAAATAGTAAAAGCATAAAAATAAGGTATAATAACAATATGAATATATCCTACAATTGGCTCAAGGAGTATGTCGATTTTGATATGACTCCCGAGGAGGTCTCGGCAGCGCTGACCTCAATAGGTCTGGAGACGGACGGAGTAGAAGAGGTGCAGACAATAAAAGGCGGCCTCGAAGGATTGGTAATAGGCGAGGTTCTTACCTGCATCGACCACCCCGACAGCGACCATCTGCACATTACAACAGTGAATCTGGGCGACGGTAACCCCGTGCAGATTGTGTGTGGTGCTCCCAACGTAGCAGCCGGACAAAAGGTTGTTGTTGCAACAATAGGAACAAAATTGTACGACGGCGACAACTGCTTCACAATAAAGAAAGGAAAAATCCGCGGTGCCGAGTCGCACGGAATGATATGTGCCGAGGACGAGATTGGCATCGGAACAAACCACGACGGAATAATCGTCCTGCCCGATAGCGCAGTACCCGGAACACCCGCAAAGGAGTATTACAACATAAAGAGCGAATATGTCATTGGGGTGGATATTACCCCCAACCGCGCCGACGCCTGCTCGCACTATGGCGTTGCACGCGACCTTTATGCCTACACCGTGCAGGCTAAGGGCTGCAGCGCACTCCGCCGTCCCTCGGTAGACGCTTTTAAGGTAGATAACAACGACCTTAACATCGACATTGAGGTGCAGAACAGCGAGGCCTGCCTGCGTTACGCAGGAGTAACCGTAAAGGGCGTAACCGTAAAAGAAAGCCCCGAGTGGTTGAAGAATAAATTGCAGATTATCGGTCTGCGCCCCATAAACAACATTGTCGATATTACAAATTACATTCTGCACGCCTACGGACAGCCAATGCACTGCTTCGACGCCGATAAAATTAAAGGCGGAAAAGTTATTGTGCGCACAATGCCCGAGGGTACACCTTTTGTAACACTCGACGGCGAGGAACGCAAGCTCTCGGAGCGCGACCTTATGATATGCAACGCCGAGGAGCCTATGTGCATTGCAGGAGTATTCGGCGGCCTCGACTCGGGCACCACCGAGCAGACAAAAAACGTCTTCCTCGAGAGCGCCTATTTCCATCCCACGTGGGTGCGTAAGACAGCGCGTCGCCACGGCTTGCAGACCGACTCGTCGTTCCGATTCGAGCGCGGCACCGACCCCAATTGCGTAATCTACGCACTTAAGCAGGCCGCAATGCTCATAAAAGAGCTTGCCGGTGGCGAAATTGCAATGGAGATAAAAGACATTTATCCCGCCCCCGTAGCCGATTTTTCGGTAAATGTCGAGTACAAATACATCAACAACCTCATTGGTGCCGACATTCCCCCCGCAACGGTAAAGAGCATCGTCGAGTCGCTTGAGATGCGCATCACCGGCGAGACACCCGAGGGCCTCGCGCTTGCCGTGCCCCCTTACCGCGTTGATGTTCAGCGTCCTTGCGACGTTGTCGAGGATATTTTGCGCATATACGGCTACAACAATGTCGAGATAAACACAACCCTCCACTCGTCCATTATAACAAAAGGCGCCGAGGACCGTTCGCACAAATTGCAGAACCTTGTATCGGAGCAGTTGGTGGGATGCGGATTCAACGAGATAATGAACAACTCGCTGACAGCAGCCGCCTACTACGACGAGCTCGAGACATACGCAAGCGCCAACCTCGTGCGCCTTATGAACCCCCTGAGCGCCGACCTCAACGTAATGCGTCAGACGCTTTTGTTCGGCGGCCTCGAGAGCATACAGCGCAACGTCGCCCGCAAATACAGCGACCTTTCGTTCTTCGAGTTTGGCAACTGCTACCGCTTCGACGCCGACCGCCGCACCGAAGATAAGATTCTGAGCCCATACAGCGAGGCCTACCATCTGGGATTGTGGATGACGGGCAACTGCGTGTCGGCATCGTGGATAGACGCCGGACGTCCCGCCACAGCCTACGACCTTAAAGCCATCGTCGAGCACATCTTCGACCGCCTCGGCTTTAAGCCCTCGGCACGCCTCGTGAGCACATTCTCGAACGATATTTTTGCAACCGGCCTTCAGATTCAGGCACAGAGCAACAAAAAAGTGATTGCACAGCTGGGTATTCTGCGCAAGAAGATTACAAAGCGCTTCGACCTTGAGAGCGACATATTCTTTGCCGATGTAAATTGGAGCGAGCTTATGCGCGTAGTGCGCAACGTAAAAGTGGGATACAGCGAGATAAGCAAATACCCCGCAGTGCGCCGCGACCTTGCCCTGCTTCTGAATAGCGACGTAACATTTGCCGAGGTCGAGCAGATTGCACGAGAGACCGAAAAGAAACTCCTGAAAGAGGTCGCTCTGTTCGACGTTTACGAAGGCAAGAACCTCGAAGAGGGCAAAAAGAGCTACGCAGTGAGCTTCGTGCTTCAGGATGACAATCAGACACTCAACGACAAACAGATTGACAAAGTGATGGCACGTCTTATGGAGAATTTCGAGAAGCGTCTGGGTGCAAAGCAAAGATAATCGGCACCCGTGCATAAAGATAATAAAGTAAATGAAACTAATATAAAATAATACTATGGGTAGAGCATTTGAATACCGCAAAGCAGCGAAATTGAAAAGATGGGGCAATATGGCCCGCACATTTACACGTATCGGAAAACAGATTGCCATTGCAGTGAAGGCCGGCGGCCCCGACCCCGACTCAAACTCGCATCTTAGAGCTATCATCGCCAACGCCAAGCGCGAGAATATGCCTAAGGACAATATCGAGCGTGCGATAAAGAACGCAATGGGTAAAGACCAAAAGGACTATAAAGAGGTAACATACGAGGGATACGGCCCCTTCGGCATTGCAATTTTTGTTGACGCAGCAACCGATAATACCACACGTACAGTGGCCAACGTCCGTGCAGCCTTCAACAAGCACGGCGGCTCATTGGGAACATCGGGCAGCCTCGACTTTATGTTCACACACAAGAGCGTCTTTACATTTACAAAGAAAGATGGCCTTGATATGGACGAGCTGATATTGGAACTCATCGACTATGGCGTAGAGGACGAGTACGACGAGGAAGAGAATGAGATAACAATCTACGGCGACCCAAAATCTTTCGGTGCGATACAAAAGTGGCTCGAGGAGCAGGGTTACGAGATTACAGGTAGCGAGTTTACACGCATTCCCAACGACCTTAAGGACGTTACAGACGAGCAGCGTGCCACAATCGACAAGATTGTCGAGCGCCTCGAGGACGACGACGACGTACAGAATGTATATACCAATATGCGTCCGCAGGAGTAAGAATTCCTTACTTGTAAGAATAAGCGAGCAGAGCCTTTAAAAAAAGGCTCTGCTTTTTTATGGCCCGAAACTCGGAGGCCCCGACGGCGGCCGCATCGCAGGCGGAGGCATTATGGGGCGTACGGGTGGCGGCACAAGCCCTGCGCCGAACATCGGCGGGCGAGGATGGGGCATAAAGCCATAGGGTGGTGGCGGTGGAGGCGCGGCAATATATAGCCAATCGTCGTCGTAACCATTCAGTCAGTAGTACGATGCAGTGCCCTCGAACACCCCCGCGCTGTCGTAAGGGTAGATATACCCGCTCATCGTCATTGTCTGTCCGCTGAAATTGGGGTCGATGCGTGCGGTAGCCTGATTGGTGTGTGCCGCAAGCGTTACATATACCATTGCCGAGAAATTGCTGCCCACAATCGTGTAGCTGTAAAAGATGTTCCCGGCATTGTCCTGCGACATACGCTCGCCGCTCACTCGCCCCTCGAGCGTAACGCCGCCCAGCCCGTTGGGCGAATATACATTTGAGTTGTTGAAGGCTGTCTGCACTATACCTTCGCCGCCGTTGATTGACACGTAATTTGTATTCTCGGTAACGAATCGCGTTACGCCGTTGTTGAATGTTACGTTCGATGCTTCGAGCGCCCACGAACCGCTGCGCAATGCCTCGACGGCCTGTACAAAGGCTACCGAGTCTTCGAGGTGCTCGCGCCTCTCTTCGGCAGCTTTTTTCTTAAGTCTCTCGGCGCGCCACGATGCCTCGCGCTCGGCCTTAGTCATTTTCTTACTCTGTGCGTATGAGGCAATCTGCCAACCAAAAGAAAACATTAAAATTAGGAAGAGATACTTTTTCATAAACGGTAATTTTTGGGGTTAATCAATGCCTTGTTATCTGTTTTACCGTTAAAACAAATGAAAAGCTAAGAGTGTTATTAAAAATATTGTAATATTTGCAAAAACCGTTTTTCAATTACATAAAATTGTATATCTTTGCGGTAAACCGCGAAGAACAACTGCACTCGCTGCGAAATAAAGTAAACTTTTATCTCGCTCGTTGGTTGGGGTCTTTGCGCTAAAGCGCGAAGAACAATTGCACTCGCTGCGAAATTAAAAGTAAACATTTGTCTCGCTCGTGGGTGGGTTCTTGGTGCGTAAAAGCCCGTTGTTGTATCTATACTATTCGGCACATTAAAAGAAATGAAGAAACATCTTCTGACATACATTGCAGCACTGTTTATTGCAGCCTGCGGCAATAATAAAACAGAGCAGTGGGAGTTGCGTACACCCGACGGCTCACAGTCTCGCATCGTCTCCATTGATACTATGGAGATGAGCAATCCCTTTATCATTTTCGACCGCAAGAAACTGACATATTATATGACCGGCGACGGCGGATGCGTGTGGACAAGCAAAGACCTTCGTCTGTGGAACGGCCCTTACAATGTACTCGCGCTCGACACGCTCGAGTGGATGGGTGCGCGTCCGCAAATAACAGCGCCCGAGATTCATAAATACCGCAACAAATATTATTATGTCGCGACCTTTACTCGAGGCGACGTTACAATAGACAATGTGGACGGAAAAGATGTTCCGCGTCGCTCGTGCCAGCAGCTTGTCGCCGACAGCATCGAAGGCCCCTATAAGCCCATCCCGGCCGAGATGCCTCTTCTGCGTGCCGACCAAGCATCGCGCGGCGCAACATTCATCACCGACGAATATGACGCAGGCTACCTAATATACAGCCACGATTGGTGTCAGAGCGGCGAGGGTACAACACAGATTATACTAATGACCGACGACCTTGCCCGTCAGATAGGCGAGCCTTACATAATGTTTCAAGCATCGCAGAATCCTTGGTCGGCAGGCGAGGGTAGTGTACCGTCGCCCATAATGGACGGCCCGTGGCTATTCGACACCGAGGAACTTGAGCTTGGAATGCTCTTTGCCACCGAGATTGACGGAAAAGGCGCAGTGGGCGTCGCATACAGCGAAAAGAATCACGGATTAAACGGCCCGTGGCACATAGAGCCGCAACCCTTGCTCACGGGAGGCTACGGACAGCCAATGCTCTTCAACGATTTCGACGGCTCACTTGTAATGGTGCTTCACAAAGACACCACAATAAACGGAAAAAGAAAAAATATTCCACAACTCCTCGAGGCAGACAATCAATTTGCCCACCTCAAGATAAAAGGCAGATACAACTATTAAAAACCTTTAAATAAAAACAATTATGCGTTTAATTATCGAACCTAACTATCAGCAACTTTCAAGCTGGGCAGCAACCTACGTTGCAAAGAGAATTAACGAGTTTAACCCCACAGCCGAGAAGCCCTTTGTGCTTGGCCTTCCCACCGGTGGTACTCCTCTTGGTACTTACAAAGAGCTCATCAGACTTTACAACGAGGGTAAAGTGAGCTTCCAGAATGTTGTTACATTCAATATGGACGAGTATGTAGGCCTTCCCGAGGAGCACCCCGAGAGCTACCACTCATTTATGTGGAACAACTTCTTCAGCCACGTTGACGTTAAGAAAGAGAATGTAAACATTCTCAACGGTAACGCCGAAGACCTTGTTGCCGAGTGCGCACGCTACGAGGAGAAGATTAAGTCGTACGGTGGCATCCACCTGTTCCTCGGTGGTATCGGTCCCGACGGACACATTGCATTCAACGAGCCGGGTTCTTCGCTTGCTTCACGCACACGTATCAAGACCCTGACAACCGACACAATCATCGCCAACTCACGCTTCTTCGACAACGACATCAACAAGGTGCCCAAGACAGCCGTAACAGTAGGCGTTGGTACTGTTATGGACGCTCAAGAGGTTCTTATCCTTGTTAACGGCCACAATAAGGCTCAGGCTCTTTATCACGCTGTCGAGGGTAACATCACACAGATGTGGACAATCAGCATCCTTCAGATGCACCAGCACGGTATCATCGTTTGCGACGATGCTGCAACAGCCGAGCTTAAGGTAGGTACCGTAAACTACTTCAAAGACATCGAGCGCGACAACCTTTGCCCCTGCTCGAACCTTAAGTAAGATTACTTTGTTTGAAAAAAATGCAGTCGTCTGTCCCGGACAGACGACTGCATTTTTTTGCTCTTAAGAGCCATAAGTGATATATTATCATTTGTATGACACTTGCATATTGCACAGAAAATAAAAAATTTGTATGTTTGCTTATTATAAGCGAAGAGATTCTTATAAACAGTGCATATACTGCAAAGAAACTCTATTCCCGGCAGCATTTTATTAGATAAGATATTTTGTATATTTAATTAAAAAAAATAATTATGGAGGTAAAAAAGTATATCCAAGAGAATGAGGAGCGCATCCTCGACGAGCTTTTCTCTCTAATACGCATCCCGAGTATAAGTGCGCAAAGCAGCCACAAGGACGATATTCACGCTTGTGCCGAGCGTTGGAAAGAACTTCTGTTAGTGGCCGGTGCCGATAAGGCCGAGGTGATGCCTTCGGCCGGAAATCCTCTTGTCTACGGCGAGAAGATTGTCGACCCCTCGGCGCCTACCGTGCTCATCTATTCGCACTACGATGTAATGCCCGTCGAGCCGCTGGAGCTATGGAACAGCGACCCCTTTGAGCCCATCGTAAAGGATGGACGCATCTGGGCACGCGGTGCCGACGACGATAAAGGGCAGGCAATGATACAGGTAAAGGCTTTTGAGTATGTGGTAAAGAAAGGCCTTCTGAACCACAATGTTAAATTTATTTTCGAGGGCGAGGAGGAGATTGGTTCGCCCAGCCTCAATGCTTTCCTGGGCCTGCATAAGGAGCTGCTGAAGGCCGATATTATCCTTGTCTCCGATACAAGTATGCTGGGTGCCGAGCTTCCCTCGCTCACAACAGGCTTGCGCGGCCTTGCCTATTGGGAGGTAGAGGTTACGGGCCCCAACCGCGACCTTCACTCGGGACATTTTGGCGGTGCCGTTGCCAACCCCATCAACGTGCTGTGCGAAATGATTGCAAAAATGACCGACACAGATGGTCGCATCACAATTCCTCATTTTTACGACGACGTCGAGGAATTATCGGCCGAGGAACGCAGTATGATTGCCTCAATCCCCTTCGACGAGGAGGCTTATAAACGCGCCATAGACGTCGATGCACTCAGAGGCGAGGCCGGATACGCAACGCTCGAGCGCAACAGCTGCCGTCCCTCGTTCGACGTGTGCGGTATCTGGGGCGGTTACACGGGCGAGGGCGCAAAAACTGTACTTCCCTCAAAGGCCTACGCAAAATTATCGTGCCGATTGGTGGCGCATCAGAGCCACGAGAAAATATCGCAGCTTTTTGCCGACTATTTTACCGCAATTGCCCCCCCGTGCGTAAGGGTAAAAGTAACACCTATGCACGGTGGCGAGGGGTACGTGTGCCCAATAACCTTGCCGGCGTACAAGGCTGCCGAGAAGGGCTTCGAGAAGGCCTTCGGGCAAAAGCCGCTTGCTGTGCGCCGAGGCGGCAGTATCCCCATCATAAGCGACTTTGAGAAGATTCTGGGGGTAAAGACCGTCCTTATGGGATTCGGCCTCGAGAGCGACGCCATCCACTCGCCCAACGAGAATTTCAGGCTCGATATTTTCAGAAAAGGCATCGAGGCTGTTGTCGAGTTTCACAAGAATTATAAGGGATAAATTTCTTATGGGGTGCATCATTTAAAGGGTGCGCCCTGTTTTTATATTCTCGCAGCAACATAAAAGCTCGGGCAATTGTTTTAATAATGTATCGTAAGAAAAAAGGGAAAATATTATGAAAAGAGTTTTTCTTACAGTGGCGACAATGCTGCTGATGATTTTTACGTCGGTTCTTTGGGCGCAGCGTCCCAACGTGTATATTCTTGCAACGGGCGGCACCATTGCCGGCTCGGGCGCTTCGTCGGTGGAGACAAATTACACTGCCGGACAGGTGGCGATAGGTACGCTGCTCGATGCTGTCCCGCAGATTAAACAGGTTGCCAATGTGGTGGGCGAGCAGATAGTGCGCATAGGCTCGCAGGATATGGACGATGTTACGTGGCTGCTGCTCGCAAGGCGCATAAACGAGCTTGCGGCGTCGGACAGCGTAGATGCCATTGTCGTTACGCACGGCACCGATACGATGGAGGAGACAGCCTTTTTTCTCTCTCTGACGGTGGAGACAAGAAAGCCTGTGGTGCTTGTCGGGGCGATGCGCCCATCGACAGCCCTCAGCGCCGATGGCCCTCTGAACCTTTATAATGCGGTTGTGGTGGCCGCCTCGCCTCAATCGGTGGGTCGCGGGGTGCTTGTGGCTATGAATGGCGGGGTGTTTAGTGCCGCTGCCGTTACAAAAATGCACACCACGAATGTCGAGGCTTTTGGGGCACCCGCAGGCGGGGCGGTTGGGTATGTGCTCAATGGCGAGGTTCACTATAATACGTCGGCCGAACAGACACTCGGAGCCTTGCACTTTTCAGTGGCAGGCCTCGAGACGTTGCCGCGTGTGGCCGTTGCCTACGGGCACGCCGGTGTCTCGCCCGATATTCTCGAGGCTATCCTTGGTTGCGGTTACAAGGGCATTGTGTATGCGGGAGTGGGTAACGGGAATATTCACAAGGATATTCTGCCCGTGCTCGAAGAGGCGCGTCGCCGAGGCATTATCGTGGTGCGCTCGTCGCGTGTGCCATCGGGCCCTACCTCGCTCGACAATGAGGTTGATGATGCACGATACGGCTTTGTGGCCTCGCAACTACTCCCGCCTCAAAAGGCTCGTGTGCTGCTTATGCTCTCCCTGACGCGCACCGACGATTGGCAGCAGATTCAGCGCTATTTTAATGAGTACAGATAGTTTTTTTCAGACGATAAATTCAATATCTGCGGCACAGTTGTAACCTTCGTTGTACATTGCCAACAATTTATCGGTGTTACGCTCCATACGATCGACGGTGATTGGTTGTATGGGGCGTATCACTGTTAATTCGCCGGCATCCTCTAATTTCTCGACAAGGGCTATTTGTCGGTTGTACATTGCGTTGCGCTCAATGATGGCTTTGCGCACGGCGGGATATTTGCGGTACATAAAAAAGGGGACACGTGTGGGCTTGTCGGGCTTGCGGTAGCCGCGGTTGCGTGTAAGCACGACGAGGTTGTTGTCGAAGCCTTGCGAACGTGCGCGCAGCAGGGGGATGGAGTCGGCAATGCCTCCGTCCAACATAGGCTCGCCATCAACGTAGGCAATGGGGGCCACAAAGGGCAGGCTGCTTGATGCTTTTACAATATCTATTATGCGTCGAGGGTCGCGTCGTTCGTCGTAGTAGCAGGCCTTACCCGTCAGACAGCTTGTGGTAACCATCTCGAAACGGCGCTTTGTTGAGGCGAGTGCCTCGTAGTCGTAGGGGTAGATTCTCTCGGGGAACGTGTGGAAGAGCAATTTAAAATCCATTATGTTTCCGCTCAGAAGCAACTTTCCGAGGCCGATATATTTATACCGCTCCATCAACTTTGTGTAGCTGTATTTCGAGCGGCCGCGTTGCATCGACATATAAGAGAGGCCGTTGCAGGCGCCTGCACTTACGCCCACGGTGTAGGGGAAAAGAATCTTGCGCTCCATAAAATTGTCGAGCACTCCGGCTGTGAAGGCTCCACGCATACCTCCGCCCTCCAATATCAGAGCGGCTTTTTCGTCTATCTTAAATTCTCTCTTGCTCATAGTGCCGCAAAGGTAACGATTTTTTGTTTTTATATTTTTGTGTCGATAATTTTCTTAACAATTTTAACTCCGATATTTAAAATAAATGCTTTATATTTACAAAAAATAGTTTTGTAATAATCGACCTTGCTATTTTAGACAGAATTTAACGATACTAAAAATATCAACTATTATGAATAAAGAATTAGAAATGAACCCTAATAGGGTGGTTGCCTATCTGGGCAAGCCTTGCCTGGAATTTACAAAAGCCGATATTGTACGTTACATTGCCGAGAATGGTGTGCGTATGGTCAATTTTATGTACCCGGCGGGCGACGGACGACTAAAGACACTGAATTTTGTCATCAACAACGCTGCGTATCTTGATGCGATACTCACCTGCGGCGAGAGGGTCGATGGTTCGAGCCTCTTCCCCTTTATCGGGGCCGGCAGCAGCGACCTTTATGTGCTGCCCCGATTCTCGACAGCTTTCCTCGACCCCTTTGCGCAGATTCCCACGCTCTCGATGCTATGCTCCTATTTTAATAAAGATGGCGAGCCGCTCGAAAGCTCGCCCGAGAATACTCTGCATAAGGCGTGCAAGGCCTTTAACGAGGTTACGGGAATGGAATTTCAGGCGATGGGCGAGCTCGAGTATTATGTGATTGCTCCCGATGAGGGTCTTTTCCCCGCAACCGACCAAAAGGGCTACCACGAGTCGGCCCCATACGCAAAATTCAATGAGTTCCGTACCGAGTGTATGGCCTATATTGCGCAGGCAGGCGGTCAGATAAAATATGGCCACTCCGAGGTGGGTAATTTTACAATCGACGGCCTTGTCTATGAGCAGAACGAGATTGAGTTTCTGCCCGTGGATGCTTGCGAGGCAGCCGACCAGCTTATGATTGCAAAATGGATTATCCGCAATCTTGCCTATAAATATGGCTACGACATTACCTTTGCCCCAAAGATTACAGCCGGAAAGGCAGGCTCGGGCCTGCACGTGCATATGCGCATAATGAAGGATGGCCGGAATTGTATGCTCGACGGCGGCGAGCTCTCTTCGTCGGCGCGTCGTGCCATTGCGGGAATGATGGAGCTTGCCCCCTCAATCACTGCATTCGGAAACACTAACCCGACATCTTATTTCCGCCTTGTGCCGCATCAAGAGGCGCCCACAAATATCTGTTGGGGCGACCGCAACCGCTCGGTGCTTGTGCGTGTGCCGCTGGGATGGGCAGCCAAGAGTGATATGTGTCGCGCGGCCAACCCTCTTGAAGCCGACAGCAACTACGATACGACACAGAAGCAAACGGTCGAGATGCGCTCACCCGACGGCTCGGCCGATATTTATCAGCTGATTGCGGGCCTTGCCGTTGCCGCTCGCCACGGATTCGAGCTCGAGAATGCTCTTGAGATTGCCGCTCGCACCTACGTGAATGTAAATATTCACCAAAAGGAGAATGCCGACAAATTGGCCCTTCTGGCTCAGCTCCCCGACAGTTGCGAGGCCTCGGCCGATTGCCTCGAGCGTCAACGAGCGGTGTTCGAGCAGTATAATGTCTTTAGCCCGGCGATGATTGACGGCATTATAAAGCGTCTGCGCTCGTATGGCGACGCTACGCTGCGCGCCTCCATTGAGGGCGATGGCGAGAAGATGCTCGAGCTTGTTCGCAGATATTTCCACTGTGGATAATGCGGGCGTAATATGATTATCCGCAAAGCAACATACGACGACCTTCCCACACTGATGGCAATTTTCGAGGCGGCAAAGGCTATTATGCGTCGCAGCGGAAATATGCATCAGTGGGGCAGTGGGTACCCTTCGCAGGAGGTTGTGGCGAGCGATATTAAGGCGGGCGTCTCCTACGTTGTCTGCGACGAGTTAGGTACTGTTCTTGCCACGATGGCTTTTATCCCCGGCCCCGACCCTACATACTCCGTTATTTACGATGGCGAGTGGCCCGACGAACACCCCTATTATGTCATCCACCGCATAGCCGTGGCGACCTCGGGCGGCGGCATTGCCCGCCGAATGCTCGATTGGGCCTTTGAACGCACCGCGACGCTGCGCATCGACACTCACCGCGATAATTGCATTATGCACCACATTCTGCAAAAGTATGGATTCAAGCGTTGCGGAGTTATTCTGCTTGCCGGCGGCGATGAGCGCGACGCTTATCATTTGACAAAAAATACCGAAAATGCCGATAATTGAAATAACGACACTAACGCATCCGGGCGTACAGATTTTCTCGTCGCTCACCGAGGCACAACTGCGTCGCAGCATCGACTGCGAGCAGGGAATATTCATCGCCGAGAGCCCAAAAGTTATAAAAGTTGCGCTCGATGCGGGTTACCGACCCATTGCTCTTTTGTGCGAGCAGAAACATATTACGGGCGATGCAGCCGATATTATCGCGCGCGCGGGCGACGTTGCCGTATATACAGGCAGCCGCGAGCTTCTTGCCGCGCTCACAGGCTATAAACTCACCCGTGGAGTGCTATGCGCAATGTGCCGCCCCGAAGAAAAGCCTATCGAGGCAGTGTGTCGCGACGCTCGTCGCATTGTGGTTATTGATGGGGTGGTGGACACAACAAATATCGGTGCAATATTCCGTTCGGCAGCGGCGCTGGGAATAGACGCCGTACTTTTGACGCGCACCTCGTGCGACCCTCTGAACCGCAGGGCAGTGCGTGTGTCTATGGGCTCGGTGTTTCTTGTTCCGTGGACGTGGATTGACGAACCCGTTGAGGCGTTGCATTCAATGGGCTTCCGCACCGCAGCAATGGCGCTCACCGATAATTCCGTCTCGATAGACGACGAGCGGTTGTGTGCCGAGCCACGCCTCGCAATAATTATGGGCACCGAGGGCGACGGCCTCGCCCCGAGTGTAATTTCCGGGGCCGATTATGTGGTGCGCATCCCTATGCACCATAGTGTCGATTCTCTGAACGTGGCGGCAGCCGCTGCCGTTGCCTTCTGGCAGTTGCGTGCAAAGGAATAAATAAAAAAGCTCGAGATTATCTCGAGCTTTTTTATTTATTAGCAATTCATACCTCCGCAACAGTTTATTACCTGTCCCGTAACGTAGGCCGAGAGGTCGCTTGCAAGGAACAGCGCTACGTTGGCCACATCCTCGGGGGTGCCGCCTCGACGCAGGGGAATGCTCTTGGCCCACGTCTCGCGCATCTCCTCGGGTAGTGCCGAGGTCATATCAGTCTCAATGAATCCCGGGGCTATGCAGTTGACGCGTATTCCGCGGGGGCCCATCTCCTTGGCAACCGATTTTGAGAATCCTATGAGGCCGGCTTTTGAGGCCGAGTAGTTACACTGTCCTGCATTGCCGCTCACACCAACCACCGACGACATATTTATTATACTGCCCTGACGCTGCTTGGCCATTATGGGGACGATGATGCGTGTAAAGTTAAATGCCGATTTTAGATTGGTGGTGATTACTGCGTCCCACTGCTCCTCGGTCATACGCATAAGAAGGCCGTCTTTTGTTATTCCTGCATTGTTCACAAGAATGTCGATGCGTCCGAGGTCGGCTGTTATCTGTTTCACGACAGCCTCGGTGGCTGCATAGTCGGCTGCGTCGGCTGCGTAGCCTTTGCAGCTTACGCCCATTGCTGTTATTGTGGCCTCAAGCTCCTCGGCAGCTCCGTTTTTTTGGCGGTAGGTGAATGCGATATTTGCGCCCGCATCGGCAAATTTTATTGCGATGGCCTTGCCTATTCCGCGTGTCGCGCCTGTTACTAAGGCTGTCTTTCCTTCGAGTATTTTCATAATTTTCTGTTGTTTGTTGTTTATTATATTGGTGTGTTACGACAAATATAATCTTTAGGTTCGATATTTTACAAAAAAACGGCTCCATTCTTTTGTGTGGATACCGTTTTTTATAGTGTTTGTCCTTTTATTGGGCTCGGTCGATGACTTTTGTTGCAAATTCAAAATCTTCGGGGTAGTCAATGTCGATGCCCTCTATTGCATCGACTATTGCCATATAGGGGGTGTTGCCCACGCGCTGGTGCATCTCTGTCCACACTTCACGGCGAAATATGTAGAAAGCGCTTGTCTCGACAAATATTGGTTCTATTGTCTGTGTGCGGGGAATCTCTTTAAGGTCGTAGTTGAGGGGCTTTCCGCCGTACCACGTGAATGTCTGTATCTTCTGCGCCGAGAAGGCCGAGTCGTGCTGCCCCGAGGCTACCTTGTCTATTGCGTCGCTTATCGTTCGGCATTTTATGAACGGCGAGGTTGTGTGGGCAAGCATATAAATGTCGGCGTCAATCTCCTTTACGAATGCGTCGTAAATATCTTTGCCAAGCGTCTCGTCGCTGTCGAGGGCTGTGGAGCGCTTAAGGAATTTTACGCCTTGTGGCAGATAGGGGATTATGCTCTCTTGGGAGCAATAGACATACACGTCGCTTATCTGTGGCACTTTTACGAGCGTCTCTAATATATGCTGCAATAGTGGCTTGTCGCCCAGCATCTTGAGGTTTTTGCCAATGACGCGCTTGCTGTTGAGCCTTATGGGTACAAATGCGGCAATTTTCATACTCTGTTTTTTGTTTTTACAAGCAGCTGAACATATCAATCACCCCGACAAACTCGTTGTTCGAGTTTACAACGATTATCGAGTGGACGTTGTGCTTGCGCATTATCGCCTCGGCTTGTGTCAGCTTGGCCGTCTCTTGCACGGTCTTGGGATTGTGGCTCATAAGGTCTTGCGCTGTCAGTTCAAAGAAATGCTCTTGGTCGCGCTGCATTGCACGACGTATGTCGCCGTCGGTTACAACGCCCAGAATCTTGCCTTCTTCAATTACTACTGCAAGCCCCATCTTTGTGCGACTTATCTGGAAAAGTGCATCGCTTATCTTCGAGTCGCGGGTGATGATGGGAAGGTCGGTGCTTACCATATAGTCCTTTACGCGCGAGAGCAGACGGCGTCCGAGCGCGCCTCCGGGGTGGAACTGTGCAAAATCCGAGGCTTTGAACTTGCGCACTGTCATAAGAGCGCAGGCTATTGCGTCGCCCATTGCCAATGTGGCAGTTGTTGATGAGGTGGGGGCGAGGTTCAAGGGGCAGGCCTCGTGCTCGACCGATACGTTAAGGTGGCAGTCGGAGTATTTTGCAAGCAGTGATGCGGGGTTACCCGACATTGATATTATTGGTATCTTGCGGTCGGTGAGCAGGGGGATGAAGCGCAGAAGCTCATCGGTCTGTCCCGAGTTTGATATTGCAAGCACTACGTCGCCCTCGGTGAACATTCCAAGGTCGCCGTGAAAAGCGTCGAGGGGGTTGACAAAGAACGAGGGGGTGCCTGTGCTTGCAAGCGTCGAGGCTATCTTGGCGCCAATGTGTCCCGATTTTCCTACACCGGTAACAATGAGCTTACCGTTACTGTTTATTATAAGGTCTATTGCCTTTGTAAAATTATCGTCGAGCTTGGGGATGAGGTTGAGGATTGCCTCGGCCTCGTCCTGAAAGCATTTTTTTGCTACGCTGATTACGTTTGCCATATTGTGTTTGTTTACTCTGTTTTTACTGTTCACATTTTTCCAAACTGCTGCAAATATAGTTATTTTGCCGTTAATGTGCAAAAAAAAACTCTTTTATCTGATTCGGAGCCTTGCCGAGAGGGATTTTATGACATTTTGTCAAATGATAAAAAAACATAAAATCTGATTTTTGGTTTTTTTGTGCCGGAATTCTCTGTGGAATCTTTTAAAATGTTTTGTACCTTTGCGGCCGCTAATTTTCTTAATACTTTTTACTATGAGAAATAATCGCCCTATCTTTATCCTATGGCTGTTTTTTGCTCTGACCGCTTTTTTCTCGTGCGGAAAAGGGCAGGGTGCCGACGCCTCGTCTGATTGCACTGCCGATACTCTGCCTGTGCGTGAGCCTGTTATAAAATATGGATTACCCATTGAGGATTACAGTGTACGATGCGACACGCTGCGTCCGCGTCAGACTTTTGCCGAACTTCTTATGCAGATGGGTTTTTCGGCTCAGGAGGTTTACCGACTGACGCAGTGCCCCGACAGTGTGTTTAATGTGCGCCGTCTGCGTCCCGGTCAGGTGTGCGCTCTTTTTTGCGATAAGGACTCTGCGGCCTCTCCGCGCTATCTTGTCTATGTCGAGAATCCAAAGGATTATGTGATTTTTACGTTGGGCGACAGTTGCAGCGCTGTAAGGGCTCGCAATGCCTCGCGTTGGTGCGAGAGTGAGGTTGCCGGGGTGGTCAATTCGTCGCTGTGGGTGGCTATGCAAGAGAGTGGTGCCTCGCCTCTGTTGGCTGTCGAAATGTCGCATATTTTTGGATGGTCGGTCGATTTTTTCGGTATTCAGCGGGGGGATGAGTTTCGCCTTATTTATGCCCGCGAATTTGTCGATGAGACACCGCTCGAGAATTATCGTATTCTGGCAGCGTCGTTCCGTGCTTCGGATAGCACGGTTTATGCAATTCCTTTTGTTCAGGATGGCGAGGAACTTTTCTATAATGCCGATGGCAACAGCCTCGAGGGTGCTTTCCTGAAGGCTCCGCTCGATTATTACAGAATATCGTCGCGCTTCTCGAACAGCCGTTTCCACCCTGTGCTCAAACGTTACCGTGCGCATCACGGCGTCGATTATGCTGCGCCCGTTGGCACACCTGTCTATGCAATCGGCAGCGGCAAGGTTATTGCCAAGGCTTATCAGGCGGGTGGTGGCGGAAATTATGTAAAGATTCGCCACAATAGTGTCTATGTTACCACTTATATGCATCTGTCGCGCTTTGCAAAGGGGCTGAAGGTGGGCGATGCGGTGAAGCAGAAACAGGTAATTGGTTACGTCGGCTCGACGGGAATTTCTACCGGCCCGCATCTCGATTTTCGCGTGCACGAGAATGGTAAGCCCATAAATCCGCTGACAATAAAGTCGCAGCCCAAAAAACCTATCAGCGAGGCTAATAGGGCTGCCTTTTCCGTTGTAGCCGACTCGTTGTTGCGTCGTTTAAAGGCAATATCTTTTCGCACGACCGAGGCTATGGATTGCGATAGTGTGGTGGTTGATACAGTAGATTTTTGAGCCTCGCTGAGTCTTTTTTCTCAGCGGAAATAATTGCACCGGCGGCATTTAAAAAGGCTTCCCGAACAATTGTAAAAAATGTTCGGGAAGCTAATATTATTATCTTATTTTACTATTCTGTACTTTTGAACTTGGCAATGTTTTTTAAGCAAGCTCATCAATCAATTACTCTCACTTAATCACTATTTTTTTACCGTTCATTATATAAATGCCCTTTGTGGGATTCTCGACGCGGCGGCCGCTGAGGTCGTAGATTACGCCTGCGCTGTCGTTGGCCTCGGGTGCTGTTACACACTCGATGCTTGTGCTTGTCGAACGGATGGGGTAGAAGGGATTCTCATCGGTGAATTTATATTTGCCACCGCTTGCCCAATCGAGTGAGAAGCGTACAAAGCGCATTGTGTAGCCTCCGAACACACCGTTCTCCTCGTAATATACGCCTAATGTTCCGTCGGGCAGTACAACGGCTGCGCTATAAGCCGAGCCGCGGGGACAGATGGTCTTTGGGGTGCCGAATGTGGCGCCTTCGTCGGTCGATAGGGCGATGCTTACATTCTGACGGCTGCCGCTGTTGGGCAGTGTCTGAAGGGCGATATTCCATTGGTTGCCTTCGAGGGTCGAGCACCACACCATATATTCGCCGTCGCAGGCATTGCCCGAGATTCCTGTGGTGAAGCGTGTCTGCGAGGGCTTGTGCCACGTCTCGCCATCGTCGGATGTGTAGTTGTAGTAGTTGTAACCGCTTGCACGTACGCTGATGGCAAGGTCGCCGTTGTTGCGTTCCAATGATTTTGGCTCGTCGGCCGAGCTTGTGCCGCTGTTGCCGCTTACGTACCAGCTTTTTCCGCCATCCTTACTCATAAAGAAATAGAAGTGCTGGCTGTTGTCGGCCTGACGGTTCACGAAACTCGATACAAGGGTGCCGTCGCGTTTTTGCAGTGCTGCTCCCGAGCCCGAGAAGCCGCTCTTCCACGTTTTTGTCTTGGGGTTCGAGCAGTTGGCACCGAAGAGGTCGTCGGTGTGGTCAATGGGGGTTTCCCACGTTAGTCCGCCGTCGCGGCTGGTGATTGTCTTCCAGCGGGGAGGCTGGGCGGCTGTGCCTGCGAAGAATCCGTGCCCGTAGGTGCCGGCGCTTGTCATAATGCCGACAATCTCGCCGTTGTCGCGGTTGGTTACTATCGAGGCGTCGCCGTGGCCGTAGTTACCGCCTGTGGTGGCTGTTCCGGCTACTGTTTGGGGGTCGCTCCACGTGCGGCCGTTGTCCTCGGAGTATTGTGCTACAAGGTAGCAGTGCGAGGGAAGGTCGCTGTTGTGGTTTTTGCGGTCGTCGGTGAGGGTTACGAGGCGTTTGCCGTCGCGTGTTACGGTAATTGCGGGGATGCGGTAGTAGAGCGAGCCTTTGTCCATTGGCATAAGCACGGCGCCCTCGGAGAGAAAGATGGTTGCGCTGTACTCGGGGTTGCCGTTGTTCTCGGCAATCTCTTTGCCATCGACCGTGTAGCTCTCTATGGTTGCATCGACGGTGTTACCCTCAATGGCATCTTCGGCTATGTCGTAGGCTATCCACAGGTAGTGGTCGCCGGGGGCAAGCGAGCGGCTGCCGCTTATTGTAAATGTGCCGTCGGCTGCAAGTTCGACGCTCTCGCCGAAGAGCTCGCCATTCTGCTCGCGCCACTCCATTTTGTTCTCTTCGTCGATGAAAAGTTCGCGCGCGTTTGTGGCAAAATAGGCTTTTACGTTTGCAATGTCCTCTTGGCGTGTGCCGTTGAAGCGGCCTTTTACCGAGGTGAAATTGCAGTTGCCTGTGAGGCCGCTGACGCGTATGGTCGAGCGTATGATGGGCTGATTCTTGTTGCCTATTCCTGTCGATACTTTTCCTTGTACCACTCTTGTGGATGTTATCACAGCCTCGGCGTTGCTTGTGTCAACCTCATCGAAGCGCCATAGCGATGCTCCGTCCTCCGATGCTGCCCAGCGTACAATTACCGAGCCGCTCTCTTGGGCGTGAAGCTCGACGGCGTCGTCTTTAATGATAAAGAATCCGTAGGCCTCGCTTATTGTATATATGTAGTTGGGTGTATCTACTGTGCCGAATTGTGTCGAGCCGCCTGTACCTGCACCGGCTGTTCCGAAATATTTGCCGTTATAATTCTTGATGGCTATTTTTCCGTCCTTCTGCCAGAAACTCCATATATTGTTGGCGCTGAATGCCTTGTCGCCGAAGCGCAGAAGATTGTTCTCGGTGTCGAGGTAGATGGCTTTTCCTGCGCAGTAGCTCTTTGTCGATGCGTTGGTGATGTAGTACCAATGCTCGTTGCCATCGGTGCTGATTGTGGGGCCTTCTATCTTATCTTCTTTTACCGTTACTGTGAAATTGGTGAGTATAACGCCGTTGCCGTTGCTGCCTGCAAGGGTGAAGGCCACCGACGATAGCTTTTGATTATTGGCGCTGATGGTCTGTGAGGTGCTTTTTGTGATATACTCGCGGCCGTCGTCCATACTGAGCGATAGTCCTACGTTGTGTCCTTTATTGGTGAATGTGAAGCTGTACTCTTGAATAACGTACCCTGTGGGAGGGGTTATTGCGTATGTTGCGCTGCCGGCTGTTCCTGTCATCATCTGCACGTTGTTGCCGTCCCAATTCATATTGTTGATTGTGCCGCAACCGAATTGCAGCTGCGGGGTGGCTGTGCTCTTCCACGTGCTGTTCCACGAGCTGTTCTTAGAGGTTCCGCGCCATAGGTCGCCGTTGCTCTTGTCGATGGTGTATGTGATGGTCGATTGTGCCTCGGGCTTTGATTCGGGCTCGGGGGCATCGGTTATTTTCAGCTGGCAGCCGGTGTCGGTGCGGTCGTTGCCTTTGTTGCTGCTCCAATTGTATATGGCGTAGCTCTGTGCCGAGCCTGTCTGATTGAGCTGCACGTCGCCCGAGGAGATTATAAAGTATCCGGGTGTCCCGGAGTAGCCTATCGTCCAGCCTTTCGTGGGCTTTGAGGTTGTTGTCTGTACTTGTGTATTGTAGGCGGCAGTGGGGCTCAGATAGCATTTGTGCTCGCGGTTGATAATGTCGTATGTGTTGTCGTCGCGGCTTACGAATTTCCACATCGACTCGGCATATTTTGCGTAATCCTCGCTGCCGGTTACGCCTGCCGATGCTCCCTCGGCCGAGATGTAAAGGTTATCCGAGCGGAGCGATGAAATTTGGTACCAATGCTCGTCGCCCTCGGTGCTTGCCGTGGGCATTATGGCAGCAGCCGTTGCAATGGCGGCGTTAAGGCTTTCGACCATCTTTTCGGCCTCGGCCGCGGAGATTCCTGTCGAGGCGAGCATTGCATAGGCCTTCTGTGCCTCGGCGTTGAAGGCTTCGATGGCCTCGGCCGAGTATTCGCCTACTTTTGTTCCTACCTTAAGATTTAATCCACGGGCTATTGCTTTTGAAATATTGTTGCGAATGCCTGCTTGCTCGTAGCGTCTTCGGGCAATTACATCGTCGATGACTTCTGTTGCTATCTCGGGATGGTCGGCTGCAAGAGCTGTCTGCATCAGCTGTGCTATTTTAACGTATCCATAGGCTCCAAGATAATTATTGTTGAGATTGAAATACTCGCTGTTGGCAATGCCGTTGCTGAGCAGGGGAGTGTATGTATCGACATATTTTATTTTGTCGCTCACAAGACTCTTCATATAGTCGTTGAGCACTGCTATGCGACTGCTGTTGGTGCCTGCAACGTGTATGGGGCAAAGTCCCATCAGGTAAATTGTCGATGATGGCGATTTTTGTGCAATCTTGTTTACTAAATTCTTGTACGAGGTTTTTACGGTTGCTATGCTTGTTACGCCTCCTGCGTCGGATGTTCCCGTGTATAGGAAGATTGCCTTCGGGTTCTCTTTCTTTACTCCCGAGACGTTTGCGAATGTGGCATCGACTATTTTGCTTGTTGTTGCAATGTCGCCGCCGTAACCCCAGCCTGTTCCGCGGTTCTTTACGTTGGGATTGCCGAGGAGCTCTTGCCACTCACCATTCTTTACAAGTTCGTCGCCGAAGATTAGAATGTCGTCGGTGCCGATGGGCAGTGCGCTGAAATATGTTGCGCGCATTCCGTGAACGCCGCTAAGGCCTCCGTTGTTCTGCACCAATAGTGTGTTCGAGGGGTAGAGGCTGCTGACGGTGTACTCCTCGTCCTCTTGTAGATATTTACATATTGCGTCGCACCACACGCTGTATGCTCCGGCTGTCAGATGCAGCTTGTCGTAGCTCCAGGCGCCGCCGGTGGCTACGTTTGTGAGCTTGTCGTAGAGGTCGATGTAGGTGAGCCACTCGGCACCGGTCTCTTGTACGTAGGCTTTTACAAGCTCGTTGGTGTGCAGCCAACGCTCGGGTGTGCGGTTCGAGGTGTTGTTGTTGAGGATGCTGTAAAGGTAGATTTTTGTATCGGGGTGGCGTGTGTGTATGCGTTCGACCATATTGCAGATGTTGCTCAGAATCTGCTCGCCCGTCAGGTTGAGGCCGCCACTCGAGGCAAGGTCGTTGGTGCCTATCATCATAAATACTTTTTTAGGCTTTTTCCCGAGATAGCTCTCGATGTTGTCGCTCTGTTCGGTTGAGTAGGTACCCGAATTGCCACGATTGACAATGGGCAGATAATTACCGTCGGAGGTTACAAAAACTTCGGGCCAGCAGTGCATATCTGTGATGCTGTTACCGATAAATACGATGCTGCCTTCGGCCGGTTCGAGTATTTTAAAGGAGTCGAACCGATGATTACGGAAAGGCTCGTCGGCCTGTGCTCCCAACACAAAAAGGGTGGCCAAGAGTGATAATAGAATTTTCTTCATTGTGTTAATAAGTTGAAAATTATAATTTTAATAAAAATAAAAATATCTCAGCGTAAATATAAAAGTTTTAATTTAATATAGAAAATTTACTTAATTGTTTAACATTTTTAAAGAAACTGTATCGAGCGTGTTTTTTGAAAAAAAAGTGTAAAATTTGTTTGATAATCGTTCGCTTGTAGTATATTTGCGTTAGGCGCGAATGTTATTCACTCGTTTGTTGCAAGAAAAAAATAATATTCGCAGCCTATGCTTTTTTACAAAAATACAGATGATAAAAACTATTTATATGAAAAAACTCTTAATTTGTTTGACATTATTGCTACCCCAATGCTTGCAGCAGATTCTGGCACAGGAGTATATCTCGTGCCGTCCACCGGTTGCAGACAGACATTTTGTATCGCAAACCGTCGAGAAGAAAATAGCCGAAACAACGGCGCAGTTGACAAATAAAAAGCTCGCTTGGATGTTCGCAAACTGCTTCCCCAACACCCTCGACACAACAGTCTATCCCAACGGCGAGGGCGATACTTTTGTCTATACGGGCGATATTGCTGCAATGTGGTTGCGCGACTCGGGCGCACAAGTGTGGACATATATGCGCTTTATTGCCCGGGACAAGGAGCTCAGAAAAATGATTGCAGGGGTTATTTTGCGGCAATTCCGTTGCATACAGATTGACCCCTATGCAAATGCCTTCTACAAAGAGGCCGACAAGGTGGGCGAGTGGGCAAGCGACCACACAGATATGCGCCCCGGAGTGCACGAGAGAAAATGGGAGATTGACTCGCACTGTTACCCCATACGTCTGGCCTATGAATATTGGAAGCGCTCGGGCGACACTTCTATTTTTGGTGAAGATTGGCTCGCCAGTATTCAGCTGACACTAAAAACCTTCCGCGAGCAGCAGCGCAAGAATGGAGTGGGGCCTTACACCTTCCTGCGCACTACGGCACGAGCCTTCGACACGCTTAACAACGGCGGAAAAGGTGCCCCCGTAAAGCCCGTCGGGCTGATAGTATCGTCGTTTCGTCCCTCGGACGATGCAACAACGCTGCAATTCCTTGTCCCCTCGAATTTCTTTGCAGTAACGTCGTTGCGCAAGGCTGCCGAGATTCTCACCACGGTAAATAATCGCACCGACCTTGCCGACGAGTGCACCGCTCTTGCCACAGAGGTCGAGAATGCACTAAAAGAGTATGCCACCTACGAGCACCCCCTCTATGGTAAAATATACGCCTTCGAGGTTGACGGATTCGGCAATCATCTGCTTATGGACGACGCCAACGTGCCCAGCCTTCTTGCAATGCCTTATCTGGGCGACGTTGCAATAGACGACCCCATCTACCAAAATACACGCAAATTCGTGTGGAGCGACAGTAACCCCTATTTCTTCAAAGGAAAAGCAGCCGAGGGCATAGGCGGCCCGCACGTTGGATATTCAATGGCGTGGCCTATGAGCATAATAATGAAGGGCCTTACCTCGACCGACGATGCCGAGATAAAAAAGTGTGTCGAAATGCTCATAAGCACCGATGCGGGCACAGGATTTATGCACGAATCGTTCAACGTCGATAACCCGCAGAAGTTTACCCGTTCGTGGTTCGCTTGGGTGAACGGCCTCTTCGGCGAGCTTATACTCAAAATAATAGACGATGGTAAATTAGAACTTCTCAACAGCATAAATATCCGGTAACTATGAAACGCACGACGATACTTGTTCTTATGCTTGCGCTTGCGACCACTCTGTCGGCACAGGCGCTGTTGGTGGGACAATATAATATAAGGTTCGATAAGCCGTTAGACCGCGAGCAGGGTAACGGTTGGGACGTTCGCGCCCCCGGAATATATGCATTGATAAACTATGAGGGGTGGGATATTTTCGGGGCACAGGAGGTACTGTATAATCAATTGAAAGACCTTTGTGCCAATCTCGACGGATACGACTATATTGGCGTCGCTCGCGACGATGGCGATAAAAAAGGCGAGTATGCACCAATCTTTTACAAAAAGAGCCGACTGCGCTGCATCGACAAAGGACACTTTTGGCTCTCGGAGACGCCCGAAAAGGTGGGCTCAAAGGGGTGGGACGCTGCCCTGTGCCGAATATGTACGTGGGGACAATTCGAGGACAAGAGTACAAAATGGCGCTTCTGGGCATTTAATCTGCATCAAGACCACGTGGGAAAAGTGGCAAGGCTCGAGAGTGCCAAGCTTGTGCTGCGCAAAATAAAGGAGATGTGCGGCGAGGCACCTTATATACTGACGGGCGACTTTAATGTCGATCAGAGAGACAGTGTATATACAATCCTCACAGGCTCGAAAATGTTGGTTGACGCATACACCGCCGCACGACACAAAATGTGCGAGACAGGCTCGATGAACTATTTTAACCCCGAATATAAAACCGACAGCAGAATAGACCACATATTCCTCTCGCCACATTTCAAGGTGCAAAAATACGGCCTGCACTCTTACAACTATTGGCAGCCCATCGAACCTACCCCCGAGAAGCTCGGAGCAATAGCGCAGGGAGTAGAAGGGGTTGCTCTGCACCGACAGCGTATGCTCTCGGACCACTATCCCATCGACGCATTAGTGGAGCTTCCGCGTCTGCGCTCGCCACAGGATTGGGCGCAATATGGCCGCTACGAGGCTGCCAACGAAAAAACCGAAAAAGCAAAAGTGGTGTTTATGGGCAACTCAATCACCCAAAATTGGTACCGCTACCGCCCCGAATTTTTCGACGAAAATGAAGGTTATCTGTGTCGGGGCATAAGCGGACAGGTAACGGCACAGATGTTGGCCCGCTTCCGTTCGGACGTAATAAATCTGCACCCCAAAAAGGTTGTAATTCTTGCCGGAACAAACGATATTGCAATGAATCAAGGGTACGTCAGCATCGAACACATTTACGAGAATATAATCTCTATGGCCGAGCTTGCACGTTACAACGGCATAAAAGTTGTGCTCTGCTCGCTGCTTCCGGCCGACCGCTACGGCTGGTCGTGGGAGATTGACCGCGAGCGTGCAATAAACTCCATCGACACCCTTAACGAGAAGCTGCGCGCCTATGCCCAGAAGAACAAAATTCCCTACGCCGATTTTTACTCGGCAATGGTCGATGAGAACAAGGCCCTCAAGAAAGAGTTTCAAGAGGATGCCGTTCATCCTAATCGCGAGGGATATTTGATTATGGAAGAGATTATTCAGAAAATACTAAAATAAAGAATACGAAAATATGAAAAAACTACTCACGACCCTTTTTCTATCGGCGATATTCGCAGGCGCATCGGCGCAAACAGCGCGCACGCTATCCTCGCCCGATGGCAACATAAAAGTAACTGTCAGCCTTGCCGATGGCATCACTTACGACGTATATTGCGGCAACGAACTTATTCTTGACGATTGTCGTCTCTCGCTCGACGTTGGCGGAAAAGTATTAGGCTCGGCACCGCAGCTCAAGAGCACGCAGCGAACAGCTATAAACGAGATTAAAGAGCCCTTCCTACATCTGAAATATGCAAAAGTACCCAATATATGCAATCAGATGACGCTGAAAATGAAAGGCGGATATTCGGTCGTGTTTCGCGCCTACGACGATGGCATTGCCTATCGTTTTGTAACCGAACTCGGCGGGACAGTGTGCGTGAACGACGAGGATATTACGCTCTTTTTCCCCGAGGAGGCACAATTAGTGCTCCAGCAGAGCGACCGCTACCGAACATCTTACGAAGAACGTTACTCGTTCGTAAAATCGAGCGAGTGGCTCAGCTACAATAAAATGGCCCATTATCCCATTCTCGCAACCACCGCACAGGGCACAAAAATACTAATGAGTGAGGCCGACGTAAGAGACTATCCGGCAGCCTTCTTCCGCGGCAACGACGCCAACGGATTCTCGTCGCTCTTCCCCGCAGTGCCCGCACACGAAAAACCCCGCAGCGACAAGAGTAACGACATTCTTATGCGCCACAAATATATTGCAAAGACCGACGGAACAAGAGAATTTCCGTGGCGCTATTTTGTTATTGTAAAGGACGAGGCCGCCCTCATCGAGACCACAATGGGTTGTCGCCTCGCCGCCGAATGCTGCTTAGACGACCTCTCGTGGATTGTTCCCGGACAGGCCAGCTGGGAGTGGTGGAACGGCGCCGTTCCCTACGGCGCGGATGTAAATTTCAAGGCAGGCCTTAATGTCGAGACCTATAAATACTTTATGAACTTTGCATCGAAATATGGCATAAAATATATTGTAATGGACGAGGGGTGGGCAAAGGATAATATGGACCCCTACACTCCCAATCCCAATTGCGACCTTCACCAGATTATAGCACACGGAAAGAGTGTAGGTGTCGGCGTTATTCTGTGGCTCACGTGGCGATGCGTCGAGGAGAATCCCGGCCTTTTCGAGAAATTTTCCGAGTGGGGCGTCAAGGGCGTGAAAATAGACTTTATGGACCGTAGCGACCAATGGATGGTCAACTTCTACGAGCGCACAGTAAAAGAGGCTGCACGCCACAAGATTTTTGTAAACTACCACGGAGCGTTCAAGCCAGCCGGCCTCGAATATATGTACCCCAATCTGCTCTCGTACGAGGGTGTTACGGGAATGGAGCAGATGGGCAATTGTCGCCCCGAGAACAGCATCTATCTGCCATTTATACGTAACGCGGTGGGCCCGATGGAGTATACCCCCGGAGCAATGAACAGTATGCAGCCCGATAAATACTCGGCACGCCGTCCCAACTCGGCCAGCATCGGCACGCGCGCCTATCAGATGGCACTTTTTGTTATATTCGAGTCGGGCCTTCAGATGCTCGCCGATAATCCTACATTATATTATAATAATGACGAGTGCACACGCTTCATTGCGTCTGTGCCCGTTCTTTGGGACGATACAAAAGCTCTCTCGGCCAAGCTGGGCGAGCATCTTATCGTTGCCAAGCGCAGCGGCGAAAAATGGTTCCTCGGAGGAATGACAGCCGAACTTAAAGAGCCTCTGGTGAAAGAGATTAAGCTCGATTTTCTTCCCGATGGCAAAGAGTTTACACTAACCGCCTTTGAGGATGGCCTGAATGCCGATGTTCAGGCGATGCACTACAAGAAGAGCGTGCGCAAGGTGCGTAATAGCGACACGGTGCTTGTGAAAATGGTGCGCAACGGAGGCTACGCAGCTGTTATTGAATAGTATTTTATAGAATAAGAGTGATAAATTCTCTTTTAGAGAAATATTTTAACTATCTTTGCATTTGTGCAAAGATAGTTTGCTTTTTCGGGGTGGGCATCGCGTTTATTTTATATGCGTTTTTGAGGTGCTTCTCGCGGGGGCAAACAATCGGCCGCGGATGTCATTATCTCCGGGCCGACAGCCGATGAACAAAATAACGACAATTAACTAAAAATAAATATCTATGCGTAGAAAAATTCTTTCCTTAGCAATGTTGCTCCTTGCAGCAACCACAGTTTTTGCCAACAATGAAGGCATTGAAAAAATGTTGAGCGAGATTAAAGCAATCTCGGGATACGAAAAATTAGAGAAGGCCGACACCACACGCAGCTACTACCTGCTGAAATTCACACAGCTCATCGACCCCAACAACGCCGAGGTAGGCACCTTCGAGCAGCGTGTGATGCTGGGACACCGCGGATTCGACCGCCCCACAGTAATAGTTACCGAAGGCTACGGCGGCGACTATGCATTTGGCAGCAAGCGTTATATGGAGGAGCTTACACACATCCTCGACGCCAATATCCTGTTCGTCGAGTATCGTTTCTTCTCGCAATCGAAGCCCGAGCAGCTCAATTGGGACTATATGACAATTGCAAACTCGATGCACGATTATCACGCAATTACAACCGCTTTCAAAAAATTCTATACAGGAAAATGGGCATCAACAGGCATCAGCAAGGGTGGCTCGACCACAATCTTCTACCGCGCCTATTATCCCGAGGACGTTGACGTATCGGTTCCCTACGTTGCTCCCCTGAGTCGCTCGCTCGAAGATGGTCGCCACGAGTCGTTCCTCGAGCAAGCATCAACCAAAGCCAACCGCGATGCAGTGCGCAATTTCCAATTTCAACTGCTCGAACGCAAGGCCGCACTCCTGCCAATGTTCAACCAATATTGCTTGAACAAAGAATACACATTCTATGTGCCCACAGAAACAATTTACGACCTTTGCGTCCTCGAGTATCAATTCTCATTCTGGCAGTGGGGCTCGCCTGCGTCCGAGATTCCCGTGGCAACAGCAAGCGACGAGGAGGTATTCAAATATTTCATTCGCACGTGCGAGCCCAATTACTTCTCGCGCAAGAACGACCTTGAATCATTCTCGGTTCAGGCAGTAAAGGACTTTGGTTACTACGGCTACAATGTCGACCCCTTCAAAGATTACATCAACGTCGAGGATATTGAGGGCTACTACAAAAAGGTTATGCTCCCCTCGCAGTGGGCCGACACTGTATTTGACGATTATAATTATCGTTTCGTTACCGATTTTCTAACCGAGAACGACCCCAAGATGATATTCATCTACGGCGAGTGGGACCCGTGGACTGCAAGCGGCGTTACTTGGTTGCGCGACCGTAACAAGAAAAATATTCACATTTACATCGAGCCCGACGGCAGCCACAAGGCGCGCATCGGCTCAATGCCCGAAAATATACGTGGCGAGATTCTCAATAAACTCGCAGATTGGATGTTGCAGTAAATTAAATGGCAGCAATTGTACTTGACAAACTATCAATAGGTTACACCCATAATAGGCAACAAATGCCTATTATGGGTGTAATTGATGCAACCCTCGAGTGTGGAGAGTTTGTTGCACTCATAGGCGCCAACGGTGCCGGAAAATCGACGCTTCTGCGCACGCTGTCGGCTTTTCAAAGGCCTCTCGGCGGAACAATCACCTATCCCGACGGCGACTCTCGCCCGCGCAGCGCCTCGGAGCTTGCGACACAATTGGCCGTGGTGCTTACGAGCAACAGCGGGCTGCATAGTCTGACGGTGCGCGAGGTGGTGGCAATGGGACGTTCGCCCTATACAAATTTCTTGGGACGTACCCGTGCACACGACGAAGAGATTATTGAGCGCGCAATGTCGATGGTAGGTATTACCCACCTGTCAGGACGAAGAATAGAGACACTGAGCGACGGCGAACGACAAAAGACTATGATTGCAAAAGCGCTTGCACAAGAGACGCCGGTGATAATGCTCGACGAACCCACCGCCTTTCTCGATTTTAGTAGTCGCGTGCAACTTTTTCGCTTGCTGCAAAAGTTGGCTCACGACACGGGAAAAGCAATCCTTGTATCGACGCACGACCTTGAACTTGTGCTTCGGTTGGCCGATAAAGTGTGGCTCATACACAACAAAAAAATGCACACGGGTGGGGTAGATGAACTTGCCGCAAGCGGCGTGCTGCCTCTTTTTATCGAGGGCGACGGAATAAAATTCAACCCCGAGAATAACTGTATCGAGGTTAAACAATGAATAAACAAACAAAAAAAAATGAAATATAATTTCGACGAGATAATTGAGCGTCGCGGCACAGATTGCGTAAAGTACGATGCCGTAAAAGATATTTTCGGATGCGATGATATTCTGCCGCTGTGGGTGGCTGATATGGATTTTCGCGCGCCCGATTGCGTATATAAGGCCCTCGCCCGGCGTGTCGAGCACCCCGTCTATGGCTACACTTTTTTGAGCCCTCGCTGGAAGCCTGCGATAAAAAAATGGCTTGCGCGGCGATATTCGTGGAGCGTACAGGACGAGGAGATTGGCTTCGTCGGAGGCATCGTGCCAGCTCTTGCCTTTGCCATCGAGTGCTTTACAAAGCCCGGTGAGGGAGTGCTCATACAGTCGCCCGTCTATCATCCCTACACACACGTAACAGCCGACCACGGCCGTCGGGTGGTAAACAACAGACTGCTGCTTGTCGATGGGCAATACAGAGTAGATTTTGACGATTTTGAACGCAAGGCAAAGGAGTGCCGAATGTTCCTCCTGTGTCATCCTCACAACCCCGGCGGGCGCGTGTGGAGACGCGACGAACTTCTGCGTATGGCCGACATTTGCAAGCGCAACAACGTACTTGTCGTATCCGACGAGATTCATTGTGATATGATGCTCCGTGGCTATACTCACACACCCTTTGCGACAATAAGCGACGACGCTGCACAAAATTGCATTACGCTGATGGCAGCCAGCAAGACATTTAATATTGCAGGCCTTAAAAGCTCGTATCACATAATAAAAAATCCCGAGATTCGCGCCCGATACAGCGAATATCTGCGCATAAACGAACTTGATTTTGCCCCTCTCTTCTCGACCGAGCCGGTTGCAGCCGCCTACGACGAAGGCGAAGAGTGGCTCGGGCAGATGCTGCAATATGTCGAGGCTAATATCGACTATGTACAGCTATTTATTCAGAAAAATTTGCCCCGATTGTCAATGATACGCCCCGAGGCATCGTACCTTATATTTATAGACGCTCGTGGACTCGGGCTCGAGCACGACAGCCTTGTCCGTTTTTTTGTAGAGCAGGCAAAAGTGGGGCTGAACGACGGAGCAATGTTCGGCCCCGGAGGCGAGGGCTTTATGCGAATGAACGTCGGATGCCCGCGTGCCACCCTCAAAGAGGCGATGCGCCGGATTAAAGAGGCATACGACAGACTTTAATAAACAATCATCCGAAGAACAGCGACGTTCTTCGGATGATTGTTTACTATCAGGCATTTGGAATCTCATCATTATCATACTCGTCGAGATTATCGTTCCACAGATAGTGGCGCGTCTCCTTGATAAGCAATTTCGAGAGTACAAAAAGCGGGATAATATTCGGAATAATCATAAAGGCAGCTGCCGTGGTTCCGAAATTCCACACAAGCTGCAAAGGCATAATGGAGCCTATAAAAGTGGCAATAACCCACAGAATGCGGAACGTATGTATAGGCTTACGGCTCTTACCACCGTACATATATTCGATGGCCTTCTCGCCGCAATATGTCCAGCCAAGCACTGTGCTGAAAGCAAAAGTAAAAGTGATGATTGTAAGCAGATGAGACCCCAATGTAGGAATCTGCGAGAATGCATATTGCATTACCAATCCACCCGTCTCGGGGTTCCAATCATAACCGATGGCAAGCATACTGCTAACGGCCACAAGGCCTGTCATTGTACACACAACCACGGTGTCCCAAAAGGTCGATGATGACGAAATAAGCGCCAGGCGCACGGGGTTACGTGTCTTTGCTGCCGCTGCGATAATTGCTGCCGAGCCCATTCCCGATTCGTTCGACAATAGTCCGCGGCTGACACCATATTGCAAAGAAATCATCAATCCGCCAACGGCGCCGCCACCCATTGCAACAGGCTCGAATGCCGACGACACAATAAGCTGCACAGCCTGCCACAGATACTCGTAATTCATAACAAGCAGTGTTATACAGCCCAGCATATAGATAATGCTCATAAAGGGTACAAGGCTCTCGCACACGCGCGCAATACCTTTCAGACCAAAAAAGACAACCGAGCAGACGGCAATCATAAGCACGGTGGCGGTAATATAAACATCTATATTATAGGCCTCTTTCAGCGTCTCGGCAATTGCGTTACACTGAATAAAATTGCCTGCGCTGAATCCCATAATAAGCGTGAAGATACAGAATATTGCAGCAAGCGACCTCAGATTCAGAGCTCGCGAGAGTACATACATCGGGCCGCCGGCAATTGAACCGTCGCTGCGGCGCACACGATATTTCAGGGCCAGCAACGATTCGGCATATTTTGTGGCAATACCCAAAATACCCGTCAACAGACACCACACTAACGCGCCGGGGCCGCCAATGACCAACGCCGAGGCAACACCCACAATATTACCCGTGCCAATGGTTCCGGCAAGCGTGGTTACAAGCGCTGCGTATGGACTAACGTCGCCCGCCGAGTTATTATCGCTCTTTATCGACAAGCGTATGGCCTTGAACGTATAGCGCTGCGGAAAACGCAATCTAATTGTCAAATAAAGATGAGTACCCAAGAGAATGAGCAGCATAGGCCACCCCCAAATAATGTCGTTTATACTTTGTACCCACTCATTAAGATTGTCAAAAAAAGTTTCGATAAATAATCTAAAATCATTCCAATTCATAAACACCCTTTTTTTTATCATCAATTCCCACCGAGCAGCCCGTTGGCTCGCTTGGGGATGCGAAGATAGTACATTTTCTTGAATTATCGTTCCTGTTTTGTTGTGCGACACTCTTTTTAACTACCTTTATATGCGGTTACACCATATTTTGCCTAATTTTTCGTTAAGATGCGCTTAATCGGTGAGTATTATATATTTTCTCGTCTAAAAAGAAGAGCCTCACGCGGTAGTAGAATAAAGGATAAAAATCGACATAAAAAACAGAGTAAAATTTTGCATTAGATAAAAATATTCCTAATTTTGCGCATAGGAGAGGGTAAACAATAATCCTATGGCAAAAACTCTCAAAAAAGTACACTTTCTTTAGAGCGCCACAAATAGCAGTTATCGAGCCCCCGCCTACATAAATAAAAAATATAATAACTAACCCTAAAATATTACTCCAATGGACAATCTTAAACAAATTGTAGCACAGTTTGACATTCAAGGTGTTGTAAGCGAGGTTAAGCCTCTTGGTAACGGACTGATAAACACTACTTATCGCGTAGTAACCGAGGGCGATGCTCCCGATTATGTACTTCAGCACGTTAATAATGCCATCTTCCCCGACGTGGAGATGTTGATGAATAATATCAATGCAGTAACCAACCACATTCGCGGAAAATACGAGGCCGCAGGTGTAGAGGATGTTGAGCGTAAGGTTCTGCGCTTCGTTCCTGCAAAAGATGGCAAATATTTCCATTTCGACGGCGAAAAGTATTGGCGCATAATGGTATTTATCCCCGATACAACCTCGATGAGTGGTGTTACTCCCGAGAGCTCGTATATTGTTGGTGAGACATTCGGTAATTTCCAAGCAATGTTGGCCGATATTCCCGCCGAGTTGGGCGAGACAATCAAAGATTTCCACAATATGGAATTCCGTCTTTGGCAGTTGCGCGAGGCCGTGAAAGAGAATAAAGCAGGCCGCCTTGCCGAGGTTCAGTGGTTGGTTGACGAGCTCGAGAAGCGCGCCGAGGAGATGTGTAAGGGTGAGCAGCTTCACCGCGAGGGTAAACTCGCTAAGCGCATCTGCCACTGCGACACAAAGGTTGATAACATCCTCTTCGACAAAGATGGCAACGTATTGTGCGTAATTGACCTTGACACAGTGATGCCCAACTTTATATTCTCGGACTTTGGCGATTTTCTGCGTTCGGCTGCAAACACAGGCCGCGAGGACGACAAAGAGCTCGACAATGTAAATTTCAATATGGAGATTTTCAAGGCATTCACAAAGGGCTACCTAAAATCGGCGCGCTGCTTCCTGACACCTCTGGAGATTGAGAATCTGCCTTATGCGGCAGCCCTCTTCCCCTATATGCAGACTGTACGCTTCCTTGCCGACTATATCAACGGCGATACATACTACAAGATACAGTATCCCGAGCACAACCTTGTACGCTCTAAGGCACAGTTCAAGCTGTTGCAAAGTGTCGAGGCACACAAAGAGCAGATGCAAGAGTTTATCAAAGAGCAGTTGGCATAATTTCTAAACTATAAAAAGAATAGAAAGTAAGCAGGCTTGATAAAGGCCGATAAAAAAAAGAAAAGAGTGTGTCTGAGGGTTCACTAAAGGCACACTCTTTTTATATGTAAAAGTCTCTTTTGCAGCAATTAAAAATAACAGAGTTTTTTATGAGAAGAACACTTTTTGTTCTGTTGCTGATAATAGCCGGTGGCACACACGCGCAAGAATATGTGCAATATGTCAACCCGCTAATGGGCACACAATCCAGCTTCGAGCTATCGGCCGGAAACACCTATCCGGCAATAGCAAGGCCGTGGGGAATGAATTTTTGGACGCCGCGCACTAACAAAATGGGCGACGGATGGCAATACACCTACACGTCGAACAGAATATATGGATTTGAGCAGACGCATCAGCCCAGCCCGTGGATAAACGACTATGGACAATTCTCGTTAATGCCCGTAACGGGTCGGCTCCTTTTGGACGAGGCCGAGCGCGCAAGCTGGTTCTCGCACAAGGCCGAGACTGCCCGGCCACATTATTACAGCGTCTATCTTGCCGATTATGATGTGCAGGTAGAGCTCACTCCCACTGAACGTGCGGCAATGTTCCGCTTCACATTCCCCGAGGCGCAGTCGTACGTTGTTGTTGACGCCTATGACGGCGGCTCGCACATAGAGATTATTCCCGAGGAGAATAAAATCGTTGGATACACGACACGCAACAGCGGAGGCGTGCCCGAGAATTTTCGCAACTATTTTGTGATTATCTTTGACAAGCCTTTCGAGTATGTGGCAACTTTTGACGCCGAGCCTCCGCTCGAGGAGAGGGCGCCGCAGATTATGCTGCGCGAGGACAGCTTATCTTGTACGGCTCACAGGACAGGCGCGGTCATTGGCTTTTCCACCACAAGGGGCGAGGCTGTACACGCTTGCGTGGCATCGTCGTTCATAAGCCCCGAGCAGGCGCTGCGCAACCTCTCGGAGCTGGGTGGGGGTAGCTTCGAGGCGCTTGTCGAGCAGGGCCGTGAGGCTTGGAACGCTGTTCTCGGCAGGGCCGAGGTAGAGGGCGGCACCGCCGAGCAGCTGCGCACATTCTACTCGTGCCTTTACCGCTCGTTGCTCTTCCCCCGCAAATTCTACGAGATTGACGCCGAGGGCGCCCCCGTGCATTATAGCCCCTATAATGGCAAGGTGCTCCCCGGATATATGTACACCGACACAGGATTTTGGGACACCTTCCGCTCGCTCTTCCCACTGCTCAATATGCTCTATCCGTCGGTGAACCGCGAGATTCAAGAGGGGCTCGTCAACGCCTATAAAGAGAGCGGATTTTTTCCCGAGTGGGCAAGCCCCGGCCATCGTGGCTGTATGGTTGGAAATAACTCGGCCTCGGTGCTCGCCGATGCTTTTGTAAAAGGAATAAGGGTGCAGGACACCGGGGCTCTATACGAGGGCTTACAGGCCGGCACACGCGCCGTGCATCCGAGCGTCTCGTCAACGGGACGTTTGGGGCACGAGTATTATAACTCTTTGGGATATGTTCCCTGCGACGTCGGCATACACGAGAATGCCGCCCGCACGCTCGAATATGCCTACAACGATTGGTGTATATTACAGGTGGCAAAGGCACTCGACCGTCCCAAAAAAGAGATACGCGAGCTCGAAAAGCGCTCGCTAAACTACCGAAACCTCTATAATGAGGCCTACAAACTAATGTGCGGTAGGTGCAAAGACGGCACGTTCGAGCCCAATTTCTCGCCGCTCAAATGGGGCGGTAATTTCACCGAGGGCAACAGCTGGCACTATACGTGGTCGGTGTTTCACGATGTTCAGGGACTCATCGGGCTTATGGGCGGCAACGAAGCTTTTGTGTCGATGCTCGACTCGGTGTTTGCCGTGCCGCCACACTACGACGATAGTTACTATGGATTCCCCATTCACGAGATACGCGAAATGACGGTGATGAATATGGGCAATTATGCTCACGGCAATCAGCCCGCACAGCATATAATATACCTTTACAATTACGCTGCGGCACCGTGGAAAGCGCAATATTGGTTGCGTCGTGTAATGGACAAAATGTACAGCCCCACGCCCGACGGCTACTGTGGCGACGAGGATAACGGGCAGACCTCGGCGTGGTATGTTTTCTCGGCGCTGGGGTTCTATCCTGTCTGTCCCGCAAGCAACGAGTATGTCATTGGCGCGCCGCTCTTCAAAAGAGCTTTTCTCAAGCTCGAGAATGGAAACAGCGTTACTATAAATGCTCCCTTAAACAGCTACGAGAATTTTTATATAGGTGCGATGCGCCTCAATGGCAAGGAGTATAACCATAATTTCCTGCGGCACGAAGAGCTTATGAGTGGTGCGGTAATAGATTTTCGTATGGACAGCGTTCCAAATAAAAGCAGGGGAGTGGAGAGTGTCGATGCGCCATACTCATTCTCGCGTGAATAGGCCGATTCTTTCTCGAACAAAGGTAACGAGGATAAAATATAGATTGTTTACTGCCAAAAAAGCATCGCAGAATTTAATAAATGAATAGGATACAAAGAATTGTATCCTATTCATTTATTTGTTATTGCTGGTCGATACTTTTTATCTATCGTTTTTTTGTTAGGGTAGGCTTTTTATTAGCAGCCGTCAAAGAGATGGCACAATGAGCCTTGTACGTATGTATGTGAGAACCAAAGAGGCTGCATATTTACCAGAACCAACCTTTTTTCTTATTAGGCTGCTCGCTACTTTCGCTGTATATATCGCTCCACGTCTTATCCTTTGTAACCATTTCATAGATTCTACCCCAATCGGGCAGGCCGCCAAGATTACGGTCGTCAATAAAGAGTTCGGCGTCAATTTTACAATAGCCTCCGCCCTCATTTACCTTCTCTTCGGGAAAATTCTTGTTAACGGCATAAAACTCCACACCACGCTGGCGGCACCACTCAACAGCCTCGTCGAGTAGGGGGCCCTTGCGCACCGTCCACAGGATGAGACGATGCTTCTCCTTTGTGAGCATTTTCAGTGTGGCTGTTGCGAAAGGAATTTCCTTGCCAATCTCGGGATACTTGTGCTCTACAATAGTACCATCAAAGTCAACTGCTATTACCATAATTCTTTATTCCTTTTAATTCTGTGCTAAAATAAGCATTTTTTACCAAATATAGTAACAAGCGAGCGGAAAATACGAAGTTTACTTCGATATTTTACACAGCGAGCGCAATATATATTCGCGGTTTACCGCAAATACAGCTACAAGCGAGCGGAAAATACGAAGTTTACTTCGATATTTCTTGCGGCAGATATTCGCGCGACAGCGCAAATATCTAATTCCGAGCAATAGTTTCGATATTTCTTACGGCGAGCTTAAGGCTATATTTATCCTGCTAAAATAATAAACAGGCAAAAACAGACACAATAAAACAATATAATAACCTTAATAGTGCTTCGATAAACTAAATTTTTATTAAATTTGTCATTTGGTGAGTATTTAAAAGCCATTGACACAATTAAATTTAATTATATGAAACATTTATCTCGACTTTTTGCAACCCTTATGTTGCTCGCGTGTGCAGTGTCGCTTAGTGCAGGCGACCGGTTAAAAGACGGTACAAAGAAAAAACCTTACGACCTCTTTAGGACTTATACCTCCGAGGCCATTCCTTATCGTATCCCGGCAATAGCAAAGACAGCCTCGGGCGACCTTGTAGCCGTTGCCGATTATCGCTTCTGTCGTGCCGATATCGGATTCGGACACATCGACCTGCACGCACGCATCAGCGGCGACAATGGAAAAACGTGGGGCGACGTGTTTACAATCATTGCAGGCGATGGAAAGAAGGTTGACAATAACCCCAACCTTTCACTTACAGCCGGTTACGGCGACCCCTGCATCGTAGCCGACCGCGAGAGTAATCGCCTGCTTCTTATCTGCGTATGCGGCTATCAGACCTATTTTGCAGCCACACGCGAGTATCCCAATCAGGTGGCGCGTCTGTACAGCGAGGATGGCGGAAAGACGTGGAGCGCCCCCGAGGTAATTACCGAACAATTCTATGCACCCATTGACAATGCGCCTATGGGCCCCATAAAGTCTATGTTCATCGGCTCGGGCCGCATACATCAGAGCCGCTACACGAAGGTGGGCGACTATTATCGTCTGTATGCCTGTATGCTGGCGCGCGACAAGGATAACAACTTCTGCAATTTTGTTGTCTACTCCGACGATTTTGGACAGAATTGGAGCATTTTGGGTGGAGTAGAGGCCGCTCCCATTCCCTCGGGTGGCGACGAGCCCAAGACCGAGGAGCTACCCGAGGGTTCGCTGCTTCTGAGCTCGCGTTGCGGTGGCGGTCGTCTGTACAATATTTTCAAATTCACCGATGCCGACAAGGCCGAGGGGCAGTGGGGCAAGCACGCCTTCTCGGGCGAGAAGAATAATGGCGTTGCAGCGCTCAATAACTCGTGCAACGGCGAGGTTCTTGTGCTCCCCGTAAAGCGCAACAGCGACGGCAAGGATATGTACATCCTGTTGCAATCGTTACCCTTTGGCGGCGGCCGCACAAATGTGGGAATATACTATAAGGAGCTTGCAGTGGCCGAAGATTTTGACACCCCCGAGAATCTTGCAAAGGATTGGGACGGACGCTATCTTGTTACCTACAAGGCGTCGGCCTACTCGACAATGATTCAGCAGCAGGATGGCGCCATTGCCTTTGCCTACGAAGAGGATACTTACGGCACTCAGGGCGGAGGTTACACCATTGCCTATAAGAGCTTTACAATTGACGAAATTACCGATGGCAAATACAGCCTTAACGAAAAGGTCAACCGCAAGAAATTTCTGAAGAAGCTCGCGAAATAATTTCTAACAAACAGCATATATACAAAAAATCCATTGACTTTTTTAGTCAATGGATTTTTTGTTATTGTATGGGGTTTATTGATGCTTTTCTAAAAATTCTTTTTTTACAGAGACAGTATCATAATCGACTATAATCGGATATAAAAGACCGTTCCTTAATTCCACTTTAACATATTCGCCACGATGGTAGTTGTAGTAGTCAAGCCCCTCAGGGCTTATCTCGCATTCTCCGTTTGAAAATTCCAACAATAGGTTATTGTGCCGTGCTTTTTTTTCTTTTATTAGCGCATATTCGGTATAAGTATCTTTCTCTGTCAATATGAAATTCAGATATATTGGAGCGTTTATAAATAAAAGGAATAGGGTGTAGCACGACAAAAACAGCCAATATCTTTTATTTAAAAAACAAACTGCTAAAGAACAAGCTAAAAAGAATAAACCATATACCATTAGATATAATGTTGTGTAATGCAAGGTGTGATGTAAGGGTATTACCATATTTGATGTTGCATCGTATCCCGACATTATTATGCTGAATGTTATCCAAGGTAAAAATATTAGAGCTATGGCTTTTTCTGATTTCTTGGGAGAATCCTTCGTTGTTGGGGTTTTGTCATTATCCATAGTTGTTGGGATTTTGCAAAAAAGTTGCTATTTGCGGATATGTTCGCACGGTAATTTTTTACATCAGCAGATAGCTTAGTACGGCGTCCATATCGGGAAACTCTTTCGAGCCTATATGTATCCACTCGCCGTTAAATTCGCTGGTGCCGTTCTTGCCGCGGTCGTCGATGAGATAGTCGCCCTGACACAGCTCTTTGTGGTGGGTAAGAATAACCCGTTTGTGGAATATCTCGTTCATATGTTTTTTTACCCATTCAATCTTGTCGCTGGCGGCAGTGGGGTTGTTCCACGGCGAGGTCGAGAGGATGTAAACGTCGTAATATTTTGCCAGCAGACGCACTGCCTCGCGTGCGCCGGGAATGGGGTCCATAAGGGCGAAAATGCCGGGAACCTCGTCGAGGCGGCCTTTGTACTGCTCTTTTACTTCGTCGCTCAGTTTCTCTATTCCCGATTCGAAATTGACGAGCACTCCGTCCATATCGAAAAATATTCTTTTCTTGCTCATATTCTTGTATTTTATTTTGTTTGCGGTTTATCGCAAATTTACGAATAGTGTGCGAGAAAAAAAAGTCTCGATAGAATTATTTTTGTGCACTTAAAATTATTTGCGCAGAATATCGAGGATTACCTTTACGCGGGCCAGCTTCTCGCGGAAATAGACGCGGTAGCCCTTTTTTACGTTAAGGTCGCGGGCGTTGTAGCCCACTGCGTCGAGCCGGTAGTGGTTGGCTATGAACAGGGCGCGCTCGTTGTGGAATTTCTGCGAGACGATGATGCAGCTGTCGAGCTTGTAGTGCTCGCGGGCACGTTGTATGCTTTGAAGGGTGCTTTTCCCTTTTGTGTCGCGCCGTATGGCACTGCGGGGGACGCCGCGCTTTACAAGGGCGCTGAGCATTTTGCTTGTCTCGTCGTAGTTTTTGCTGCTGTCGCCGCTGACGATTATCTTTTTTACGATTTTTTCTTTATAGAGCTTGGCGGCAGCCTCGATGCGGTAGTTGAAATAGGGGTTGCCGTTTTTGTAGCCTTTGCGGTAGGGGGTTGTGCCGAGCACTATGCATACGCGCCCTTTTGTGAGGCTGTCGGTGGTGTCGTAGAGGCGGGGGGCGGCCGTCTCACTTATTGTGATGTCGCAGGCGATGATTATGGAGAATAGGGCGAGGGGCAGAAGCAGTATCGCCCCCAATAGTCGTACTACTATTTTTTTTATTGTCATTTGTGTAGTGGTTGATTGTCAGTGCTTTTTACTCTTTTTTGCTATTCTCGCGCTCGTTGTAATCGACCTTGCCTATGAGGCGCATAAGGCGCAGAATGTCGCCTTGACGCTTTTTTATGTATTTTGAGGGCTTTGCCGAGTTGTATCGTCGAGGGTTGGGCAGGGTAGCGGCAATCAGGGCGCACTGTTCTTTTGTCAGTTTGTCGGCCGTTGTGTTAAAGTGGTGCTTGGCTACGGCCGATGCTCCGTATATTCCGTTGCCCATTTCTATGCAGTTGAGGTACATTTCCATTATGCGCTCTTTGCCCCATATTGCTTCGATGAGCAGCGTGAAATATGCCTCGAGGCCTTTGCGCAACCACGAGCGACCGTTCCACAGGAAGATGTTTTTGGCTGTCTGTTGGCTTATGGTGCTTGCGCCTCGCAGACGTTTGCCTTGCTCGGCCTCTTTGCGTGCTTGCTCGATGGCCTTAAAATCGAATCCGCTGTGCTTGGTGAAAAGATTGTCCTCGGACGAGACTACGGCAAGGGCAAGATTGGACGATATTTTTTCTATCGGCTGCCAATCGTAGTGTATGGGGGCATCGTCGTTTATCGCGCGTATGAGCATCAGTGGGGTGCCGGGGGGTGGCAGATAACGGTAAGCTACCACCCACAATACGCTTAGAATGATGAGTGTAATTAAGCTCTTGACGAGGAAACGTATTACTCTTTTCATACTTTTACAAGGAAAAAAAGAGGGCAGCATTGTCTTTGTTGTGCTGCCTTCTTTTGTATGGTATTTTTACTGTATTACTTTGTTGTGTGCGAGAGGTAGCGGCTGACGTTTATGTACATTGTGCGTGTGGGGAATTTGGGGCACGGTGCTACGGTGATTATGTTGCACAGTGTCTCGGTGTCGAGCTCGCGGCCTTTTACATCTTCAATCTCGAATATTCCGTAAATTATGTGGTCTTGGTCGTCGGGGTTTATTACGTAAAAGGGGGTGCGGCTGCTCTTTCCGTCGCCGTATGTTGTTATCATATTGAGTATGTTCAGATATTTTGTTACATACGAGGTTGATTCGCTCTCGGGCTTGTTTAACACGAGTGCCGAACGCCAAGCGTAAAAGAGTGCATTGAGGCTGACGGGGTTGTAGGCGAGTATTTTTTTTGCTGTTGCATAGATGTTGTTGTTGTCGCCTTGTGCTACGTAATTCTTCAGCGCCTCTTCGTTTTTGTCGTTGCCGGCATTGTATGTGGGCAGAAAAGAGTGCCCGTAGTACACGAGGGCAACGTCCTCGGTGCGCAGAAGGGGGTCGTCGTTCTGAAAAACATTCAGAATGTCCTGAAAATACTCTTTCTCGTTCTCGACAGTTTCTTGTATTACTTTAAGGTCGAGCTTCGACTGTGCCGAGATTGTCGTCATTGTGGCAAAAATAGCTATGAATGTAAAGAATATTCGTTTCATTTTTTTATGTTTAATTTTATTATTACTCCGTTGTTGGCCGGTACCTCGAGGCTTATGGGCTCGTCGGCCGAGGGGGTGAGGGTGAGCTCTTTGCCGCTGAGTAGCTCGGTGGCGGTGGAGGCGATGTTTGTTGCCTCGGTCGAGAAATAGGCGTATGCTTCGCGGGGGATTGTTACGTTGCAGTTGCTGTCGTGCTCGCCAAAGTTTGTTACTATTAACAGGAGCTCGTCGGCTGTTCCGCGCAGGTAGCTGTAAATGCGGTTGCTGTCGTAGTGCTCGCTGTGGGGGTTGGCATACTGAAGGTCGTAGAAGCGGCCCTCACGCAGTGCCTCGCTGCTGTTGCATAGGGTGAGCAGATGACGGTGGAAGGCTTGTATGCTCTTTTCGTCGTCGGTCAGTAGCTCGTCGTTGTACTGCGAGCCATTGTTCCAGCGGCGCAGTGTATCGACGCTCCAATAGTCGAAGATTGTGGTGCGGCCATCCACTCCGCTATATCCCTCTTTGTCCATTCCTCGCTCGCCCAACTCCTCGCCGGCATAAAGCATAAAGGGCTGAGTGTCAATTGTTGCCGATACGATGAGGGCGGCAAAGGCTCGCTCGGCCTTTGTGGCGAAAAAGTCGGATGCTATGCGCTGCTCGTCGTGATTCTCAAGGAATGTGAGCATATTCCCGCGTATGTCCGAGGTGCTCTGAAGGGTGGTGGTTATGTTGCAGGCCGACGAGTAGCCGTTTATTATCGAGCGCAGTGTGTCGTACAGGCCTACTTTGTCGTAAAGGTAGTCGAAATGTCCGTCGCGGATGAAGCTGCGGTAGATGTGCGGCTGATAAATTTCGCCTATAAATATAAGGTGGGGATACTCCTCTTTTACTTTCGGAAGTGCCCAACCCCAAAATTCCACGGGGGTCATCTCGACCATATCACAGCGGAAGCCGTCTACTCCCTGCGCTGCCCAATATTTCAGTATCTTGAGCATTTTTACCCACGTGTCGGGCACGGGGCTGAATTGACGGTTGCCTGTGCGATAGTCGATACCGTAGTTGAGCTTTACGGTGTCGTACCAATCGTTGCGCGAGGGGCTGCCGAAGCAGTCGTTGCCTGTGGCGCGCAGAGGGTTCTCGCCGTAGGGCTCGGGGGCGCAGTCTTTTGCGTCGATATTGCATCCATACTCTTGATTGCCAAGATAATAGAAATTATTATGCCCTAAGAAGAAGCAGCTGTTGTCGTCGTTCTGTCCAAAGTCGTATGTGCCGGCGGGACGATTGTCGCTCTTGTAGTGGCGGGCAACGTGATTAGGGATAAAGTCGATGATTACTTTCATTCCCTCTTTGTGGGTGCGGTTGACAAGCGCTGTAAATTCTTTTCGACGTTCGTTGACGTTGACTGCAAGGTCGGGGTCAACGTCGTAGTAGTCTTTTATTGCGTAGGGCGAACCTGCCTCGCCTTTTACCGTTGCGGGGTGGGTGCTTTCTATTCCGTATTGTGTGTATGAGGTGCGGGTGGTGTGCTCGAGAATACCCGTGTACCACACGTGGGTAACACCTAATGAGCGTATCGCGCGCAGTGCCTTAGGGGTAATGTCGTTGAATTTTCCGCATCCGTTCTGTGCTATTGTACCCCCCTCGACCGGGTTGGCGGTGGTGTTGCCAAAGAGGCGCGGGAGCATCTGATAGATTATTATTTTTGACATTGATAAGAGGCTTTTATGGTTTGTTTTTGTCTGTTTTTTTTGATAAATTTTGTTAGGGCTTTGTAATTGCTGTCGATATTTTTTTTATCAATCCCTGAAGCACTGTGCCGGGGCCGCACTCGGTAAATTCTGTTGCGCCGTCGTTTATCATACGTATTACCGATGCTGTCCAACGAACGGGCGAGGTGAGTTGTGCCACGAGGTTCTCTTTTATTTCGTCGGGGTTGGTGTGGGGCTTGGCATCTACATTCTGATAGATGGGGCAACGCGGTGTGTGGAATGTTGTCTCGCGTATGGCCTTCTCGAGCTCCTCTTTGGCGGGTTGCATAAGCGGCGAGTGGAATGCTCCGCTGACGTTTAGGGGTAGGGCACGCTTGGCTCCTGCAGCCTTTAGTGCCTCGCAGGCTTGCGCAACTCCCTCTTCGCTGCCCGATATTACTATCTGTCCGGGGCAGTTGTAATTGGCTGCGACTACAAGATTGCCTTGCTCGCTAATCTCATTGCATATGCTCTCGACAGTCTCGTCGGGCAGGGCAATGATGGCTGCCATTGTCGATTTTTGCATCTCGCAGGCGCTTTGCATCGCAAGGGCGCGTTTATAAACGAGCTTGAGGCCATCCTCAAAAGTTAGCGCCCCCGATGCTGTAAGAGCCGATAGCTCGCCAAGCGAGTGGCCGGCAACCATCAGGGGGTTAAACTCCTCTTCCATTGTGAGTGCCGATACTACCGAGTGGATAAATACTGCGGGCTGTGTAACTTTTGTCTGTTTAAGCTCTTCGTCGGTTCCGTAGAACATTATTTCTGTTATGCGGAAGCCTAAAATCTCATTTGCTTTCTCAAAATATACTCGAGCCAATGGGTTGCTGTCGTACAGCTCTTTTCCCATTCCGCTGAATTGTGAACCCTGACCGGGAAAAACGTATGCTTTCATTTTTTTTGTTTGTAGTTTGTTTGTCCGATAATTGTCTATGTCGGCAGCCCCTCGGCAGAAGGGACTGTGAAATTCGCTGCGAAGATAGTCATTTTTTTCTTTCGTTTCCCCAAATGGGATTGTTTATGTGAGGTTTTAATAAAAAATAATACTATCTTTGCAATATTTTTTCGGTTAATACGTTAAAATAAATAATTATTCAAGAGGTAATGTTAATTTTTGTAATTTAAAAAAAACAGAAAATATATGCGACGAGCTTCTTTATTTTTAATTCTGCTTATTGTTGTGCAGTTTACATTCGCGCAAACCAACACCCGTGGGCAATATACCACAATAAAGGGTGGTAAAACTGTACAATCGTCTGATAATCCGATAAATGGTGCAATGAGTGATGATGAGATTCTTGAGTACATAAAAAACGAACAGACTAAGGGTACCGACAATCGACAGATTGTTATGAACCTGCTTAAAAGAGGCGTTACCAAAGAACAGCTTAACAAACTGCGCAAAGATTATCTTAATAGACAAGATAAACTCCAAAAAAAGAAGAGTACCGACGCGGGCATTTTAAACGACAGAATAAGAGAAGAACAGCCGATGGTACGGGATTTTGGCCTCTTTACCGACTCGCTCGATGTACTTATTCCCGACTCGGTTGCCCTTGACGAACTGCACAAGAAAATGAACGAAGGGCCAAAAATCTTCGGACACAATATATTCCGCGATAAGGCCCTGAATTTCGAGCCTAATATGAATATGGCAACCCCCGAGAATTATAAGCTGGGGCCCGGCGACGAGGTAATAATCGACGTGTGGGGAGCCTCGCAATCGACAGTTGTTGATGAGATTAGTCCCGACGGCTATCTCAACATTGATATTCTGGGCCTCGTCTATCTTAGCGGAATGACAGTGAAAGAGGCCGATGGCTATCTAAAAGAGCAATACAGCCGCATTTATGCAGGAATTTCGGGCGAGAATCCCAACGCACACATAAAATTGTCGCTCGGAAAGATACGCACCATTCAGGTGAGTATAATGGGCGAGGTCGAGAACCCCGGAACCTACGCTCTCTCGGCTTTTGCATCGGTGTTCCACGCACTCTATCAGGCGGGTGGAGTGAATGACATTGGTACTCTGCGTGCAATAAAAGTAGCCCGCGGCGGAAAGACCATTGCAACAATTGACGTTTACGACTATCTGTTGAACGGAAAAACAGCCAACGACATTCGTTTGAGCGACGGCGATGCCATCATCGTCGATACATACGACTGTCTTGTGGATGTACAGGGCAAGGTAAAGCGCCCTATGTTCTACGAGATGAAAAGCAGCGAGAGCGCGGCCGACCTTCTGCGCTATGCGGGAGGCTTTGCCCGTGAGGCCTATCGTGGCGACATTAGAATAGAGCGTGTAGGCGAGCGTGAGCGACAGATTTTCACCCTCACCGACAGCGAGCAGAAAACATTCAAAATGCGCGACGGCGATATAATGACGGTCGATTCCGTGGCCGACAGCTACGAGAATCTGGTCGAGGTTAAAGGTGCCCTCTATCGTCCCGGAAAATTCCAGCTCGGGGGCAATATTACAACCGTAAAACAGCTCATCGAGCGAGCAGGCGGCCTCAAGCCCGACGCCTTTGTGGCCCGCGCACTGCTGAACCGTCGTCTTCCCGACCTTACAATGGAGAATCTCTCGGTTGACGTCGCAGGCATAATGGCCGGAACAACTGCGGACATCGAGCTGCGCAACAACGACGTTCTTTACATCCCCTCGCACGCCGAGATGGAAGAGATAAAAGTCATTGACATCTACGGCGAGGTAGCAATGCCCGGAAAATACCGTTACGCCGAGAATACCACCATCGAGGATGTAATTCTTATGGCAGGAGGACTAAAAGACAAAGCCTCGACGGCGCGCGTCGAAGTTGTACGCAGGATGCGCGATTCGGGTGCGCTGACAAGAAGCGATACAATAGCAAAGACCTTTACATTTTCAATTGACAAAGGCCTTGTCGTTTCGCGTGGCAACAATTTCATCCTTATGCCCTACGACGCTGTGTATGTGCGTCGTTCGCCGGGATATTACGAACAGCAGAATGTCGAAATTTCGGGCGAGATAGCCTTTGCCGGAACATACGTGCTCGACCGAAAGAATATGCGTCTGAGCGACCTTGTCAAGAGTGCCGGAGGACTCACCGACCGAGCCTTTGTCGAGGGTGCACGTCTCGAGCGTCGTATGACAGCCGAGGAGAGGGCCCGCGCTCTTCAGACACTGCGCACCGTACAGCGTCAGATGGACTCGATTGACATCGGCAAGATTGAAGTTCTTGATGTTCACACCGTCGGTATCGAGCTTGATAAGGCAATGAACAATCCCGGAAGCGATTTTGACGTAGTGCTGCAATATGGCGACAAACTGATAGTCCCGCAATTCTCGAACACTGTGAAAATATCGGGTAACGTAGTCTATCCCAACACAGTAACATATAAAGAGAACAAAAGTCTCAAATATTATATCGAGCAGGCGGGTGGATACGGACAGAATGCCAAAAAATCAAAAGCAATTATTATATATAAGAACGGAACGGTTGCACGTGCAAAAGGCAGCAAGAGCTCATTGATACAACCCGGATGCGAAATTATTGTCCCCACAAAGGTTAAGCGTCAGGGAATGAGCACAACCGAGATTCTCTCGCTATCATCGACGTCGGCCTCATTGGCAACAGTCATAATAGCGCTTATCAATCTATTGAAATAAAAAACTATGAATATACTGAGCAATATAGACCTCTTTTGGCTGGCACGCCGCGTGTGGAGCGACCGTCGCCGCCTTATGCGTAATTGTATCGTTGCAGCCATCGTTGCCGTGATAATAGCATTCAGCATCCCCAAACGATACACATCAACCGTGATACTCGCCCCCGAGGCTTCAAAATCGACCTCATTGGGTGCTCTCGGTTCGCTTGCATCAATGGCCGGAGTAAATATGAGTGATATGGCGGGTAATGCCGACGCAATATACCCCGAGCTTTACCCCGAGATTGTAGGCTCGACGGTATTTATTGCCGAGCTTTATGCAATGAATGTAAAGTCGGGCGACGGCGAAATTGATATGTCGCTCTACGATTATATGCGCGATAATCAGAGTAAGCCGTGGTGGATGTATATAATAGAACTACCACTTAAATTAAAGCAGATGATTATGCCCGTGAAGGGTGGAGTATCGGTGCCCGAGGATGTTACATATTACAGCTATTCAATGACCGAAATAAACGTCATAAATAAGTTGCGCAAACAAATATCCTGCTCGGTTGACGTCGGTAACGACGTTGTAACAATAAACGCAACAATGCAGGATGCAAAGATTGCCGCACAGGTTGCCGACAAGGTTGCCGCGCTGTTGCAAGAGCACGTAACAAAATACCGTACCGGAAAATCAATCAAAGATTTTGAGTACAGCAGCACGCTCTACGACGAGGCAAAAGCCGATTATGTAAAAAAACAGAAGGCCTACGCCGAGTATGCCGACCGTCATTCGCTTGGAACAATCACCTACACGGCACAGATTGAGGAGAGCCGCCTAAAGGATGAGATGGAGCTTGCCTACTCGATATACACACAAATGGCACAGCAGAAAGAGATTGCAAAGGCAAAGGTTCAGGAGCGTACCCCGGTGTTCTCGGTGATGCAGCCGGCCGTGGTGCCCAATCTGCCATCGGCCCCTAAAAAGCTGTTTATGCTCGTCTCTATTGTATTTCTGACACTTTTTGGACACATCGCGTGGCTTATGGTCGAGAAAGAGATTAAAGAGACGTTGAAAAAGCAGCGCCTCGCATTTAAAAAAGATGCCGAGGAGGGTAAAAAATAGTATTTGAAAATTTCTCATCCTAAACAAAAAAAGTGGGCATAGGGGCAAAAATAGGAAAATATCGGAAGGTGTTGGTTAATTTCTTCTCCCTCTCGATGATAAACGGAGTGAGCTATCTGCTTGCTCTCATTACTATGCCTTATTTGATACGTGTGCTGGGCGAGGAGAAGTATGGTGCCTATCTGTTCATTTACACATTGGCGCAGTATCTGTTGCTTGTGGGAAACTATGGTTTCCGTTATTCGGTAACGCGACAGGTGTCGGTGCATCGCGACGATAAAGAGCGCGTAAATGAGATTTTCTGCTCGACGATGGTGGCGCGTGTGATAATCTCCGTGGTTGCCGTGCTACCCGTATTTGCAGCCGTCGCACTGTTGATGGATAGCGACGACGTGCTGATGTATCTGTTTGCTCTGGGAATTGTTTTTGGCGATATTCTTATCCCCGTATGGCTGTTTCAGGGCCTCGAGGAGATGAAATATCTAACCATAGTAAATGTGATTTCAAAATTCGTCTTTGCCGGACTTATCTTTATTTTTATAACCGAGGGCAGCGACTATATATATGTCGTGCTGCTTAATTCAATGGGTTATATAGCTGCCGGAGCAGCCAGCTTGTGGATTGCGGTAAAGCATTTTGGAATAAGATTCTCGATGCCGAGCTTTGCTGCCGTAAAGGCACAGTATCGCGACGGATGGCACATTTTTGTCTCGAACATAGGAATGGAAATGTACCGTAACTCAAATATTTTCCTGCTCAGAATTTTCGCGGGCGAGGCGGCCGTGGGTATTTATGGTGCCGTCGAGAAGATTGTAAAGGCTGTGCAGACTATTCTGAATGCCTTGCCAATGGCGCTCTTCCCCTACGTGAGCCGTCTGTTCTATGGCGAGAAGGCCTCGGATAATATAACGGTGCTTATGAGGCTTGTGCGCTGGGCGTTTGCTCTTTTGACGGTGGTGGCCGTGGTGTTTGCCCTCTCGCCCAAATTGCTGTACATCTATTTGGGCCTCGATATTGACTATGAGATTGCACGTATGCTTGTGTGGCTTATGGCGCCCGTGCTGCTCTTTGGCTGTATGAATTATATTGTGGGCATTGTGGGGCTGCTGAATCTGGGCGCAGCAAAGAGTTTCCAGCGTAATATATGGGTATCGGCGGTAATATCGGTGTCGTTTATGATTATATTCTGCAACGACTATTCCTATTATGCGGCAGCAGCAGCTTGGACGCTCGCCGAGGCTCTGCTATTTGTGCTGTGTCTTGCCTCGCTCCGCAGATTTAAGCTGAGAAAGGAGGTTACCCGCTGATGACACTGATGGATTTTATAGCGGTTGTGGCAATTTATGTCGAGATAGCTGTGTTGGCTGTTATTGATACAAAATTGTGGCGCACCGTATATACTCCGCTTAATATGCTGATGCTGCCATACGCGCTTATGCTTATGGTGGCGCTTATTGTCTGCGGCAATTGGGGAATTGTGGAGTTTTATTATCCCAGCCTCACTGTGTGGATGGTGGGACTGCCGCTCTTTGCAATTCCAAGCTATATTTTGGGCATTGGTTTCCACAAGAGCCTGCTCATTGAGGATGGCGGACGCATAGAGGATGAGGGGATGAATATGAGGCGCTTGAATGTGATTACCATTATCCTCATTGCAGTTTTTCTTCTGCGATTTTTTATGCTGGCACGTTCGAGCCAACATCTGCCCGGCTCTGAGGATTTTGGCGAGGAGTATGCCGGATGGGGCCTTTGGGGACATTTGCACCGTCTGTTGCACGCTTTGTGCATCATATACATTTATAAATACGACCGAAAACATTGGTACTATATGCTGTTTATCGTGGGGATGATGTTTGTAACGGTAATGTACGGTGTAAAATCGTGGATTCTTATCCCGACGATGGGCGGAGTGTGTATGCGCCTGTTTGCGGGAAAATTAAAACTGAAATTCTCGCTCCTTTTAAAGGTTGGTATTTTTGCTTTTATCGTATTTTTTGTAACATATTCTCTGACGCTGTATCTGGGAAAAGAGGTTGCGGCAACGTACGACGTTGTGTTTGAATATATCTGTAAGACCTTTGTGCATTATGTCATAAGCGGCATTGTGGGCTGGAGTCAGGACTTGCAGATGGGTATTTTGGAAACTCCCCGATTCGAGACGCTCATAACAGGAATTGCCAATATATACAATGCTGTCGCAGGCAATGAATATGTCGATCCCACGAATCCTTTCTTCATACACAATGGAGTGAACGGCTCTAATGTGCGTGCGTTTTTCGGCACAATATATGTGAACAGCAGCATTGTTCAATTTGTGCTTGTGGTGCTTGCCGTCTCGGCCGTGCATTATTTGGTGAAACTGTGGGCGATGGCCTCGCGCAGTGTCTATGTAAATGTTGTGTATTTCTTCTATTGCGGAATGTTGATGATGGGATGGTTCGAGATATATTTTTATCATTTGCAGTTCCTCGAGGTACCGCTTATGGTCTTCTTCGTATATTTGATGATGAAGGTAGATTTTAAAAATGGTTTAAAAGAGATTAAACTATGAAACAAAAAGTCTCTTTTTTAAAATATATAATTTCGGCTGTGCTGTTTTTAAATATAGCGGCAGCCGTCTCGCAGAGTAAGGGTGGCTTCGACTATTATGCGCAATTCAATGCCATTGTGTCGGACGGCGACTATGCTCCCTATTGGCTCACGGCCAATAGAAACGGTGTCTCGTCGGTTGATGCCAATAGCGGATATGCGCGCTATGCGATGAGCTATCATAATGCTTTTGGAAAGGGTGATAAATTCAAGTATAAAATAGCGGCCGATGTTCTTGCAGGATACAATCAGCCGTCCGAGTTTTCTGTGCAACAATTTTATGGCGAACTCTCTTGGAAGTGGCTCACCCTGTCGCTCGGAAGCAAGGAACGTGCCGGCGAGACCGAGTATTTTGCCCGTGCAGACAACAATTTCGACAACAACCTCGCTAGGAATTATCGCAATCTCTTCGGCGATAGATTTAGTAGTTTGGGCAGCGGCGGCCTTGCGTATAGCGGCAACAGCCGTCCCGTGCCTCAGATGCGCATCGAGGTTCCCGAGTATGTCGCAATTCCCGGAACAAACGATTGGCTCAGAGTGAGAGGATATATTGCCTACGGATTCTTTACCGATGGCAATTATCAACGGGATTTTACCCGAGCAAACGAAAAAGCAAAATATGGTACCGATATTTTGTATCACGGAAAGGCGGGATTTATAAGCATAGGGAAGCCTTCGAAATTTCCTTTGACCTTTGAGGGCGGCCTCGAAATGCACGCACAATTCGGTGGCACAATGTATAAGACGGGATACGTTCGCCCCGTGAAAATGCCCCACGGACTTGTGGATTTTCTGAAGGCTTTTATCCCTATGGGCGGCAGCGACGACACTCCCACTGTGGAGCAGACAAATATCTCGGGCAATCAGATTGGCAGCTGGCACGCAGCCTTCACCTACCACGCCTCGCCGCTCGAGGTACGTCTCTACGGCGAGCATCTGTTCGAGGATTTCTCGCAGCTCTTTTTCTTCGAGTATCAAATGAACAAGGATGGCAAAAGGCGTGTGCTCGTCTATCCGTGGCGCGACATTCTTGTTGGTGTGAACATAAAAAATAAGTCGAAAATTGTGCCTTTTATCTCGAACATAAGATACGAGTATCTTACCACACGCGACCAGAGCGGAGCGCTCTATCACGACCCGAGCGACTATTTCAACGACCAGCTCGACGGATGCGACAATTACTATAATCACGGTATTTATCCCGGATGGCACCATTGGGGGATGGGAATGGGCAATCCGCTCGCATTCTCGCCCGCGTACAACAATAATGGAAGCCTCGAATTTAAAGGCAACAGGATTGTCGCGCACAATGTGGGAGTAAACGGTGTCTTCTGCTCGAGGCTGCCGATAGCTTACAGGCTCAACTATACGTACAGCGAGAATTGGGGTACATATTACAACCCCTTCAGAGAGAAGAAATATACCACCTCTTTATTGGCCGAGGCTACTTTTCTGCCCCGAAAAGCAGGGTGGATGGGAACGGTTGCCGTGGGTTACGACAAGAGCGATTTTATAGGCGAGAATCTTGGAGTGTTATTTACATTCACCTACTCGGGCACATTTTTTTAATAGCTAATGTACGATGAATAAATTTCTAATATTTATATTTACAATAACAATAGCGTTTGTATCGTGCGACAGCGTCTATATAAACGGCGAGCTTGACGGTATGTGGCAGCTGCGCAGCGTGCAGTATATCGACCGCGACCTTTATCCTGCCGACGAGTATCCCGATGCCTCGCCGCAGGATATTTATTACTCGTTCCAACAGCATCTTGTGCTGCTGGGAATAATGAGCGAGGATAGCCTTCCCGTGCGTTATTTGGGCAATTTGGAGTATAAGAAAATGCAGAGCGTTACCATCGGGGGCTTTAGAAAATTTATGCAAGAGGAGCAGGCTGCCACATTGGACGACCTGCGCCGATTTATGCTCTACGACACACTGACTATATTTGAAATTAAGAAACTCGACGACGATATATTGCAGATGAACAGCAAGGGCATTCAATATACGCTAAGAAAATGGTAAATAAGTAAAAATCAGATACTATGGCACTATTAAAGAAAATTCAAATTCTCTCACGCTCGGTGTTGGGCGAATTTATAAAAGTCTATTATAAACTATTTAAGCCTGAGGCCGTAAATGCCATAAACAACGAGCCTCGCCGACGCAAAGTGATAGTCTCGCTCACCAGCTACGGGCGTCGCGTCTCGGGGAATCTTGCCGTTACAATATGGTCGCTGCTAAGACAGACGTATAAGCCCGACGCTGTTATCCTGTGGCTCGACAAAGAGAAATGGAACGACGCGCTGTTGCCCGATTGCATCAAGAGGCTTCAGAAGCAGGGCCTCACGGTAAAATATTGCAAAGATGTGCGGTCGTACACAAAGCTTATTCCGGCGTTAGAGATGTTCCCCGATGAGCTGATAATAACGGTTGACGACGATTTATTTTATAAATCGACCACCGTTCAGCGATTGGTCGAGGCATACGAGAAGAATCCCAACCGTATATACGCCCACCGTGCCCACCGTCCGCTATTCGATAAAGATAATAAGCTGAAGCCTTACAATGATTGGGCGCTCGAGCTTGCCCCCACTGAGAAGCAGCCTGTCTTTCTGACCGGTTGCGGCGGAGTATTGTATGATAAAAAATTGTTGCACGACGATATTCTGCGCGAGGATTTATATATGAAACTCGCTCCGAATGCCGATGACGTGTGGTTCTATTTTATGACGGTGCTTAAAAAAACCGAGACAGTGGTTATTCCACGAAAAAGCTGCACATATATTCCGTTGGATAATTTTTATCAGCTTTTTCACAAGGATGCTCGTTTGGCGGCCTCTAATTGCAAAGAGTCGAGGAACGACGTTCAGATACGCAATGTGATGCAGTATTATGGACTAAAAGATACAGATATAATTTTTTGAAAAATAATGACAGGAATTATTATATTAAATTGGAACGGCGCAAAGGATACAATCGCCTGCCTCGAGTCGCTCTATGCGGCCGAGGGCGACTTTTTTGCGGTTGTTGTGGATAATGGTTCCACCGATGGCTCGGTGGCCGATATTTGCGACTATCTAAAGAGTGCGGCGGTGGATTTTTGCACAGCTAAAAGAGGCGAGAGAATGGAGCGCCCCTGTCGTCGGCGCGAGTGTATCGTCTTTGAGACGATGCAGAATCTCGGCTTTGCAAAAGGAAACAACGAGGCTCTCCGCTTCCTTGCACAGCACAAAGCCGAGAGTTATATTCTCTTGAACAACGACACAATAGTCGAAAAGGATTTTCTTGTGAATCTACAAGAATTTTCTCACCGCCACCCCGAGTATGCGGCGCTCACGCCACTTATCTGCTACGAGGGCGACAGGGAGCTTGTGTGGAATTGCGGTGGTCGTCAGCGGTGGGGGTTCCGCATATATTTTTATGCACGCAACCGAGTGTCCGAGATTCGCGAAACGGGCTCCATTGATATTACCTTTGTTACGGGCTGCGCACTTTTCTTCCGTCCCGATATTCTGCTTGCTGATGGGGGAGTATTCACCGAGCGCTTCTTTTTTGGCGAGGAGGATTTTAATTTTTGCCTGCGTATGAACCGATTAGGTAGAAAAATGGCCTGTGTGCTTACTTCAAAAATCTATCATAAAGTGAGCTCATCTACCGTAAATAACGACCCCATAGGAAAAACATATATCTATTATCTGAACAGATACATCGACGTTAAGCAAAATTACAGCAGTCTTTTCTATTTTTGTTGGAAAATGGTAAATTTTCCGAATGTTATCCGCATTTTAAGGCGAAAAGGCCTCTCGATAATAGAGGGAATAAAATGGACGATGCGACTGCACCGCGACGCTTGCCGCAAAGAGGGTGTGAGCTACGAGGATTTTATCCGTGCGCTTAAATAGTTTTTTCTTATAATCAGAGAGGAGTGTTGGAATATAAAAAAATGCCTCCTATCCTTGTTCTATGGAGAATAGGGTGGGAGGCTTCCTTTTTACATCATCCGCCGACGTGCTTCGGCACATATGATGGCCGTTGCCATCGAGACGTTCAGCGACTCGGACGTCGGGCGCCCTGCGGGGTAGTTGGGGATAAAAAGTCGCTCGGTTACCGAGGCGGCACACTCGGGACCGATGCCGTTGCCCTCGTTGCCCATTATGATAATGCCACGGCTTAGAATCTCCTTCTCGTACATATTCTCGCCGTCGAGGAAAGTGCCGTAAATAGGCGTCTTTTCCTTAAGCGAGGCCAGCAACTGCGGCAGATTAGTGTAGTGCAGCCTCACGCGGCCTATTGCCCCCATTGTAGCCTGCACGGTCTTCGGATTATAAATGTCGGCCGTGCCCATAGAGCAGAAAATGTGCTCTATGCCGAACCAATCGGCAATGCGCACTATTGTACCTAAATTCCCGGGGTCCTGAACCTCGTCGAGCGCAAGGCACAGCTCTTTTGTGGCCACCGCGGGGTCGATGGGCTCGTCGCGTTGCTCGAATAGTGCCAAAATTCCCTGTGGGGTGCGCAAAAAACTCGCGCGCCGAAGCTCGTCGTCGCTAACCTCTATAATCGCGGCCTTTGTCTCCAATTTATACGTGTCGAGCCACTCGCGGGTGGCTATAATCTTCTCGCATCGAAGGCCCGAGGCCAATAGGTCGCCGACGGTCTTTCGGCCCTCGGCAACAAAAAGATTACTCTCTTTACGATATTTCTTCTGCTCGAGTGAGCGTATGAGTTTCAGTAGTTGCTTGCTTAGCATTCTCTTTTATTTTTTATAGAGTTAAAGTGCTGCAAATCTACCTTATTTCTGCGAGGATTTTTATATATTTGCAAAATTTTTTTCCATTTTGGGGAAATTGTGTAACTGAGATTAAGAAGAATGTCCGTTAAAAATGCTATATGCCTGTTGTTGCTTGTGTCGGCACTGCTATCGTGCTCGACAACAAAATTTGTGCCCGATGGCGAGCATCTTCTCTCGCGTGTGCACATAATTTCGCAGCACGATAGAGCGCTTGCCACAAAGGCGCAGGCGTATGTTCGTCAGCACCCCAACTCGAAATGGTTCAGTGTGGCAAAGGTGCCCCTCGGGATTTTCTCACTCTCGGGGAGCGACAGTACAAAATGGGGTAATAAGGTACTGAGACGCATAGGCGAGGAGCCTGTGATTTTCAGCCCCTCGATGGCCGAGCTTACACGCTACAATATTGAACAGATGCTGCGCAATGACGGCTATCTGCACGCAACGGTCGATTTTGAGGCACGACCCGCAGGCGATAAGCGCTTGGATGCAATATATTATCTGCACGAGCGCGAGCGTTACACCGTATCGTCGATAAGAATGGTAACCGATGACGAACGTCTTGCAGCCATCGTAAAGGCCGACTCGGCAGCCTCGCTGCTGCGCACGGGAATGCCTTTCAGCGTCGATGTTCTTGAAGCCGAGCGCCGACGCATCACAGCGCTGCTGAAAGACAACGGTTATTATCGCTTCCAGAAAGATTATATCACTTTCGAGGCCGACACGGCTCATCACTCCACGAATGTGGGCGTGAAAATGAATATTGCGCTTTTCCGCGACACAGAGACCGAGGCATACATTCCCCACCGTCAATATAGCATCAACAGCGTTACTTTTGTCTCGGGCGCAGGCCTTAGGCTGAACGAGCAAGAGCTTGCCGCCTGCGACACTATGCAGTGGGACGAGTATAAATTCCTCAGTAAAGAGAAACTTTCGATACGCCCGAAAGTGCTTGCAAAGCATACGCACCTCGAGAGGGGAGGGCTGTACTCGCAGAGCCTTGTTGACCGCACACACAACTCCTTGGCACAGCTGTCGGCGTTGCGTTACGCATCGCTCAGAATGGTCGAGCATCCGAAAAGCTCGTTGCTCGATGCCTATATTATGCTCGAGCGAAACAAACGTCGCACAATCTCTTTTGAACTCGAGGGCACAAATACCGCCGGCGACCTCGGGGCAGCAGCAGCCGTTACATTCTCGGATAAGAACCTTTTCCGCGGTTCCGAGCTTCTGTCTTTGCGCCTCTTTGGGGCCTACGAGGCAATCTCGGGCCTTAGCGGATATACTCGCGACAGTTATTTCGAGTATGGAGCCGAGCTCAGCCTGCGTCTGTACGGCGGCGTGCTGTCGTCGTTGCTGCCGGTGGAGTCGCAGCGTCGTCTGCAAAAGTCATCGACCCTCCTGACACTGAAATTCGACTCGCAAGAGCGTCCCGAATTCGACCGACAGATTCTATCGGGCGCGTGGAGTTATCTGTGGAGCAAAAAGGCCGAATCGTCGCACAAGGTTGATATTTTGGACGTTAACTACATTTATGTTCCGTGGATTTCCGATACTTTCAAGCGCGATTATCTCGATAGTATCTCGAACCGTAACTCAATCTTGAAATACAACTACGAGAATCTGCTCATCACTAAGCTGGGCTACCAATATAACTACAACAGCTCTTACGGCGCGGGCGCTAAGGGCGAGCGTGTGGCCTTTGCCGTGCGTACAAATGTCGAGTGCTCGGGTAATTTGCTGCGCGGACTGAATAGCGTCTTTGGCGGCCACAAGAACAGCGATGGGCAATATACGTTTATGAATATAGCATACGCGCAGTATGTTAAGGGCGACCTCGACTTTACGGCGCGACTGAATATTGACGACGAGAATACCTTTGTGGTGCATCTTGGGCTGGGCATTGCCTACCCTTATGGAAACTCGACGGTGCTTCCGTTCGAGAAGCGCTATTTCGCCGGAGGCGCCAACAGTCTGAGAGGCTGGACGGTGCGTGGTCTGGGCCCGGGAAGCTATCGCAGCAGCGACAGCAATATTGATTTTATCAATCAATCGGGCGACCTAAAGCTCGATTGCAGTTTCGAGTTGCGCTCGCACCTTTTTTGGAAACTGCACTCGGCGTTTTTTATCGACGCGGGTAATATATGGACTATCCGCTACTACCGCGAGCAGCCCGGTGGACAGTTCGATATTAAGAGCTTTCACAAGGATATTGCATTCTCCTACGGATTGGGCCTGCGTTTCGAGCTCGACCTTTTTGTGTTCCGCCTCGACGCGGGAATGAAGGCTCTGAACCCAGCCTACCGGGGAAAAGAGCGCTATCCGCTGCTCAGTCCCGATTTTGGTCGGGATTTTGCATTGCATTTTGCAATCGGCTATCCCTTCTAATGGGGCAGGGCGATTGTCTGTTTTTTTTGAAGAAAATAAAAATAAAGATATATGAAAATTCGTTTTATGAGTATTGGTAGCGGCAGTTGCGGCAACTGTTACTATCTGGGAGTGGACGATTATGGTATTCTGATAGATGCCGGAATACCATCGAAGATTATAAGAGCCACTCTGAAGCGCGAGGGAATTCCCTTTGAGAGCATCTGTGCCGTGTTTGTAACGCACGACCACGCCGACCACATTAAAGCCCTTGGGGTAATTGCCTCAAAAGCAAATATCCCCGTTTATGCCACACGCGACACGCACCGTGGAATAAACAATAATTACTGTATGAACAAACCCCTCGACCCAATGTACGTGCGTTACGTCGAGAAAGGCGAGATGACACAATTCCGTGCATTCGAGATTACGCCTTTCGAGGTGCCGCACGACGGTACCGATAATGTGGGATATTACATTGAGATTGGCGACGTTAAATTCTGCATTGCAACCGACCTTGGGACAATCACTGACGAGGTATCTTACTACGTCGACAAGGCCAATTATCTTGTGATAGAGTCGAACTACGAGGAACAGATGCTGATGATGGGGCGCTATCCGCAATTCCTAAAGGAGCGCGTCTCGGGTGCCCGAGGCCATTTGAGCAATCAGACGACGGCGCGCTATCTGGCCAAAAATATGAACGAACATCTGAAATGTATATGGTTGTGCCATCTGAGCGAGGAGAATAATCACCCCGAGCTTGCCTACAAGGCGGTGCAGATGGAATTTGCGCAGTATGGCATTATCGTCGGAAAGGACGTTGCACTGAATGTGCTAAAGAGAGCAACCCCCTCGCCTGTATATACGTTGGAGTAGGGCTTTTGATAATTTTGGAAACAAAGGACTTAAAAAATATAAAAGTATGAATTTTGTACAAGAATTAAAGTGGCGTGGTATGATTCAGGATATGACGCCCGGAACAGAGGAACAGCTCCAAAAGGAGATGACAACAGCTTATTTGGGAATTGACCCCACGGCCGACTCGCTGCACATAGGACATCTTGTGGGTGTGATGATGCTGCGCCATTTTCAGCGCTCGGGGCACAAGCCTATTGCGCTCATTGGTGGTGCAACCGGAATGATTGGCGACCCTTCGGGAAAGTCGAAAGAGCGTGTGCTCATCGACGAGGAGCGTCTGCGCCACAATCAAGAGGCACTGAAAAAACAGCTTGCACGCTTCCTCGACTTTGAGAGCGATGCTCCCAATGCTGCTATCCTTGTTAACAACTACGATTGGATGAAGGAATTTTCGTTCCTCGATTTTATCCGCAACGTAGGTAAGATGATTACCGTGAATTATATGATGTCGAAGGACTCGGTTAAGCGTCGTCTCTCGGGCGAGGCAGGAACCGATGGAATGTCGTTCACCGAGTTTACCTATCAGCTGTTGCAGGGCTACGATTATGTTCATCTTAACGAGACACACGGCTGTAAACTTCAGCTCGGTGGTGCCGACCAATGGGGTAATATCACCACAGGTACCGAGATGATACGTAAAATGTCGGGTAACGAGGTGTTTGCACTAACCTGTCCGCTCATCACAAAGGCCGACGGAAAGAAATTCGGAAAGACCGAACAAGGCAATATATGGCTCGACAAACGCTACACGTCGCCTTATCACTTCTATCAATTTTGGCTCAATGTCAGCGACGAAGATGCCGATAAGTATATAAAGATTTTCACCTCGCTCGACAAGGAAGAGATTGAGAGCGTTAGCGCTCAGCACGCCGAGGCCCCCCATCTGCGTCTTTTGCAGAAGCGCTTGGCACAGGAGGTTACAATCCTTGTTCACGGACAAGAGGAACTCGACAAGGCAATTGCAGCCTCGGGTATTCTCTTTGGTAACGCAACATCCGAGGCTTTGCGCTCGCTCGACGAGCAGACGCTGCTGGCGGTCTTTGACGGTGTGCCCACATTCGAGGTAGAGCGCGCTGCAATAGAGGAGGGTGTAAAGGCTGTTGACCTCACAACCGAGCTTGCAAAGATTTTCCCCTCGAAGGGCGAGATGCGCAAGCTGGCGCAGGGTGGTGGTGTCTCTATAAACAAGGAAAAACTCGCCGCTTTTGACCAAATTGTTAATGCCGAGAATCTTTTGAACGACAAATATATCCTTGTTCAGAAGGGTAAGAAGAACTACTACCTTATTATTGTGAAATAATTTAAGGAGTAAACACGATGAATCTTCTGTGCGGGTGGTGAGAGGCCTGCACAGAAGTTTTTTTTATCGGTCGGCTTTTGATTATCAGCCGATTGCAATTTAAATAAAGAAAATTAGTAAAAAAAGTGCTTTAATCTTTGCACAGACAAAAGAAAATAACTACCTTTGCAACGCTTTTAAGAGGCAGATGCGCTGTTAGCTCAGTTGGTAGAGCAATTGACTCTTAATCAATGGGTCCAGGGTTCGAGTCCCTGACGGCGTACAAAGAGGCGGCTTTTAGGGTTGCCTCTTTTTTTGTATTCTTGTGCCGCCGGCCGTCGTTGCAGAGCCTCAAATGGCTCAACGTAAAATTCTGAGGGATTTTTAAATTAAGCATATAATTTTGCTAATCTAAAAAGGAAAAAATCTTTATCCTTCACCCCTCTGAATTGTGCTCTAAATGCTTTAATTTTAGAATTGAAAGATTCCGAAGC
>JAZSIU010000016.1:0-6063 GCA_045533955.1 Bacteroidaceae bacterium
GGCTTCTTTGAGACTCTTTTCGGCATCTATCCATTTTGGGAATTTGAAAATAGCTCGCTATTCCCTGCATCCCCAAAATGAATATCTGCTCAAAAATAGTCCTCAAATAATCTCGAAATAAAATTAAAACAGATTCTAAGAATAGTGTCGCGCCGGGCCGAAGGCACCAAAGCAGCATTTCTAATTATAAACATTTTCCCTCGGTATTATAAAAAAACATAAATTTAACATAAAATATCAATTGTAATAACTACTTTTGTAAAATACTATGGCACAAAGAAAAAGGGCCTGCCAACAAACACAACCGAAGAACAAATAACAAATCAACATATTATGAGACTAAAATCATTTTCAATTTTCACATTGCTTGCCACACTATTCTGCGTGGCAGCAAATGCGCAGCAATCCGACTACTATGTAGCGCACGGCGCCGATGTAAACATCGCCCACTCTATACACTACCCCAAGGCGGTTGGTATTGTCGGAACACAAAGTGAGCAACAGATTCTTGACGGAATTGCGTCGGCACCACGCTGTGCAGCCTATTTCGACAAAAGTACGACAATCTTCGATGTAAAATCGGGCGACGTTGTAACCCCGCAGATTACCATCAACGGCGAGTGGATGCACGGCTACGTTTACGTCGATTGGGACAACAGCAAGCAATTCGACGTGAAGCTCGACGGCACAGGCCCTTACACCAAGCTCGAGGGTAACGAGCTTATGTGCTGGTCGCTCTATGGACACAACACCGACGGCGACAGCGGTTGGAACAGCGACGGCACGCAGCTCACAAGCGGCAATGTGCTTGCTCCCGGCTCGTTCAAAGTACCCGAGGGACTTCCCGAGGGCTCGACCTATCGTATGCGTTACAAGGTCGAGTGGAACAGCATCGACCCCGCCGGCAGCGGCGATAAATTCATCAGCGACGGCGGCTCCATCATCGACGTTACACTGAGAATTTCGGGTGCAGCCGAGGAGATTGAGCCCGAGGGTTACCCCATCGACGACTATACAGAGCCTCGCGTGGGCACAACCCCCGACCCCGCCGAGTGGAGCGCAATTGCCGCAGGCCTTAACGCATCGTGGGCCTCACGCGACGTTCACTACTCACTGCACAAGGTGCCCACCCTTACACAAAAGGACGAGGCCGAGATTTTCGCTTGGAAGGGCGAGCGCGCCAACATTCAAGCCGTTCTTTACAGCAACAGCGACTGCGGCGTGCTGAGCGTTCGTATGAGCGAGTGGAAGAAGGACGGCGCGGCAACAGGCATCAACACAGCCTATGCGCGATTCGTAAATTACGTAATAACAGACGATTATGTCGCTTGCGGCAACCACCCTATGACACTCCCCACGTGGCTTGTGGCCGACGTAATAGACCAAGATAAGCCCCACGCAGTACCCGCAATGGAGACACGTCCCGTATGGTGTACAATAGAGGTACCCCGCGAGGCCGAGGCCGGAGAGTACACCAGCGAGCTTCAGATAGTGAACGAGGCCGGCAACATAATAAAGAGCCTCACCCTGAAGATAAACGTCGACAGCCACTCTCTGCCCACCGTTGCCCAACAGAAATTCCACCTCGACTTTTGGCAGCAGCCCTACGCAGTGAGCCGTTATTACGGTGTCGAGCGTTGGAGCAAAGAGCACCTCGACGCACTGCGCCCCTACCTCGAGGCACTCGGACGCGCCGGACAGCGCACCGTAACCGCCATAATGTTCTACGAGCCGTGGGGCGAACAGACACACGAGCCCGACCGCTTCGACCCGATGATTCAGACAACAAAGAAGAGCGACGGCTCTTGGGCCTACGACTACACGGTATTTGACAAATACGTCGAGCTGTGCGCCGAGTATGGCATCGACAAGCAGATTAACTGCTTCAGTATGGTTCCGTGGGATATGAGCTTCCGCTATTTCGACGAGGCAACAGACAGCTACAAATACATCAAGACAACCACAGGCACAGCACAGTACCGCGAGCTGTGGACAAACTTCCTAAAGGCCTTCAAGAGCCACCTTCAGCAGAAAGGCTGGTTCGAAAAAACCAATATTGCAATGGACGAGCGCGCCGAGAGTGATATGCTCAACGCCTACTCAATTGCAAACTCAGTGGGCTTTAATATGGCACTCGCAGGCAACTACCACTCGTCGCTCAGCGACAAGCTGCAAGACTTCTGCGTGGCATTGGGACAAGATAAACTCTTCACCGCCGCTCAGATGGCCGACCGCAAGGCAAAGAACCGCGTAACAACCTTCTACACAAGCTGTGCCGACAGCGAGCCCAACATCTACACAAACTCCTATCCCGCCGAGGCAGCCTATCTGCCCATCTACGCAGCAGCCAACAACCTCAACGGTTATCTGCATTGGGCGTGGATAAATTGGGACGAGCACCCGCTGACCGACAGCCGCTACCGCAAATTCGGCTCGGGCGACACATACTGCTACTACCCCGGCAACCGTTCGAGCGTCCGCTTCGAGCGTCTCATCGAGGGCATCCATCAATACGAGAAAGTACAGATTCTGCGCGAGGAGTATAAGAACGACAGCGAGAAGCTGGACGCGCTCAACGCCCTTCTTAACCGCTTCACAAGCAGCGCCGTAGCAGGCGAGCAGTGTGCCGATTGGGTGAACGACCTCGAAGCCTTCCTCAACGGACAAGAGGTAGAGATTCCCGTGGCAAAAGACGTAAAGACAGGCTACTACAAGATAATCAGCAAGGCCACCTCACGCGCCGAGTATCTTTACAACAACGCCCTGCACAACAGCAACAGCCTTAAATTCACACTACAATCGAACGAGGCAGTAAACACCAACAACGGCGTATGGTACGTAACCGTTAAAGACGGCAACAAATTGGGCGTAAAGAACGGCGACGGCAACCCAATGGTGGCAGGCACCAATTGGGGTAGCGCAGTGGCCGGCACATTCACCGAGCTCACCGTAGGTCAGACAGTTGACGTCGGCGAGTATCGTTACTACTTCTTCAGTGAGGCAATCAACTGCACCAACGGAGGCGCCAATTTCAAAGTGGGCGGTGCCGACTTTATAACAACGTGGAGCGATGGTGGCACAGCCGACGACAATATGTGGCGTTTCGAGCCCGTTGACGTCGAGGGCAAAAACATCTACAACGTATCAATAGAGGGCAACGAAAATGCCTACGTAACATATACACACGGCACAGTGAGCGAGACAGCCTTCGACGGCGGATTCTTCATCGTCGAAGGACAAATATCGAAAGAAGCCCTCAAAGCAGGCCTCATCGACAATATACTCAACAGCGCCGATATTACCATCGAGGATGGCACAATAAAAGTAAGTAACATAAAAGGCGCCACAAAGCCCGAGAAGCAAGACCTCTACAACACCAGCAACGGCGACGGCGTCATCCCCCCCTATCGTATCCCCGGCATCACAACAGCAAGCAACGGCCGCCTCATCACGGCAGCCGCCCGCCTTGTATGCGGAACCGACCCCGGATACGGACAGGTTGATGTTGTCTGCCGCATAAGCGACGACCACGGCCGCACGTGGAGCCCTATGATTGACGTTGCAGTGGGCACAGGCCGTACCTCGGCAACAAAGAATTACTTCGACACAGCCTTCGGCGACCCCGCAATTGTAGCCGACCGCACAACGGGCGAGGTACTTATTCTGGCCGTGGCAGGCTGCACCGTCTATGGTAACGGAAACACCACCCGCAAGAACCCCAATCTTATAGCCCTCATACGCAGTAAGGACTTCGGCGAGACGTGGGAGGAGCCAATCGACATAACCGAGGACATATACAGCCTCTTCGACGCAGGTAACCCAATGCAGGCAGCCTTTGTAGGCGGCGGAAAAATATTCCAGAGCCGCATAGTAAAGAAAGACAAATACTACCGCATCTACGCAGCACTATGCGCACGCCCCAACGGCAACCGCGTAGTATATTCCGATGACTTTGGCGCAACGTGGCACGCACTTGGCGGCGCATCGGCACTGCCTGCGACAGGCGGCGACGAGCCCAAATGCGAGGAGCTGCCCGACGGCCGCGTAATACTCTCGAGCCGCGTCGGCGGTGGACGCATCTACAACATCTACACATACAGCAACACCCTCGAAGGCAAGGGAGCGTGGAGCAACGCCACAAAGAGCACATTCGAAGGCTCAGGCCTCACCCCCGGCGGAAACTCGACCAACGGCGAGATACTCGTAGTGCCCGCAGTGCGTAACAGCGACGGCAAAGAGGTTTACGTTGCCCTGCAATCACTGCCCACAGGCGCCGGACGTACCAACGTAGGAATCTTCTACAAAGAGCTGAGCGAAGCAGCTGACATCAGCAGCGTGGCCAATTTTGCAACCGGTTGGGACGGATTCTATCAGGTGAGCAACACCTCATCGGCATACAGTTCGATGGACCTTCAGGCCGACGACAGAATAGGCTTTATATACGAGGAGACGCTCACAGGCTTCGGCAAGCGCAATAACCCCGTATCGACCAGCTTCCCCACAGGCGCCGGACAACACAATTTCGACGGATTCGACAACCTTTATGTTGCCTACGAGCTCGAGTACATAACAGGCGGTGCTTACAGCGTGAAGCGCGACACCGACCGTCGTGCCTTTGTACAGAATTACTTTAACACAATTGCACAGGAGGCCGAAATTTCCGACGAGCAGAAAAGCCTCGTTGCCGAAGCAATAAACGCCCTGAGCGCACAGCCCACAGTTGAGGAGATTGACAACATCTACTACCTTCTTGCCGGCGGCGGAGCACCCGACAAATGGGACGGAAAAACCATCACCCTGACCAACGTACAAAAGAGCGGAAAAGAGTACACCCTGTACATCGACGAGAATAACACCCTCGGCATCAGCACCTCGTCGGCCGACGAGATTGGCGCCGCAGCACAATTCCTATGCACAAAAGAGGCCGACGGAAAATACAGCCTCTACAACAAAGAGAAAAAGCTCTACATTATATGGCGCGCAGGAAAAAACTACGGCTACAATAACAACAGCGGCACCCTCGCCGAGTACAATGCCACCTACTGCAATTGGAGCTTCAACGACGCAAGCGCCTCGATGCCCGGCACCCACTACATTGTGAGCAAGCGCAGCGACGGCACCACCGACGGCTCTATAATCATTATGGCAGCCGGCACATTCGACGCGTGGTCTAACTCGGTCGGCCTCAGCGACAATTACAGCAACCTCTTCCGCATCGATGTAAAGAGCCCTGACACCGCAATAGAGAATGTTAGCGACAGTCAGGAAGATTTAATTATTTACGACCTTTCGGGCCGCAGAATCAAACGAATGACCGCTCCCGGAATCTACATAGTAAACTCTAAAAAAGTGCTGATTAAGTGAGAGGAGAGGCTGTTAAGCTTGCTTAAAACAGACTATCCCGAACGCAAAGCACTTGGGCGCAGCCAAAGTGCCGCCTAAGTGAGAGCAATAATTGATAAGCCTGCTTAATCAAGAATTGCCGAACCGACGCACGAAGCAAGAGCAGAAGATATTTATATCTTATGCCTTGCAAGAAGGAGGAAAAACGAATCTATTCGTTTAAACGCAAAGCACCGGCCAGATACCCACTCGGCCATAAAAACACTCTCGGACACCGATGATTTTCGGTGTCCGAGAGTGTTTTTGTATCCACACAAAAAAATCGGCTAAAAAAGGGCTCAGTAGCAAGAAAAGTGTGGCTGAGATAATTCTATTTATCACCCTCTCGGAATACTTGTGCGGCTATTCTCTCTTTCACTTTATACTTTAGGACTTACTTTTTTTTGGAAAAAAGTAAGCAAAAAAACCTGCACCTAAAGAAATTGTCGCGGGGCCTCCTTTGCTCGTGAGGCAACGATGCGCTCACTCGGTCGGAGGCTTGCTTGTCATTTCGGTTTACGATTGTTTTAAGGGTGCTGCGGAATTATAATCGACAATGCTTGCAGCAATTAGTCGCGCGAAAGTGCAGGCGCAGCTTGCCGCGCGCGGGATGCGAATGGCAAGCATTGTCAACGCCGGGCGGTTAAACATACCTCGCACTTTTTCCTTAAAACAATCGTA
>JAZSIU010000024.1:0-17033 GCA_045533955.1 Bacteroidaceae bacterium
GCTACTTAGACGCTTGTTTACAAGCGACTAAGTGAGGGCGGTCCGCAGCACCCTTAAAACAATCGTAAACCGAAATGACAAGCAAGCCTCCGACCGAGTGAGCGCACTGTTGCCTCACGAGCAAAGGAGGCCCCGCGACAATTTCTTTAGGTGCAGTTTTTTTTGCTTACTTTTTTCCGAAAAAAAGTAAGTTATAAAATATAACGCGAAAGAGAGAATAGCCGCAGAAATATTCCGAGAAGGTGATAAATAGAATTATCTCGACCACACCTTTTTGCTACTGAGCCAAAAACTCCCGACAGAAGCAAAAAGAGAGCACAATAAAAAATCGTGCCTGTACAATTACAAGCACGATTAAGAATATTCTTTTTGTGGCCGATTTTTACATCATACCGCCCATTCCCCCCATCCCGGGAGCACCCATAGGAAGCTCGGGCTTATCCTCTTTCTTCTCGACAATTACACACTCCGTTGTCAGGAACATACCTGCGATAGAGGCCGCATTCTCAAGAGCCACGCGAGTAACCTTTGCGGGGTCGACCACGCCTGCTGCGAAGAGATTCTCATAAACGTCGGTACGAGCATTGTAGCCATAGTCGCCGCTACCCTCGCGCACCTTCTGAACAACCACGGCACCCTCTTTACCGGCATTTGCAACAATCTGACGCAGAGGCTCCTCTATGGCACGTTTAACAATCTCGACGCCGGTCTTTTCGTCGTCGTTTGCAACGGCAAGGCCTTCGAGTGTGTCAATTGCGCGAATGTAAGTAACACCGCCACCGGGCACAATACCCTCCTCGATTGCAGCGCGCGTAGCACACAAGGCATCATCGACGCGGTCTTTCTTCTCTTTCATCTCAACCTCCGATGCTGCACCCACGTAGAGCACTGCAACACCGCCGGCAAGCTTGGCCAGACGCTCCTGAAGTTTCTCCTTGTCGTAGTCGCTCTTTGTTGTGGCAATCTGAGCCTTAATCTGTGCCACACGCTGTGCGATTGCATCCTTATTACCGTTGCCATCGACAATGGTAGTATTATCCTTGGTTACGGTGATTTTTCCACAAGAGCCCAGCATCTCAAGAGTAGCCTGCTCGAGCTTGATTCCCTTCTCCTCGCTGATGACAATACCACCGGTGAGTGTGGCAATATCCTCGAGCATATCCTTGCGACGGTCGCCAAAGCCCGGAGCCTTCACGGCACAAATCTTCAGCTGCGTGCGCAGACGGTTCACAACCAACGTTGTAAGAGCCTCGCTCTCGACATCCTCGGCAATAATCAAGAGGGGACGACCGGTCTGTACGGCAGGCTCGAGAATGGGGAGCATATCCTTCAGATTGGTAATCTTCTTGTCGTAGATGAGCACATAGGGATTCTCCATCTGGCACTCCATCTTCTCGGTATCTGTGATAAAGTAAGCCGACAAATAACCGCGGTCGAACTGCATACCCTCGACAACGCCTATTGTAGTGTCGCGGCTCTTGGCCTCCTCGATGGTAATTACACCGTCCTTAGAAACCTTACGCATTGCATCGGCAATGAGTTTGCCAATCTCGCCGTCGTTGTTGGCCGAGATTGTAGCCACCTGCTCAATCTTATCGTAGTCGGCGCCAACTTCCTCGCTCTGAGCCTTGATAGACTCGACAATCTTCGAGACAGCCTTGTCGATGCCTCGCTTAAGGTCCATAGGATTAGCACCCGCTGTTACGTTGCGAAGGCCCTGTGTGATAATAGCCTGTGCAAGCACAGTTGCGGTTGTTGTACCGTCGCCCGCATCGTCGCCGGTCTTTGAGGCTACCGACTTTACAAGTTGCGCTCCGGTGTTCATATAAGCATCTTCGAGCTCAATCTCTTTTGCCACCGAAACACCGTCCTTTGTAATCTGAGGCGCACCGAATTTTTTCTCTATGATGACATTGCGACCCTTGGGGCCCAGTGTAACCTTTACTGCATTTGCAAGCTCATCGACGCCTTTCTTAAGCTGGTCGCGAGCGTCCATATTAAAAAGAATCTCTTTTGCCATTTTCTTTCTTTTTTTTCAGTTAAACACTAATTCTTATCCCATAATAGCAAGCACGTCGCTCTGACGCATAATGAGGTACTTTTCACCCTCAAGCTCAAGCTCGGTACCGGCATATTTACCATAGAGCACGTGGTCGCCAACGGCAATCACCATCTCCTCGTCTTTTGTACCGTTACCAACTGCCACTACTTTACCCTGAAGGGGCTTCTCTTTTGCCGTATCGGGGATAATGATACCGCCGATAGTCTTTTCCTCTGCTGCCATAGGCAGTATGAGCACTCTGTCTGCCAAAGGTTTAATGTTCATAATTGTGTTCTTATTTTTACGTTATTAACTATTTATTTACTAAAAATTATCTGTGCTGCATATCAGGGGCACATAAATATTATAACCAAAAGCGTGCCAAAATGTTTTTTGTGCCAAAAAAAATAAAAAGTCGATAAAAAAGAGCAAAAAAATACGCCATTTTGACACACGGCGCCCAAATTATGACACGCAACTGACAGAAAAACCGACCAACAAAAAAATTAAACGCCGTCCGTCCCTTTTATTTGGTAAAAAAAACTTATTTTCGCGGATAATAAAAGTAAAATAAACAAAAATCAGATAAGCGTATGAACAAATTTGTCAAATGGGGAATTGTCGGTGTCATCGCAGCCGGAGCCATTTATATGGGCATCAACACCTTTACCCCACAAGTGAACGAGGAGCTCAAAGACGCCCCCGTGCAACCCAAAGCCAAACAAAGCAAAGATTTAAACGTAAAAGCCGTGGTACTCACCGAGACCTCATTGGCCGACGAGTATCCCGTGAGCGGCAGCTTCATCCCCGACGAAGAGGTTGACCTTTCGTTCGAGACATCGGGCAAAATAACCGATATTTTCTTCAAAGAGGGTTCACAGGTAGCCGCCGGCGAGCTTCTGGCCAAGATTAACGACGCCCCCTTGCAAGCCGAGCTGCGCAAGCTCGAGTCGCAGCTCAAACTCTACACCGACCGTATGCACCGTCAGAATGTGCTGCTCGAGAAAGAGGCTGTCAGTCAGGAAGCTTTTCAAGAGGCACAGACAAGCCTCGCCATCCTACGTGCCGAGATTGACGGAGTAAAATCAAAGATAGCACAGACCGAGCTTCGCGCCCCCTTTAGCGGAGTAATCGGCCTGAGACAGATGAGTGTGGGAAGCTACGCATCCTCCACCACCACAATTGCCAAACTCACAAAAATAAACCGTCTGAAGCTCGAGTTTGCAATCCCCGAGCGCTACGCAGGCATCATAAAGACCGGTACAAAGGTTAAATTCTTTGCCGTAGGCGACCTTGAGGAGCGCACAGCCGAGATTTATGCCATCGACTCGCACATACACAACGACACACGCTCGTTCACTGTACGCGCAATATACGACAACAACGACGGGCGCCTCTACCCCGGCCGCTTTGCCAACATAACCCTCACGACACAAACATTCAAGAGCACAATCTCGGTACCCAGCGAGGCCATTGTATCGGAGATGGGAATAGACAAAGTATTCCTCTACAAGAGCGGAAAAGCACAGCCCGTGGAGATAAAGAAAGGCCTGCGCAGCGAGTCGCACGTACAGGTTCTGCAAGGCTTACAGGTTGGCGACACCGTGATTACCACCGGAACAATGCAGCTGCGAACCGGACAGCGTGTCGTACTCGACGAGGTTAAATAACACACAAAAAATCCACAGAGAAAAAGGTATGAACATTTCAGAATTAAGCATACGCCGTCCGGTGCTTGCCACCGTGCTCACCCTCATCATCCTGCTCTTCGGTGCAGTGGGATACATTAGTCTGGGAGTACGCGAGTATCCATCGGTCGATAATCCCATAATATCGGTATCCTGCTCCTACGCGGGAGCCAACGCCGATGTAATAGAGAATCAGATAACCGAGCCCCTCGAGCAGAATATCAACGGAATCCCGGGCATCCGCTCGCTCACCAGCGTCAGCCAACAGGGAAGCAGCCGCATCACCGTCGAGTTTGAGCTATCGGTCGACCTTGAGACAGCAGCCAACGACGTGCGCGACAAAGTATCGCGCGCCCAGCGCTATCTGCCACGCGACTGCGACCCCCCGACAGTATCAAAAGCCGACGCCGACGCCACCCCCATCCTTATGGTAGCCATTCAGAGCGAAAAGCGCTCCCTGCTCGAGCTTAGCGAAATTGCCGACCTCACCGTAAAGGAGCAGCTACAAACAATTCCCGAGGTGAGCAGCGTATCAATATGGGGCGAGAAGCGCTACTGTATGCGACTGTGGCTCGACCCCATAAGAATGGCCGGCTACGGCATCACCCCTATGGACGTAAAGAATGCACTCGACGCCGAGAACATCGAGCTTCCCTCGGGAAGCATCGAGGGCGACAATATAGAGCTTGCCATCCGCACATTGGGCCTTATGACCACCACAGAACAATTCAACAACCTTATAATTAAGGAGAATAACGGTCGTGTGGTACACTTTAGCGACATTGGACACGCCGAGCTCAGCGCCCGCGACCTAAAGAGCTATATGAAAATGAACGGCGTTCCTATGGTGGGCGTTGTTGTGGTGCCGCAACCCGGAGCCAACCACATAAACATCGCCGAGGCTGTTTACGAGCGTATGGAAAAGATGAAAAAAGACCTCCCCGAGGATGTAAACTACAAATACGGATTCGACAACACAAAATTCATACGCGCATCAATCAACGAGGTAAAGAGCACCGTCTATGAGGCGTTTGTGCTTGTGATTATCATCATATTCCTGTTCCTGCGCGACTGGCGCGTAACCCTTGTGCCCTGCATTGTTATTCCCGTCTCGCTCATCGGAGCATTCTTCATAATGTACGTGCTCGACTTTTCAATAAACGTCCTCTCGATGCTTGCCATTGTGCTATCAGTGGGCCTTGTGGTCGATGACGCCATTGTAATGACCGAGAACATATACATACGCATCGAGCGCGGAATGCGCCCCTTTGCAGCCGGCATCGAGGGTGCAAAAGAGATATTCTTTGCCGTAATATCGACCACCGTAACCCTTTTGGCAGTGTTCCTGCCCATCGTCTTTATGGAGGGAACAACCGGCCGACTGTTCCGCGAGTTTAGCTTCGTGGTTGCCGGTTCGGTTATTATCTCGTCGTTTGCGGCGCTTACCATCACCCCGATGCTCGCCACAAAAATTCTGAAACGTCGCAAGGAGCAGAGCTGGTTCTACAATAAGACCGAGCCCTTCTTCGAGGGGATAAACCACTACTATGCCCTAAGCCTCGACTTTTTCCTCAAGAACCGCTACGTCGCCATCATAATTATGATAACAGCCTTTATAGGCTGTGGCTGGCTGTGGAACACAATCCCCGCCGAGATGGCCCCGATGGAAGACCGTTCGAGCATCACCATCCGCACGATGGGAGCCGAGGGTGTAACCTACGAATATATGCGCGACTACACCGAGGAGATTAACCGTCTGGCCGACTCCATTGTGCCCGACGCAGCCTTTATAACCGCCCGCGTATCAAGCGGTTCGGGTAACGTACAAATTACATTGAAAGACCTAGGCGAGCGCGACTACTCGCAGATGCAGGTAGCCGAACAACTCTCAAAAGCCGTTCGCAGCAAGACCGACGCCCGCGCCTTTGTACAACAGCAATCGACCTTCGGCAGCCGTCGCGGAGGAATGCCCGTACAATATGTTATTCAGGCAACCGACCTCGAGAAGCTGCAAGAGGTACTCCCCGCATTCCTCAACAAGGTCTATGACAACCCCACATTCCAAATGGCCGACGTCAACCTAAAATTCAGTAAGCCCGAGATTCAGGTGGCTATCAACCGCGAGAAGGCCAATATTATGGGCGTAAAGACAAAAGACATTGCACAGACACTGCAATACGGCCTCAGCGGACAGCGTATGGGCTACCTTTATCTCAGCGGCAAGCAGTACGAAATTGTGGGCGAGATTAACCGTCAGCAGCGTAACGCCCCCTCGAACCTAAAGGCCATCTACGTGCGCAGCAGCAAAGGCGAGATGATACAGATGGAGAATCTTGTCGACCTTATCGAGAGCATTGCTCCACCCAAACTCTACCGTTACAACCGCTTCGTATCGGCAACAGTATCGGCAGGCCTTGCCGAGGGAAAGACCATCGGCGACGGCCTCGACGAGATGGATAAAATAGCCAAAGAGACCCTCGACGACTCGTTCCGCACAGCCCTCACGGGCGACTCGCGCGAATTCCGCGAGAGCTCGTCGAGCCTCTTCTTTGCCTTTGCCCTTGCCCTGCTGCTCATCTACCTTATTCTGGCCGCGCAGTTCGAGAGTTTCAAAGACCCGTTCGTCATTATGCTCACCGTACCCTTGGCCGTATGCGGAGCGCTGATATTTATGCTCCTTGGTGAGCAGACGATGAACATCTTCAGTCAGATTGGTATAATTATGCTTGTGGGCCTTGTGGCAAAGAACGGTATTCTAATCGTTGAGTTTGCCAACCAGCGTCAAAAAAGCGGCATCGGAAAGGACGAGGCCATACGCGAGGCCTCCATCCAGCGTCTGCGCCCCATCCTTATGACCAGCGCCTCGACCGTGCTGGGCCTTATGCCCCTTATGTTCGCCAGCGGCGAGGGCTGTAACGGCCGCATAGCAATGGGAACAGCCGTGGTGGGCGGAATGTTAATATCGACACTGCTCACAATGTACATTGTACCTGCAATATACTCATACGTATCGACCAACCTTGCCAATAGTAACAAAGAATGAAAAAGATAATATTTGCAACCGCAATAATGTTGTGCTCGACCCTTGCGTCGGCACAACAATTCTACAGCCTTAGAGAGTGCCTCGAGAGAGGACTCGAGAATAACTACTCGCTGCGTATCGTGCGCAACAGAGAGAGTATCGCCAAGAACAACACAGGAGCGGCAAACGCCGGAATGCTGCCCACGGCAAGCCTTACAGCCGGATACAGCGGCACGCTCAACAACACCGACGCAACGTCGCGCGCCGACGGTACAACGACAAGCGAGCGTAACATCACCGACCACACTCTGCGCGGAGCGATAGACCTTCAATGGACTATTTTCGACGGATTCAAGATGCAGGCCAACTATAATCGCCTCAAAGAGCTTCACCTCATCAGTCAGACGCAGACACGCATCGCCGTCGAGGATTATATCGCCACGTTTACATCGGAGTATTACAATTTCATAAAGCAGCTGCTGCGTATGAACAACCTCAACTATGCCGTAAAACTCTCGCGCGAGCGTCTGCGCATCGTACAGGACAGATACATCATTGGAAACAACTCGCGCCTCGACCTTTTGCAGGCACGCGTCGATTTTAACGCCGACAGCGCCGAGAGCGTCAAACAATTCGAGCGTCTATCGACCTCGCGCATACGTCTGCACGAGCTTATGGGCGAGAGCAACGTCGACACCTATCTTCATATGAAAGACAGCGTCATCTACAAAGAGTTTCCCCTTAGTTTCGACGAGCTGTGGCAGGCTACCCTCGCAAGCAACGCCGAGCTTATAGCCTCGGCACAGGAGCAGCGCCTCGCCGAGATTGACTACAAGAGCATAAAGTCGCGCGACTACCCGTATATGCGCCTGAGCGCGGGCTACGGCTACACACACAACCGCTACGACATTAACGCCACAAAAAAACGCGACCAATGGGGCGCCGACTTTGGCGTTACCCTCGGTTTTAATCTGTTCGACGGCAAACGCAGCCGCGAGCGCAAGAATGCCAAGCTGGCCATAAGCAACGCACAGCTCGAGCATCAGAATCTCGAGCTTACCCTCTTTGCCGATATTAACGAGCTGTGGCAGGGCTACGAAAATAACCGCCGCCTGCTGAGCCTCGAGAAGCAAAATGTTGTTGCAGCAATAGAGAATTACGACATTGCACACGAGCGCTATCTTCTGGGTAACCTCTCGGGAATCGAGATGCGCGAGGCACAGAAGAGCCTGCTCGACGCACAAGACCGACTTTTGGACGCCGAATACAACACAAAGGTGTGCGAAATATCCCTCTTACTGATTAGTGGCAAAATAGAAAAGTATCTCGAATAAACAGCCTACGAATATGCACCTAATAACAAAAATATACAACAAGCTCAGACGCCTTGCGAAACGCTGCTTTGTAATGTATTACAGACAGATGAGCCGCCACAGAATATCGTGGTCGCTCATTAAGTTAGTCGATTGCTTCGGCAGCCTGCAACTTGCGTCGGCAGCGCTCACCTACCATACGCTCTTTGCCATTGTGCCTGTAATGGCCCTAATGACCGCAATTGCCAAAGGCCTCGGATACGATGAGATATTTTTGGAAATGGTGCGCAATTTTCTGCAAGGGCAGGAGGCAATTTCGGACGGCCTTATACAATACACCGACAGCTATCTGAGCAATACAAAGGTTACAATGTGGTTGGGCGTGGGAATCGGCCTTGCCCTGCTGCTCTACTCGGTATTTTCCATATTCCGCACGATAGACGCCACATTCAATATGCTGTGGAACGAGAAGCCCCGCAGTTTCCAAAAGCAGCTAAAGACCTTTGCCTTTGTGCTGGTGCTCCCCTTTGCCGTCATAATGGCCCTTGCCCTATGGTGGAGCCTCTCGTCAATTTTCAACGACACAATAATCAAGGAGATAAATGTGCTAATAGTATCAGTCTCGACCTATATTCTGCTGCTATTGGCCGCCTATAAGCTAATCCCAAACACAGTTGTCGAGACAAAATATGCAGCATTCTCGGCCATAGCCTGCGGAGTTATTTTTGCGCTTATGCAGTATTTCAGCTACTACATAATATCGTCGTTCAACTACCGCAGCATCTACGGCGACCTTGCCAGCCTTATGATTTTTGTGCTGTTGATATATTTCTCGTGGACAATATGCTTGGCAGGCTCGAAATGGAACTATTTTCTGCAAAATGCCGACCGACAAGAGGACGAAAATGAGTACAAAGGCATAAACAATTACTACCACAAATTCCTTTGTATGCTTATAATAGAGCGCATTGAGTCGGTGCACCCCTTCTCGTGCCATTTTGACAGCGAGACACTTGCCCGGAATGCTCAAAAGGAGTACGCCCTGCCCGCCCATCTTACGCAACACATCATACAGCATCTGCGTCAGAAGCGCGTAATATTCGGCGGAAAGGGCGAAACGCTGCATCTGAGCAAGCGCTACTGCGGGCGCACCGTACGCCAGCTGCTCGCCGACCTCGACTCAGCCGGACGCAACAGCGACGTAATATCGACACTGAGCGATATTCACAATAACCCCAATCTTGCAGCCCTGTGGCAAGAGATTACAAACAACAGCGACAGCCCCATCCTCGACACCCTCGTGCGCGAGATTTTAGGTAACAAAAAGTTTAAAGAATAATGGAACAAGAGAGATACACAGCCAACCCCTGCCGTTACGACAATAGTGAGATAATGTACCGCCGCTGCGGACGCAGCGGCATCCTGCTGCCCAAAGTAAGTTTAGGATTGTGGCACAATTTCGGTGCCGACGACCCATTGGAGCGCAGCCGCAGCATACTGCGCAGCGCCTTCGACAACGGCGTAACACATTTCGACCTTGCCAACAACTACGGCCCGCCATACGGCACGGCCGAGGAGACTTTCGGCAAGATTATGGAGCGCGATTTTCGCCCCTACCGCGACGAAATGTTCATCAGCACAAAGGCCGGATACGATATGTGGCAGGGGCCCTACGGCAATTGGGGCTCGCGCAAATACCTCATCGCCAGCCTCGACCAGAGCCTCAAGCGTATGAAGATAGACTACGTTGACCTATTCTACAGCCACCGCTACGACCCTCACACGCCACTCGAGGAGACACTGCAAGCAATCGTCGATATTGTGCGCGCGGGCAAGGCTCTGTACGCAGGTATATCCCGCTGGCCGCTCGAAGCACTAAAATTCGCCTACGACTATCTGAAAGAGCGCGACGTCCCCCTGCTCATCTATCAAGGGCGCCTCAATCTGATTGACCGCGCCCCGCACGACGAGGGGATATTGGACTTTTGCCACAGCCACAGAGTAGGTTTTATCTCATTCTCGCCCCTTGCACAAGGGCTGCTCACCGAGCGCTATCTGAACGACATTCCCGAAGGCTCGCGTATGTCCCGCGGACGCACCCTCAGCCCCGAACGTCTGACACCCGAGTTGTTGGATTATCTGCACACGCTCAAGAGCATTGCCGATAGTCGAGGCGAGAATATGGCACAAACAGCCCTCGCGTGGATACTCGCACAAAGAGGCGTTACCTCGACCCTTGTAGGCGCAAGCTCAGTGGAGCAACTAATGCGCAATCTCAGCTGCATAAACGCATCACCCCTCAGCGACGAGCATTTGCGCCTGCTAAAATAAAAAAAACTTCTCCCTGCTGCAACCTCTTCGGGGCACAGAGGGGGAAGTTTTTTCTTGTTCGCACTCTATAACCTATCACCTTTCCAAAATCTTCAGATACCCCCACCCCTCACTCTTTAAATAAGCATCTTTAGAACCTTTAGGAACATAAAGTCGCGGATAATACTCCTCATTTATATCAATAAACGCACTACTGTTTATCGGCAAAAGTCTCTCCTTAGGAATATGCGAGATTATCCTTCTTAATTCCCCACAATAAGAAAATGCACTTTCGCCTATGCATCTTATATTCTCGTGTAATTCTATTTCGACAAGATTGCAGCACCCCCAAAAAGCCCCATTGCCGATGGTTGTCAGACTTTTGGGGAGGGAAATGTTCGACAGCTCCTCGCAGCCACTAAAAGCCCTCTCTCCTATTACTGTTACACCCTCGGGAATATCAAACATCTCAATATTCTTGCAACCGGCAAAGGCATAATCCCCCACTCCCGTTACACTGACGGGAATTACACTATTGACACAACCCACAGCCAAGATATTTGTTGCCGTCTCAATTACAGCATTGCAATTACTGCGACTGTCATAGACGGGATTATCATCATCCACAACAATGGTCGACAGCTGCTGACAATTAGAAAAAGCCTCACGTCCTATCCTGTTGACACTTTTAGGAATTGCAACACTCTTAAGCCCTAAACAATTGGCAAAAGCAGAGTTTCCGATAGAGACTACCCCCTCGGGGATTACACTACCTTTGCAACCCACCACCAAGGTACTTGTTTCGGTCTCTATTATTGCATTACAATTATCGCGGCTGTCATAGACGGGATTATCATCATCGACAATAATTCCCGAAAGGCTTTCGCACCCATAAAAGACACTCTCTTCTATGCTTGTTACACCTTTAGGAATATAAATTTTTTCGAGGCTCGAACAACCACTAAAAGCTCCACTCTCTATGCTTGCAACGCTACCGGGTAGTTTTGCACTTTTAAGATTCCCGCAACCATAAAAGGTTTCATATTTTATAGTTGTAACACCCTCGGGTATTTTGATGCGTTCAAGGCTTGAGCATCCACTAAAAGCCTTCTCTATACTTGTAATACTCTTAGGCAGTTTAATGTTTTTAAGATTATCACACCCGTGAAAAGCTCCACTTTTTATAGTCGTAACACCCGTAGGAATGTCGACACGCTCAAGGGCTGAGCAGAGCGCAAAAGTACCATACTCGATACTCGTAATTCTTTTTGGCAATTTAATGCTCTTAAGATTATGGCAACCACTAAAAGCACACTCGCCGATGCTTTTAACACTCTTAGGAAGCTTAATGCTCTTAAGATTATAGCAATCACTAAAAGCATACTTGCCGATGCTTTTAACACTCTTAGGAAGCTTAATACTCTTAAGATTATAACAACCACTAAAAGCATCATTATTTATGCCCAACGTACCCTCTTCGACAACAATTTCACAATTCTGCGGCATTTTCCCTTTATACATATACAAGATAGGACCCAAATATACAGGACCATTAGGAAGGCTATCGAACCACGGGGTATTGCGAAATGCCCTCATTGATACATCAATAATATTTTCCTCGACATATTTTTTATGTTCTTTTTTTAGAATAAAGCAAAAATCCTCATCAATATTAGAAAAGACTAATCCTATCATTACAACCTTTAGATTCTTGCAATCGGCAAAGGCATTATCGCCGATATTCATTACACTGCTCGAAATTTTCACCTTTGCAAGCTTACTGCGATTATAAAACGCATAATCTTTTATACTCACGATGCTGTACGTAACTCCGTCAAAAGTAACCGTCGATGGAATAACCATAGTGCTATCCTTTTTAATCTCACCACCGGTAACCTCGACCTTATAATTAGTATCGTACAGAACACTGTAACACACACCGTCGACCTTAAACTCTTGAGCGTTAACAAACAAGCTGCACAGCAACAGCTGTGCAGCAAGCAGGCTTTTCAGAGCACGTCTTTTCATAGGACTGATGCTTTAATCGTTAAAAAAGAGATATTTGCAATGTTTACAAATGATATTCCGGTGCGAGCCTTAGAATGTCCACTTTGCGGCAAGCGTCGGACAAACGCCCAGACGATTCTCCTTTATACGCGAACCATCGTTAAATTTCAAATAATTGTAGCTAATCTCCAATTCTCCACCAAGGCTCAGGTTCAGTCCGCTGACAAAGCGGTTCAGATTGAGCCACAATTGAGGCTCGGACAGAAAGACAATGTCGCCCTCGACCTCTTTGTCGCGCCACACGTCCATAAAGCCATTAAACGACACAAAGCCTTGGAACAGATAGTAGTTCCACACGGCTGTCAGCTGATAGCTGGCCTTCTCGCTTAGATGGTCGCACATATAGCGATAGAGGCACTGCAAGGTAAACGAGTTTCCACCCTCACTATCGTGAAAAGCAACGCCCGCAAGATAAGCATCGTTGTAAGCGAATCCATTTTGTCCTTTCAGATTAGTCTGCAATCCGCCATTATACTCTACGTGCACCGAGACCGGATAGTCGAGAATACTCTTGTCGATACTAACCTCGGTGTAAGCACCCACCATCTTATTGTTGGCAAGATTGGCGTCGAGGAAGAAGTAAGACGAGAGCCCATATTTATAACTCGAAAAATTCTCAATGGTGAATGTCATTTCGGGACGCTCTTTCAATTCTTTGCCATAAGATTGGCGACCATAATCGTAGTGAAATTGCAAATTAGTCTGTGCAATCATCGGGAGTGCCGCAAAAATCACAACAGCAGCAAATAAAATTCTTTTAATCATATTAGTTTGTGTTAACAGTTTGTCGTTTTTTATATGTCTGCAAAGATAACCCATTTTCCCCGAAAGATAATATACCACTCAATAAAATAAACATTTTTTAAGCTATCGGTTCACGGCAAACAAAAAGCACTGCCGGTTGTTAATCAGGAAAAAAGCCGCAATATGATGAAATATTTTACAGCATTGGTAATTGCAACGATGCTTGCAACAAATGCAAAGGCGCAAGAGAGCCTGCCCGACGCACAATCCTCCGCCCCCATAAAAACCCAATATATGAAAGGGTTTCCCCCTCCCTCAGAGAAACGTCCGAGTGCCACCGACGGCTCGTTCTTCAAATTCCCCGCCATACGTTACAGCGTAGTGCATATGCGCGAATTTATGCCCACGGTAAACGTACCACGCGGAAACAGCCATCCACCCTGCGATTTTCGTCGGGCGATAGACAAGAATATCGACACGCTCACTTTTCTGCCCACGGGAGGCACTGAGCCCGTAACGTGGGCACAATCGCTGGCCCTCAACTACACCGACGGAATGCTAATCCTTCACCGCGGCACCATAGTATATGAAAAATATTTCGGCGAGCTCACCCCCGAAAGCGTACACGCCCTAATGTCGGTTACAAAATCCTTCACCGGAATATTAGCCTCGGTGCTTGTGGCCGAGGGGAAGCTCGACACCACAAAACTCGTGGGCGAATATATTCCACAGTTGGCACGCTCGGGATTCGGCGATGCCACAGTACGCGAGATTATGGATATGACAACAGCCATAAAATACAGCGAAGATTACAACGACCCCAACGCCGACGTGTGGAAATTCTCATCTGCGGGCAATGCAATGATTCCTCACCCCGAGGGCACTCCGCAAGGCTTCTACGACTATCTGCCCACGGTAGTCAAGGATGGCGAGCACGGCAACATATTCGGCTACCGTACAGCCAACGCCGAGGTGCTCGGCTGGCTCGTGGCCACCGTCAGCGGAAAGAGCGTCGCAACACTGCTCACCGAACTTATATGGAGTAAAATGGGAATGGAGCAAGATGCCTATTATCAGATTGATGCGCTTGGGACGCCATTTGCAGGCGGAGGTCTGAACGCCTCGCTGCGCGACCTTGCCCGCGTGGGCGAGATGATGCGTCGGGGTGGCCTATGGCAGGGACAGCAAATAATCCCCCGAAAAGCCATCGAGGATATTCTAAATGGAGGCAGTAAGAAGGCCTTCGCCGCCTCGATATATGGAAAGACGCTCAAAGGTTGGAGCTACCGCAATATGTGGTGGATAACCGAGAATGAGAATGGTGCTTATATGGCCCGCGGAGTGCACGGACAAGCAATATACATCGACCCCGCCGCGCAGATGGTGATTGTACGTCTGGCATCGTCGCCCCACAGCAGCAACCTTGAGCTTGACGCAACGTCGCTGCCTGCCTACGAGGCTGTCGCGCGCTATCTTCTGCAAAAGTAGCACTATTTTCAAAGGGGCACCACGTCAATTACCGTCAGCCTGTCGCCATCGACCGTAAAGCGTACGTCGAATTTTCCGAACGGCATTCCATACTCCTTTGTCGGAGAGTTGTGATACTGCGGACGCGGGTCGAGGGCCAGCACCCTCTTCAGTGCGCTAAGCTCGGCGGCGGGAAAAATCCTCTCGAGCTCGGGTGGGAAGAGCACCGTGAGCCCCCGCCACTCATTCTCATCGACAAAGCCGCTGCGAGCCTCGGGGTGAGCGTCGCAGTAGGCAACGTAAGGCTTAATATCGTAGATGGGCGTGCCGTCCATAAGGTCGGCCCCAAGAACATTTATCACCAAAGGCCGGCCCGCGGCACACTCTATGCTCTGAATCCTCACCGACGAGAGGCCCAGAGCATTGGGACGAAAAGGCGAGCGCGTGGCAAACACTCCAACAGCTCTGTTACCTCCGAGCAGCGGAGGACGCACCGTCGCGTGCCAACGGCCATCGGCGGCATTAGCCGAAAAGCCCCAGATGAGCCACAGATAATCGAACCCCTCGAGGCCACGCAAAGCGTCGGCAATGGCAAAGGAGGGTTCAAAGACAATCTGCCCGCGAAGCTCCTCAATTATTCCACTCTGACGCGGAACACCGAATTTCGTAGGAAAAAGTGAACGGAAATATGCTATCGGCTCAATATTCATTGCGCTAAGATACAAATAAACGGGCAACAACGGAGCATCGGGGCGTAATATTTTAGCCTCAATATAGCCATTCTTTTTGTCAAAAAGAGAAAAAATTATTACTTTAGCCAAATATTTACAAAAAGAGAAAAAAAATGGAGAGACTACTTTTTATAGGCGGCATCGGCTGGGGCGAAATTTTAGTCATTGCACTCATCGTGCTACTGTTCTTTGGCGGAAAAAAAATACCCGAGATGATGAAAGGCTTGGGCAAAGGCGTCAAGAGTTTTAATGATGGGATGAGAGGTGCCGACGACGACAAAAAAGAGAATAAAGAGGAAAAATAACCGCGCAAACTCCTTTTGTCGTGAGCAACCAGAATACATCATTTTGGGATAATCTCGAGGCACTGCGCCGGTCGATTCTGCGCACAATTTTTGTAGTGTTGCTGTTCTTTGCGGCAACATTTATTCTTTTACCCCATATTTTCGACTCGGTGGTGCTTGCCCCCGCCACAGCCGATTTTTTTCTGTATCGTCTCATAGGTGTCGACATTGCGCCGATAAACATTATAAACATAAATGTCGCCACGCAATTTCTCACACACATAAGCACCGCCTTTTGGATGGCCTTTATTGCCGCATTCCCCTATCTGATAATTGAATTGTGGCGTTTCGTGCGTCCGGCGCTGTACCCCCGGGAGCGTCGCAGCGTGGGTGCGGCCTTTACGTTGGGCACCATAATGTTCTATGTTGGATGCGCCCTCGGATACTCGATAGTCTTTCCCCTGACATTCTCGTTTCTGACCAACTACACACTGAGCGACACTGTTGCACAGAGCGTCTCGCTCGACTCCTATATGAGCACATTCCTTACGCTCATCTTCACAATGGGACTGCTGTTCGAGCTTCCGCTGCTTGTGCAGCTGCTCTCGCGCATAGGCATAGTGAGCCGCGCACAACTGAAAAAATACCGCCGACACGCATTTGTGGCCCTGCTGGTGATTACAGCCATAATAACCCCCAGCGGCGACCCCTTTACACTTATGGTGGTTGCCCTGCCACTATACTCGCTCTACGAATTTGGAATTTTAATTAGCGCTGCAAAAAAGAATGGTTAATATAGGTTCTTGTGCGTAGGGAGAAGAAAGCCGCCACCGAACGACGCCACGCGACGCGAGCAAAAACCTTTTTTTCGTGCCTAACTTTTTTAGTGCTTTTTGAGGCACAAAAAGTACAACGAGATACTGATTCTTAGAAATTCGGGCTCGGTTGCTTTTCCAATGGCCAATTTAAATTTTCTCCCCTTTTCGCGCCGAGGAACCACCCGCAAAAAGCAATTTCAAAAAAAACGGCTCAGTGGCAAAAAGGTGTGGTCGGGATTACTCTATTTATCACACTCTCGGAATACTTATGCAGCTATTCTCTCTTTTATTTTATACTTTGGGTCTTACTTTTTTCTGAAAAAAAGTAAGCAAAAAACCTGCACCTAAAGAAATTGTCGCGGGGTCTCCTTTGCTTGTGAGGCAACAGTGCGCTCACTCGGTCGGAGGCTTGCTTGTCATTGCGGTTTACGATTGTTTTAAGGGTGCTGCGGAATTATAATCGACAATGCTTGCAGCAATAGTCGCGCGAAAGTACAGGCGCAGCTTGCAGCGCGCGGGATGCGAATGGCAAGCATTGTTGGCGCCCG
>JAZSIU010000001.1:0-23289 GCA_045533955.1 Bacteroidaceae bacterium
GGCGGCGCACCGCTCAGACAGCTTTTGTCCTCTTCCCGCTGCCTCGACGGCTGCTGCTGCGGTTTTTCATTGTGCCGTTTTTTAGGGAGTTACTTTTGCTGTCGGTTGTTCGGCGGCACGAAAAGAAGAGAGAAATAAAACAGGCCTTTAAAATTGCAAAGAAGTAAGGATGTTAAAAGAAAAAATCCACCAAACAATCGCCCCGAGAGAAAAAAGATGCGGGTGCAAAAAATGCACCCGCATCCGCCTATAATAGAATATCCGATAATTACCTACTCTTGAGGCTTCTCCTCGCCCTCGAAACGCTCCCTGCTGCGCTCAATAAACTCAATGTGTCGGGCAGCCTCGGCACGCATAGCCTGCACGCTCTCAATAGAGCGCAGCAGCTTGGCAAGCTCAAGGGTTTTTACAACCGCCTCGGCATCCTCGCGGCGCAGAGTGTAGCTTACGGGGTGTTTACCCGTGAGCTTAACATTTATATTACCCTGTGCCGAGACAATAAAATCCATTATGCCGCCGTCGGCTCCGTAGCGAAAATTCAGACGCTCGCTCGTTACGCCCAGATGCTTGGACGACTGACGACTCAAAGGCTCCGTACACTCGACAAAAGTATCGCCCGCACTCAGACGCACGCCCGTGTGCTCGATAGCCTTGCCACGATAGACCGAGGTAATATAGGCAACGCCCTTCTCGCTCACCTGCGCACGCAGATAGGTAAGGCCGTAGTTACTCTTGAGCGTCTGCCCGGGGAGCATATAATAACCCTCATCCTGATAGCGCGTGTCCTTCTCGAGGACAAACTCCGTCAGCATCTTATCGCGCTGTGCCGTAAGAGTATCAAGCTGCTCATCGTAGAAACGCACGCTGCGGCTCTGCTGCCCATACTCAACCTCGCGCGAGAGCTTCAGCGCCTCGCGTCGGGTCTTAAAAGCCTTGGGATAGGTACTCTTTATACTATCGAGCAGAAGCCTCGCCTTGTCGTACTCTTGAGCCTCGTTTGCTATGCGCGCCTCGCTGAGAAGAGCCTGTGCCTTGCGCTCAACATCCTCGCCGCACGATGCGCACAAAAGAGCCGCAAGAGCAAAAATTGTTATTTTTTTCTTCATTTTTGACACATTTTATTGCGCGAAGATATAAAAATATATTTAGAAAAAACTACTTTTGAAGCATAGAACCAAACTAAAAATATCACACTATGAAAATTCCGACAATATTACTCACGCAAATGCTGCCCGATGGCAGTTTCACGCTGAGCGACGCAACGGCAATGCTCATCGTACTCTTTTTCTTTTTTCTTTTGGTGATAGCCCTGCTGCTTATATGCCGCGAGCCAATATGCTGGTATTTCAAGATTAACCAAATAAAGAGGCAGCAAGAGGAGATTCTGCGTCTGTTGCACGATATTAAGAAACAATAAATCTTTTTTATTTTGCCCACTTTTTGCTATCTTCGCGCAGATAATTAAGAAACAGCACTAAAAAACAATATGCACATACCTAATAGAGAAGAGCTTATAAAGATACTCGACACCCCCATATTCCGCAAAATATCGGAGACGGCCGACGAGCTTGGCCTCGAGTGTTACGTCGTGGGCGGATATGTGCGCGACATATTTCTTGAGCGTCCGTCGAAGGATATTGACATTGTAGTTGTCGGCAAGGGAATAACAATGGCCCGCGCCTTCAGCAAACGTCTGGGCAAGGGGGCTCATTTGGCCGTTTACGCCAATTTTGGTACGGCTCAGGTAAAATATCACGAGCACGAGATTGAATTTGTGGGTGCCCGACGCGAATCATATACCCGCGACTCGCGCAACCCCATCGTCGAAGATGGCACATTAGAGGACGACCAGAATCGCCGCGACTTTACCATAAACGCAATGGCAATATGCCTGAACGGCGAGCGCTTCGGCGAGCTTGTCGACCCCTTCGACGGCCTGCTCGACCTTGAAGACCGCATAATACGCACCCCCCTTGAGCCGGGAATAACATTCAGCGACGACCCCCTGCGTATGCTACGCTGCGTACGCTTCGCCACCCAGCTCAACTTTTACATCGAAGAAGAGACATTCGAAGCACTTAGCGAGAATCGCGAGAGGATAAAAATCATCTCGCGCGAGCGCATCAACGACGAGCTCAACAAGATAATGCTCTCGGCCACCCCCTCGAAAGGCTTCATCGAGCTCGACCGCTGCGGCCTTCTCGAGCTCATCTTCCCCCAACTGACGGCAATGCAAGGCGTCGAGGTAAAAAACGGCTACGGACACAAAGAGATGTTCTACCACACACTCGAGGTGCTTGACAATGTAGCCAAAAAGAGCGACAATCTGTGGTTGCGCTGGGCCGCCCTGCTGCACGACATTGGCAAGCCCCGCACCAAACGCTGGGACCCCATACAAAAATGGACATTCCACAATCACAACGCCGTGGGCGAGAAGATGGTAACAAAAATCTTCCGCGACTTTAAGATGCCTCAGAACGAAAAAATGAAATACGTAGCCAAGCTCGTCGGGCTGCATATGCGCCCCATAGTAATTGCCGACAGCGAGGTTACCGACTCGGCCGTGCGCCGTCTGCTCTTTGACGCCGGCGACGACATTGACGACCTTATGACACTGTGCGAGGCCGACATTACCTCTAAGAACGAAGTGCGCAAACAACGCTTCCTAAGCAATTTCGCCACCGTGCGCCAAAAGCTCAAAGACCTTGAAGAGCGCGACCGCATACGCAATTTCCAGCCCCCCGTCGATGGAAAAGAGATAATGGAGCTCTTCGCCCTCCCCCCCTGCGACACAGTAGGCAGGCTGAAGGCCGCGGTAAAAGAGGCCATCCTCGACGGCATAATCCCCAACGAGCACGACGCAGCCCTCACCTTTATAATGAGCGAGGCCGGCAGAATGGGAATTGTAAAAAAAGAGCAATAAAAATATATGCAACCCGGTTGCAAACAGAAAAGTCTAACTTTGCAATTGCAAATTGCCAAAAAGACAAATATGAACAAAAAAATACTGACAACAGGGCTGCTGCTCCTTGCCACACTCGCAAGCAGCGCACAGCAGATAACATACGACAGCTATATGCAGCGTGTCATACAAAATAACACCGCCGCAGTGGCCCAAGCGATGAACATCGACATTGCCCGCGAAGAGCTCAGAAGCTCAAAAATATATAACGACCCCACCCTCTCGCTGCAATATGCCAATAACGAAGATTGGGACAAAGAGCTTGGGCAGAGCATCGCCGCCAACCTCGGCTGCACATTCACATTCGGAGTGCGCCGTGCCGGCATACGATTGGCCCAAAAAGAGCTTCAGGCAACCACCGCCGTCTTTAACGACTATATGCGCAATCTGCACGCCGACGCCACGCTGGCCTATCTGCGCCACATACGCGCCAAAGAGCTTCTGCGCATAGCCGTAAGCCGCGAGAATTATATGCAGCAGCTGGCCCTGAGCGACAGCCTGCGCCATCTGCGCGGCGAGATTGCAAAGACCGTGTGGATAGAGACACGATTGGCCGCAGGCCTCACACGCAACACACGCCTGCAAGCCGAGGCACAGATGCGCAACACCGCCGTCGAGCTCGGGTACTATATGGGCAGTTTCGAGGGCATCGAGACATTAGAGGCCGCAGGCACACTCGTCGAGGCCACCGCAACACTCGAGAGCCCCAAGAGCTACATCGACAAAGCCCTCGCCAACAGAGCCGACATTATCGCCGCCTGCGACCGCGTCGAAATTGCCGAGGCCGAGAGAAAATTGGGGCAGGCCCTGCGTCGCACCGACCTTCAGCTATCCATCGGCGCCGAGTACAACAAAGCCACCCCCTCATTCACCAAGCTGATGGTAGGCGCCGCAATCCCCCTGAAATTCTCGAGCCTGAACCGCGGCGCACGCCTAAAAGAGCAGGCAAAAATAGAACAAGCACAAGAGAGCCTCGCCGACACCCGTATGATGGTAACAAGCGAGGTGCTGCAAGCCTACAACAACTGCCGCGCCGCCAACGAGCAAAAAACCACCTTCACACAAGGGATGATGCACCAGACAGCCGAGCTTCTGCAAAGCAAGCGCAAGGCCTATGAGATGGGCGAAATATCCTTTGTCGATTTTATCGAGACCGAGCGCAGCGACAATATGATGCAAGAGGAGTACATAAACTCACTCTATCGGAGCGCCGCCGGCTTTGTCGAGCTTGAGCGCTGCGTCGGGGTAACCATTAAAACAGCCGAATAACCCCCCAAAAAAACACACAAACTATGGAAGAGACACTGTTACGCGAGCGCGGCATACGCCCCACTGCAGTACGACAGCTTGTGGTGCGCATCCTTGCCGAGGCCGACGCCCCCCTCTCCCTCGCCGAGATTGAAGCAATGCTCGACACCGCCCCAAAATCGACCATATTCCGCGCCCTCACCCTCTTTCAGACACACCGCCTCGTGCACAGCATCGAGGACGGCAGCGGCTCGCTCAAATACGAGCTGTGCCACAGCCACGACCACGACGCCCTCAACGACCGACACACACACTTCTTCTGCGAGGTGTGCCAGCGCACCTACTGCTTCAAGCACATTCAGATACCCACAATAGAACTTCCGCAAGGCTTCACAATGCACTCGGTAAACTATATTGTAAAAGGCATCTGCGACAAATGCAAAAGCAAATAAGCCCTTTTGCCTACATTTTCGCGTCTAACGGTACATTTTTACATAAAAATAGCAATCACATACGTTTTTTTCACTATTTTTGGCCAAAATAACTTTACAAACGCCAAAAAGCAAACAGATGAAAAGACTATTTACCCTTTACACACTATTGCTATTCATTGCTGCCACAGCAATTGCAGGGCCCATCAGCCCACAAAAAGCACAAGAGATTGCCACGGCCTTCTTCAAGAAGAATGCCCCGCAAAGGAGCGAGATACGAATGAAGCTCGCCCCCTACAAAGGGCGCTCGGTCAATCGCGAAAATCCCGAAACACAGAATTATTACATTTTCAACGAAGAGAGTTCCAACGGCTTTATAATCGTATCGGGCGACGACGAGCTGAGCCCCATCGTAGGCTACTCGACAAGCAGCCCGGCCCCCAACGAGCAGATGCCCGAGCCCCTTATCGAATGGCTCGAGATGTACGACCAATATGTCGATGCAGTGCGCGAGGGAAAAGCAACCCCACAGCAGCGCACCACCGGCAAGCGCATCGACCCGATGCTAAAAACCATCTGGAATCAGGGCAGCCCCTTTAACAAACTTTGTCCCAGAGTAGGCCTGCAATTGACCCCTACGGGCTGCACCGCAACAGCCGTAGCACAAGTGATGAAATTCCACTCGTGGCCCGCAAAACCCAAACGCTCAATCACGTGGGAGAACAATATCACCGGCACCTCCGAATATATTGACATAACAAAGCACACATACAATTGGAATAAGATGCTCGACAGCTACAACGGCGTATACGACAACGAGAGCGCCACAGAAGTAGCACAGCTAATGGTTGACGTAGGCAAGGCTATGAACAGCAGCTATGCCATCGAAGGCACAGGCGCCCACACATCGACCGCAATCTATGCCCTTGTAAATATTTTCGACTACTCGTCGCAGGCGTGCGTCTATAAACGCTCCGAGCACACCAACGAGACGTGGATGGAGGTACTGCGCGGCAATCTCGAAGCACGTCGTCCCATCCTCTATTTTGGTTACGACTTTCTCAACACCACAGGACACGCCTTTGTGTGCGACGGCATCGACGAGAACGACCTTCTGCACATCAATTGGGGTTGGGGCGGAAGCTTCGACGGCTTTTTTGATATGGCCTATATGCAACCCTCGGGCATCGGCACGGGTGGTGGCACCGGACAATACAGTGTAGGACAGACTATGATAGCCAATATCTACCCACACAAGGACGGCGAGGCCTCGCGTCAGGGCGACCCCACGCTCTTTATGTTCACACCAATGGAACTGTGGAGCGATACGATGATCGACAGCTACGAGACAACAATATCGGCAGCAGGACAAGCAAAATTCCGCGTAGCCGGATTCTTCGTCAATTGGTCGCACACAGCATTCAGCCTCGATTTTGCAGCCGACCTTACAAACGAAGAGGGCTTCAGCCATCGTTACGAATTCTCGGGCGATAAATTCCGCCTGTCCGTAGGCAAACAATCGGGTCTCATCTTCCCCTTTACAATCAACAAAAAAGATATTCCCGCAGGAAAATACAAGCTGCAACTGCTGTGCAAGAAAGGCACAGAGCCCTACGAGCTTATCCCCGGAGCAAACAACGGCCTCGAGGTAGAGGTTACCGACGAAAAGGTAAAAGTATCGAACCTTAACCCGCGCCCCGCCCTCACACAGATTACCTTCTCGCCCGAGCCCGTCTACGTTGGCGACAAACTGAATTTTGAGGCCAAGATTGTAAACAAAAGCAAGGACAACCGCCTAATCCTTGTAATTCCCGTGCTCAACACACAGAACAGCGACGGCAGCTGGACAAAAGAGCCCCAGACATCATTGGCCAAGCTCATCGACGTACTCGACGAGCAAGAGATTGCCCTGCCCTTCAGCACCAATTTGCGTCTGGACAAGAGCGGCAAATACTTTATCTCATTTGCCTACAATGTAAAGAATTACTATATGGACAGCTCCACCACATTCGACATAACAAAAATGTTCGACGTTGAGGGGACATCCGACACACTCGACATTAAAGAGCTGCCCGAGGGCGCGCTTCCCGCCGTCATCCAATACACTGTAAAGGATATAAATATGGGAGCAAACACAAACATCAAGATACGCATCAGCAACAGCTCATCGAACGGCGAGGAATACTCGGGTACGATAGGCGTGTTTGTGCAGAATGTACACAACGGCAAGGAATATCTGCTCGACGTACAACAGATAAAGAATCTAAAGAGCAAGTTCTACACACACATCAACTGCGCCACAAACAACTATATCCCCGTGCTGGAAGCGGGACGCTATATGATTATCGTGCGCGAGTTTAAGGAGGGCCGATGGCAGCAGGTACGTCAAACAGTAGAGAACAGCTATTTCAGCATAACCGAGTCTGACATTGCACGTCCCTACGTATGCGCACCAATTAACGTAAACGACGGAAAAGTGGTTGTACAGGGCGATGAATTTAATGTAAACGTCAAGCTCGACTACACAAAAGGCAGCCACAAAGGATACATTAAAGTGAGCGCCCTCTCGGGCACCATTGCCTTTGTCGAAAGCGACTTCGTCGAGGTCGGGCTCGAACAAGGAAAGCCCGTCGAGCTTAATATTACCTGCCGCAGTCTGCCCACGGCACCGCTGGGTCAATGGAAGTTGCTCATAAAGTACTACCATTCGACACAGATTCTTGCAGGTAATGTATCGAACAACACAATCACCTATCCCGATAATGGCAGCTTCTGGATAGGCGATGCGACAGCCATTGACGCAACCACCGCAAGCGGCACAAAGGTCGCCGTATCGGGACATAGCATAAACGTATCGGGCGCCGAAGAGAATGCCACGATAATGATATTCTCGATAGACGGAAGCCTCGTATATCAAGGCACCGACACTACAATAAGCGTCGCACCGGGACTATACATAGTAAATGTAGTCGGCACGGGCAGCAGCGACACATTCAAAGCCGTTGTAAAATAAAAAGCCCCATAAAAAATCATCGAGGCAGCCATCCAAAAGAAGGCTGCCTCGATGATTTTTTGTACTCCCGACGAGAATCGAACTCGTATCTTAGCTTTAGGAGAGCCACATTCTATCCATTGAACTACGAGAGCAGAAACAAGCGACGCATTGATTCCGGCTGCGAAGATAGGCATTCTTTTGCAAAAAGCAAAAAAAATGACACGCTGTTTTATTCGACCCACCCCTTTAGCAGCCTTTCACAAAAAGCTCCCGCAATGTTATAAACATTTAAATTAAAAACCCGCTTTCGGAATTTTCGGCACAAAAGCATTATATTCGCACCCAAAGAAAAATAATCACACAAAAATGAGACTGCTATCGACACTGATAATGACATTGACAGCCGCAACAGCGTCGGCACAAAGCTACGACACTCTATTCGGGCAAGCCACCCGAGAGCTCGAGCAGGAACGATACGCACAGGCCGAGGGCCTCTACAAGCGCGCCATTGCACAAGAGCCATCGAACCGCCTCAACGAGTATGCTTACAGCAATCTTGCATTTACGCAGTGGAGGCAGGGAAAAGCCCCCGAGGCCATTGAATCATACACAATGGCTCTTGCCCTGAACCCCCAATCGACACAGATTATGCTGCAACGCGCACGCATATATATTGAGCAAGGCATAACAGACAGCGCCCTTGTCGATTATGACAAAGTACTTGCCACAGAGCCCCGCAACAGCCACGCACTCTTTATGCGAGCCTACATATACGGCGAAAAAGAGGAGTACACAAAAGCCTACGCCGATTATAATACCCTGCTGGCAACAGAGCCGTCGAACAACGACGCACGCCTGTCGCTGGCACTGCTGTACCACAAAGCCGGACGACTGAACGACGCACTGATGCTGCTTGGAGTGCTCATCGACGGCAACCCACAAAATGCCGAGTATTACTATGCACGCAGCAATGTGCACCGCGAAGAAAATCTGGCGGCGCTTGCCCTTATGGACATTGAAAAAGCCATAGAGCTTGCCCCACAAAATGGAGCCTATCACATTGCCCACGCACAGCTGCTGCTCGATGCAGGCGAGCGACGTTTGGCACGCAAGGCACTCGAACACGCAGTGGCATCGGGCGAGCACCCCTCGAGGCTCGTCGAGTTGTACAAACAATGCTCCGAAAAGTAAAAACAGAACAACAACAGCAAATAAAAAAACAGAGCAAGGCACTTTTTTAAAGAAAATAATATAATCTGTCAAAAAAAAGGTGTATATTTGGGCAACATTGGAAAAACAACAAAAAAATGACAGATAAAAAAAATACGCCCTACAATATTAGGGAAAAAAAAGAAAAGAACGCAGCCTACCGCTCACTTATCCGAGCCGAGCTTGCCGACGAATTGTACGATAAAATACTGAACATCGTTGTAATAGAAAAGCGCTACCGGAATAAAGAATTTTCAGCAAAAGAGCTTGCCCGTGAGCTTGGCACAAACACCCGATACATCTCGGCAGTGATAAACTCGAGGTTCAACACCAATTTCTCGTGCCTTGTCAACGAGTATCGCATAAAGGAGGCCTTGCACCGCCTGACCGACAAGCGTTACAATGATATGACAATCGAGGACATCGGACTTTCGGTGGGCTTTGCCAATCGTCAGTCGTTCTACGCCTCGTTCTTCCGCATAATGAACGAGACGCCCAACAGCTACCGTAAGAAGCACAACAAAAACAAATAACCCCAAAGGATGGAGCAAACCATACGCGACAAGATATTGGAAATAAAGAAAAGCGTGCGATTGGCAATGAACGGTGTTGTATCATCGTTACAACGCAAGCAGGGGCTCGACTACAAGATAAATTTTGGAGTCGAGATTCCTCGTTTAAAGGAGATTGCATCGCACACCCCAAAGGAGCGTAACCTTGCCCTCGCCCTATGGAACGAGAATATCCGCGAATGCAAGATGCTGGCCATTTTTTTAATGCCGAGCGAAGAATTTACCGCCGACGACGCACAAGAGTGGATAGCCTCGACCCCTTTCACCGAGATTGCCGACCAACTGTCGATGCACCTTCTGCGCCGCCTCGAAGGCGCCGCCACACTATCGCTTGAGTGGATAGAGAGCAGCCGGGCGCTGTTCCCCTACTGCGGCTTTCTGACGCTCTCGCATCTTTTTCGTGAAGGCTCGCCCCTTAGCGCCGACGACGAGCAGCGCTATCTTAAGGCCACGGCCGACATCCTATCGGGCAGCCACGGCAACAAAGTGCTGCAAAATTGCGCCTACACATCGCTGCAAAGATACAGCAGCATCGACGAGAACTGCCACAAAAAAGCAATGGCCCACAGCGCCCTGCAACATATTTTCATTTAAAAAGATATAAAAAAACAGTACATACATAATTGTATTATAAAAAAAGAGATAACTTTGTAGCAACAACGCACAAATGGAGACAACCACCACAGCCCGGATAGTAGAGCAACTGTTCACCGACTACCTGCGCGACAACAATATGCGCCGCACCCCCGAGCGCTACGCAATACTATCGGCAATATACTCGATAGAGGGTTGTTTCGACATTGAGACACTGCTGAAGCATTTAGAGGAGAACGAAAAATTCCGAGTGAGCCGTGCAACCGTATATAACACAATAACTCTGCTGACAAAAGCCGACCTTGTGATACACCACTCCTTCGGCGAACAGTCGCTCTACGAAAAGTGTTACGGAGGCGAGAAGAGCTACACAATATGCACAAAGTGCCACAAAGTTGAAGAGATAAAAAACATAAAGATAAGTGATAATATAGCAACAAAAATAAAAAAGTTTCATCCGGCACACTACTCACTGTACATATACGGACTATGCAGCAAATGCAACCGCGCCCAAAAGCGCCGTAAGCAGAAAAAAGCATAAAGTGCGAGAGAGCCGCGAAACAAAATAAGCAAACATAGAAGAACAACGATATGAAAAAAAAGATTGACGTACTTTTGGGTCTCCAATGGGGAGACGAGGGTAAAGGCAAGATAGTCGATGTACTCACCCCTCAATACGACGTAGTGGCACGCTTTCAGGGAGGTCCCAACGCAGGACACACCCTTGAATTTGGCGGCAAGAAATTCGTATTGCGTTCAATCCCCTCGGGCATTTTTCAGGGCGACCAAATTAACATAATAGGCAACGGCGTTGTGCTCGACCCCGCACTCTTCAAAGGCGAGGCCGTAGAGCTCGAGAAAGCCGGATACAACCTAAAGAAGAACCTCTTCATCTCGAAGAAGGCCCACCTTATTCTGCCCACAGGCCGCGTGCTCGACGCCGCCTATGAAGCAGCAAAAGGCGACGCAAAAGTGGGCACCACAGGCAAAGGCATCGGCCCCACATACACCGACAAGATAAGCCGCAACGGCCTGCGCGTGGGCGACATTCTCGAGAATTTCGAGCAGAAATATGCACAAGCCAAGGCACGCCACGAGCAGATACTCAAGAGCCTCAACTACACATATGACCTTAGCGAGGCCGAAGCAGTGTGGCTCGACGCCATAGAGTACCTCAAAGAGTTCCGTCTGATAGACAGCGAACAGATGGTCAACGACCTTATGAACGAGGGTAAGAGCGTTCTTGGCGAGGGTGCACAGGGCAGCCTCCTCGACATTGATTTTGGCAGCTACCCCTTTGTAACCTCATCGAACACAGTATGTGCGGGCGCCTGCACAGGCCTCGGCATAGCCCCGGGCAGAATAGGCGACGTCTATGGAATAACAAAAGCCTACTGTACACGTGTGGGCGCAGGCCCCTTCCCCACCGAGCTCTTCGACGAAACAGGCGCACTGATGCGCGACCGCGGCCACGAGTATGGCGCAGTAACCGGCCGCGAACGTCGCTGCGGCTGGATTGACCTTGTAGCCCTCAAATACACCATAATGATAAACGGTGTAACAAAGCTCATACTAATGAAGAGCGACGTACTCGACACATTCCCCACAATAAAGGCCTGTGTGGCATACAAAAAAGGCAGCGAGACACTGAGCCATCTGCCCTACGACATAAGCGACGTCGAGCCCGTCTACACCGAGCTTCCCGGATGGCAGTGCGACCTCACAAAGATAACCCGCGAAGAAGACCTTCCCCAAGCCTTCCTCGACTACGTTAAATTCCTTGAGGAGCAGCTCGAGGTACCCGTAAAATATATCTCGATAGGCCCCGACCGTCAGCAGACAATAACACGCAACATCTAAAAAAAAGAGATACACAAAGATGTATTATGATAAAAAAAACGATGCAGACCAATCTCTTTGATTCGTCTGCACGTTTTTATAACGTAGCTGCACAATAGAGAAAAGTCGGGCACAGGGCAGCCACAAGAGAGAAAAGCCTCGACACAGTTTAACTTAAAAAGAAGAAAATGAACATTTTATCCCTTATTAACATAACAGCCTATGCAGCCTCGGGCAACTCCATAAACGGGGGCACCATCTATTGGATACTCTTCATAGGAGTAGCCGCAGTGAGCTACATTGTGCAGATGAACCTGCAACACAAATTCGAAAAATTCTCAAAAATGCCATTAGGCAACGGAATGACCGGCCGCGACATTGCACAAAAAATGCTGCACGACAATGGCATATACGACGTAAAAGTAATAAGCACCCCGGGGCGTCTGACCGACCACTACAACCCCGCCGACAAGACCGTGAACCTGAGCGAGGGAGTATATAACTCCTCGAGCGTGGCAGCAGCAGCCGTTGCCGCCCACGAATGCGGACACGCCGTGCAGCACGCAACAGCCTACGGCCCGCTCACAATGCGCTCGAAGCTCGTCCCCATAGTATCGTTCGCCTCGAATTGGATGACGTGGATACTGCTCATCGGAATATTCACCGTGCAGATGTTCCCCGGCATACTCTTAGGCGGAATATTGCTCTTTGCAATGACCACACTCTTCAGCTTCATCACACTCCCCGTCGAGATTGACGCCAGCCGTCGTGCCCTTGCGTGGCTCGACAAAGGCGGAATATGCAGCGCCGTAAACCACAAGGCAGCAGGCAGCGCATTGCGCTCGGCCGCCTACACATACGTTGTTGCAGCACTCTCGTCGCTTGCGACACTCATCTACTACATAATGATATTCCTTAACCGACGCGACTGATAAACAGCGCGCCCAAAAACACAATACAAAAAAACATAAAGAAAATGGCAGCAAAACCATCAATACCAAAGGGCACACGCGACTTTTCGCCCATCGAAATGTCAAAGAGAAATTACATATTCGACACAATACGTGCCGCATTCCACCTATTCGGATTCCAGCAAATAGAGACCCCCTCGATGGAGAATCTATCGACCCTTATGGGCAAATATGGCGAGGAGGGCGACAAACTCCTCTTCAAGATACAGAGTTCGGGCGAATATTGCAGCGGCCTCACCGACGAGGAACTTCTGAGCCGCAACGCCTCCAAGCTGGCCTCGAAATTCTGCGAGAAAGGCCTGCGCTACGACCTCACCGTACCCTTTGCCCGTTACGTCGTGATGCACCGCGACGAGCTCACCTTCCCCTTCAAGCGCTATCAGATACAACCCGTGTGGCGCGCCGACCGTCCTCAGAAAGGTCGCTATCGCGAATTCTATCAGTGCGACGCCGACGTAATAGGCAATAACTCACTCATCAACGAGGTAGAGCTCATACAGCTCATCGACTACGTATTCAGCAAGCTCGGCATACGCGTGGCAATAAAACTTAATAACCGCAAGATACTCGCCGGAATAGCCGAGGTCATAGGCGAGCCCGACAAGATTATCGACATTACCGTAGCCATCGACAAGCTCGACAAGATAGGCCTCGACGGCGTTACAACCGAGCTGCGCGAAAAAGGCATCGGCGACGAGGCCATAGAGAAGCTCCTGCCCATCCTTCAGGCACAAGGCAGCAACAGCGAGAAACTCGCCACAATAGGGCGAGTGCTCGCCGACAACGCCACAGGCTCAAAAGGCGTCGAAGAGACAACATTTATCCTCGATACCATCGAGAAGCTGAAGATAAACAGCAGCCTCGACCTCGACCTTACCCTTGCACGCGGCCTCAACTACTACACAGGCGCCATACTCGAGGTAAAAGCCCTTGACGTAGCAATAGGCAGCATCAGCGGCGGCGGACGCTACGACAACCTCACCGGCGTCTTTGGGCTCGACGGAGTCTCGGGCGTCGGAATCTCCTTTGGAGCCGACCGCATCTACGACGTAATGAATCAGCTCGACCTTTTCCCCAAAGACTCTATCCTCACGACACAGATAATGTTCGTAAACTTTGGCCCGAGCGAAGCCCTGCACTCTTTGGGACTTATTGCACAGCTACGCGCCGCAGGCCTCTCGGCCGAGCTTTATCCAAGCAGCGACAAGATGAAAAAGCAGATGGGATACGCCAACAACCACAATATCCCTTACGTGGCCATCATTGGCGAGAGTGAGATGCAAGAGAGCACAATCGCCGTAAAGAATATGAGCAGCGGCGAGCAAAAGAGTATGAGCATCGAGGCTCTTATCGAGCTTCTAAAGGGATAAAAAAGCCCGAAAAAGACAAAAAATCCCCTACCTCTGTCCTCAAAAGGACAAGGGGGGGGGCGATTTTCTCTTTCTCCCACCCCATAAAAAAGATACTCGAGCCATTCGCCACAGAGCACGAACACAATATGCAAAGCAATAATCCCTATTCAAAAACAAAAACACCGCACACAATGAAAGGACAAAAACTGCTCGTTACGCTGCTTCTGATACTCGTAAGCCTTACAGCATCGGCACAAATCACCATTCCCCCCACACGATACAATTGGTCGAATGTAGCAAGCACAATCACCGAGGGATGCACAAACGACTACGACCGCGTAAAGGCAATCTATAAATGGATATGCGCCAACATAAGCTACGACACAAGCTTCAGCATCTATCACGCCGATGCCTGCTGGGACAACAAGCGCGGCGTATGTCAGGCCTATTGCGAACTATTCTATTATATTGCACAAGCAATAGGCATAAGGGTTGACATAATCTCGGGGCGCTCAAAGGACATACTTGGCAACCTCGGCGACCACGCTTGGATATATGCCGAAACCAACAAAGAGCGCCACGCAGGAATACTCATCGACCCCACGTGGGGGGCAGGCTCGGTAAACAACGGAGTATTTAAGCGCGCCGACAATGATATGTCGTGGTTCCACGCAAGCCCCTATCTTATGGCCTGCACACACTTTCCGAAAGACGCATCGTATCAGCTGCTCGAGACACCAATATCGAGTGAGCTGTTCCATCGTCTGCCACCCCTCTACCCCGAGTTAGAAACAATAGGATTCGACCCCAAGGCAGTTTTCGAGCACGTAAAGCGCAATCCCAACGACTTTCCCGGTTACTACTGCAACGACGGCAATCCGCCTTTTTACGTCGAAGAGGTGCCCCTGCTAAAGACGCTGCGCCCCGGACACACCTATCGCTTCGCAATAAGGAAGAAAGATAAAGATTTTACCATTATCTGCGACGGAGAATGGGTACACAGCAAAGATTGGCAATACAATAACGGAGTATATACATTGGACTACACCGTCCCCCGCAGCAGTAGCCTTCAAATATCGTGGCACGACAAGACAGAAAATACATATTACGCAAGTATTTATTATGATATTGCCACACCGACAGCCGAGGAGCTTCGCATACTCGAGAGGCTTGCACAGCAGCAGTCGGCAGCCGCCGCAGTCAACAGCGCATCGGACACAGGCAGCCCAAACAATCAGATGAGCGCAAACACTCTAAACAACGCTCTCGATGACGGCAGCGTAACAGTCCCCGCCCCACCCACCTTTTACAGCCAAGAGCTTGTAAACATTGTAGATATACCAATGAATGGAACATTGAAGGCCGGAGAAAGCTACACCTTCAGGATAGAGCCTGAATGTATAGGAAAATGGGCCATTATCAACAACTACGATTGGGCGCACAATTGGACAATGAGCCGCGACGGCAAAGAGCTCGAGATTACATTTACGCCCCAACGCGGAGAGCTAAAAATTGGCGTACAAAAGGAGTTAGGAGGTAGTTATCACATCTGCGTGGAATATAATGTTGAATAAAAAGATAAGGCGGACACATTTAAAATATGTCCGCCTTATCTTTTACTTGCATAAAGGAGAGGCGCGCAACCGCCCGCCGAGCATCAAGAATCAATGCCACACGCCGTGGTCGCCATCAACCTTCCAATAGCCATCTTCGTCGAGCAAGAGCTTCACCGTCAGACGTACATCCTGCCCACTGATGTTCTTTGTCGTGAGGATAACCTCGGCACTCTCGCCGTCGATAGTCTCGCTCTCAACGTTATACACAGGCTTATAGTGGGCCGTTGTCTCCATATACTGTTTAGATGCAGCGGCTATCCTGAAATAGTCGTTAAATACGTCGCGCTGAATCTGGTCGCTTATATGTATTTTATTTTGCAGCGTGGCAGTGTCGGCCGTTGTTATGGCCTCGAACACCGAGAGTGCCACCTGCGAGGGAGACTCGCCCTGCGCCTCTCGGTGGCAGCTTGTAAATGCCGCCAAAATAATTGAGCACAGCAATAAATATGATGCTTTTTTCATAATACTTTCGTATAATTTATGTGTATTAAAGTTATTTGCGCACAAACTTACAGATTTTTTCCCATTTTTTGCGTAAATTTGCATTTAAATAACACAATCCCTTGACAAAATAAGAGATGAAAAAAATATTATTGTTTTTACTGCCCCTAATGGTCGCAGGATGCTCGCCCCGCGCCCCCAAAAAAGAGCCACAAGCCTTATGCGACTCAATAAATGCCGTTTGGCCAATAATAGTCGATGACGTCGAGCTTACAAAAGTATCCTACACCGACAATGAATACAACATATATCTGACATTATTGGAAAACGGACGCCACAGCCTTCTCTCTTTAAGAAGACAGCACATCATATATTATAATGAAAATGTACTAAAGGACGACCCCGACAACCCTTACAATAAATTCGTTCGCGAGCTTGGGGAAAACTCAGAGCCCCTCAGAAACACCATACAACTATTCTGCGATAAAATATGGGAAGCGTCGGGCGGCGAGAGTAACCAAGGCTACTATCCACTATATATTATAATAAATGAGGAGCACAAGACAAATGACAGGGTCGTGCTTGAGTACAACTATGGCTGGATATAATTCCAAGAATTATCCCAACAGATTATATCACCTTAAAATTACGGAACAATAAAAATGACGAAGCATTGTTTAAAAGATTGGGTTCTTGCCACGCGTCCGTGGTCGTTCCCCGCATCGGCAATGCCGGTGCTTGCGACGTTGGCCTATCTGCATTGGATGGGCGAGACTGTCGATTGGCTCACGGGAGTGTGGGCCATTGTCAATATTGTGGTTTTTCACGCTGCCGGCAACACTCTGAGCGATTATTTCGACTTTATTAAGGGGGTTGACCGCGAAGATACCATTGGCGGAATGTCGCTCACAAGCGGCGCGTTCGAGCCTGTGGAGATTCGCACGCTGTCGCTTGCGCTGCTTGCCGTTGCCACCCTCTCGGGCATAGCAATTGTGGCTGTTACGGGGCTGCCCACCCTTTACATAGGCGCTGCGGGCTTTGTGCTGACGGTGCTCTATCCGTGGCTCAAATACCACGCTCTGGGCGACGTTGATATTTTCCTCACCTACTCGGTGCTGCCCATTTTGGGAACGTCGTTTGTGGCAACGGGCGAGTTTAATTTGCAGGCGCTGTGGCTGGCGGTGCCCATAGGGCTTATCACCGTGGGAATTTTGCACGCCAACAATGCGCGCGACACCGAGCACGACAAGCGTGCCAATATTAAGACCTTTGCAATGCTCATAGGCCAGAAAGCATCGGCAGTGCTCTATTGCGTCGAGGTGCTGCTGCCTTTTGCTTGGATTATCGCAGGTTGTGCGCTGGGAGTGTTTCCGTGGTGGTCGATGCTGGTGCTGCCCGCCCTAAAGCCCGCCGCCGACAACGCACAGAGAGCGTTGCGCTTCCCCCAAGAGGGTGCGCAGGCACTATGGGGCGTCGATGAGGCTACGGCAAAATTACAGCTGATGTTCAGCCTGCTACTCACCCTTTCTTTGATTATTGCAACATACGCACGATGAAAAAGACACTCTTCACAATACTCCTCGCGTTTGTTCTGTGGACTATTATGTTCAGCCCGTGGACGGCGCCGCACGTTAATTTCTGGTGGATGATGACAGGCTCGGCCCTCACATTATCGCTTTTTGCAACAATTTTTGCCCCCGGATGGTGGAAACGGGTAAGGCTCGCACCCACCGACATTCTTTTGGGCGTTGCCATTGCCGCAGCGCTGTGGGGCGTATTTTGGATAGGCGACAAGCTCTCGCAGCTGATGTTCAATTTTGCGCGTCCGCAGGTCGACCTTATCTACGGGATGAAGGATGGCGAGTCGGCCCTGCTGCTCACTGCGCTGATGCTCTTTCTCATTGGCCCGGCCGAGGAGATTTTCTGGCGCGGATACATACAGCATAGTCTCTCGAAGCGCCTGAACCCTAATATCGGATTCATTGTAACCACGGCAATATATGCGCTTGTTCACGCAGGCTCGTTTAATTTTATGCTGACAATGGCGGCAATGGTGGCCGGAGCAGCGTGGGGCCTCCTTTACCGCTTTTTCCCCGAGCGCTTCGGGGCGATAATAGTGTCGCACGCCGTGTGGGATGTCGCGGTGTTTATATGGTTCCCGATATAAGATTTTACTTATCGAGCATAAGCGAGCAGTTTATGCTGACGGGAAAATCACAGACAAAGGAGAGTGCCATCGCAAATGGCGCTCCTTTTTTTTCGTTGTCCGCAGAATTTTCGCAACCGCAGCGGCCCCCCGACACTAAATTGTCGCAGACAAGCAGTGGCAACGCCCCGACACTAAATTTGCGGCACAGCGCCCCGACAAGCGCCTCTTGCGCCTCGTAATTGCCCGAGAATAAATCGAGTAGCAGAGGCCTCCCCCCGACAATGCTCACAAAGGCGGCCGCCACAATCGTATCGCCGCTTTTTGCAACAAAAAGCCCGCCACCCGCAAGCGCACAGCCCACACGGTTCATCTCGAGCGCCTCGCGGCTGTGCACAATACTGTTGCGCCGCATAAAAAAGCCCTCGAGGAAGTCATAAGCATCGTCTCCGACAGCATCCGCCTGCTCGACGGAGCAGCCCGCGCCGAGCGCACCCGAAGCAACGAGCAGCGCCTCGCGCCGCGAGGCGCACGGACGGTAGCCCATAGAGCCATAATAGGCAGCAAGCGACGGCGAGGATGGCAGAAGCACCGCTGCCGCATATCCCTCGGCGCGCAGCACCTCGTGCACACGCCCCATAAGCGAGCGCATAATGCCCCGCCCGCGATGCACCTCGTCGGTGGCAACGGCGTAAATATAGGCCACACGCAGCGAACGCCCCTCGCACCACAACTCACAGGGAAGCGCATAGAGCGCCGCAACCACCCGCCCCCCGAGCGAGAGAGTATGCAAGGAATCCTCGGCCCCCATCAAAGAGAAAAAAGCATCCACAAAGCGCTCATCGTCGCCAAAAGCCTCGCACCAAAGATTGCGCAAAGAGGGGAGCACATCGGCAAAAGAAACAGCATTATACAAGAGATTTTTCAGCATAAAACAATTTATTCTGCACGAAGATACATCTTTATATAAAAAATTGCTACCTTTGTATCAAAATAAATGCGAGAACAGACGGCTGTCGGCCGGCCATAAGGCTCGTCGCTCCCCATTATCGCAAAAAAATGCCTGCGAGATAACATTCCACAGACATCTTTGATAGTAAAAAACAACATTACAAATAAATCTAAACACTATGGATGTTATTAAGAATCTTATTGAGCGCGCACGTCAGGACAGACAGCGCATCGTCCTCCCCGAGGGTACCGAGGAGCGTACACTAAAAGCCGCCGACAAAGCTATCGCCGATGGCATTGCCGACCTTATCATTTTGGGTAACAAAGCCGAGATTTTGGCGCTTGCCGCAAAGCACAGCCTGCCGAACATCGAGAAGGCAACCATCATCGACCCCAACGACAATCCCGATGCCCAAAAGTATGCAACCCTGCTTTACGAGCTTCGCAAGGCCAAAGGAATAACCCCCGAGGATGCACAGAAACTCGTTTGCAACCCCCTGTACCTTGGCTGCCTCATCATAAAGAACGGCGACGCCGACGGACAGGTAGCCGGTGCGTTGAACACAACAGGCAACGTGCTTCGTCCCGCATTACAGATTATCAAGACCACCCCGGGCATCAGCTGCGTCTCGGGCGCAATGATGATGATAACCAACGCCAAGGAATATGGCGAGGATGGTGTACTCTTTGTTGCCGACGTTGCCGTAACCCCCAACCCCGATGCCAACCAACTCTCGCAGATTGCAGTGTGCACAGCACAGACAGCAAAGGCCATCGCAGGCTTCGAGCAGCCCCGTGTGGCAATGCTCAGCTTCTCGACAAAAGGCTCGGCCAAGCACGAGATGGTCGATAAGGTAACCGAGGCCACACGATTGGCCCACGAGCTCGACCCCGCCCTCGACCTCGACGGCGAGCTTCAGGCCGACGCAGCCCTCGTCCCCTTTGTAGGCGCAAGTAAGGCTCCCGGCTCGACAGTGGCAGGAAAAGCCAACGTACTTGTATTCCCCGACCTCGGCGCAGGAAACATCGGCTACAAGCTGGTACAGCGTCTGGGTGGCGCCGAGGCTATCGGCCCCGTGCTTCAGGGTATTGCACGCCCCGTGAACGACCTTTCACGCGGCTGCTCAATAGAGGACGTATATATGATGATTGCCATCACAGCCAACCAAGCTATTGCAGCAAAAAAATAAATTCCAAGATAATAACCTAATTGCAGTGCGGGTGGCACCCGCACTGCTTAACATATAAACAGACACACTATGAAAATATTGGTTCTGAACTGCGGTAGCTCATCAATCAAATACCAGCTGTTCAACATTGAGACAAAAGAGGTGCTCGCAAAGGGCGGAATTGAGAAGATTGGCCTCGCGGATTCTTTCCTCAAATTCAACCTCCCCGACGGCAGCAAAGAGACCATCAGCGCTCCTATCCCCGAGCACACAGCAGGCGTACGCCTCATCATCGACACCCTCACAAGCGAGAAATACGGCGTTGTAAAGTCAATTGCCGAGATTGACGCAGTGGGCCACCGCACAGTACACGGCGGCGAGAAATTCAGCGCATCGACTCTGCTCACCGACGAGGTACTCAAGGACTTTGTAGCCTGCAACGACCTTGCCCCCCTGCACAACCCCGCAAATATGAAAGGTATCGAGGCGGTAAAGGCCATTGCCCCCAATATGCCTCAGGTTGGAGTGTTCGACACTGCCTTCCACCAGACAATGCCCGACTACGCCTATATGTACGCCATCCCCTACGAGCTTTACAAGGAGCACGGCGTGCGTCGCTACGGCTTCCACGGAACATCGCACCGCTACGTAACAAAGCGCGCGCTCGAGATTACAGGAATGCCCGCCGAGGGCAGCCGCATCATCACCTGCCACATTGGCAACGGTGGTTCAATCACAGCCGTAAAAGACGGCAAGAGCGTAGACACCTCAATGGGACTTACCCCCCTCGAGGGCCTTATGATGGGTACACGCAGCGGCGACATTGACGCAGGCGCAATCCCCTTCATTATGGACAAACTGAACCTCGACACAAAAGGTCTTTCCGACCTTCTGAACAAAAAATCGGGTGTTGCAGCCATTTCGGGCATCTCAATGGATATGCGCGAGGTTGACGCAGCCGCAAAAGAGGGCAACCAGCGTGCCATCCTTGCAAATACAATGTACGCCTACCGCATAAAGAAATATATTGGTGCCTACGCAGCAGCAATGGGCGGCGTCGATGTAATTGCTTTTGCCGGTGGCGTTGGCGAGAATCAGGGCTCAATCCGCGAGGCTGCACTCGAAGGCCTCGAGTTTATTGGTGTCGAGCTGGACAAGGAGCTTAACGCCAAGATGCGTGGCGAGGAGTGCCTGCTCTCGACCCCCGCATCAAAGGTAAAAGTGCTTCTTATCCCCACCGACGAGGAGCTTATGATTGCCAGCGACACATACGATATTGTAAAGAATCTTTAATTGCGCCAATATAAAATTTAAACAGCCGGGAATCAATTGATTCCCGGCTGTTTTTGTGGGTATTTTGTGTCATCTAAAAAAAGGGCTCATTAGGCAGAGAATTATCCTTGCCGCACTCGACGAAAGGCCATAGAAGAGAGCGTGCCGTATCAACTGTACGGCCCGATACGTTATTGACCAAGCCTTTTCAACGCCTTTTTTGCCTCCTCGTGTCCTTGTTCAGCAGCTTTTTTATAATAATAAGTCGCCCTCAAAAAAGATTTTCTAACCCCTAAACCATTTTCACAATGTACGCCTAAATTGTATTGCGCATCTGCGCGTCCTTGCTCGGCAGCTTCTTTGTGCCATTTAAGAGCCTCGGAAAGGTCTTTTACTACCCCCTCGCCACGTTCATAGCATAAAGCCAAATTACTTTTCGCAACTGCTTCTCCCTGCTCAGCTGCTTTTCTATCCTATATTTTCCACCCTGAAGGAGCGTCCCTTCGGCCAAATGTTGCATAGTCCTTTTTGTATTTTGTTTTTCTATATTACCTCTTATCTGCCCCACCGTTCCTAAAAAGCGGAAGCGACTACCCTTCACAAAAGTCTCAAGAATTGGCTAAGAGCGGCATTCTTACTAATCCACCCTATTGCCTTCTTTGTCAATGTAGAAGTATTCGCCACCGACGTAAACTTTTGCACGCCCTCCTGAGAAATCCTCTGCTATTTCATACCTTAATGGAATAACTTCTTTACCCCTCTTATCAACGTAGCCCCATCTGTAACGATGATAAACCCGAGCAAGGCCTTCGCAGAATCCAAAGACTCCTTTATACTTACCGCAAGGAATAACCTCATTGCCACTCTTGTCAATATAGCCATAAGCGTCTTTACCCATTGCAACCCGAGCTATGCCATCGGAGAAATACCAAGCACCATCATACTTAAATGGAACAACGACTTTGCCACTCTTGTCAATAAAGCCATATTTACCGTTTAATTCAACACCGGCAAGGCCCTCGGAGAAATCCCAAGCAAAATCATACTTTAATGGAATAACCTCATTACCACTCTCGTCTATAAAGCCATATTTATCGTTTAAAAGAACTTTAGCAAGGCCATCACAATATTCACCTTTATATGTATATTTCTTTTGTTTCTTTGCAGCCTCTTTTTCGGCGGCACGCACTTTTGCTATTGAATCTTTGCGCGCCTGCTCTATTGCAGCCAAACGCTGCTGCTCGGCTTTTTCGGCGGCACGGGCTTTTGCAATTGAATCTTGGCGTGCCTGCTCTATTGCTGCCAAACGCTGTTGCTCGGCACTCACCTTTGCTATTGAATCTTTACGGGCCCGCTCTATTGCTGCCAAACGCTGCTGCCCGGCTTCTGCGGCCTGCTCGGCTTTATAATCGCCCCACCAATTTATGCCACCAACAGCTAACAGCAGCAGAACCGTAGCGGCTGCAATCCACTTCCACGTGTTACTCTTTTGTGGTTCAGGCTTTTTGGGTTCGGGCTTCT
>JAZSIU010000062.1:0-15441 GCA_045533955.1 Bacteroidaceae bacterium
GCTCTCCAATTTTTCATTGATATAGGGACCCTTTTTTCATGAACGACTCATATTATTACAAAAATTTCCTTCTTATTACTTCTTTCTTCTCTCAATATTATCCTTAGAAGACTTCCTCCTAGACGCACGTGTCTTGAGACCCTTAGCGTACAAGCCCTTGCGCGATCTGGGATGACCTCCCGAAGCACGACCTTCACCACCACCCATCGGGTGATCAACGGGGTTCATAACAACACCACGGTTATGAGGACGACGGCCCATCCAACGTGAACGACCGGCCTTACCCGAGCTCTCGAGTGCGTGGTCAGAGTTACCTACTGTACCTACTGTCGCACGGCAGGTGCCGAGGATACGGCGAACCTCACCCGAGGGAAGCTTGATAACGCAGTAATTCTCCTCACGAGATACAATCTGTGCGAAGTTACCTGCCGAACGTACAAGCGCTGCGCCCTGTCCGGGACGGAGCTCAATGTTGTGTACCACAGTACCGATGGGAATTGACTTCAAAGGAAGTGTGTTACCAAGCTCGGGAGCAACATCGGCACCCGACATCAGCACTGCTCCAACCTCGAGACCGTTGGGAGCGATAATATAACTTTTTGCGCCATCAGCATAATAGAGCAATGCGATTCTAGCCGAACGGTTAGGATCGTACTCGATGCTCTTTACTGTAGCGGGAACACCATCTTTATTTCGCTTGAAGTCGATGAAACGCAGTTTGCGCTTGTGGCCACCGCCACGGTAGCGCATTGTCATCTTACCGGTGTTGTTACGACCGCCGGTTGAGCGTTTACCAACTACGAGCGATTTCTCTGGTACCGTAGCAGTGATCTCTTCAAAGGTACCAATAATCTTGTGTCTTTGGCCCGGTGTTGTAGGCTTAAATTTACGTACTGCCATTTTCTATATTAAATGTTACTATAAAAATCAATAGTATCGCCCTCTTTAAGTGTGACGATAGCCTTCTTAACAGCGATAGTGCGGCCTTTCACAAAGCCAGCCTTAGTGTAACGGCTCTTGTTCTTGCCGTCGTAGTTCATTGTGTTTACATCAACTACGGTTACATTATACATCGCCTCAATCTCTTTCTTAATAACCAACTTGTTAGCCTCGGGACGAACAATAAATCCGAAACGATTAAGCTTGTCGGTAATACCGGTCATCTTCTCTGTGACCAAAGGTTTAATCAATACTCCCATCGTTTAAGCCTCCTTCTTGGTTAGTGTGTTGTTAATTGCCTCGAGTGAGCTCTCTGTAATCACAAGAACATCGGCGTTCATAATCACATAAGTGTTTATGTCCGACGCAATTGCCACGTGAGTTCTCTTTAAGTTACGGGCTGACAAATATACTGATTTATTTGCAGACGGTAACACAAAAAGCTGTTTCTTTTCAGAAACATTAAGATTATTTAACATCTGAACGAAGTTTTTTGTGCTGGGAGCCTCAAAATTGAAGTCCTCAACTACAACAATTGCATTCTCGATGGCTTTCTGCGAGAGAGCCGACTTACGGGCAAGCTGCTTAACTTTCTTGTTCAGTTTGAAACGATAATCGCGGGGCTGGGGGCCGAATACACGAGCACCACCCACGAGCAGGGGCGAGTTGATATCACCACGGCGAGCGCCACCACCGCCCTTCTGACGGCCGAGCTTGCGTGTAGAACCTGAAATCTCACTTCTCTCCTTAGATTTGTGGGTACCCTGACGATGGTTGGCAAGATATTGTCTAACGTCCATATAAACTACGTGCTCGTTAGGCTCGATGCCGAAGATAGCCTCGTTAAGAGTTACCTTTCTTCCGGTGTTTTCACCCTTTATATTTAATACGCTGAGTTCCATTATTTCTCTACAATTACGATTGAACCATTGTAACCCGGAACAGAGCCTTTTATTACCAAAAGGTTGTGCTCAGGTATCACTTTTAACACCTGTAGGTTGTGTGTTGTAACACGTGCGTTACCCATCTGTCCACCCATACGAAGGCCTTTGAATACCTTTGCAGGATAAGAACAAGCACCAATCGAACCCGGCTTACGGGCGCGGTTGTGCTGACCGTGAGTTGCCTGACCTACACCACCAAAGTTGTGGCGCTTTACAACACCCTGAAAACCTCTACCCTTAGAGGTACCGATTACGGTTACATAAACCGTATCAGCAAAGAGGTCAACTGTGATAACATCGCCCAAGTTGAGCTCTGTATCAAAATCCTTGAACTCGGCCAAGTGTCTCTTGGGAGTTACACCTGCTTTCTTGAAGTGGCCTGCGAGGGGCTGATTTACGCGGCTCTCTTTCTGATCCTCGAAACCTACCTGTACTGCTGCATAACCATCCTTCTCAACAGTTTTTACCTGTGTAACTGCGCAAGGACCTGCTTCGATAACAGTGCATGGAATATTCTTACCATCGGCACCGAAAACGGACATCATTCCGATTTTTTTTCCTAATAATCCTGGCATTTCAGTTTTGATTTAATTGTGGTTAATAATATTCTTTGTTTAATTAGACTTTGATTTCTACCTCTACACCGCTGGGCAACTCGAGCTTCATAAGAGCGTCAACAGTCTTTGCTGTCGAGCTGTAAATGTCGATGAGTCTCTTGAATGAAGAGAGCTGGAATTGCTCGCGAGACTTCTTGTTTACGAATGTCGAACGGTTTACGGTAAAGATACGCTTGTGTGTAGGCAAGGGGATGGGACCGCTAACGATTGCACCTGTTGCCTTTACTGTCTTAACGATTTTCTCGGCTGACTTATCAACGAGGTTGTGGTCGTAAGACTTGAGTTTGATTCTGATTTTCTGACTCATTTCTCTTTTTTTGGTTAATATTATTGATAATTGCCTGCCGGTTAAGAGTCATTCGCTAACCGACAGGCTTTTTATTTACTTTTTAAGCTCTTCAAGAATTGTCTTGGTGATTGAAGCGCTCAGTTGCTCGTGGTGGTCGTAAACCATTGATGATGTTGCACGACCCGAGGTGATTGTACGAAGCGATGTTACGTAACCGAACATCTCGGCCAGAGGAACCATTGCTTTTACAATGCGGGCGCCTGTACGGCTTGTCTCGAAACCTTGTACAAGACCGCGACGTTTGTTAAGGTCGGCGATTACATCACCCATACTCTCCTCGGGAGTTACAACCTCGAGACGCATCACGGGCTCAAGAAGCACGGGATTAGCCTTGAGGCAGGCATTCTTGTAGGCCTGAATAGCACAAACCTCGAACGAGAGCTGGTCGGAGTCAACGGGGTGATAGCCACCGTCAAGAAGAACTACCTTGAGGCTGTCCATAGGATAACCTGCGAGTACACCCGACTTAAGTGCGCTCTGGAAGCCTTTCTGTACCGAGGGGATAAACTCCTTGGGAACATTACCACCCTTAACCTCGTTGAGGAATTGGAGGCCTCCCTCTTTGAAGTCCTCATCGGCGGGACCAACTGTTACGAGTATCTTAGCATATTTACCCTTACCACCGGTCTGTTTCTTGTAGGTCTCGTCAACCTGTACAGTCTCTGTGATAGCCTCTTTGTAGCTAACCTGAGGACGTCCTTGATTGCACTCTACGTTAAACTCGCGTTTCAGACGGTCGATGATAATCTCGAGGTGAAGCTCACCCATACCCGAGATAATTGTCTGACCCGACTGCTCATCGGTCTTAACAGTAAATGTGGGGTCCTCCTCGGCGAGCTTGGCAAGACCATTGGCGAGTTTGTCAAGGTCTTTCTGTGTCTTGGGCTCAACCGCAATCGAGATAACGGGATCGGGGAAGTCCATAGACTCAAGTACGATGGGACCGTCCTCGTCGCAGAGTGTATCACCTGTGCGAACATCCTTAAGGCCGATTACGGCGCCTATATCACCGGCGGGAAGAACGTCGATGGGGTTCTGTTTGTTCGAGTGCATCTGGAACATACGTGAGATACGCTCCTTACGGCCCGAACGTGTGTCGAAAATATATGAACCCGACTCGAGCTTACCCGAGTAAACACGAACGTAGATAAGACGACCTACGAAGGGGTTTGTGGCAATCTTGAAGACAAGAGCCGATGTCTTGTCATCAACGCTGGGACGACGTACCTCTGTCTCGTCGGTCTTGGGGTTAACACCCTCAACGGCTGCTGTATCCAGAGGCGAGGGAAGGAATGCACAAACAAAGTCGAGCAGAGGCTGAACGCCCTTGTTCTTGAACGAAGAACCGCAGGTCATAGGGGTAATCTCCATTGCGAGTGTACCCTTACGGATTGCTGCAATAAGCTCCTCTTCGGTGATTGAATCGGGATCGTCGAGAACCTTCATCATCAACTCCTCGTCAAAATCGGCTGCCTTCTCGAGAAGGTGCTCGCGCCATTGGTTGGCCTCGTCAACAAGCTCGGCGGGAATATCGCGTACCTCGTACTCGAGATTACCATCGGCGTAAACAAGAGCCTTCATTCTGATAAGGTCAACTACTCCCTTGAATGTCTCCTCGGCACCGATGGGGATTGTTACGGGGCAGGGGTTAGCACCAAGAATCTCTTTCATCTGGCGCATTACCGAGAAATAGTCGGCACCCGAGCGGTCCATCTTGTTGACGTAAGCGATACGGGGTACATTGTACTTGTCAGCCTGACGCCATACAGTCTCGGACTGAGGCTCTACACCACCTACTGCACAGAAAGCGGCGATAGCACCGTCGAGCACGCGAAGCGAACGCTCAACCTCGGCTGTAAAGTCAACGTGTCCCGGAGTATCAATGAGGTTAAATTTATACTGCTGGTTCTTCCAAGTCCAGAATGTAGTTGTAGCGGCCGAAGTAATTGTGATACCACGCTCCTGCTCTTGCTCCATCCAGTCCATTGTAGCTGCACCATCGTGTACCTCACCAATCTTGTGCGAAAGACCTGTGTAGTACAATATGCGCTCCGATGTAGTAGTCTTACCTGCATCGATGTGAGCACTAATACCGATATTACGGGTAAATTGAAGTTCGTTTGCCATTTTCTTATACTGTTACGGATTAGAAACGGAAATGTGCAAATGCACGGTTAGCCTCGGCCATACGGTGCATATCCTCTTTACGCTTGTACGCACCACCCTGATTGTTGTAGGCATCCATAATCTCGTTGCAGAGCTTCTCGGACATTGATTTTCCACCACGCTTGCGTGCGAAGAGAATCATATTCTTCATTGAGATTGACTCTTTACGGTCGGGACGAATTTCAGTAGGAACTTGGAAAGTGGCACCACCGATACGGCGCGACTTAACCTCTACCTTGGGAGTGATGTTCTCGAGAGCCTGCTTCCAAATCTCGAGCGAGGTTTTCTCCTCGTTCTTCATCTTGTTAGCAACAAGCTCAAGAGCACCGTAGAAAATTGTGTACGATACATTCTTTTTTCCGTCATACATCAGGTGGTTAACGAACTTAGATACCATCTGATCGTTGTAAACGGGATCCGGCAGGACCACGCGTTTTTTTGGTTTTGCTTTTCTCATTTTGAAAATTCAATGTTTTGTTTGGGGTTGCGTTATTGCAATTCTTCAACGCCTCCACCGAGGCATTTACTCAACCTTTATAACTTTCCAACAAACCAAAACGGTTAATTAAAAATATGTCTTTCGAGGAGAACTTTATTTTTAAAAGCCTGTTATCCCCGCCTCAAGGCTTTACCAAATGCAATGAATTACTTTTTAGCTTTAGGACGCTTTGCACCATACTTTGAACGACGCTGTGTACGGTTGGCAACACCTGCGGTATCCAATGTACCACGAATGATGTGATAGCGTACACCGGGAAGGTCTTTTACACGACCACCACGTACAAGTACGATTGAGTGCTCCTGAAGGTTGTGGCCCTCACCGGGAATGTAAGAGTTAACCTCCTTCTGGTTCGTCAAGCGAACACGAGCTACTTTTCTCATTGCAGAGTTAGGCTTCTTGGGAGTGGTTGTGTAAACGCGCACACAAACACCACGACGCTGAGGACAGTTGTCGAGTGCGGGCGATTTACTCTTCTCTACCAATACCTCCCTGCCTTTTCTTACTAATTGCTGAATTGTAGGCATTTTGATAATTTTTTAGTTATATATTATTTTTTAAGTAATTACTACATTAGTTTGCACTTTCGCGCATTTTGGCTTGCAAAGATAGATATTATTTTCCGAATGAAAAAACTATTTATGCATTTTTTGTTGATTTTTTATCGTTTAACGAAAAGCGGGGATAAAAACAGAGCAAAAAAGCACATTATTCTTGGATATTCAATTATATAGTCCTAATGATTCACAGATAAATAATGGGAAGGCAGTTTTTTTTTAAATATAAGCATATTTCTTTTACGCAAACGCCTGAATTTATTGCAATTTATAGATATTACAGCACAAAAATAGCTTTTAGAGAGGCATTATAAATATTATTGTATATTACGGATACAATATTCGAGCGGTAAGCGGCAATTACGCCGCCACACACAAAAAAAAAGGCCGAGCGACAGCTATCAAGGCAAATAACGTGAATTACACTCTTATTTTCTATGCATCGAGACTTTAAGAGCCAATAAATTTTAACAAATTATACCAATATCATATTTATATTTATCATTTTCCGACTATTTATTTCTAACTTTACGCCATAGAAAAAATCTTCATTTACCGAACCAATACTAATTATTATGAGCAACAACGAAACACAAAAGGACATTTCACTTAATTCCAAGAAAAAGGCAACCGGCACCCCAGAGAAAATATCGAGGTTCATTGGACTTTGTTCATATATTCTCGCTTTAATATCTTTGTACATTTCTTCACTGATAATAATAATATTCAGTGGTGCGCTTATGGGATTGATGGGGCTGATAAATGATAAAATTAAGAGTTCAGGCGCCACCGAGGCGCAGGCATCGGCGCAGGATGCAACAACAAACTCGGAGGCCGAGCCGAAAAAAAACATTTCGACACAGGAACAATGGGCACTATGTTTTTGCACAATCGCCTTATTCTTTATTATGATTGCAATAAATGTAGCGCCATTCTACATAGACACTAATAACACAGAAACAGAAGATGAATATATAGCCCCACCAAAAGCAATTGTATCCACACCCAGCGACACAATTGGCGGGCACGGGTACATTGATTTAGGGTTAAGTGTAAAATGGGCCGCATACAACATCGGCATAGGAAGTTATCTCGATGATAAGTACAAACCGGGCGAAATAGGAAAGATTTATGCTTGGAGCGACACAACGGCATTAGATAATGGCGCCATAATATCCAAAAATTGGACTTACAAAGGCCTTGGCGACATAAGCGGAGGGCCGCACGACGTTGTCCGCACAAAATGGGGCGAGAGCTGGCGACTGCCAACCAGAGCCGAGTGGCAAGAGCTCATTGACAGTTGCCAATGGACCGAAGCCTCTTTTTACGGAGAAAGTGGATTTATGGTTACAGGGCCTAATGGCAACAGCATATTTTTGCCAACTGATGCTTTCTTTGACTATTCCGACTCAAAAAACGTCAGAATAAATTTGATGGATAATTATTGGAGCTCGACACCCAGCGAACAGGATTCACTTGAGGCGTACACTATCTCCTTTCGGTACGACGGGTCGCCGTTTATGTATTCCGGAAGCTGTGAAAGGGGTTGCGCAATCAGAGCTGTTACAGATTAAAAGAATTAGAGCAGGCAAAAGAGCCGATATTGCACAAAGGCCTCTTACACACAGCACTATTTTAATCTCGGCAACAATTGCGCAGCAAAGAGCAAAAACTCGGCAACTATAATATATAAGGTATAAAAATATCGACAAGCCACAAAAAGGAGAGCATTAACAAAATTTAAAAAAGAATTTATATATATTTATCCCCAACAATCCATTATAAAGAAAAAACAATGAAAAAACTCTATTTTACCTTATTGGCCATTCTTGGAATTGGAATACAATCGAGTGCGGCTGCCAACAAAATCGGACTAACTTTCAGCCGCACGGGAACCGATGCCGGCAGCGTTACAATCAATGTAACCGATGCCGAAGGCGCGCCCATTGAAGGAGCAAAGGCCACGATTGTGTCGTCGCACGAGTTTAAGCCCAACGGCGGCAATGCCATCAACGAGACAATATTGTGTCCCAATGTCAATGGTAACACCGACCCCACCATTGAGCTCACCGTAAGCATCAGCGGGGTGCCCACAGGCTTTACTTTCAACAGCATCGGCCTTGACATTCATGCGCTTAACGGCGGCAGCAACTATCAAGAGAACAGCGACGGCGTTACCCGTCGGTGGAACGTAGCCATTGAGCAGGGAGCATCGGCCGAGGCTCTGAGCGAGTTTGGCTTGCTCGATGACATTGACATTGCAGCAGGCGTCGGAGAGAGCGGCAACGTACACAAAGTGTGGACAGTCGAGAGCGATGCTGCGGTAGAGGCCGGCACCACGATTGTTGTAAAAATGACAATCACAAAGGGCTCGGCAAACGCAGGATGCTTCTTCGGCCTCTCGAGCATTGAACTGAGCACAAATAGCGCAACCCCCGACCCCGAGCCTGAGCCCGAGCCTGAGCCTACTCCCGAGCCCGACGACAGCGAAGGAAAAATCTACTACATACAGTGGAAAAACACAGGCACAAACTACATAACCGAAAATGCCGACGGATATATGACCGTCGAGGCCGCCGACGTTACCAAGGCACAATTCTGGATGTTCATCCCCACCGACAAAGAGAATTGCTTCTACATAAAGAACACGGCCACAGGCAATTACATAGGCAGTTGCAACAAGACCCCCTCATCGGCCTCAAGAATAACAACCACCGACACCCCCACCGAATATTATGTGGCAAAAACATCGGCCACAAGCGGCGAGATTGCAGGCTGCCACTATTTCAGCTCGACCGACTGCGCAAGCTACGACAAAGAGAATGCCGGCCCCCGCGCACTGAACAAGGACGGCGCCTCGACCTACGTTATTACTTGGCAGGCAGGCACATCACGCGTAGGCTCATATTGGAAACTCGTCGAGACCGAAGACCTCTACGAGATTCGTCCCTTTGACGCAAGCACAACCATCGGCTCAATAGGCACAAGCTACAATATCGAGGGAATGAGCGGAAAGAACATAACCCTTGCCGAGGGCACACCGGCAATGAGCAGCGCCGACCAATTCGACAACAATCAAGAGTGGTACTTTGTGGGTACAAACAACAGCAGCGGCTGGCAAATAGCATCGGCAGCAAAGCCCGCAACAGTGGTTGGCATTATCAAGGGGGCAGTTACAGCAGCCGAAGGCATCGACACACGTTGGAAAGTACAGGCAAGCAAAGAGAATGAAGGATATTTCTTCTTCACAAGCGGCGACGACACACTGAGCATCGACGGCGAGAGCCTCTTCCGCTTCAACCGTCTGCGCAGCCTCTATGCACGCAACAATCAGATTTACAACAACCCCTGCGGACGCACCGGAGCCAACTATCTGACACAGCTCAACGTAACGGGCGAGGATACCCCCGACAATCTTGTATATAAGACAAGCGCAAAGCCCTCGACGTGGCACCTATTATACTCGGGCGACAAGGCAGCCGTTGCCATCGGCAAGAACTTCGAGGTGAGCGCAACGCTCAAGAACAACGCAGCCGCCTCCCTCACCGCCAACTGCTATTTCGACTGGAACTGCGACGGAATTTTCGAGACAACCGAGGCAATGAGCATCGGCGGAAAAGAACTGACAGCAACAATCGGCGTGCCCGAGTGGGCTGCACAGAAGCAGAGCCGTATGCGCGTGCGCATCAACAGCAACGGCCTCGACCTTGCCGAGGACGACGTTGAAGGATTCGTTTACGACTTTACGATAAGCGCCGTCGAGGCACAGGACGAGCGCACTGCAAGCGTCAGTGTCAACGACAAGAAACGCGGCACCGCGACACTCTCGACAGTAGCCGACAGCTACGCACGCGGCACCGAGCTCACCGCAACAGCCGAGGCCATAGGCAACGCAAAATTCATCTGCTGGCGTCAAGAAGGCGTAATTGTATCGACCGATGCCGAATACACATTCACACTCGACCACAACGTAGCGCTCAAGGCCTACTTCTCGCCCAACACCGACGAGACATCATTAGGCGTGTCAACACCCCTGACAAGCGAGACGGTGAGCGTCGAGCAGGTGGGCCACAGCATCGTCGCCACAAGCAGCGCCACAATAGAGCAAATTGCACTCTACACACCCGATGCTGCCCTTGTAGCCAAGAGCAAAGGCAACACAATAGCCATCGACAACACCCGCGAGGGAATATATATTGTGAACATCACCACCGACAAGGGCTACAAAAACTGCAAAATATACATAAAAAAGTAACCCACCCGGGCAGCAATAAATAAGAACAAAAAACAAAAGGAATATTATGGACAACAAACTAATTCTTTTCGGATGCGGACTGCTTGCCTCGGCAACGGTACAAGCACAAGAGGCACAAAAGCCCAATATCATTTACATAATGTGCGACGACCTCGGATACGCCGACGTCGGATGCTACGGACAGCAGTACATAAGCACCCCCAACCTCGACCGTATGGCCGCCGAGGGAATGAGATTCACACAAGCCTATGCAGGCAGCCCCGTGAGCGCCCCCTCGCGCGCCTCGTTTATGACCGGACAGCACACAGGCCATACAAAAGTGCGCGGAAACAAAGAGTACCGCATAGGCTCGGTAACCTACGGCAAGACAACCGACCCCCAGCAGACAGGGCAGGAGCCCTACGACCCCAATCACATCATCCTGCCCGAGATTATGAAAGACAACGGCTACACAACAGGAATGTTTGGTAAGTGGGCAGGCGGCTACGAAGGCTCGGTATCCACCCCCGACAAACGCGGCATAGACGAATACTACGGCTATATGTGTCAGTTCCAAGCACACCTCTACTACCCCAATTTCCTCAACGCTTACAGCCGCGAGGCAGGCGACACCGAGGTGCGCCGCGAACTTCTGCAAAACAACATAGCTTACGGAATGCACGGCGAGGACTACAAGAACCGCAAAGACTACACAGCCGACCTTATCCACCAGCGCGCGATGCAGTGGATTGACAAACAGACAGCCGACAAGCCCTTCTTTGGAATCTTCACCTACACACTGCCTCACGCCGAGCTTGCACAGCCCGAGGACAGTATCTTCAAAGCCTACCAAGGCACATTCTGCACCGAGAGGACATACGGCGGCGACGCAGGCTCGCGCTACAACCCCACCGACTGCGGACACCAGCAATTTGCAGCGATGGTAACCCGTCTGGACGCTTACGTGGGCGAGGTTCTTGACAAGCTCAAAGAGAAAGGCTTCGACAAAAACACACTCGTAATCTTCACCAGCGACAACGGCCCTCACACCGAGGGTGGCGCCGACCCCGACTACTTTAACACCGAGAAACTGCTGCGCGGCACAAAGCGCTCGACCACTGAGGGCGGTATCCGCGTGCCCTTCATCGCTTGGTGGCCCGGAGAGGTCGAGGCAGGTACAGTGAACGACCATCAGCTGGCATTCTACGACCTTATGCCCACATTCTGCGACATTGCAGGCATCGACAATTACATTGAGCGTTACAGCAACAAGAGCGTCAAGAACGACTATTTCGACGGTCTCTCATTTGCCCCCACACTTTTGGGCGAGGGCCGGCAAGAGGCACACGAATTCCTCTATTGGGAGTTCCACGAGACGAATATGATGGCTCTGCGTATGGGCAATTGGAAGATGGTTGTACAGAACGGACAGTGCAGCCTCTACGACCTTGCCAACGACGTTCACGAGGATAAGAACATTGCATCGCAGTATCCCGACATTCTTAAAAAGATGAAAGATATTCTGCTGCGCGAGCACACACACAGCTCAATGTTCCAAGTAACACTGCCCTCGGCCAACTGATAATAGTGCCCCGACACAAACAAGAAATGCTGTTACCCCTTCCAAAAAGGGGTAACAGCATTTCTTGTTCGGCCCTAAAAGAAGCTACCGGTGAAAGAGCGCCCGCTTGCATAGGCTTACACCGGGCGACGGCTCTTCCTTGCCACTCGGCCCGACGCCTTTTATTACACGGCTCGCAAAAATGCGCCTCCATAAATGTCAATAGTCGGCTGCCACCCTAATGGTAACAGCCGACTAAAATATTTATAAGCCTGAAAGTGTGTACTTACGCCTCGCCCTTAAAGCCTCCCGTGGGATAAGGCGGACGCTGCTCGTGCAGACGAATCTCGCCAAATTGCGCCTCGTAGCGACGCAGATTATCCTGAAGAGCAAACATCAGGCGCTTGGCGTGCTCGGGGGTCATCACAATGCGCGATTTTACCTGTGCCTTAGAGACTCCGGGCATCATACGCACAAAGTCGAACACAAACTCCGAGCTTGAGTGGGCAATCACTGCAAGATTGGCATAAACGCCCTCGGCAACATCCTCTTTAAGTTCTATCTGAAATTGTCCTTCTTTTGTTTCCATTACTCTTATTTTTTATTCGATGGGGGTTCCTACTCTGTCAAAATCGACAAGGTTCATATCAAATACAAGCGTCGAATAGGCGGGGACTGCACTCTGTCCCGCCTCGCCGTATCCGAGTTTCGAGGGTACATAGACGCGCCACACGTCGCCCTTAACCATCTGTGTCATTGCGGTTGTCCAGCCGCGCACGCAGCCTGCCAAATTCAGCTTTACGGGCACGTCGGTTGCCGGGTCTAATGCCCCCACATACGACTCGTCAAAGATAAAGCCGCGCTCGTAGGTCTTTGTGGGGATTAGTCGGCCGCGATAGTTCACAAGCACCGTGTCGTTGAACAGCGGCATTTCTTGCCCCTCGCCCTCGTCAATTACATTGCAATAGACGTAATATTCATTGGCCCACTGCAACGTGTCGGAAAGGCCGTATGCGAGGAAGATTTTCCACTCGCCGTCGGCGTTGGCACGCGCCACCTGTGCAATGGAGTCGATGAAGGCTTCGTTGCGAGCCTGCCAATTGTCAAACTCGCCCGCCTCGTCGGTCTCGTCGCAAGCGACGAGCGTCGCTGCTGCCACAAGCGCCATTATAAGTGATTTTATATTCAGAAGCTTCATTATGATAGTTTCTTGAGCACCGAAGTGATTGTTACATTGTCGCGGATAATGCCCTCGAGGTCGCTTATCGCCACACGGCGCTGCTCCATTGTATCGCGCTCGCGCAGTGTTACCATTCCATCCTCGAGTGTCTGGTGGTCGATAGTAACGCAATAAGGGGTACCGATTGCATCCATACGACGGTAGCGCTTGCCGATAGAATCCTTCTCCTCGTAGTAGCAGTTGAAGCTGAATTTCAGCTGGTTCATTATCTCACGGGCCTTCTCGGGCAGGCCGTCTTTCTTGACAAGGGGAAGCACTGCCAGCTTCACGGGCGCAAGAGCGGCCGGCAGACGCAGCACCACGCGCGACTCGCCATTCTCGAGTTTCTCCTCGCAGTACGATGCGCACATTACGCTCAGGAACATACGGTCAACGCCGATAGAGGTCTCAATTACGTAGGGAACGTAGCTCTCGTTGGTCTCGGGGTCGAAATATTTGATATTCTTGCCCGAGAATTTCTCGTGCTGCGAAAGGTCGAAATTGGTGCGCGAGTGGATACCCTCGACCTCTTTGAATCCGAAAGGCATACGGAATTCAATGTCGGTGGCAGCGTTGGCATAGTGGGCCAGCTTCTCGTGGTCGTGGAAGCGGTAAGCCTCGTCGCCGAATCCCAGCGCCTTGTGCCAAGCCAAGCGTGTCTCCTTCCATTTGTTGAACCACTCGAGCTCGCTTCCGGGACGCACAAAGAACTGCATCTCCATCTGCTCAAATTCGCGCATACGGAAGATAAACTGACGTGCCACAATCTCGTTGCGGAAGGCCTTTCCAATCTGCGCTATTCCAAAGGGGATGCGCATACGGCCCGTCTTTTGCACGTTCAAGTAGTTGACAAAGATACCCTGCGCAGTCTCGGGGCGCAGATAGACCTTCATTGCACCGTCGGCTGTCGAGCCCATCTCGGTCGAGAACATTAGGTTGAACTGACGTACCTCGGTCCAATTGCGTGTACCCGAAATTGGGCAAACAATCTCCTCGTCGATGATAATCTGACGAAGCTCGTCGAGGTTCATCTCGTTCAGAGCCTTTGCGAAGCGCTCTTGCAGAGCATCGCGCTTGGCCTTCTCGGCAAGCACTTTGGGATTGGTCTGCATAAAAAGCTCGCGGTTGAACGACTCGCCGAAACGCTTGGCAGCCTTGGCGGCCTCTTTCTCCATCTTATCCTCGTACTTTGCAATCTGCTCCTCGATAAGGACATCGGCGCGGTAACGCTTTTTAGAGTCGCGGTTGTCGATGAGGGGGTCGTTGAAAGCATCGACGTGTCCCGAGGCCTTCCATATTGTGGGGTGCATAAATATAGCCGAGTCTATTCCCACGATATTATCGTGCAGAAGCACCATACTCTGCCACCAATAGTTCTTTATATTGTTCTTGAGCTCCACGCCCATCTGACCATAGTCGTAAACCGCACCGAGGCCATCGTAAATATCGCTCGACGGGAACACAAAGCCATACTCCTTGCAGTGGGCCACTACTTTCTTAAAAACATCTTCCTGAGCCATTATTGTATTGTTTTTTAATTGTTAATGCGAAATATTTTGCAAAGTAAATCATTTTTTGGGTAAAAACCTTGCTCTTTAGATACTATAATTTAAAAAAATAATTAAAAAAAGAGTAGATATACGGGCCACTGTCCCCAAAAAGGCATCGACAGCGAGGGACGGCTCGTTAATTGCAGGCAAAAAAAACAAGCACAAAAAAGCGTAAAGCCGCGGGAGGCCCTTCTTTACGCGCCCCTTGTCCTTTCAAAGGAGCGGCAGCAACCGAGGAATCTCTGTTGCTGCCACCCGCCAAAGGCTTAAAAGACCACAGACAATGGCATTTTATTACTTTATCTTATTGCCATTTTTGTCTATATAGAACCATTTTCGCTTTAATTTAACTTTTACTCTACCATTATAGAATGTCGGTAGTAAATCGCATTCATACTTTATTGGAATAACAACATTGCCGCTCTTGTCAATAAAGCCCCATTTACCGTTTAATTCAACACAGGCAAGGCCCTCGGAGTAGTTACCCTTATAATCATATTTCTGTTGTTTCTTTGCAGCCTCTTTTTCGGCGGCACGCACTTTTGCAATTGAATCTTTACGCGCCTGTTCTATTGCAGCCAAACGCTGTTGCTCGGCCTGCTCGGCACTCACCTTTGCTATTGAATCTTGGCGGGCCTGCTCTATTGCAGCCAAACGCTGTTGCTCGGCTTCTGCGGCCTGCTCGGCTTTATAATCGCCCCACCAATTTATGCCACCAACAGCTAACAGCAGCAGAACCGTAGCGGCTGCAATCCACTTCCACGTGTTACTCTTTTGTGGTTCAGGCTTTTTGGGTTCGGGCTTCT
>JAZSIU010000087.1:0-5523 GCA_045533955.1 Bacteroidaceae bacterium
AGCGCATCGTTGCCTCACGAGCAAAGGAGGCCCCGCGACAATTTCTTTAGGTGCAGTTTTTTTGCTTACTTTTTTCAGAAAAAAGTAAGACCCAAAGTATAAAATGAAAGAGAGAATAGCTGCATAAGTATTCCGAGAGGGCGATAAATAGAGTAATCCCGACCACACCTTTTTGCAACTGAGTCCGAATATAGTCTGCACTCGCTTTGCAAAATATCGAAGTAAACTTCATATTTTTCGCTCGTTTCTAAATTGTATTTGCTGTAAACAGCGAATATAGTCTGCACTCGCTTTGTAAAATATCGACCTCAACTTCATATTTTTCGCTCGTTTGTTACTATATTTGCACTATGCGTAAATATATTAGTTAATAAAGGAGAGAACAATGGATTTTGCAATGCCGACTTTTGTACAAATAATAGAATTTTTAGGCACCTTTGCATTCGCGATAAGTGGAATACGACTAGCTTCGGCCAAGCAATTCGATTGGTTCGGAGCTTATGTGGTAGGAATGGCCACGGCCGTCGGTGGCGGAACCTTCCGAGATATGATGTTGGGCACCACCCCCTTTTGGATGACCGACCCGATGTATCTTATCTGTTCGGGACTTGCACTGCTATGCGTTATTATGTTCAGTAAACATCTTATACGACTGAATAACACATTCTTCCTTTTCGACGCCATAGGCCTCGCACTTTTTGCCATCGTCGGCATACAAAAAACGCTCGATTTTGGCTACCCTCTGTGGGTTGCAATAATTATGGGCACAATGACCGGCGCCGCAGGCGGAGTTATACGCGACGTATTTATAAACGAGATACCACTTATCTTCCGTAAGGAGATTTATGCAATGGCCTGCGTTATTGGCGGCATCGTATTCGGTGTTTGCAATTATCTTGAATTTAACACCGTTATTACACACATAATGTGCGGTACGAGCGTCTTTCTGACACGCATACTCGCCGTAAAATATCACATCTGCCTGCCTACCCTCAAAGGCGACGAGAATTAAATTCATTTATATAACTACTAACCACAAATAATAAATAACTATGAGAAAAACCACACTGGCGCTTTTAATAATCGCCCTGCTTGCCCCACTATGCGCGAGCGCCGATAACAAACTCAATCTAACACCGCTGCCCAAGCAAATTTCGATAAAGCAGGGCACACTGACACTGCCCCGCAGCTTCGCGATAAGCATCAATGGAGCATCGGATGAGATGCACCGCGAGGCCGAAAAATTCGCCCAAGCACTCGCCACCGTCGGAGCGAGTGAGATAAGCATCGTGAACAACAAACAAGATGCACTCATAAGCGTAGCATCCTACACCGGCAGCACAAAAATAGGCAACGAAGGCTACACACTCCAAATTACCGGCGAGGGAATAGAAATAGCCGCAAACACAGCACAAGGCACATACTACGCCTTTCAGACAATAAAAAAACTATTGCCCCCTTGTGTTATGGCACAAGTAAAAGACACGACCATAACAGAATATACCCTACCCTGCCTAAGCATCATAGATGCCCCCAGATTCGAGTATCGCGGATTTATGCTCGACGTTGCGCGGCACTATTTCGAGGTTGCCGAGATTAAGCGTATGATTGAAGTAATGTCATACTACAAAATGAACCGTTTCCATTGGCATCTTGTCGATGACCAAGGCTGGCGCATACAAATTGACAAATACCCCAAGCTGACAACCATAGGCGCCACACGCAGTAACTCGTGGAGCGTCGATCCAATCTACGGCGGCTACTACACCAACGAGCCCTACGGTCCCTATTTCTACACAAAAGAAGAGATACGCGATATTGTCGAGTATGCCAAAGAGCGCCACATTGAAGTTATCCCCGAAATTGAGTTTCCGGGACACGCCTGTGCAGCCCTTGCCGCTTACCCCGAATTCAGCTGCACCCCCACAGGCAGCCACAGCGTAAAGATTGACGGCGGAATATACGCCGACGTATTCAACGTAGGAAGCCCCGCGACCCTGCAATTTGCTAAAGATGTCCTCGACGAGGTAATTGAGCTGTTCCCCTACAAGCAGATACACATTGGCGGCGACGAGTGCCCCACAAGCGCTTGGAGCAGCAACCAAGAGTGCCTCGACCTTATGCAGGCCGAAGGATTCAGTAACATACGCGAGCTACAATCGCGCTTCGTGCGCCTGCTGGCCGACCATCTGCGTTCAAAAGGCAAAGAGGCCATAATGTGGAACGAGAGCCTCTCGGCCGGAGGAACAAACGTCGAGCTTATAAAAGGCACCGGCGGCACAATGATGTGCTGGGAACAAGGAAAAGTACAATCGACCGCGCTTCAGGCCGCACAAATGGGAATGAATTCAATCATCACCCCGTGGGGCCCCTACTACATTAACCGCAAGCAGAGCACCGACCCGGGCGAGCCCGTCGGAGCAGGAGGTGGCGCCGATAATCTGCGCGCTACATACGACTATGTTCCCGTACCCACGAGCGTCCCCACAGCACTTCAAAAGCACTATATAGGCGTACAAGGCACTTTCTGGACCGAGCACGTGCAAAGCAACTATCTGCTCGAATATCTTGCACTACCCCGCCTCATAGCAATAGCCGAGACTGGATGGTCGCCCGCAAGCAAAAAGAATTTCGACGACTTTTGCCGTCGCGTAACCGCCGACAGTGTGCTTCTAAACTACAACAACTACGAGTATGGCCGCCACTTTATGACAAGCGGCAGCAACAACAACGACAAAGTAATGCCCCAAGCATCCACCGACAACAATTGGCATTGGCACCACATTGTAACAGGCGCCACCGATGAGGCCCGCGCCGGAAAGTGCATCGAGCTTTTGCGCGAGGGGGCCCCGCAGATAGGCACAGGCAACGCCCGAGCCGGCCGCCTGTGGAACGGCACAATAGCCCAAGAGGGCGAGCCCGCCTACGACTATCAGCTGTGGGCATTTATGGAAGACCCATCGAACCCCGGGAAATACGCCCTCGTGTGCAAAGCACTGCCCGAAGGCTCGGTAAACGGCACCCCGACAGCAAATAATAACACAGCCCGCTGGGACTACGACAACAAAGCGCGCCACTACGATTTTATATTAGGCGAGGCCGTATATAGCAAAAATGGCAACTACTACCGTTACAGCATCCACAGCCAAAAAGCCGCAGCAGGAATGTATATGAACTTTGCAGGCGCCGGACAGAATAACTCCATAAATATGTGGAGCAACCCCAACGACGGCAACGGCGGCGTGTGGGAATTCCGTCCGTTAGGAGTGCAGTCGCAAGAACCCCAAATAGAATACCCCGCAAAGGGCAGCTTCGTGAGAATATCGAACAACGTACCCGCATTTGCAGGCTGGAGAATGATTGACGACGGCAGCAGTACCCTTATGGCCAAAGAGCAGGAGCTGAGCGCCGACGTATGGGAAATAACTGCATCGACAATAGACAGCGAGGGACAAACACTGACCCTTCGCAACCGCGCCACAGGCCGTTACATAAGCAGCACAAGCGTCCCCGTAACAATGGGCAGCACAGCTGCACAACTGAAGAATATATACAACGAGCGCACAGGCGACTTTTCCATTATGGCCGCCGACGGCGCCCTATACCCAATGCCCAAGCGAGCAACCACCAACCCACAAACACTGAATGTCGGCGGAATATATCCGCAAGGCTCGGCGTGGAAATACGAACCCGTCTATCAGATTACATACGACTGCTTCGACCAAGATGGCAATAAGATTGCCACATACCACCACTCATCGGCACAGAACGAGCCCTACGAGTGTGCAGCCCCCGAGATAAAGAATATGCGCGTAAAGAGCATCGACACAGCCTCATTTGCGCAGCTCGACGGCCACAAGAGCGTAAAGGTAACCTACGAGCGCACCGCCTATGCCGTAACCCTGCGCCACGTCGAGAGCCGCGGCGGAATAATCCTTATCGAGGAATACAGCACCCCGATAGGCGAGAGCTTCAGTACAGAGGCCGGCAGCCTCGCAGCACACTACACCCTCGCAGGCGAAAAACTGCCCCCACAGCTGAGCATAAACTCCGATACAACAATCACACTCACCTACACCACCGACGCCCATATTGGATTCAAGGCAATAGGAGGTGCCGTTACAAAGGTCGAGAATGGAAAATCTTACCTATTCTTCGACAACAAGAACGATAACAGTCGCAACGGCCTGCTCAACGCATCGGCCGTAGGTCAGAATATCCTCACCGACAACAGCGCAGCATCAGGCGGCCCCTCCTACGTATGGTTCATCGAAGCATCGGGCAGCTACTCAAAGGTAGTAAACGGTCTCGGATGCTATATTCCCACGCTCACAAAAGGCTCGGCCAACAAAGCAAGCGAGAGTGGAGGAAACTTCCGCTTCACCGCCAACAACGGCTCGCTAAGCGTAAAATGCAGCAACGGCCTCTATTGGAACAGCAACAGCGACCACACATTCACAGGATGGAGCGAGCCTCACCCCTTTATAGCCTACGAATATATCGTGCAACCCTATTACACCATAAATATCACCTGCATCGACAGCGAGGGCAACCACCTACAAACAAACAGCACGATAATGGCCGCCGACGATAACTTCACACTGAGCGTCCCCACAATCGATGGATACATATTCAAGAGCATCGAAGGAGCATCTGAGGGAGTAAACAGCGTAGATGGACACAAAGATATTACAATCATCTACTCATCGGTAACAGGAATCAGCGTAACGACCAATGATTATAACCCCGCCGGGCACGGCACATACGACCTTCAAGGGCGCAAAATAACGCACCCAACAAAAAAAGGGATATACATAAGCAACGGTAAAAAAATCATAATTACCAAGTAAAAGACTAAAAGACCTTAAAAACGGCAGAAGCAATAAAAAAATGCTTCTGCCGTTTTTTAACAATTACACAACTTTTATAACTTTGCAGGAAATAAAACAACAAGCACAAAAAATGGCAAAGAAAGAGCAGCAACGCGAAAAGAACGAGGCCTTTATGGCCCAAAAAGCCACCGAGCCCAATATAAAAAGCCTCGCCGGCGGACTACTATACGAAATTATCGCATCGGGCGAGGGAAAGCACTGCCCTACCCCCGCAAGCGTCGTTACCCTGCACTATCGAGGCACGCTCATCAACGGCCGCGAATTTGACAACAGCTACAAACGCAGCTGCCCCGAGGCAATGCGCGTGAGCGACCTTATCGAAGGCTTCTCCCTTGCCCTTCAGAATATGCACACGGGCGACCATTGGCGGGTATATATCCCGTGGCAAATGGGCTACGGCAAGCGTTCGAGCGGCCCCATCCCTGCATTTTCAACACTCATTTTTGAGATTCAACTCATTGGCATAGCATAATAAAAAAAATGAAAAAGACAGCACTCACACTACTGTTGGCAGCCACCCTGCCCACAGCCTGCATAAAGGACGAAGCCCCCAACGCCGAGGCCGACATTCTATCAATATCCCTGCCTCAAGGAGTGGTCGTCGAGAGCACCCCCGACTACTACCGCCCCT
>JAZSIU010000073.1:0-44222 GCA_045533955.1 Bacteroidaceae bacterium
AGTCGCCGTGTTTGAGCGTAGTGCCGGGGTGCAGTATCATAGTATTTCTTTTTTACATATTTTGGCAAATATACGAACAAGCGAGCGAAAAATATGAAGTTTACTTCAATATTTTACACAGCGAGCGCAGTGTATATTCGCAAATATAGCAAGTTTTTAACTTTTCTCTAAAAAATGTAATAATAATTTTAAAAAGCCGCTTAAATTATATTCTTAAAATTGTTACAACTACCGAATAAAAGCCACAAAAAAAGAAATTCCTGCAAAAAAAGAACAAAATATTTGCATTTATCAAAATAGCATCGTATCTTTGCACCGCAAAAATGATGGCGAGATAGCTCAGCTGGTTAGAGCGTCGGATTCATAATCCGGAGGTCGTGGGATCGTGACCCACTCTCGCTACAAAAAGAACAGCCTAAAAGGCTGTTCTTTTTGTTTATACTCTATTCTCCCCACCCTCCAAAAAAACCTCCGCAACATTTTCTTTTACCCACCCAGCGTTAAAAACATTTAAAAATCCCGAAATTATTTGCGAAAAAATTGTAACCTTTCGCATCGAGCCGACGTCTTATAGGTACAGAACAAAAATTATTAACCACAAAAAAAAAGAAAAAAATGAAAAATCTACTCAAAATCATCATCGTAACACTTATGCTCGTTACACTGTTGCCCGTCCAATCGCAAGCACAACAATATAGCGAAAGCCAAATTATGCAAATGGTCGAGAATGGAACCCTCAGCAGCACAATGGTCGAAAATATAATTAAACAAGACAAGGATAACGAAAATTATATACTGAGAGAGGAGCAAAGAAGAACTGACAGAATTATTGAATTTATATCCATTACAGTAATTACACTGCTTGTGATAGTGTCAATAATAGTGCTCATAGTAATATATCTCCGCAATCTTGCCAAGAAAGACGCCCGCGAAAAGGAGTTTTTGATAACCCTCGTTGACAAAGGCGCAATCAGCGACGCCAACAACGAGAATCTGCAAACGATAATAAACGCAAAAAAGGAGAAGATAATTACCGCGCAGAATAAATTCCTAACAGACACCACCCTGCTTGGAATAGGCTTTGCCGTGATGTTTTACACATTTACCGGCGGCGGACATATTAATGAGTTTTTTCTACTCATAGCCATTATCTTATTCTTCTCGGGGCTGTTGCGCCTTATTGTACGCACGGTATTTCTTATAATGGAGACAATAAAAAACCGTCGCCGAGTGCAGGCAGCAAAAAGCAGCAACGAACCAATTGAAGTAAAAAACATCGACACACAAGAGGAGCAACAATGAAAAACCCCGAAGATATTCTGTGGGTAACAAGGGTGCTTCTTTTTAACGACAACAGAGCCTACACGCATCTGATGGATAAATATCTGCCACACGTGCACCGATATTTTCTTATTCTTACAAAGGGTAACAGCGCTGTAAGCGACGACCTTACGCAAGAGACATTCATAAAAGTGTGGCAGGGGCTCGGAGGCTTCAAGCAGATTACGTCGCTGCAAAATTGGATTCTAAAAATTGCCTTCAACACCTTTGTAAGCTATGCGCGAAAGGAGAAAAAGGAGGATTTTCTGGAACCGCTCGACAACGAGGCAAAAGCATATGAAATTGCCGACGACGAGGCACCCCAACCACCCGACGAGGATGCGCTGCACCGTGCCATCTATCGGCTCGGCACAAAAGAGCGAGAGTGTGTAACGCTATTTTACCTCGAAGAGAAAAAAATAAAAGAGATTGTAAAAATAACCGGTTACTCCGAGGGCAGCATAAAAGCCTATCTGTCGCGCGCACGAGGCAACCTTCAAAAAATACTCAAAATAGAATGAATGAGCGAGACAAAATAATATCCGAGGCACTGAAAAAGAGCTTCGCACCCGATGAAAAGAAAATCCCCGAGCTTCGCCTCAGGATTCAGACGCAGCTGCCGCCGCGCCGTCGCACAAACATATTTGTGCTGGTAACCCTTGCAGTCTCAAGCACGCTGACAACCCTTTTTATGCTTGTGCAGTGGGACAACATAAAAACAATACTCGGAAAAGTACAAAATATCGCAACCGCCCCCATTGCCGACAAAGGCGACACTATAATGTACATATTAGGAGTAATTTTTGTAAGCTACATAATAATATGGCAGATATTCAGCCTTATAGACGACTACCACTCAATAAAAAACGAGGATAATCTAAGACAGATTCTCGGCCACCGAGAATAAACCACCCCACTCATTTTCAACTTACAAAAGAAACAACTATCTTTGCACCGCTTTTCTTTTTTTAGGAAAAGCGGTGCAAAGATTTATTAACAAAGAAGATGCAACAGTTTCCCGCGCGCAATTGAGACGGGAAAAAATTTAGAAGCTGCCCGACAGCCTCTCTTACAGCATCTAAGAAACAACAGATTATAAAAATATGGCTCTTAAAGCAGGAATTGTAGGCCTACCGAATGTAGGAAAATCGACACTCTTCAACTGTCTCTCAAGCGCAAAGGCACAGGCAGCAAATTTTCCCTTCTGCACAATTGACGCACAGATGGGACAGATTACCGTCCCCGACGAGAGACTCAACAAGCTGGCCGAGCTTGTTCACCCCGGACGCATCGTGCCCGCAACGTGCGACATTGTAGATATTGCCGGCCTTGTAAAAGGCGCCAGCAAAGGCGAGGGATTGGGCAACCAATTTTTGGGTAACATACGCGAGACTGACGCCATTATCCACGTACTGCGCTGCTTCGACAACGACAATATTGTACACGTCGATGGCTCGGTTGACCCCGTGCGCGACAAAGAGATTATCGACATTGAGCTTCAACTGAAAGACCTTGAGACTGTCGAGAATCGCATAAAGCGAGTGGAAAAGCAGGCTCGTGTGGGCGGCGACAAGCAAGCAAAATTGGAGTACGAGGTGCTTATGCGCTACAAAGAGGCTCTTGAGGCCGGAAAATCGGCCCGCACGGTTGTTTTTGACACCGACGACGAGCAGCAGGCGGCAAAAAACCTCTTCCTGCTCACCTCGAAGCCCGTACTATACGTATGCAACGTCGATGACACCTCGGCAGCCTCGGGCAACAAATACGTCGATGCAGTGCGCGAGGCCATAAAGGACGAAAATGCCGAGCTTCTGATTATCTCGGCACAAACCGAGTCGGACATTGCCGAGCTCGAGAGCTACGAAGAGAAGCAAATGTTCCTCGAAGATATGGGCCTCAGCGAGTCGGGTTGCGACCGTCTGATTAAGGCCATTTACAGCCTCTTGAACCTTCAGACATTCATCACAGCGGGTGAGATGGAGGTAAAAGCGTGGACTTTCCGCAAGGGGTGGAAAGCACCGCAATGCGCCGGCGTCATACACACCGACTTTGAAAAGGGCTTTATCCGCGCCGAAGTTATAAAGTACGACGATTATATTGCGCTGGGCTCCGAGGCCGCCGTAAAAGAGGCCGGAAAAATGGGCGTCGAGGGCAAGGAGTATGTTGTGCAGGATGGCGACATAATGCACTTCCGTTTCAACGTATAAGCATTTGATAATAATGGCTACCCTACCCTGCGCATTTGTTTGGGACCCGTCGATGAGTCCATTCTCGCTCTTCGGATTCGAGATACGCTACTACTCTATCTGCTGGATAGTGGGCCTTGCATTAGGCTATTACATTATGCAGTATCTTTATAAAAGGCAAAAGATTGCCGACGAGTTTTTCGAGCCGCTTTTTATGTACTGCTTCTTCGGCATACTCATCGGTGCACGCTTGGGACACTGTCTGTTCTACGAGCCACAGTATTATCTGTCGCACTTTTGGGAGATGATTCTGCCCATAAAAATAACCCCCGACGGATGGAAATTCGTTGGTTATCTGGGCCTTGCGAGCCACGGTGGCACGATAGGACTTTTCACCGCTCTGTGGCTCTACTGCCGCAAGACAAAGATGAAATTTGCCACTGTGCTCGATAATATTGCAATTACCACCCCCATTGTGGCGGCAATGATACGCTTAGGCAATTTTATGAACAGCGAGATTTTGGGACGCGCCACCGACGGGCCTACGGGCATAATATTTGCGCAGGTCGATAATGTTCCGCGCCACCCTGCACAGCTATACGAAGCAATAGCCTATCTGCTGTTCTTCGTCGGCGGATGGCTGCTGTACAAGAAATTCCCTCAGAAGGTGGGCACACTGTTCTATTTTGGCTACTGCCTTGCGACAATCTTCACATTCCGCTTCTTTGTCGAGTTTTTAAAAGAGGTTCAGGTAGATTTTGAAAATGGAATGCTGCTCGATATGGGACAGATTCTGAGTATTCCGTTTATGATAATTGGAGCAGCCTGTATGCTCTATGGATGGAAGAAAAAATAAAGAATACAAACAGACAGCCGTGTAATTTTTTTCATTACACGGCTGTCTGTTTTTTATGCACTGCGCCGAAGAATATCAGAATCCATCATTTTGATAAAAAACAACGACAATTGTTAATAAGTATAAAAAGAATCATATATATTTGCGCTAAACAACGAATATATACAGCGCCCGCCGCAAAAAATAGTCAATCTTTCCCGCTCGCCTGTTGCTATATTCGCAGATACAATAACAATGCAAAAAAATAACGTGCCTATGAAATAACGAAAAAATTAAAAAGACATAAAATAATTAAGCGTTAGCTTTTTTCTTGCTTATCGAAAATCGCCAAATTTTTATTAAGCCACAAGAGTAAAAGTTGATGCTCACGTCATTTTGGCGTGGGCTTTTACTCGTATATGTGGCTAAGGTGTTTGGCGATACCTCGATAAGCATAGAAAGGGTTTTAGTCCGCGCTTTTTTATTGTCTGAATTTTAGGACTACGTTTTAATAGACTATTCGACAAACTACAAAATTTAATGATATGAAAAGATTTTTATTTACTTTACTTGCTCTTGTATCGCTTACAGCATTTGCACAGGATATAATTATTTGCCGTAACGGCGACGAAATTTCGTCTAAAGTGCTTAAAATATCAAAAACAGAAATTGAGTACAAAAAATGGACAAACCAAGATGGCCCTGCATACACTATCGAAAAGGCCGAGGTGTTTATGATTAAATACCAAAATGGCGAAAAGGATGTGTTTAAAGAGACACCGGCAGCACAAACATCATCGGCCGGTGAAGAAAACCCCGCCGACAGCGAACAAGGCCCCAACGAACCCATAATGGCAACCCCCGCCGACAATAATGCCGAGCTCATTGCCGAATATAACAATGAGGTTCACGAATATTTTCTAAGATACCCCGAGAAAAACAAAGTTAAAAAAGCAAGTAGTTATATAAGTATTTTTGGTATTACCGCCTCTTCCATTCTCTCGACCGATGACATTGAAATATCTTTGGTTCAAGTAAATAAAGAGAATTCTTATGAATATATATACGGACACAGTATAGGAGAAACCATAAAACCACCATATGAACCATTTTCAAATAATTATAGACCAAAATACGCAATTATTATTAAAAATAAAACGTCTCGTGTAATTTATATTGATAAAGCAGCGTGCTTTGGTACCTCATCGACAGGAAAAACAAAAAAGTATTACGACCACACAGAATATACCGTTACCGAGGGTGGTAACTCGGGTAGCGGTGCAAGCGTTAATTTAGGCTCGGTTGCCGACGCATTAGGCGTAGGAGGTGCTGTGGGAACATTGGCCGGCGGTGTAAATGTAGGCGGAGACAAAGGTAAATTCAGTGCTACCACCACTACCTATAAAAATGATAGAGTTTTAACCATCCCGCCACAATCTTCGGTAGCTCTCTCGGAGGACGCATATAGAAAGCATCCGACTAATAAAAAAGAGTATATTATTACCGGTTCATACGAATATCACAAGTTACCGGAATTATCTTTAAATGTTGATGAAATAAAACAATTTACCGAAGATAACACACCAAGCAACATAGTAAATTATATGATAACCTACTCTTTAGATAAAGAGTTAAAGAATTGTTTTATGGTAAATTTTGGTGTATATGTAAAAGAGGTTTTTGGAATAAGATATAGTTATACATATTATTTTGATAAAGGATTAAAATCAAAGACACCAAAAACAATTGTTGCTGAATATTTTTCTTTCTAAAGTATTTAATTCATTTGTAGGTAATAAATTCTATTTAATTGTTATCGGCAGCCGAATATTACCAAATAATATTCGGCTGCCGATAATTAGTTAATATGTCCTTGTCTCGTAGAGACGCTCTTTTTGGCTCATTGCTGCCAGCCTCTGAACCTCGCTCAGTTGCAGCATCATAGCCTCGGCCAGACGCGTGCCATACTCGCTGTCGGCAAGGTAGCAGTGGGCAGCGTGTCGGTATTTTATATTCTCGCTCACGGGCAACATATCCTCGGCTGTGTTCGAGATTAAAAGGGCGCGCTTATCCTCGCTCATAAGTCTGTACAGATTACCCGGCTGACGGAAACAATCGTCGGTGCGCTCGTCGTAGGGGTTGTAGCGCATACTCTCGCCCGTCGCATCGCAGTGAGCGTATTGGGCGCTGCCCACACTCCACTCGCCTATACTGTTGGGCGAATAGCCTTTTGTCGGGCCCTCGTTGCCATCGACGCGCATAGCACCGTCGCGGTGAAAGCTGTGCAGAGGGCAGCGCGGGCGGTTCACGGGTATCTGGTCGTGATTTACGCCCAATCGGTAGCGCTGTGCGTCGCCGTATGAGAATAATCGTCCCTGAAGCAGTTTATCGGGCGAGAGTCCGATGCCCGGCACAATGTGCGCGGGGTTAAAGGCTGCCTGCTCAACCTCGGCAAAGTAGTTCGAGGGGTTGCGGTTGAGTTCGAGCACACCCACCTCAATGAGCGGATAATCCTTGTGGCTCCACACTTTTGTAACGTCAAAGGGATTCTCGCAGTGCCTACGGGCCTGTTCCTCGGTCATTATCTGAAAATAGAGCGTCCAACGGGGGAAATTACCCGCCTCGATAGCTGCGAAAAGGTCGCGCCCGTGGCTCTCGCGGTCTTTTGCTATTATTGCCGCAGCCTCGGCATTTGTAAGGTTTTTTATACCTTGTTGGGTGCGAAAGTGAAATTTTACCCACACGCGCCTGCCCTCGCTGTTTATGAGACTGTATGTGTGCGACCCGAACCCGTGCATATTGCGGTACGAGGCGGGGATTCCGCGGTCGGACATTACAATTGTTACCTGATGCAGTGCCTCGGGCAGCATTGTCCAAAAGTCCCAATTGCTCTGTGGCGAACGCAGATTGGTCTGCGGGTCGCGCTTTATGGCGTGATTAAGGTCGGGGAATTGCAGTGGGTCGCGCAGAAAAAATACGGGGGTGTTGTTACCCACAAGGTCCCAATTACCCTCGTCGGTGTAAAATTTTATCGCAAAGCCTCGAATGTCGCGCTCGGCGTCGGCGGCGCCTCGCTCGCCCGCCACTGTCGAGAAGCGCACAAATACGTCGGTGCTTTTTCCAATATGCGAAAAGAGCGAGGCGCAGGTATAATCCGTTACGTCGTGCGTTGTAACGAATTTTCCGAATGCTCCACTACCCTTTGCGTGCATACGACGCTCTGGGATTACCTCGCGGTCGAAATGAGCGAGTTTTTCTATCAGCCAATTATCTTCGAGAAGAATTGGGCCGCGACTACCTGCGGTGAGCGAGTTTGTGTTATCGGTAACTATTGCTCCCGATTCATTGGTAAGATTTTTTTTGTTCATAAATAAAGCTGTTAAGAATTTTTTAATCTTAACAGCCTAATATGTAAAATTGTTCAAGGGTGCACTAAAGCAGGATAATCTTATTTTCCCTTTACTATTCGCTTAATTTCGTTCAGTTTATTGAGTGCCTCGATGGGCGTAAGATTGTTAATGTCGATGCCCAAAATCTCGTCGCGCACCCCCGCAAGAACAGGGTCGTCCAATTGGAAAAAGCTCAACTGAAGCCCCTCACGACTGTCGGCAATGGCGCCAGCGGCCGAGCTTTTAATCTCGCCCCTATTGTCGGCAGCCTCGAGTTTCGAGAGAATTTGCTCGCTGCGCTTGACGATGCTCTTGGGCATTCCCGCCAATTTTGCAACGTGAATACCAAAGGAGTGCTCGCTTCCGCCGGGCATCAGCTTGCGCAGAAAAATCACTCGTCCGTCAATCTCTTTTACCGACACATTAAAGTTTTTTATGCGTGCGAAGCTCTTTTCCATCTCGTTCAGCTCGTGGTAGTGGGTGGCGAAGAGAGTGCGTGCCCTACCCTTGTCCGACTCGTGAATGTGTTCGACAATTGCCCAAGCAATGGACATTCCATCGTATGTTGATGTTCCGCGTCCAAGCTCGTCGAAGAGTACAAGGCTTCGGGGCGATAGATTGTTAAGAATATTCGCAGCCTCGGTCATTTCGACCATAAAGGTTGATTCTCCGGCCGATATATTATCGCTCGCACCAACACGTGTAAAGATTTTATCAACAATTCCCACCGTTGCGCTATCGGCCGGGACGAAGCATCCTATCTGTGCCATAAGGGTGATGAGCGCCGTCTGACGCAGAAGCGCCGACTTTCCGGCCATATTGGGACCCGTAACTATTATTATCTGCTGTGTGTTGCTGTCGAGATAAAGGTCGTTGGGAACGTAATTCTCGCCCACAGCCATCTGACGCTCAATTACAGGGTGGCGACCCTGCTTAATGTCAAGAATATCATCCTCGGAAATTACGGGGCGGATATATTTATAGGCACGCGACACGTTGGCAAAGGAGAGTAGTACATCGAGGCGCGCAAGATGCGTTGCATTGAGCTGAATAGAGTGTATATACTCGGCCAACGACGCGACAAGCTCGCTGTAAATTTTTGTTTCGAGTGTAAGGATTTTTTCTTCGGCACCGAGGATTTTTTCTTCATATTCCTTGAGTTCTTGAGTAATGTAACGCTCGGCGTTTACGAGTGTCTGCTTGCGTATCCACTCTTGCGGGACATTATCTTTGTAAGTATTTCTTACCTCTATATAATATCCAAAGACATTATTGAACGATATTTTCAGGCTGGGAATGCCCGTGCGCTCGCTCTCGCGCTGTTGCAGTTGCATAAGATAATCCTTGCCGTTGTAAGCAATTGCACGAAGCTCGTCGAGCTGCGCATCGACCCCCGAGGCAATTACACCGCCTTTATTCAAGAGAAGGGGCGGTTCGGGAACAATCTCGCGCACAATTCTCTCGCGAATATCGGCACAACAGTCGAGCTGCGCACCTATCTGTTTAATTACGCTGTTCGAGGATGCCTCGCAAGCATTTTTTATAGGCTCAATAGCCTGCAAAGCCAATTTCAACTGCACAAGCTCGCGCGGAGAGACACGCGCTGCGGCTACCTTCGAAATTATGCGCTCGAGGTCGCCTATCTGACGCAGATTCTCGTCGATAATATCGCGGAATTGAGGTTCGCGGAAATAATACTCGACAATGTCGAGGCGCTCGTCGATGGGCTTTTTATCCTTAAGCGGAAAAACCATCCAGCGCTTGAGCAGACGCGCGCCCATAGCCGTAACCGTGCGGTCGATGACCGAGAGGAGCGACGAGCCTCCCTCGTGCATAGAACCCAAAAGCTCGAGGCTGCGAATAGTAAATTTATCGAGCCGCACGTAACGCTCCTCCTCGATGCGCGAAATATTGCGTATGTGCGATATTTGCGTGTGCAGCGTAACGCTCAGATAATGCAGCACGGCACCCGCTGCAATTACTCCGCTGCGCAGATGCGAAATTCCGAATCCTTTCAGATTTTTTGTTTCGAAATGTTTAGTCAGCTTCTCGGTGGCAAATTCATCGGTAAAGACCCAATCATCGAGCTCGAAAGTAAGATTCTTATTGCCGAAGCACTCCTCGAAGCGGCTTTTCATTCCACGCTCATAAAGAACCTCCTTCGGGCTGAAATTTATGAGCAGCTTCTCGACATAATCGAACGTACCCTCGGCAACTAAAAATTCGCCGGTCGAAATATCCAAAAAGGCGACGCCGCACATCGGACGGCCGAAATGTACGGCTGCAAGGAAATTATTCTCTTTATGGTCGAGCACATTATCGTTTATGGAGACACCCGGGGTAACAAGCTCGGTTATTCCGCGCTTCACAAGTTTCTTTGCGAGCTTGGGGTCCTCGAGCTGGTCGCATATAGCCACACGCTTGCCCGCACGGATGAGCTTGGGAAGATAAGTGTCGAGCGCGTGAAAAGGAAAGCCCGCCATCTCAATGGGTGCAAAAGCCTCGGCCTTACCGTTTGAACGCTTCGTCAGGGTAATTCCCAATATCTCGGATGCAAGGATTGCATCGGCACAATATGTCTCGTAAAAATCGCCGCAACGAAACAACATAATCGCATCGGGATGTTTAGCCTTCAGGTCATAGAATTGTCGCATCATTGGCGTCATTGCTACCTCTTTTTCTGCCATAAATATTTTTTGAAAATAATGTCGCGAAGATAGCACTATTTTCTTAAAAAAATTTCAAATGTCCCACAAGAGCACAAAAAAAATCTTGGCAGTTCAATAATTGAATATATAATATCGCTCAGTGTTACTTTTTTTACTTAAATTTGCAGGCTCTTATACTTTGTATAAGGCAACGTAAAAAGACAAAATAAAAAATTTAATATAATTATGGGATACAATTTTAACGGAATCGAGAAAAAGTGGCAACAGCGATGGAAAGAAAATAACACCTATCGCATAACCGAGAATAGTGAGAAAGAGAAATTCTATGTGCTGAATATGTTCCCCTATCCGTCGGGAGCAGGATTGCACGTCGGACACCCATTGGGATATATTGCATCGGACATTTTTGCACGCTACAAGCGACTGCAAGGATACAACGTGCTTAACCCTATGGGATACGACGCTTACGGTCTTCCCGCCGAGCAGTATGCCATACAGACAGGACAGCATCCGCAGGTAACAACCGAACAAAATATTGCAAGATACCGCGAGCAGCTCGACAAAATAGGCTTTTCGTTCGATTGGGAGCGCGAGATTCGTACCTGCGACCCGGAATATTACCATTGGACACAGTGGGCATTCATAAAAATGTTCAACCACTACTACGATAATGCAGCAAAATGCTGTAAGCCCATAAGCGAACTTATAGAAAAGCTATCGACCGGTGGCACAGCATCAATCGACGCAGCCTGTACCGAGGAACTCAATATCACAGCCTCAGATTGGAACGCAATGGACCACAAGGCCCAACAAGAGACGCTTATGAATTGGCGTATAGCATTCTTAAATGAGACAATGGTCAATTGGTGCCCCAAGCTCGGCACCGTGCTTGCCAACGACGAGGTTGTCGATGGAGTATCGGAGCGCGGTGGTTACCCCGTTGTACAAAAAAAGATGAAACAGTGGTGTCTGCGAGTATCGGCCTACGCACAGCGCCTGCTCGACGGCCTCGACAAGATAGATTGGACCGAGTCGCTTAAAGAGACACAGCGCAATTGGATAGGCCGAAGCGAGGGAACAGAAATGCAATTCCGCATAAAGGACAGCGACGTAGAATTTACCATCTTCACCACCCGCGCCGACACAATATTCGGTGTAACATTTATGGTACTTGCCCCCGAGAGCGAGTTTGTAGCACAGCTCACCACCGAGGCACAAAAAGAGACCGTCGAGGCTTACATAGACCGCACTAAAAAACGCACCGAGCGCGAGCGTATGATAGACCGCAAAGTAACCGGAGTATTTACAGGCTCGTATGCAATAAATCCCATCACCGGCGAGGAGATACCCGTGTGGGTGAGCGACTATGTACTCTCGGGCTACGGAACAGGAGCCATAATGGCCGTTCCCGCACACGACAGCCGCGACTACGCCTTTGCCAAACATTTCGGCATTGAGATACGTCCGCTCATCGAGGGGTGCGACGTAAGTGAGGAGAGCTTCGACGCCAAAGAGGGCATTATGACAAACTCGCCCACAGCAGCGTTTGCCAACTGCAAGCTCAACCTCAACGGCCTCACCGTAAAAGAAGCAATAGCAGCCACAAAAGCCTACGTTACCGAGAATAATCTTGGTCGCGTCAAGGTCAACTACCGTCTGCGCGACGCAATTTTCAGCCGTCAGCGCTATTGGGGCGAACCCTTCCCCATCTACTACAAAAACGGCATCCCCTGCCCCATCCCCGAAGAGTGCCTGCCCCTTGAACTTCCCGAGGTAGAAAAATTCCTCCCCACCGAGAGCGGCGAGCCCCCATTGGGACACGCTAAAATATGGGCGTGGGATACAGTAGGCAACTGCGTAACCGACAAAGCAAACATCAACAACGCAACAATATTCCCCCTCGAGCTCAACACAATGCCCGGCTTTGCAGGCTCAAGCGCCTACTATCTGCGTTATATGGACCCTCGCAACCACACAGCTCTCGTATCGAGCGAGGCCGATAAATATTGGCAAAATGTCGACCTTTACGTCGGCGGAACCGAGCACGCAACAGGACACCTCATCTACTCGAGATTCTGGAATATGTTCCTCTTCGACCTTGGAGCAAGCGTAAAAGAAGAACCGTTCCAGAAACTCATCAATCAGGGAATGATTCAGGGCCGAAGCAATTTTGTCTATCGCATAAAAGATACAAACACATTCGTCTCGCTGAACCTTGCAAAAGAGTACGACGTAACCCCCATACACGTAGATGTAAACATTGTATCGAACGATATTTTGGATATTGACGCTTTCCGCGCTTGGCGCCCCGACTATAAAGACGCAGAATTTATTCTGGAGAATGGAAAATACATCTGCGGATGGGCCATCGAGAAGATGAGTAAGTCGATGTACAACGTTGTTAACCCCGACACCATTGTCGAGAAATATGGTGCCGACACACTGCGTCTGTACGAGATGTTCCTCGGCCCCATCGAGCAGTCTAAGCCGTGGGACACAAACGGCATCGACGGTTGCCACCGCTTCCTGCGCAAGCTGTGGAACCTCTTCTTCGACAAAGACGACAATCTTATCGTAAACGACGAGGCCCCCACAAAAGAGGAGCTAAAATCACTGCACAAACTCATTAAAAAAGCAACCGAGGATATCCCCGCATTCTCGTACAACACAGCAGTGAGCGCATTTATGATATGCACAAACGAACTAAGCGCACTAAAATGCAACAAACGAGCAATCTTAGAGCAATTCGTAATTGTGCTTGCACCCTTTGCACCCCATATTTGCGAGGAACTTTGGGAGATTTTAGGCCACACAACCACGGTGTGCGACGCCGAGTGGCCCGCCTTTAATGCCGACTATCTGAAAGAAGATACAATAAAATATACAATCTCGTTCAACGGAAAAGCCCGCTTCACAATGGAATTTGCAGCCGACGCCGATAAAGCAGACATCGAGGCTCAGGTGCTTGCCAACGAACAGACCGCAAAATATCTCGACGGAAAGGCAGTAAAGAAGATGATTGTCGTACCCAAGAAAATAGTAAACATAGTTTTTTGATAAATTAAAATCATAAAGAATTATGGCTAAGTTATTCATCCCAAAGACTGACATTGCCGGCGAAATAAAAAGTTATCTTACAATAACCATAGGACTTATTATCTATGCTATTTCGTGGAACTTTTTTATGAGCCCCTTTCAATTCCTTATTGGAGGCGTTACAGGTATCGGAGCCATCGTACAATACTCCATCGGAATACCTATGCAATATACCTATTTCTGCATAAATGTAGTGCTGATAATTATAGCTATATGGCAGTTGGGATTTAAATTCTGCATAAAGACAATCTACGCCATTGTGATGCTCACGCTGTTCTTGAGCCTTTTTCAGGAACTTTTCAGAGAGCAGAACGCCTTCACCATTCTGGGCCCGACAAAGCAGCTTGAATCGTGCTTGGTAGGCTCGATATTCACCGGAATAGGAATTGCACTGTGCTTCCTTAGCAACGGTAGCACGGGAGGCGTGGATATTGTGGCAGCAATAGTAAATAAATATAAAGACGTCAGTTTCGGGCGGGCGATGCTCTATATTGATATTTGCATAATCACAAGCGGATATTTCTTGGTACCCTCGAACGGTTCCGAGTCAATAGGCCTTGCAAAGGTATTTTATGGATACATCAACCTTGTTATAGTGAACGTATCGCTCGACTATATGGTGAACAGCAATCGTCAGATGGTACAATTCTTTATCTTCTCGAATAAATACGAAGAGATTGGATATTATATCACCCGACAGCTTCGCCGAGGCGTTACACTGCTCGACTCGGTTGGTTTCTACTCGAAAAGCGAGGGAAAAGTAATAACAACAATAACCCGCGCCAATCAGACAAACGAACTTTACAGCATTGTAAAGCAAATTGACCCCAATGCTCTTGTATCACAAATGAAAGTAATGGGCGTTTATGGCAACGGATTCGACAAAATAAAGACAAAAGCCAAAAAACTAAAAACAACCGAAGAGCTTGAAGCAAGCGAAAAAAAAGTATGAAATTGGTATTTGCTACAAACAATAAGCACAAGCTGCAAGAGGTGCGCGACATTATCGGGAGTGGGGTAGAGGTACTCTCACTCGCCGATATTGATTGCACCGATGATATTCCCGAGACCGCCGAAACGTTAGAGGGAAACGCACTTATAAAAGCCCGTTACATTTTCGAGAAATACGGAGCAAACTGTTTCGCCGACGACACAGGCCTCGAGGTAGAAGCTCTTGAAGGCGCCCCGGGAGTATATTCGGCCCGATACGCAGGCGATGGGCACGACTCCGAGGCCAATATGAACAAACTTTTAGAGAATTTAACAGGAGAAAATAACCGCTCGGCACAATTTCGGACAGTTATTGCGTTAATAATAGATGGAGAGGAGAAACTCTTCAACGGAATTGTAAAAGGAGAGATTACCCGCGAGAAACGAGGCGCCTCGGGATTCGGATACGACCCTATTTTCGTTCCCGAAGGATACAAAGAGAGCTTCGCCCAGATGGAGAGCAGTACAAAAAACAGTATCAGCCATCGCTACCGCGCAACAAAGCAATTAAGCGATTATTTAAAGGAATTATATGATTAGGAGCATTATTTTATCGTTGGCACTCATCGCCTCAATGGCAGTAGATGCAGCAATGGGAGATTGGAGACTGCACGCATCGTACCACAATGCCACACGCTGCGAGACAATAGATGGAAAAGTTTACGTCCTTGCATCGGGTGCACTATTCTCGTACGACGAAGAGGACGAGGAGATTCGCACATACGATAAAATATCTCATCTGAGCGACATTGACATAAGCCTCATAGCTTACAGCAAAGAGAATGAGGCTCTTGTCATTATATATAAAAATGCCAATATCGACCTTCTTTACAGCGACGAGACAGTATATAATATCTCGGACTTTAAAAATAAGACGCTCGCCACAAAAAACATCAACAATATATCAATAAACGGAAATACAGCACTGCTATCGACCGGATTCGGAATTGTCGAGCTTGATATTGAGCGTAAAGAATTTACAAACACCTACAATCTGAATACAGAGGTTTATAGCACACACATTTTCGACGGCGCAATATACGCAGGCACAAAAGAGGGCACAATGCGCGGAGTAAGAAACAAAAATCTGCTCGACAACAGTAATTGGGAGAAATTAAACAAATACAAGACAACCTCTTTTGCAATATTTAAAGACCAATTATACTGTGTTATTGAGCATCTTGGCGTATATACCCTTGACACCGAAAAAAACCGACTGACACTCGTAGCCGAGAACAACGGCACAATATACAAATATCTGTACAACGACGACACACAGCTTGTGGCCGGAGGAACCGACAAAGTAATATTCTTCGACAGCAGCACACAAAAGAGCATCTACCCACTGGAAAAAGGCAGTAATTTTATACGCAAAAAAGGTAACAGAGTGTGGAATTGCAAAGGTTACAAAGGCCTTGCCGCCTGCACAATTGAAGGTGGAAAAATTGTAGAAAAATCGGATGGTATAATCCCCAACAGCCCCATCAGAAACTACTCGGAATTTTTAAAATTCTCGGGCGAGCGACTGCTTGTGGCAGGCGGCAACATCAACTATCTTGATACAAAATTCTACGACGGCACGGCAATGGTCTATGATTACACCGACGAGCGCTGGACGAACCTCCCCGAAGAGACCATAAAAGCCTCGACAGGAAACTATCTGAACGTATGTTGCATCGACGAAGACCCCACCGAGCAGGGACACTACTTTGCAAGCTCATTCGGATTCGGACTATATGAATTTAGCGACGATAAATTCATAAAACACTACAACAACAAAAACTCTGAATTACAGAGCGTAATAAGCGGGCCATACGAGAACAGATACATTCGTGTGCCCAAAATAGAGTTCGACAACAACGGCAATCTGTGGATGCTGAACACAGGAACAAAAACCCCAATAAAAATCCTTATGCAGGATAAAAGCTGGAAAGAGATATATTATCCCCAGCTAGACAAATTACCCACCCTCACCGATATTACAATAGACTCGCGCGGCTGGCTGTGGGTAGTATCGCTGCAATCCGATGCCGGACTATTCTGCGCCAAATTAAACGGCACCGTGCTTGACGTGAGCGACGACGATACAAAAATATGGATGGCAAAATTCACCAATCAGGATGGAATAAGCTACGACATTTATCAGATTTACGCATTCAAAGAGGACAAGAACGGCTCGCTGTGGGTAGGAACCGATGCAGGACTATTCGTCATCGACAACCCATCGAAATTCTTCGACAGCGGCCGATTCACACAGATAAAAATCCCCCGCAACGACGGCACAGGCCTTGCCGACTATCTTATGAGCGGTGTATACATCCAAAGCATCTTCGTCGATGGAGCCAACCGCAAATGGATAGGCACAAAGCACAATGGTGCCTATCTAATATCGGCCGACGGACAAGAGACCATCCACCATTTTACGACAGAGAACAGTCCCCTGCCATCGAACAGTATAATGAGCATAGCAGTGAACGAAAAGAGCGGTGAGGTATTCTTCGGCACCGAGAATGGAATAGCCTCCTTTATGGCCGATGCCACCGAACCATCCGATAAATTGGACGAGAGCAACGTATATGCCTATCCTAACCCCGTGAGGCCCGATTACAGCGGCGAAATAAGCATCGTCGGGCTCACCTTCGACTGCAATGTAAAAATCGTCGATACGGCAGGCTCACTAATCTGTGAGGGAACATCCGTTGGAGGCTCCTTTACTTGGGACGGACGCAACAAACGGGGCGACCGTGTGGCAGCCGGAGTATATTATGTACTCACCTACGATGAAGAGGGTAACGAGGGAGTAGCCACAAAGATTCTATTCATAAGATAATTAACCGTCGACGGTTGATATTATGATAATATCTCAAAGCTCTTTTAATGAGAGCTTTGAGATATTTTTTATACCTTTACGATAAAAAGTATCGAAGTTAAATGATTAAAGAATTATCTTCCGTGGCGATATTATTATTTCTATTTAGTTTTTATAGGATTGTAGCAATACATTATCCACACTATCGACAAAGATTATAATAATATTCTCCTTTTTTAAATAGAAAAAAAGAAAAAACAAGAATAACTGCTGTTAATTGTGGTGATAAAAAAGTATCGAAAAATTTGCTTCTGATGTTATCAATAAAAGAGTTTGCGTTATTACACTTTAATTAACAATGTAATTTATTATGAATTAGTAGATTGATTACTTTATCAACATATTTTTAATAACCTTTTCTGTGAATAAAATAATCTGTTTGTAATAGAAAAAATGGTTAAGAAAGGCAGTTAAAAATTAAGGTAAAAAAGGCTCTTTTAAATTTGGAATTTGAATATAGCAGCGGCTATAATAATTTTTAAAGAGAAACAAAATTTTTAATCCATTTTTTAAAAGTGATTTTTTAAACACTTTTCAACAGGTTACTAACAACTATCTGTTAAAAGTGGGTAAAGATTATATATAAAGAGCGAGTGTAGCATCCTATAAAAGTGCTACACTCGCTTATAGTTTATGATAAATATTTTTTATTGCAGCTTGGAGAGTGCCTCTTTTATGCGGCGGATGGCCTCTGTGATATTCTCGTCGCTTGTCGCATAGCTCATTCTAAAGCACTCGGGCGAGCCGAAGGAGCCTCCGCCCACTGTGGCAACGTGAGCCTCGGTCAGAAGATACATTGCAAGGTCGTCGCTGTTGTTTATTGTCTGTCCATTGTAGCTTTTTCCATAGTATGAGCTGCATTTGGGGAACAGATAGAATGCACCCTCGGGAACATTTACCTCGAGGCCGGGAATATCCTTTGCCAGCTTGACGATAAGGTCGCGGCGACGTTGGAATGCTTGGCGCATACTCTCTACGGCTTCCTGAGAGCCGTTGTAAGCCTCTAACGCTGCCATCTGTGATACTGAACAAGGGCCGCTTGTATATTGGCCTTGCAGCTTGTTACAGCCCTTTACAATCCACTCGGCAGCAGCCAGATAACCTATGCGCCATCCTGTCATTGCATAGGCCTTTGAGACGCCGTTTACAATTATTACGCGCTCGCGTATCTCGGGGAATTGTGCAATGCTCTCGTGTGCTCCAACGTAGCTTATGTGCTCGTAAATTTCGTCGGCAACAACATAAACGTCGGGGTATTTTGCAAGGACGTCGGCAAGTTCTTTAAGCTCGGCCTTTGTATATACCGAACCTGTGGGGTTCGAGGGCGAGCACAGGATGAGCATTTTTGTTTTTGGGGTGATAGCGGCCTGAAGCTGTGCACCGGTAATCTTGAAATTCTGTTCGATGCCTGCACTGACAATGACGGGGGTTCCGTCGGCCAATTTTACCATTTCGGGGTAGCTTACCCAATAGGGGGCGGGTACAATTACCTCGTCGCCGGGGTTGACGAGTGCCATAATAGCGTTGCACACTGCTTGCTTTGCACCGTTGGATACAGATATTTGTGCCTCGGTAAAGGTGAGATTATTTTCTCTTTTCAGCTTCTCGACAATTGCTTTGCGCAGGGTGGGGTAGCCGGGAACGGGCGAGTAGCGCGACCAATTATCGTCAACTGCCTTTTTTGCGGCCTCTTTTATGCTGTCGGGAGTGTTAAAGTCGGGTTCACCTACACTCATATTTATAACATCTACTCCTTGTGCTTTCAGTTCTTGGCTTTTTTGCGACATTGCAAGTGTTGCCGAGGGGGTGAGTCGGTTTAATCGGTCTGCTAATTTACTCATAGTTACTTTAGAGTTTAATTGTTTTATAAATTGGTTGTTATTTGTGTGCTTTTACGGGGTGTCGGACAGGCTTTTTTAAAAAGGGCCGTACCATCGAAGCAAAGTTAATGAATAATTCTATTTTGTATATAAATTATGCAAAAATTTATGTTTCACAGATAATAAAAAATAGTGTGTAAGGGTTTAGGCTTACAAATAATACTCACAATAGATAAAAAAAAAATCTATTGTGAGTATTATTTGAAAAAGGTGTTATTACTTTTTTTGTAAAATCCTTTTTATCCACAGATAATATCCCGTCAAAGGTAGTGTGGCTCCCAAGAGTGCTGACAAAAATGTGAGAATCCTTGTTATTATGCCGCCCCAGCTGCCGACGTGTACCGAGTATATCATGCCGCGGATTTTACTGCTGTTGCTCTGCTCGTTGTATAATTCGGCTGCGGTTATTTCTCCGCTCGATGGGTCGAATGTGTATTTATCGGCTGCTCGTTGATTACCTATTTTATCGAACGAGACGCTTGCGCTACCTTTTGAAATTGTAATCCGTTTGTAATCACTGTTTTTAAGGGCCAATTGTTCATATACCTTTTGCCAATGATGGCAGTTGTTATTATTATCTTTTTTCTTGTGCTCTTTTTCCGATTTTTTTAGTTGTGTGTTGTGTGCCGTTGATTGCACGGTCTCCACTCCGAATAGTGCATAAAAACCGTTACGGTACCACTGAAAAGACCACGTAAGCCCTGTCAATGCCATTGCCAAAAGAAGTAGTGTTGCGTATATTCCTGCTGCAACGTGAAGGTCGTACAATAGTCGTTTCCATCCTTTTTTGAATTGTATGCTGATGCGGTTTCTGAGCATCTTTTTATTGCGCGGCCACCATATTACAACACCCGAGAGTAACACAATTACAAACATCAGTGTGCTTGTTCCCACTATCAATTTTCCGAGGCCTATGCTGCCGTCGGCATTGCGCGAGCTGCCCATCAGCCAGCGGTGCATCTTAAACATTGTTTCAAAGAAGGGCAGACGCCGGTAGTTTCCTTTTATTTGACCCGAATATTGGTCGATATAAAGTGAGGCTCGCCGGGGTTTCGAAAGGCTTATTTGAGTGGCTCTTCGAGGGTCGGAAAATAGCGTTACTCCGGTTATCTCAACACCCTCGTCGAGGGATGCTGATGCTATCTTTATAAGAGTGTCTACGGGCAGGCTTTTTTCCTCGACTTTTTCGACAAAAAAGAGTTTGGAATTTACACTCTCGGTTATCTCTTTTTCGAATACCAACATTGCCCCCGAGAAACATATAAGGCTTATTATTATCCCAAAGGGGACGGATAGCCACAGATGTATTTTCCGGAAAAGTTTTTTCATTGTTTTTTTACTTTTGTACGTTTAATTTTCCAACGGTCTTTATAGCCTCGGCCTTAACGGTTAATCCTTTTGTAGCATTGCCTGTGTGGGCATCTACTCTATAAAATGCGGGATAATCGCCTGTGGTTACGTTTATTGGGATATAAACGGCGCCATCCTCGCCATATGGTTCTCCGCCCAATGAGATATTCTCGGGGAGCCCTGTTACGGGTTTTAAACTCTTGTTTTTGGCGTCAAATATGGCAAGTTCGCTTACGTCGGCTGATGTGCCGTCGTTAATCATACTCTCGGCACCATTTTTATATAATTGCAGCAGGAAATAATCCTCGTCAATGTACCAACAACGATAGATGGGATTTTTGTTTCCAAGCTCCTCGATATTTACATAGTAATCTTCGTCGAAAGTAGTCTCTCCTGCCTTTATGCGTACAACGCCCGAGGGTAGTGTGCCTGTTGTCTTTTTTAATTCGGGGGTCGAGAGGAATGTGCGTCCGTATCCGGGCGAGAATACGTAAAGGTCGCCATTATCTGTTGCCCATATTGTTTGGAAATACTGCGAGCGACTGCGTCCGCAGGCAAAGCCTATCTTGTCGGTGTGTGCAATAATTGGCTTTTCGTCGAAACTACCCGAGGAGTAGATGGCAATATAGGCGTGGTCGGGATATTGTGTGCTGGGAATTACTCCTGCCGTGTAAGCGCCGCTGCCACTGCCGCCGGCCTCTTTTGTAATGAGCGATTGGTCGGTTACTTTTTCGGGCATATTGGCTATTGCGTAGAGGCTCATTCCTCCGGGTATTACCGAGGTATATAGTTTGTTATTAGCCTCGACGATGCCTGCAAAATGTACTTTCTCGCCATTACCAAGAAAATCTTCGGCAAGGATTGACGACTCTTTTTGTGTGCCATCTTTTGCATTCAGATAGTTGAATAGAAGAACCTGAGGGTAGTTGCCATATTCATCGGCTTTTGATGAATTTCCTGTGGATGCTGTAATTACATTTTCGCCCCACGTTCCGTATGTGGTTATTCTGTTGTATGTGTAGGAATATTTTTCGGTGGGATTGCCTTTGTTATCCAAATAATACGATGCGCCTGTGCCTGCACCACCTTTATTATAGACTAATGCAAAAACATTGTTGAGGCCTTTATATACCCAATAGGTGGCGTTGAGAACTTCGGTTCCTTTGCCCTCGACGCTTATCTCGCCTGCATCTAATGTCTCAGATGTTATAAGATAGCTTGCATCGCCCACAATTGCGGGAATTACGTATAGCGACTGTGCTTTTTGTGGTTTATCGGGCAGTTGGGGGTCGTTGTTATCACTGCTACACGATGAAATTGTACCTGCAATTGTCAAAAGGCTTGCAGCTACTGCGCCAAAATAGAGTCTCTTTTTCATTTTTCTTATTGTTTAAGTTATTATTTATTATCGGTAAAATATACTCTTGCTTTTATGTAAAATGCTCGTCCTGCTTTTTGCAGACTGAAATTGTCGTACAGTCGTTCGTCGGTAATATTTTTACATTCGAGCGACAGATTGTACTTTCCACCTTTGAGCGAATAGGTAAGTCCTATATTATGCGATAATTGTTCCGGTACTTTTGTTTTACTCTGCGACGAGCCTATATTCTCCCAATGTAGTGGGAAAGAGTGTTGCCACAGGCCGTCGTACGTTACGACAAGGCTGCTGTTTTTTATCAGTAGATTCTTGAATGTAAGCGAGGCGTCGAAATTGGCAAAAAGATAGGGTACATTGGGCAGACGCACTTTATAGTGCATACTTTTCTGTTCGGTTCCGCCTGCAATATAACGCTCGTAGTCGCGTACGTCTATACTGTTGAATGTTCCTCCAAGGCTTAACAGATGAGAATAGTTATAGTTTATGCTCACATTGTAGCCTTTTGTTTTTACGTGTCCGTGATTCTCGTAAATGCCATATTGCAGCGCTCCATATTTTCCTATTCCACGCTTTATATAGTCTTTTGTGTCGCGGTATATAAGGGTACCTTCAACAAATATTTTGTGTCGGTTTACTCTCTTTGTGTAGCTTAGGTTGAGATTAAAATTATTGCTATTCTCGGGCCGTAGGTCGGTTTTTCCGGCCTCAAGGTCTTCGTCGCCGAAAAGTTCGTCGTTTGTGGGTAGTCGGTACGATTTTTCGTACGAGAATTTTGCTTGCAGAGCATCGGTAAAATAGTATGTTGTAGCTGTGCCGTAGCCCCAATCGCTTATATTTTTTGAAAGGTTAATGTAGTTTCCTATGCCATCGTTGCTTGTCGATACGGGGCCTCTATTATACTGATTATAGTATTTTCCAAAGAGGCTTACGTTCCATTTTTCATTTGGGCAGAAGCGGTAGGATAATCCGCTTATGTTCTTGCGGGTTATTTTGGGAATATCAAAATTTGTGAGTACCGATTGCGACCCTTCGGAGCGTCGGCTGCTGCGCTTAAAGCTATTGTAAACGTGATTAAAAGTGATTGTATGCTGCTCTCCTATGCGGTAGCTTACGTTTATTGTGGCGTTCCAATTTTTATTTGTCGCCTCGCTTTTTTGGTACGATTGTTCGCCTTTGCTGCCTTTATTGTAGAATTTTCCTTCCCAATTATAGGCGAGTGCCGAGGTATCAATATTATGCGTTATATTGTGATTATAGTTTGCACCCATTTTCAGTGTCATATTTTTTATAAACAGATTGCGCTTGAAATATTCGATAGATGGCATCAGAGAGTGTCCCTTGCGGTGTTTGTCGCCAAAAACTGTCTCTTGATAGACGCCTGTCTGTATCTCTTTGTAGAAATTTGTGTATGTGAGGCTCAGCATAATGCGGTCGGCCCATTTTTTGTTTTTAAAGCCTATTTTTGTTGTTGCAGTTTCGTTGTGAAATGTATCGTTGAAGCGTTTCAGACGACGAATGTTGTTTTTATCTATCGGGGGGAATTTGATGGTGCCGTCGTTGTCAATCTCAAAATTGCGTACCCAATTGTGAATGTAATAATCGTTGTCCGAGTAATTCTGAAAAAGATTAAGCTCGTAAAAAAATCCGCATCCGAGGCTCTGTCCTACGTTTATATAACTCTTATGAGTGTTGAACGAACCAAAAGAGTAGGATGCGTCGGCAAACCATTTGCGCTCTCTTTTGTCGGTAACGATATTTATTACTCCGCCCAATGCGTCCGAGCCGAATTCAACAGGAACAACTCCCTTATAAACCTCGATGCTGCGGGCAAAATTTATTGGTACGTTATTCAAATTAAATGATGTTCCAACGCCCTCTTGCGGTATTCCGTCAATAAAAACTCTTACGTGCTTACCGCTGAAGCCATCCATCATAAGCTGAATGTCCGAGCCGACGCCTCCACTCTCGCGTAGTCTCATCCCGGGGAGTTTTGTCAGTACCTCGGCCAGATTTTTGTTGTAATTGGCAAAATCTTTTGTGTCGATGCTGGCGGCATTGTAGGGCGAGTGGCGCACCTTTTCTACGTGCGATGCAACAACCTCTATGGCACCGAGCGATATGTGTTCGCTCTCTATCGGAATGTTTAAATTTCGACGCTCTCCGGCTGTTATATGAATCTCTTTTGCGGTCTTTTTGTATCCCACTGCCGATACGACGAGGGTATATTTTCCGGCAGGAATTTCCATACTGAACAACCCTTCATCGTCGCTCACGCATCCAAATTTTGTATCTTTCAGCTGCACAGTCGCAAATATCACAGGGTTTTTATCGCTCGATAATAATTTGCCTGTAAGAACAGCTTTTTTTGTTTCGTTATTTATTGCCAATGTAATGTTACTCGTGGCAAGAAGCAGTGTCAGCAGTAGTAAAAATCTTATGCTCATATAGTTTTTTTCTTATCTGTTTGCGATTGCAAAATTACCTCTGTCCGGGCGCTGCAACAATACTGCGATTATGGTAATTTTTAACACATTCGGGTAGTTTTTAATTATTTTTTGGTATTGTTCTTTTTAAATAAGGTTATTACTTTTGCATACAAATTATTACTATCGGATGGGTACACAAAGAGCTTATAAGTCGTCGGATAGGATGCGGGACTTAGTTAAGGATAACAGCGCACTGATTCTTGTGATGGGGCGCTTCGATATTTCATTGGGATTCGGCGATAGGAGTGTCGGTGAGGTGTGCAGGATACATAATGTCAACGAGACGACTTTTCTTCAGGTAGCCAATTTTGTCTCGGGGCGCGAGTATAGTTATTCCTCGCTCTCGTTGCCATCGCTTGTGGGCTATCTTAAACGTGCCCACTGCTATTATCTCGAATTTAAATTGCCCAATATACGCCGCAAACTCATTGAGGCCATCGACTGTTCGGCTGCAAACGATATTGCGATGTTAATTGTACGTTTCTACGACGAATATGTAACCGAGGTGCGCAAGCATATGGAATTTGAAAATGAGGTAATATTTGCTTACGTCGAGCAGCTGACGCAGGGCTTTTTGAACCGCAGCTACACAATATCGGAATTTACCGATAATCACGCACTCATAAATAGCCGGCTCGACGAGCTTAAGAATATAATAATACGCTATTATCCCGAGAAGAACAACTATCTGCTGAATGCTGTATTGCTCGAGATTATTATGTGCGAGCAGGATTTAAAATCGCATTGCAGAGTCGAGGATAAATTGTTTATCCCCGCCGTGAAACTCCTTGAACAGCAGATAAGAGAGAGTGGAAAAGTTCTTTACGCCGATAATTGCAACAGCGAGCCTGCCGAAAAAGATAAATCAGAGATACTGAGCGACCGCGAGAAAGACATTGTAAAGGCCGTAGCAAAGGGGCTGAGTAATAAAGAGATTGCCGATGCGCTGTTCCTCTCGGTGCACACTGTAACGACGCATCGACGCAATATTTCCAATAAACTGCAAATTCACACAGCAGCGGGGCTCATAATATATGCAATTGCCAATAAACTGGTTAATATAGAAGATATTCAATAGTAGTTTCGGGTAAATAATCTGACACAAAAAAACAGATTTTACATTCTTGTAAAATCTGTTTTTTCTTGAGCGTAAATTATGCTTTATTTTCTTTTTCCCATTATACTGAGCAGTTTAATAAAAAGATTTATAAAGTCGAGATAAAGTTCCAAAGCACCAATGATGGCAATCTTGGGCACTAATGCTCCGCCGTCTCTTGCAATGCTGTTCTGTATAAGGACTTTAATCTTTTGTGTGTCGTAAGCTGTCAGGCCGACAAAAATAAGCACTCCGGCATAATTGATAATCAATCCCATTCCACTGCTCCCAATGAATATATTGGCGATGCTTGCAATAATAAGGCCGATAAGAGCCATCAGGAGCACTCGGCCCATAGTCGAGAGGTCTTTCTTTGTGGTGTAACCAATGAGTGCCATTGCACCGAATGTGGCTGCTGTGATAAAGAATGTTGTTGCAACCGACTCCTCGGTGTACATAAAAAGTATCGGCGATAATGTTACTCCGGTTAGAATGGAGTAAACAGCAAACATTATCATTGCTACATTGGCCGATATTTTATTTATGGCCAGCGATAGTACAATGACAAGTAAAAATTCTGCTCCCAGAAGGCCGAAAAGCAGGCCTTGTGAAGTTAAAATTCTTACCAGCAGTTCCTGATTCTGTAAAATGTAGTAAGATGCTCCTCCTGTTACTATCAAGGCTAATGCCATAAGCATAAAAACATTGGTCATTACTTTGTTGACGATTGTTTTTTCATCAACCTCGGCTGTATAGTTTTTTGTATAATTTTCCATAAAAAGTAGTTATTTATTTGTTAAAATGCAGTGTGTGTCCCATTCTGTCGGCCTTTGTGTGCAGATAGCGCGAATTGTGGCTGTTGGGCTCAATCTCGCATCCTATGTTCTCGACAATTTCAAGGCCGTAGCTCTCGAGGCCAATGCGCTTGACGGGGTTATTTGTGATGAGGCGCATCTTGTGCACCCCTATCTGACGCAGAATTTCGGCCCCTACGCCGTAGTCTCTTTCGTCGGCTTTAAAGCCTAAGCACAGGTTGGCATCCACTGTGTCCATTCCCTCCTCTTGCAGCTTGTAGGCACGCATTTTGTTCATAAGTCCAATGCCGCGTCCCTCTTGATTGAGATAGACAATTACGCCCTTCTGTTGCTGTTCTATCAGCTGCATTGCTCGGTGAAGCTGTGCGCCGCAGTCGCAACGCTGCGAGCCGAATATATCACCTGTGATGCACGATGAGTGCACGCGCACAAGGATGGGCTCGTCTTCTTTCCACTCGCCTTTTATGAGTGCTACGTGCTCAAGGCCATTGGATTTTTGCTTGAATGGGATGAGGCGGAAGTGTCCCCACTCGGTGGGCATATCAACCTCTTCGCCACGCTCGACGAGCGACTCTTGACGCAGACGATACTCTATAAGGTCGCGTATGCAGATGATTTTCAGTTTGTGCTCACGGGCAATTTCTACAAGTTGCGGCATACGTGCCATTGTGCCATCCTCGTTCATAATCTCTATTAGTGCGGCGCAGGGGTTCAGCCCGGCAAGACGTGCAAGGTCGATGCCGGCCTCGGTGTGTCCTGCGCGGCGCAGCACTCCTTTATCTTGTGCATACAGGGGGTTGATGTGCCCGGGGCGGGCAAATGTCTCGGGCTTGCTTGTGGGGTCGGCAAGGGCTCTGATTGTAGCGGCCCGGTCGTCGGCCGATACTCCTGTCGAACAGCCCTCAATCTTATCTACGGTTACGGTGAAAGGGGTACCCAGAAGGCTGGTGTTTGCGCTCACCTGCGGGTCGAGCTGAAGCTCTTTGCATCTTGACATTGTGATGGGCACGCACAGCACTCCGCGTCCATTTTTGAGCATAAAATTCACTTTTTCCGGGGTTATTTTCTCGGCAGCGATTATAAAGTCGCCCTCATTTTCGCGGTCTTCATCATCGACCACAATCACGAATTTTCCTTTGCGAAAATCCTCAATAGCCTCGTCAATTGTATTTAATTTGAAATTTTCCATATATTTTTATACTAAATTTTCTTTTTTCATTCTATCCATTAGTTTTTTTGCATTCTGCTCGGTTTTTATAAGGTCGCGCAGCAGTCTGAAGCGATAGATGCAGGCTCGCACGTATATTGCAATGCCTACGGGAAACACTATTATGGCCAATATATTGGCCCATTTTTGGTTCAGAGGCGATGTAATTGCCTTTGCCTCTATTATGGGCAGCATATTCAGCAGGATTATAACTTTTTTGCTTTTGCTGTTGCCCATCTCCTCGACAAGAGCGTCGAGTTTTTCGCTCATTTCGACAATGATATTCTCGTTACCATCGCCGAAGAATATTCGTCCCAATGAGGGTAGTTTCTTTAGTTTGTTCTTTTTGCGGAAATTGTGCGACGTCTCTATTATGCTGCCCAATGTCTTGTAATTCTCGCAGTAGTCGGGGTCGTCTATGATAACCTCTTTCAGAGTGATGTTTCTCTTTTCTTTTATTCCCAAGAGCTTGCGGAAGAACTCTTTATAGGCGTCCATATTGAGTATGGCCGAGTCTTTGTTCGATTGGTAGGTAAATAAGATTCCGAGTGGCAAAAGCACCATTGTGCTCATCCAAGCGCCTATCCATATATACCACTCTCCCTCTCGAGCCATCTTGTATCCCGAGGTGTTAAATATATAGTATAGCACGAATGTGGCAACGGAGATAAGTACGGGGTAGCCTAATCCTCCCTTGCGCACGATGGCTCCAAGCGGTGCTCCGATAAAGAAGAATATTATGCAGCCCAATGACAGGGTAATCTTCTCCCACCACACAAGTTTATGCTTGTTAAGGTCTTTGTCGAGCGAGCGCATTATGTTTTTCTTAATCTCGAGGTCTGTTTTTGTCTGTTTAATCTTTGTGAGCTCGTTGTTCTTCCACCTCTGTTTATCGGCTTTTGTGGCGGTGTTGAAGATACTGTCAACGTTTATATAGACGATATTCTCTTTTGCCATATAAGTCGAGTCCTCTTTTGTAAAATTGTTCTTCATCTGATACGAATTTCGCATTGCAGATTTCCAATTCATCTCTCCTATGCTGTCGTTGTGCAGTGTCAGCGAGTCTATTGAGTGTTGTAGTTGAAGCATATTTTTGCTTGCGGCCTGTGTGTTCAGGAACGAGCCATCCTGCATACTGAAGCCTCCGTCAAACTCAATCATTACCACCTTTTCGCGGTAGCTTTCGCGGCGGTAGGGTACATTTTTATTCTTTCTGTTATCTTTGTTATTGATGGGCAGATTCTCGAAAAGTTCGCCGCTGTATAGCTTCAGTGTGAGGAATTTTTGGTCGTCGCTGGTTACCATTTTACCCGAGTCGGCCACAAGGATGCGGGTCTTGTCGAAACCCTCGCGCAGGTCGTAAATCATAATGTTGTACAACATTCCCGTCTCTTTGTCCTTCTTTTTTACGAACAGATTAAAGCCCTCTATTTTGTCGTAAAATACTCCTTCGGGAATTTCTACCTCGGGCGAAGCTTGTTTAATGGAGTAGAGCACGGTGTATAATTTTACCTGAGCCTTTGGGCCTATCACATTCTGAAAATAGAAAGATACACAGCCCAATAGTGCACACTCGACGGCCAACGGAGCCATTATGCGCAAAAGGGGTATTCCGGCGGCCTTCATTGCCAAAAGCTCGAGCCTCTCGCCGAAATTTCCGAATGTCATAAGCGCGGCAAGCAATATGGCAAGCGGAAGGGCCTGCCCCACCAATGTTACCGAACCTAAGAAAAAGAATTGTGCAAGAACGTCAATGTCGAGGCCTTTGCCTACAAAATCATCCACCCACCTCCACAGCAGCTGCATTATGAAGATGAACAGACATATAAAGAATGTTCCGGCCAAAAGCAGGCTGAAACTCTTTATTATGAATAGGTCGAGTTTTTTTATACGTAAAAAGTCGGGTAGTCGCATAGGTACCTTTGTGCAGCTTCTTATTTTATGTTGTTGCTGTGCGCGTGCTCAGTTTTTGTTTCACGGCACATTACCGTGCAAAGTTAGCATAAAATGTGTGATTTTGCCTCTTATTGACAAAATTTATATGCTTATAGTCTTTTTCTCAGATGCTTTTTTCAGGGTTAAGGGTATAAAAATCGGTCTCCCGATAAATATTTATCGGGAGTACGTATATTGCAAAGGCTGTGCTATTATTTGTCCCAATATATTCTTAGGCTGTAATTGTAGCCGTTCCACAGCACTCCGTCGTGGTCTTCGTGTCCATCGACTGTGTTGTTGAATTGTATCATAGAGCCGGGTGTTAGTTTCTGCCTTTCGTCTATGAAGGATATTGTTATCTCGCTCTCGCCGATGCTCTCTATTCTCAGTCTCGGGAATCCTTTGATGGGCACGCACTCTCCCACAATGGCTTTTATTGTGCCATTGTAGCTTGTGTCGTCGTCGCGGCCGCCAATGTCCCACGAGTTGCAGTGCCAATGATAACGCAGCTCTTTTGTTTCGGTTTTTTCCATTGTAACAGTTATTTTATGGGTGAAAAATCAGTGTGCTTCCAACCAATTGTTGCCCCAGCCGTAGTCGGCGATAAGGGGGACGCTCATTGTAAAGGCTCGTTGCATTTCGTCGAGCACTAATGTTTGCATTGTCTCTTTTTCGCCGGGGGCGATGCTGAAATTAAGTTCGTCGTGCACCTGAAGAATCATTGTCGAGTGCAGATTATGCTCTTTCATACGCCGGTAGATATTTACCATTGCCACTTTTATAATGTCGGCAGCGCTGCCTTGTATGGGGGCGTTTACGGCGTTGCGCTCGGCGTATCCGCGCACTACGGCGTTGCTCGAGTTTATGTCCGGCAGGAAGCGTTTGCGCCCGAAGATTGTCTCGACGTATCCGTGTTTCTTTGCCTCCTCTTTGCACTGCTCGATATAGTCGCGCACTCCCGTGTAGGTGGCAAAATAGTTGTCGATGAGCTCTTTTGCCTCGCGCCTATCGACGTTCATACGCTCGGCAAGGCCAAAGACCGATATTCCGTATATTATTCCGAAATTGGCGACTTTGGCTTTGCGACGCTCGTCCTTTGTTACCTCTTCGATGGGCTTTTTGTATATTTTTGCGGCCGTGGCGGCGTGAATGTCGTGCCCGCTGCGGAAATCCTCAATCATATTTTTATCGCCGCTCAGATGGGCCATTATGCGCAGCTCAATCTGCGAGTAGTCGGCCGAGAGGAACAGTTGCCCCTCTTCCGGGACAAAGGCTTTGCGTACCTCTTTGCCATCTTCGTCGCGTATGGGGATGTTCTGAAGGTTGGGGTTGCTCGAGCTCAGGCGGCCCGTTGCCGTTACCGTCTGGTTGTACGATGTGTGTATCTTGCCGGTTGCGGGATTGACAAGCGCCGGCAGTGCATCGACGTATGTACTGAGGAGTTTTTTCAGTCCTCGGTGCTGAAGAATTTTCTTTACAATGGGGTGGCGATTTTGTAGTTGTGCAAGCACTTCTTCGGAGGTTACAAATTGTCCGGTCTTTGTCTTTTTGGGTTTTTCGACAATTTTGAGTTTCCCGAAGAGCACCTCGCCCACCTGCCGTGGCGATGAGATATTGAACGGTTCTCCCGCGAGATTGTAAATTTCCTCTTCGATGCTGTGCAGGCGCCGGCTGAAGAGTGCCGACGTCTCGGCAAGCGAGGCGCTGTCGATGCGGGCACCGTTGCGCTCCATATAGGCGAGCACGGGCACAAGAGGCATTTCAATTTCGTAGAATAGTTTTTCGGCTCCCTCTTTTTGTAGCTCTTTTTGTAGTTTGTTCTTTAGGCGCAGGGTAATGTCGGCATCTTCGCAGGCATAGTCGCATACCTCTTGTGGCGAAAGGTCGCGCATATTTTTTTGTTTCTTCCCGCGCTCGCCGATGAGCTCTTCTATTTTTATTGTTTCGTAGTCCAGATAAATTTCGGCAAGGTAGTCCATCGAGTGATGAAGCTCGGGTTGCAGAATGTAGTGTGCAATCATTGTGTCGAAGAGGGGGCCGCGAAGCTCGATGCCGTAGTTGGCAAGAATGGTAAGGTCGTATTTTATATTTTGTCCTACCTTTGTTATTTTTTCATCTTCAAAGATGGGACGTAGAATTTCCAGTCGCTTTGTCGCTTCGTCGCGCTGCGGGGGCATAGGCACGTAAAAGGCCTCGCCTTCGGTTACCGAGAGGCTCACTCCCACAATTTCGGCCAAAATTGCGTTTGTTCCTGTGGTCTCGGTGTCGAAGCACACAGTTTGATGATTTTTTATAGCATAAGCTAATTTGTATATATCCTCTTCTGTATCAATGAGTTTATATGTATGTGGAGTGCTTTTTAAGCTCGCGAGAGTGGAATTTTTTTCATCGCCCGTGTCCTCGGTGGGGAATAAGTCAAAGAGAGTGCCTTTAAAATTATCGTCCGATGCGAGTTTTTTGCTCTGTTCCGGTGTTGTCGATTTTTCGTCATTTTCGTCGGGGGTGTCGAATAGGGTGGGGGCGGTGCTTCTTTTTTTTACTCGCTCTTTTAGTGCGCGCAGTTCGTAGTGGTCGAGCAGTCGTGTCAGCTCGGCGTCGTTGGCGGGCTCGCGTCGCAGCTCCTTTAAATTTAGTTCTATGGGAACGTCTGTCTTTATTGTTGCAAGGAATTTGCTGAAGAGAATTTTCTCGCGGTTCTCCTCTATCTTTGTGCGCAACGCTCCTTTTATCTCGTCGGTGCGGGCGAGCATCTCTTCTATGCTTCCGAATTGTGCCAATAATTTTTGTGCGGTCTTTTCGCCCACTCCCGGGCAGCCGGGGATATTGTCGCTGGCGTCGCCCATTAGTCCCAAAAGGTCTATTATCTGTGCAGTGCTCTGTACACCGAATTTTTCTTTTACTCGCTCGGTGTCCATAATCTCAAACTCTTTGTCGCCATATTTTGGGCGGTATATGAGTGTGTGCTCCGAGACTAACTGTCCGTAGTCTTTGTCGGGAGTCATCATATATGTTAAAAGTGCCTTTTCTTCGGCCTTTTTTGCCAATGTTCCAATGACATCATCGGCCTCGTACCCTGATACCTCGAGTATGGGGATATTGTACGCTTTGATAAACTCCTTAATCACGGGCACCGATTCGCGTATGACCTCGGGCGTCTCCTCGCGTTGTGCCTTGTAGGCCTCAAAAGCCTCGTGGCGAAAGGTCTTTCCTTTTGGGTCGAACGCAATGCCAATATATGTTGGATTCTCTTTTTTGAGAACATCTTCGAGTGTGTTTATAAAGCCAAATATGGCCGACGTATTAAACCCTTTTGAGTTTATGCGCGGACTTTTTATAAAGGCATAATAGGCACGATAAATAAGCGCGTAGGCATCTAATAAAAATAGTTTTTCCATCATAATATAAATTATCGAATGTAAAAATACACAAAATTTGCTTCTAACGCTATACTTTTTTATTACTTTTGCAAAATGGCGCTATCAGGCGTTGAAAAATTATGCAGAGTATGGATATCAGAGAAAAAATAAAGCAGCCGATTGAGAAGGAATTTCAATCGTTCAAGGAGTTCTATTTACAGCAATTTAGCAGCAGTGTCGAGTTGCTCGATAGTGCTCTGAAGCACGTTGCCCGCACCTCGGGTAAGATGATGCGTCCGATGCTTCTGCTTCTTACGGCCAAGAGCTGTGGAAAGGTTGTCGATTCGACGTATGCGGCTGCCTCGGCTCTTGAACTTTTGCACACGGCCAGCCTGCTGCACGACGACGTTGTTGACGAGAGTAATATGCGCCGCGGCGAAAAATCGCTGAACGCTGTTTATAGCAACCGCATTGCAATTCTCACGGGCGACTATCTTTTATCTACCTCTCTTTACAATGTTGCACAAACAAAAAACAACGAAATAATCGAGGGATTATCTCAGTTGGGTCGCACTCTTTCGGCCGGTGAGATGTTGCAGCTCGAGTTGCAGCGCACGGGAGGTTTCTGCGAGCAGAAATACACCGACGTAATACGCAACAAGACAGCCTCGCTCTTTGCCTGCTGCGGCCGCTTCGGAGCCCTCTCGGTGGGTGCCGACGCAGCACGTGTCGAGCGCTTCGGCCGCTTCGGCGAGCTGCTCGGTATGTGCTTCCAGATAAAAGACGATATTTTCGACTATTTTAATTCCGATATTGGAAAGCCCACGGGCAGCGACATCAGAGAGGGAAAAGTAACCCTGCCCGCCCTCTATGCACTTAAAAATTCGCCCGATGAAAAGGTGCATATTATTGCCGAAAAGTTAAGCAGGGCACTGCCATTGGACGACAACGAAATTCATATGCTCATCGAGGCCGCAAAGAGTTGCGGAGGCATCGAGTATGCCCTCGGGCGTATCGAGGAGTATAAGGCCGAGGCTCTTGCACTCCTCGGCGATGATATTCCCGAGGATTGTCGCGAGGCTCTCACCGCCTATCTTGAGTATGTAATATCACGTGAAAAATAACAGCATCATAAATACACAAAAAAAGTCCGCTTAAAGGCGGACTTTTTTATTTGGTAGGGTAGTGTGGCACCTTGTTAGAAGAATTTTGTCTCCTCGCCCAGAATATCGCCGAGCAGCAGATTGGCCAAGCGGCTTGTGCCTAATCGCAGAAGCTCGTTTGTGAGCCACTCCTCGCCAAGTACCTCTTTGACGATTGTGTAGTATACAAGCGCGTCGCGCACGGTGTTTATGCCGCCGGCGGGCTTGAATCCAATCTTAATGCCGGTCTTTGCATAGTATTCTTTTATGGTGCAGCACATTACGTATGCAGCCTCGGGAGTTGCCGCGGGGTTCTCTTTTCCGGTAGATGTTTTTATAAAATCGGCACCCGAATATATCGACAAAATAGAGGCTTTTTTAATGTTCTCGGCTGTCTTTAGTGCACCCGTCTCAAGGATTACTTTCAGATGTTTTTCGCCGCAGATGCTCTTGAGTTCTTGAATCTCGTCGCATACGCTTTCGTAGTCGCCGCTGAGGAATTTACCCACGCTCAGCACAATGTCAATCTCGGTTGCGCCGTCGTGCAGAGCAAGCGCCGTCTCGGCCACCTTAACCTCTTGGAATGTCTGCGACGATGGGAATCCGCCCGATACGCAGGCAATACCCACACTCTCGACCTCGAGCGATTGACTCACTATCTTGGCATAATTGGGATAGACGCATATTGCGGCTACGTTTTTTAGGTCGGGGTAACGCTCGTCAAATTGGTTTACTCGCTCGGTGAATGCAAGTACACTCTCCTCGCTGTCGGTGCATTTGAGGGTGGTAAGGTCGATGCAGCTGAAGAGGATTTTTTTTACCTCTGTGGTGTTGTTTGCCTCGACTTTTGTCTCAATAATTTGCTTTACTTTTTCTGCAACCTCGGTGTCGCTCATTGCGGCTGTGTAGTCTCTGAGTACATAGTCGTATTTGCTCTCCTCCTCGGCGTGATGGTGGTGGTGATGCTCTGTGCATCCGCAGTTACAATTCTCGCTCATAATATCATTTTTTAATTATTAAATTCTCCTTTTATCCGTTTATTTTAGGATTTTCTTTGTGCCGTTTGTGGTCTCTCCTTGTCTTTTTTTCGATGTTTTTTTGCAGCGCTTCGGTTAGGTTGACACCTGTCTGATTGGCTATGCAGATGAGCACCCATAGGACATCGGCAAGCTCGTCGCCGAGGCTCTGTTTCTCCCCCTCTTTGAACGACTGCTGGCCGTATGTGCGGGCCATTATGCGGGCTACCTCGCCCACCTCCTCGGTGAGTATCGCAAGGTTTGTCATTTCGTCGAAATAGCGCACGCCATACTCTTTTATCCACTCATCAACTATCTTTTGTGCTTCGCTCAGTGTCATACTTTATTCTCGGTTTTTTGAGTCTATGAATATTGTTACGGGGCCGTCGTTCAGAAGCTCAATTTTCATATCTGCTCCAAACTCTCCGGTGCCTATTTTCTTGCCGAGTGCTGCTTCGAGCTCTTTGCAAAAATCCTCGTACAGAGGGATGGAAATTTCGGGCTTTGCGGCCTTAATGTACGATGGTCGGTTGCCTTTCTTTGTAGAGGCCATAAGGGTAAATTGGCTCACTGCAAGAAGCTCGCCGCCTGTGTCGAGGAGCGATAGGTTCATCACTCCATTTTCGTCGTCGAAAAGGCGGATGTTTACCACTTTTTTCACCAGCCACAGAATGTCCTCTTTATTGTCCTCGTCGCATATTCCAACAAAGATTAAGAGGCCATTGTTTATGCTCGACTTTACTTTATTGTCTATTGTTACCGATGCTTTTTTTACTCGCTGTATTAAAATTCTCATATTTTTCTTTGCGGTGGATTCGTGCAAATATATACTCTTTTTCTCTATTTTTGAGCTTGGCTGCGATAATATTTTCTCGATTTTTTCGAGGCTTTTTTACTCTTTTTGCAACGCTTCGATAAGGATTTTTGCTTTTGCTTCGCCCACTATTTTTGCTATCTGTTCCCGGGTGGCTTCTCTTATTCTTTTTACGCTTTTAAACTCGCGTAACAGCGCCTGTTTGCTCTTTTCGCCGATGCCTTTTATTGTGTCGAGTTCTGATGCTGTCTGACGCTTGCTGCGCTTGTCGCGGTGGAAGGTTATTGCGAATCGGTGTACCTCGTCCTGTATTTGTGTCATTAGGCGAAAGAGGGCTGTGTTCTGTTTAAGGCCGATGCTCTGTCCGCTGCTTCCGACAACAAGTTCGGAGGTGCGGTGGCGACCGTCTTTTACAAGGCCTGCGATGGTAATATCAAGTCGAAGCTCCTTCTCGACAATCTCTCTTATGGCCTCCATCTGCCCCTTTCCGCCGTCGGCTAAAATAAGGTTGGGTAGGGGGGCCTGCTCCTCTATGAGGCGGCTGTAACGACGCCGCACAACCTCGCGCATCGAGGCATAATCGTCGGCTCCTTCGACGGTTTTTATGTTGTATTTGCGATAATCATTCTTCGATGGCCTCAGCTTCTTAAAGACAACGCAGACGGCCACAGCGTCGCTTCCCTGTATATTGGAATTGTCGAAGCACTCTATTATGAGCGGCAGGCTTTCCATCTTTAGTTCCTGTTTAATTTCGTTCATCAGACGGGTGGCCTTTTGCTCGGGATTCAGCTTTTCCTCTTGCTTCAGACGGTCGGCCTTGTACTGTTTTACGTTTAGTTTCGAGAGGCTGAGCAGACGCATTTTTTCGCCCTTTTGCGGCGTTGTTACCGTTACTCCGTCGAGCGGAAGGTTTATTGCAAAGGGTACGATAATTTCCTTGGCGTTGCTCTTGAAACGCTCGCGCATTTCTATAATTCCGAGTACCAAAAGCTCGTCGTCGCCCTCGTCCAGACGTTTCTTGTATTCGAGTGTGAAGGCTTGGTTTATGCAGCCGTTTGTTATGTGCAGAAAATTTATAAATGCGCTCTTTTCGTCGCTCTCGATATTGAATACATCAAGGTTGGTTAGCGACGAATTTACCACCTCGCTGCGCGTGCGGAAATTCTCAATGAGCTGATATTTTTCCTTTATTTTTTGTGCCTCCTCGAATTTTAATTCGCTCGCTTTTTTCTTTATCTCGGCCAGCAGTGCCTCTTGCAGGGGGCGAATATCTCCCTTTAAAATTGAGATAATTTCTGTGATGTAATTCTGATATTCGTCGTGCGAAATGCAGCCGATGCAGGGGGCGCAGCAGTTGTTAATCTGGTGCTCCAAACAGGCCGAGTATTTTGCGTTTCTTACTCCCTCGGGGGTGATTTTTAGGTTGCACGTGCGCAGCGGATAAAGCCCTTTTATTAGTTCTAACATTGCGGCAAGGGCCCCGGCGTTGCTGTATGGGCCAAAGTATTTTCCTGTGCCGCGTACTATTTTTCGGGTCTTGAAAATCTTTGGAAAATAGTCGTTGCTGATGCAGATAGAAGGGTAGGTCTTATCGTCCTTTAGCAGTACATTATATCGAGGCTGATGCTGCTTTATAAGGTTGTTCTCAAGAAGCAGCGCATCGGCCTCGCTGTTTACTATAATGTAACGAATATCGCATATTTTCGAGACCAGCAGGCGGGTCTTTAATGTCTGCTGCTCTTTGTTGAAATAGGACGAGACGCGACGCTTCAGATTCTTGGCCTTTCCGACATATATTATAACACCCTTATCGTTCAGATATTGGTAACATCCGGGCGTCTCGGGTAGATTGCTTACAATGCCTTTCAGATAGGCTTCTCTTTTGTTGCGCTCGTCGCTATTCATAGTTTTTTACTCGTCAACCTCTACTACCAACAGTGTCTTTACGTCGGCCTCTTTGGGGAAAATGGCGCGGCCGCCCAACCCGTCGAGCTCAATGATGAAGTTTATCATTACATTCTTCGGGCCCAACTTCTTTACAAGGTTGTATGCGGCCAGCATTGTGCCGCCTGTGGCCAAAAGGTCGTCGTGAATGAGTACAACGTCGTCCTTGTCGATGGCGTCTTTGTGAATCTCTATTGTGTCGGTGCCATACTCCTTGCTGTAACTCTCGCTGATGGTCTCGGCAGGGAGTTTTCCGGGCTTGCGGATGGGCACAAAGCCTGCGCCTAATCTCACCGCCAGCGACGCGCCCATTACAAAGCCGCGCGACTCAATGCCTACCACTTTTGTTATTCCGCAATCCTTGTAAAGCTCGTAAAGAGCATCGTCGAGTTCCTTTAAACACTCGGGGTTTTTGAATAGCGAGGTAACGTCTTTAAAATGTATTCCCGGGATAGGAAAGTCGGGAATGTTTCTTAGATTTTTTAGAAGTAATTCTTGGTTCATAGTTGTATGTTTTTTATATTTCTTTTGTCTTTTGTTTGTACTGTTCCACGTGGAACATTTGTTTATTTATGGGCAAGCACCATTAGTACGTTTATGTCGCTTGGCGATACTCCGGGAATGCGGCTCGCCTGTGCGATTGTCTCGGGTTGAATGGCTGTGAGTTTCTGACGCGCCTCGGTCGAGAGCGAGTCGATGCTGTTGTAGTCGAACCGTCCTTTGATGCGGATATTTTCGAGGCGTTGCATCTTCTGTGCAAGTTCGCGCTCGCGCTGAATGTAGCCGCTGTATTTTATCTCAATTTCGACGGCCTCGACAATTTCGTCGCGGCTGCTGCCTAACTTTTTCAGGCGTGCCTCTAATTGTCCGATAAAGGGTGCGATGCTCTCGATTGTTACCTGCGGACGTTCTATTATAGACGATAGTTTGCAGCCGCGGGTGAGTGCGGTGGTACCCAACTTTTCGAGCCCTTCGTTTATGTATTGTGCTTTTACCGAGAAGTTCTCGATAAACTCGGTGAGTTCGGCAATCATCTTTTGTTTTTCCAAAAGACGATTGTAGCGCTTTTCGTCGGCAAGGCCTATTTTGTGCGAGCGCTCGGTTAGTCGGGCGTCGGCATTATCGGCGCGCAGCAGTATTCTGTACTCGGCGCGCGAGGTGAACATTCTATATGGTTCATCGACGCCTTTTGTTACAAGGTCGTCGATTAGTACTCCGATATATGCTTCGTCGCGGTGCAGGATGAAAGGCTCTTTGCCTTTGATTTTTTGTGCGGCGTTTATTCCTGCAACGATGCCTTGTCCGGCGGCCTCCTCGTAGCCGGTTGTTCCGTTTACCTGTCCTGCGAAATATAGATTTTCAATTATCTTCGATTCCAGCGTGTGTTTCAGTTGTGTGGGGTCGAAATAGTCGTACTCTATTGCGTAGCCGGGACGATAGGCGACGGCGTCTTTCAGAGCGGGGATTTTTCGCAGTGCATTGAGCTGAATTTCCATCGGTAAAGAGGAGGAAAAACCATTTACGTAAATCTCCTGCGTTGTCTCGCCCTCGGGTTCGAGGAACAGCAGATGGCGGTCGCGCTCGGCAAAGGTTACAATCTTTGTTTCGATGCTGGGGCAGTAGCGCGGCCCTATGCTTTGTATCTGTCCGTTGTACAGTGGCGACTCGTCGAGACCGCTGCGCAACGTCTCGTGCACCTCGGGGTTGGTGTAACAGCCCCAACAAGGATTTTGCTTCAATTTTCGCTCGATTGGCTCGTAAGAGAAACTATGAAAATCGTTATCACCTTCTTGAATATCAGTGAGTTGTAGGTTTATTGAGCGCTTGTCGAGCCTCACCGGAGTACCCGTCTTCATTCTTCCGGCCGAAATTCCGTGTCTTGTGAGCGATTCGGTGAGCCCTTTGGCTGCCGGCTCGGCTATTCGGCCGCCCTCAATCTGTACGCGTCCGATGTGCATAAGTCCGTTGAGGAATGTACCGGCTGTGATGATTATGCAGCGGGCGCGCACCTCGGCTCCAAGCTGTGTGCGTACACCGACGGCCTTGCCTTCCTCTACTATAAGCTCGGTGGCACAATCCTGCCACATATAAAGATTGGGAATATTTTCGAGTGTCTCGCGCCACAGGATACTGAACTTTGTGCGGTCGCACTGTGCGCGGGGACTCCACATTGCGGGGCCTTTGGAGCGGTTGAGCATACGGAACTGTATCGAGGCTTTGTCGGCAATAATTCCCGTGTAGCCGCCCAGCGCATCAATCTCGCGCACTATCTGACCTTTGGCAATGCCGCCGATGGCAGGGTTGCAGCTCATCTGCGCAATCTTGTTCATATCAATTGTCATCAGGCAGGTCTTTACCCCAAGATTCGCTGCCGCTGCCGCTGCCTCGCATCCCGCGTGGCCGGCGCCAATAACCAATATGTCGTATTCGAATTTCACTTTGTTGGTCTTTTTTTTGTGGGACACAATATCCCTAATTAAGCATACAAAAGTAATATATCTTGTTGGCAATCGCAAATTGTCGAAAATGTTTTTATAGCTCTGTTTTGTCGATTCTTGCCCTTTTGTGTGTAATCTCTTTGCCGCGCTCGTGTGTTATTATTCAATTATTCCGATATTTTATAATAAAAAAACAGTGTAGTTTGCCTTTTTTATGAAAAAAACATCTATTTTTGCTATTTGTAAAAGTGTTGTTTAACAAATTTTCAAACAATTTATTTATTAAATAATTTAATATCAATTCATTATGTGGTTACTTAATTCTTCTGTGGGAAAAAAGGTAATTATGAGTGTGTCGGGCGCTGCCCTTATACTCTTCCTTCTTTTCCATATGTCAATGAACCTTGTTGCTATCATTGATGGCAAATCTTACAACGCCATTTGTGCTTTCTTGGGTGCAAATTGGTATGCACTTGTTGCAACAGCGGGCCTTGCGGCTCTTGTCGTTGTACACTTTGTTTACGCTTTTATCCTCACTATGCAGAACCGTAAGGCTCGCGGTGAGCAGCGTTACGCTTACACCAAGCAACCCAAAGAGGTTGAGTGGGCATCACAGAATATGTTTGTTCTTGGTGTCATTGTCCTCTTGGGTATGGGCCTTCACCTTTTCAATTTCTGGTGGAATATGCAGCTTACTGAGATTCTGCACGAATTGCACATTGGTGGTGTAACAGCCGTTGAGGCCGACCTTGCTAAAGATGGTGTACATTACATCAAGGAGACATTCTCGAATATTGTGTATGTGATTCTTTACCTTGTTTGGTTGGTTGCTCTTTGGTTCCACCTTACTCACGGTTTCTGGAGCGCAATGCAGACACTCGGTTGGAACAATCAGGTGTGGTTTAAGCGTTGGCGTTGCATCGGTAACATTGTTTCAAGCGTTATCGTTCTTGGCTTTGCTGCCGTAGTTCTTGTTTATGCTATCTGTTCCTGTGCAGGAGGCTGTTAAGCACTATTTCTAATTTGTAAATTTATAAAAACATTATATTATGGCTAAGATTAGTTCAGTAAAACCGGATTCAAAAATTCCCGAGGGGCCGTTGGCCGAAAAGTGGACCAATTACAAGGCTCATCAGAAATTGGTGAACCCCGCTAACAAGCGTAACCTCGACATTATTGTTGTAGGTACAGGTCTTGCAGGTGCGTCGGCTGCTGCATCACTTGGTGCAATGGGTTTCAACGTGCTTAACTTCTGTATTCAGGATTCTCCCCGTCGTGCACACTCAATTGCCGCACAGGGTGGTATAAATGCCGCAAAGAATTATCAGAATGACGGCGACTCTGTTTATCGTCTTTTCTACGATTCTATCAAGGGTGGCGACTTTCGTGCTCGCGAGGCTAACGTGCATCGTTTGGCCGAGGTTTCGGGTGCCATCATCGACCAGTGTGTAGCTCAGGGTGTTCCTTTTGCTCGTGAGTATGGCGGTCTGTTGGCTAACCGTTCGTTCGGTGGTGCTCAGGTATCGCGTACTTTCTACGCCCGCGGTCAGACCGGTCAGCAGCTTCTGCTTGGTGCTTACTCGGCACTCAACTATCAGGTGAATCTTGGAAAGGTTAAGCTTTACACTCGTTACGAGATGCTCGACGTTGTTATTATCGACGGTCGTGCACGCGGTATCATCGCCCGTAACCTTGTAACAGGTAAAGTAGAGCGTTTCGCTGCTCACGCCGTTGTTATTGCTACCGGTGGTTACGGTAACGCATTCTTCCTTTCGACTAATGCTATGGGAAGCAACGGTTCGGCTGCTCTTCAGTGCTACCGCAAGGGTGCTTATTTTGCCAATCCTTGTTTTGCTCAGATTCACCCCACCTGTATTCCCGTGCACGGCGACAAGCAGTCGAAGTTGACACTTATGTCCGAGTCACTGCGTAACGACGGCCGCATCTGGGTTCCCAAGAAATTGGAGGATGCCAAGGCTCTTCAAGCTGGAAAGAAAAAGGCAAGCGACATTCCCGATGAGGATCGCGACTTCTACCTCGAGCGTCGTTACCCCGCATTCGGTAACCTTGTTCCCCGCGACGTTGCCTCACGTGCAGCAAAAGAGCGTTGCGACAAGGGCTACGGCGTAAACAACACCGGCCTTGCCGTGTTCCTCGACTTTAAATATGCCATCCAGCGTTTGGGTAAAGAGGTTGTTAAGCAGCGTTACGGAAACCTCTTCGATATGTACGAGGAGATTACCGACGTAAGCCCCTACGAGGAGCCTATGATGATTTATCCCGCCATCCACTACACAATGGGTGGTATTTGGGTTGACTACGAGCTTCAGACCTCAATCCCCGGATTGTTCGCAATTGGTGAGGCTAACTTCAGCGACCACGGTGCCAACCGTTTGGGTGCTTCGGCTCTTATGCAGGGCTTGGCCGATGGTTACTTTGTACTTCCCTACACAATGCAGAATTATCTGAGCGACCAGATTCAGGTTAAGCGCTTCAGCACCGACGCTCCCGAGTTTGTTGCAGCCGAGAAGGCAGTCAACGACAAGATAGCCAAGCTGATGGCCATTAAGGGCAAGCGCAGTGTCGATTCTATTCACAAGGAGCTTGGCCACGTAATGTGGGAGTACGTAGGTATGGCACGTACCAAAGAGTCTTTGGAGACAGCAATCAAGAAGATTGCCGAGGTCGAGAAGATTTTCTGGAGCGAGCTTCGTATCCCCGGAGTAGCCGATTCTCTGAACGTAGAGCTCGAGAAGGCTCTTCGTCTGCTCGACTTTATCGAGATTGGCAAGCTTATGGCCTACGACGCACTCAACCGCGAGGAGTCGTGCGGTGGACACTTCCGCGAGGAGCATCAGACCGAAGAGGGCGAGGCTAAGCGTAACGACGAGGCATTCTCATACGTAGCCTGCTGGAAATACACAGGCGAGGGTAACGAGCCCGAGCTCCTGAAAGAGGATCTCAACTACCAATATATTAAGGTACAGCAGCGTAACTACAAGAACTAATTAAAAAAGATTGTAACAATGGATCAGAATATAAGTTTTAACTTGAAAGTATGGCGTCAGAGAGGGCCCAAAGAACCCGGAAAGTTCGTTACCTATCCGATGAAAGACATACCCGGTGATACCTCATTCCTTGAGATGCTCGACATCCTGAACGAGGAGCTCATCAACAAGGGCGAGGAGCCCATAGTATTTGACCACGACTGCCGCGAAGGTATCTGCGGTATGTGCTCGCTCTACGTGAATGGTCATCCTCACGGCCCCGCAACAGGCGCAACAACCTGCCAGCTCTATATGCGTCGTTTCAACAACGGCGACACAATCACAGTAGAGCCGTGGCGTTCGGCTGCGTTCCCCGTAATCCGCGACCTTATGGTCGATCGTACAGCGTTCGACAAGATACAGCAGGCCGGTGGTTACGTGTCAATCAACACAGGCGGTATTCCCGATGCCAATGCAATTCCCATTGGCAAGGACGTTGCCGAGGAGGCTATGGACGCTGCTGCTTGTATCGGTTGCGGTGCTTGTGTGGCTGCTTGTAAGAACGGTTCGGCAATGTTGTTCGTTTCGGCTAAGGTTAGTCAGTTTGCACTGCTTCCTCAAGGACAGGCCGAGGCTGCACGTCGCGTAAAATCAATGGTTGCCAAGATGGACGAGCTTGGTTTCGGTAACTGTACCAACACACGCGCCTGCGAGGCCGAGTGTCCCAAGTGCATCTCAATCAGCAATATTGCACGCTTGAACCGCGAGTTTATAAAAGCAAAATTGGGCGATTGATAAATCCTTCCCCCCCCGATTTTCATTAAAGAGGCTGCAAAAGCAGCCTCTTTTTTTGTGGCAGGATAAAAAGTTTCTATTTCCTTATAACATACTGTCAAGATAGAAGTGCAACAAATTTGCTTCCTTGCTCACGACTTTGAGCGTAGCGAAAAGGAGTGAGCAAGGTTCGCCCGACAAGCGACAGTGCAAAAGTCAATCAGCAATACAAAAAAATAAAAAAGGGAGA
>JAZSIU010000070.1:0-29753 GCA_045533955.1 Bacteroidaceae bacterium
ATCTGTTTTAATTTTATTTCGAGATTATTTGAGGACTATTTTTGAGCAGATATTCATTTTGGGGATGCAGGGAATAGCGAGCTATTTTCAAATTCCCAAAATGGATAGATGCCGAAAAGAGTCTCAAAGAAGCCGAAAAAAGTCTTAGCAATAACGAATTAACTTGTTTAATAAAATTCAAAACAGATTCTTAAGCTCATCTATTATTCTTGGATGTTACAGCACGGTGTCGAGTGTCATCATCAGCGCAAAGCCAATGGCGAACCCGATAGTTCCTATATTGCTGTGCTCTCCCGCTTGAGACTCGGGGATAAGTTCCTCGACTACAACGTACAGCATTGCTCCGGCTGCAAACGACAAGAGCAGTGGCATTGCCGATGTGGTATTCTCAAGAAATAGTAATGTGAAGATGGCGGCAAGTGGCTCGACAAGCCCCGAGAGCATTCCAAGCGCGAAGGCCTTTCTGCGGCTCTTGCCCTCGGTGCGCAGGGGGATTGAGATTATTGCCCCCTCGGGGATATTCTGTATGGCCATTCCTATTGACAGGGCAAAAGCTCCGGCAAGGGTTAGTGTCGCATCGCCGCTCAGTGTGCCGGCAAATACCACTCCCACGGCCATTCCTTCGGGGATATTATGCAGCGCCACCGCCAGCGCCAATTTTGTCGAGCGGGGCAGTGTCGAGGCAACGCCCTCGGCCTTGGGACTGTCGAGGTGCTGGTGGGGGATAAACGTATCGAGCGCAAGCAAGAATCCCATTCCCGCTGCGAATCCTCCAAGTATGGGTAGAATACTCGCAAAAGTACCATTGCTGCTCTGTTCAATGGCCGGTTGAAGCAGCGACCAAAAGCAGGCGGCCACCATTATTCCCGAAGCGAACCCGAGCAGCATTTTCTGATTCAGTGAACTGATGCTGCCGCGCAACAAAAATACCATTGCGGCACCCAGCGTGGTGCCCATAAATGGAATCGCAAGCCCTGCTATGATATTTTCCATAATATTATCTCGTTTAAGAAGCTGTTTAAATTACTGAAAATTCGATGGCAAATTTATAAAAAATAACGATTCACCGACTATTAAGGTTGGTTATTTGCTGTCGCATAACTCTTGTTTGTCGTCTCTTTTTGCGTATATATTATTTATTTAGACATTTTTAATAAATAGGGGCTGTTTGTTGCTCGTGTCTCATTTTTTTGTGTTATCTTCGCACTCTGATATGACAAGACTGCTATCTGTCCCGTGTGCGAATATCGTGCAACGGCTTTTGAGTGAAATAATTAAACAAAAAGTTATTTATATATGATTTACTTTTTCAGAACATCGGGTAATACGGTTATTGCAACCGAAATTTCCCATACATTAAGCACCGACGAGATTCAGAAACTCAGTTGGCTTTACGGCGAGGCACTCCTCATCGAGGGCGATGCTCTCGATGGCTATTTTGTGGGCCCCCGCCGCGAAATGGTAACCCCGTGGAGCACAAACGCAGTTGAAATAACCCAGAATATGGGCATTGAGGGCATTGTGCGCATCGAGGAGTATTTCCCCGTGCAGGACGAGAATGCACAGTACGACCCTATGCTTCAGCGTATGTACAGAGGCCTCGACCAGAATATCTTCAAAATAAGCATCGAGCCCAAGCCCATTGAATTTATCGACGACCTCGACAGCTACAACGAGGCCGAGGGATTGGCTCTCTCGAAAGAGGAGATTGACTATCTGCACCGCGTCGAGGGCGAGCTTGGCCGCAAGCTCACCGACAGTGAGGTCTTTGGCTTTGCGCAGATAAACTCGGAGCACTGCCGCCATAAAATCTTCGGCGGAACGTTCATTATCGACGGCCGTGAGATGCCATCGTCGCTCTTTGCAATGATTAAGCGCACCACGAACGAAAATCCCAACCGCATCCTCTCGGCCTACAAAGACAATGTAGCCTTTGCGCAGGGTCCCGTGGTCGAGCAATTTGCTCCGGCCGACCACTCAATGCCCGACTATTTTGTGATAAAAGATATAGAGACAGTAATCTCGCTCAAGGCCGAGACGCACAATTTCCCCACAACCGTTGAGCCCTTCAACGGCGCATCAACAGGTACAGGAGGCGAGATTCGCGACCGTATGGGCGGCGGAAAAGGCTCGTGGCCCATTGCAGGAACGGCTGTCTATATGACCTCGTACCCCCGCACCTATGACGACCGCAGCTGGGAACAGATTCTGCCCGTGCGCAAATGGCTCTATCAGACCCCCGAGCAGATTCTTATTAAAGCCTCGAACGGCGCATCGGACTTTGGAAACAAATTCGGACAGCCGCTCATCTGCGGTTCGGTGCTCACATTCGAGCACGCCGAGAACAACGAGGTTTACGGCTACGACAAGGTAATTATGCTTGCCGGCGGTGTGGGCTACGGCACACGCCGCGACTGCCTCAAAGGTGCCCCCGAAAAGGGCAACAAGGTAATTGTGATGGGTGGCGACAACTATCGCATCGGCCTCGGCGGAGGCTCGGTGTCGTCGGTTGATACAGGCCGTTACTCGTCGGGCATCGAGCTCAACGCCGTGCAGCGTGCCAACGCCGAGATGCAGAAACGCGCCTACAACGTAGTGCGTGCACTGTGCGAGGATGAAACCAATCCCGTAGTATCCATCCACGACCACGGCTCGGCCGGACACGTAAACTGCCTCTCCGAACTTGTCGAGGAGTGCGGCGGTCTCATTGATATGTCCAAGCTGCCCGTAGGCGACAAGACCCTCTCGGCTAAGGAAATTATCGCCAACGAGTCGCAAGAACGTATGGGGCTTCTCATAAAGGAGGATGCAATAGAATACGTACGTAAGGTAGCCGAGCGCGAGCGCGCCCCAATGTACGTTGTCGGCGAGACGACGGGCGATGCACGCTTCGCCTTCGAACAGGCCGACGGTAAGCGCCCCTTCGACCTATCGGTGAGCCAGATGTTTGGCTCGTCGCCCAAGACCTTTATGATTGATAAGACCGTGGAGCGCAAATATAAAAATGTCGAGTATAATGCCGATAATATCGAGGAGTACCTCACTAACGTACTGCGCCTCGAGGCTGTTGCTTGTAAAGATTGGCTCACAAACAAGGTCGACCGTTCGGTAACAGGAAAAATTGCCCGTCAGCAGTGTCAGGGCGAGATTCAGCTGCCACTGAGCGACTGCGGAGTGGTGGCGCTCGACTATCGCGGCCGACAAGGCATCGCAACCTCAATAGGCCACGCTCCTCAGGCCGGCCTTGCCGATCCCGCGAAAGGCTCGGTGCTTGCCGTTGCCGAGGCGCTCACAAATATTGTACTCGCACCCCTTACCGATGGCATTAAGACAATCTCGCTCAGCGCCAATTGGATGTGGCCCTGCCGTTCGCAAGAGGGCGAGGATGCGCGTCTGTATCGCGGTGTCGAGGCCCTCTCGGACTTCTGCTGCGACCTTCAGATAAACGTCCCCACAGGAAAAGACTCGCTCTCGATGACACAAAAATACCCCGACGGTACAAAGGTAATAAGCCCGGGAACGGTGATTGTGTCGGCCGGCGGTGAGGTGAGCGACGTGCGCAAGGTAGTTTCGCCCGTGATGGTCGGCGAGCCCAAGAGTGCCTTCTATCACATTGACTTCAGTTTCGATTATCTGCGTCTGGGAGGTTCGGCCTTTGCACAGTCTATGGGCTGTGTGGGCAGCGACGTTCCCTCGGTGCAGAACAGCGAATATTTTGCCGAGGCATTCGACGCCGTTCAAGCGCTTGTAAACGAGGGTCTTATCCTTGCGGGACACGACGTCTCGGCCGGCGGCCTCATCACCACACTGCTCGAAATGTGCTTTGCCAACGTCGAGGGTGGTATGGAGATTAACCTCGACGCTATGGCCGAGAATGATATTGTAAAATTGCTCTTTGCCGAGAATCCTGCGCTTGTAATTCAGGTGGCCGACAAGAATAAATGCCGTATGCAAGAGATTCTCGATGGTGCAGGCATCTGCTACGTCAAGATTGGCGAACCCACAAAGAAACGTCATATTGCGGTAGCCAAGGATAAGCGCACACGCCTCTTCGACATCGACCACTACCGCAACGTATGGTTCGACAGCTCTTATCTTATGGATCGCAAGCAGAGTTTCAACGGCTGTGCCGACGAGCGTCTCAAGAATTACAAAGAGCAGCCCTTGCGCTTCCGTCTGCCCGCGCGATTCACAGGAATGCTCGAGAGCTATGGAATGTCGGCCGAGCGTCGCGAAAAATCGGGCGTTCGTGCGGCTATCATCCGTGAGAAGGGCACAAACGGCGAGCGCGAGATGGCATACGCGATGCATCTTGCAGGTTTCGACGTCAAGGACGTTACAATGACCGACCTTATCAGCGGACGCGAGACATTGGACGAGGTTAATTTCATCGTATTCTGCGGTGGATTCTCGAACTCGGATGTTCTGGGCTCGGCCAAGGGTTGGGCAGGTGGATTCCTTTATAATCCTAAGGCTAAGGCCGCTCTCGACCGCTTCTACAGCCGCGAGGATACTCTCTCGTTGGGTATCTGCAACGGTTGCCAGCTGATGATGGAGCTTAACCTCATTAACCCCGAGCACGAGAAACGCGGATATATGCGCCACAATAACTCGCACAAATTCGAGTCGTCGTTCGTTGGAGTGAACATCCCCGAGAACAACAGCGTGCTCTTCGGCTCGCTCTCGAATAGTCGTCTGGGTGTCTGGGTAGCTCACGGCGAGGGTAAGTTCGACCTTCCCTATGCAGCCGAACAATATAATATAGTGGCACGTTACTCTTACGACGGCTATCCGGCCAATCCCAACGGCTCGTCGTATGGCGTTGCAGCCCTTGCAAGCGCCAATGGCCGCCACGTTGCAATGATGCCTCACCCCGAGCGCGCTATTTTCCCGTGGCAGTGTGCAGCCTATCCGCAGAATCACATCGCCGACGATGTAACGCCGTGGATAGAGATTTTCCGCAACGCCTATAATTGGGTGGCCGCAAAGGTAAAGTGATAAAAGTATAGTAGAATTTATAAGGGTGGGCTTCTGCATAAAAAGAGGCCCTCCCTTTTTATAGTTGAATTATGTTCCTGAAGCTGTTTCTTACGTTCCTGAAGATAGGGCTTTTTACCATCGGCGGAGGCTACGCGATGATTCCGCTCATTGAGCGCGACGTTGTCGAGCGCAACCGTTGGGTGAGCCGAGAGGAATTTCTCGACCTTCTGGCCATTGCACAAAGTGCCCCGGGGGTGTTTGCGGTGAATATTTCCATATTCATCGGATATAAACTGCGCGGAGTGCGCGGCTCCATTGTGGCGGCGGTGGGCAACGTACTGCCCTCGGTGCTGATAATTCTTGCCATCGCCCTCTTCTTCGATAGTTTCAGCGACAACAGGGTGGTGAATAATGTATTTATGGGGCTGCGTCCGGCGGTGGTTGCACTCATTGCCGCGCCCGTCTTTTCTGTCGCCAAGAGCGCCCGCATCGGATGGACTAACGTGTGGATTCCCATTCTCTCGGCGCTGCTCATTGTGGCAATGGGAGTATCGCCTGTATATATAATAATGGTAGCAGCCGTCGCAGGCCTTGTGTGGGGCCGTCTGAAAGGAGGTAAAGGATGATGCTTTTTTGGGAACTTTTCTATACCTTTTTTAAGATAGGACTTTTTGGTTTCGGCGGTGGATACGGGATGCTCTCGCTCATTCAGGGTGAGGTTGTTACGCGCCACGCTTGGATGAGTATGCAAGAGTTTACCGATATTGTTGCCGTCAGTCAGATGACCCCGGGGCCCATAGGCATAAATTCGGCCACATACGTGGGTTATACAGCGGTTGTAAACGCCGGAGGCTCGCAACTGCTTGCCGTAGCAGGCTCGCTGACAGCCTCGTTTGCCGTGATGCTTCCCTCGTTTGTGCTGATGCTCATTATCAGCCGATATTTTATGAAATACAGTCGCAGCAGGCGCCTCGAGGCTCTTTTTGCGGTGCTTCGTCCCACGGTCGTGGGTCTTATTGCTTCGGCTGCGCTGCTTCTTATGAACAGAGGGAATTTCGGCTCTGCCGTCAATGCTCCGCTGCAATTTTGGGTGAGTGTGGGGCTGTTTATTTTTGCTTTTATTGCCCTGCGCTATTTAAAATGGAGCCCTATTCTTATACTCATCCTTTGCGGAGCCTTCGGCGGGGTGTTTTATGGGGTTGTGCCATAAATAAGAATGAGTGTCGAGGATTCTTGACACTCATTCTTATTTTTATAGTTTCTCTCTCAGATAATGTCCCGTGTGCGAGCCCTCGCACGCAGCAACCTCCTCGGGCGTGCCGCACGCAACAAGATTACCGCCCTTTTCGCCGCCGTCGGGCCCGAGGTCAATGAGATAATCGGCACATTTTATTACGTCCATATTATGCTCGATGATAACCAGCGTGTGTCCGCGGTCGATGAGGCGGCGGAAACTCTCGAGCAACTTTTTAATGTCGTGAAAATGCAGTCCCGTGGTTGGCTCGTCGAAGATGAACATTGTAGGCTGCTCGCTCTGACGGCTCAGATAGTAGGCAAGCTTTACACGCTGATTCTCGCCACCCGAGAGTGTCGAGGATGATTGTCCCAATTTTATATAGGCAAGGCCGACATCTTGCAGGGGTTGCAGATTCTGTGCAATCCTGTTCTGTCCGTGCTCTTGAAAGAAATTTATTGCATCGCCGACGGTCATCTCGAGAATGTCGTAGATGCTTTTGTCGTGAAATTTTACCTCTAACACCTCATTCTTGAAGCGTCGGCCGTGGCAGGCGTCGCATTCGAGCTGAAGGTCGGCCATAAATTGCATTGACACGTTTATTTTTCCCTCGCCCTTGCACTCCTCGCAGCGTCCTCCCTCGGAGTTAAACGAAAAATATCCCGCGCCGAATCCCAACTGCTTGGCAAGCGGTTGTGAGGCAAAAAGATGGCGAATATCGTCATATACCTTAAGATAGGTGGCGGGGTTCGAACGCGACGATTTTCCAATGGGATTCTGATCGACAAACTCCACACCGCTAATCTGTCGCAGTGCTCCGTCGATGCCGTCGTGCTGTCCCGGAGCGTCGCACGAGTGTCCGAAATGACGCATCAGCGCACGGTAGAGAATGTCGCGCACGAGGGTCGATTTTCCCGAGCCGCTCACACCGCTCACCACCGTCATACAATTCAGCGGAATTCGTACGTCAATCCCCTTGAGGTTATTCTCGCGGGCATCTTTTATGTTAATGTAATTGTTGCTCTTGCGGCGAAAAGAGGGTAGGGCGATGGTCTCGGTACCTTGCAGATATTTTGCCGTGTAGCCGGGGCTGTCGGGGTGAATATCCTGCATATTGCCGCTAAAGACAATGTTACCGCCGTACGAGCCGGCCTTCGGCCCAACGTCTATAATGTAGTCGGCGGCGCGGATAATCTCCTCGTCGTGCTCGACGACAACTACGGTGTTCCCGAGGTCGCGCAGACGGTAAAGGACGCTTATCAGACGCTCGGTGTCGCGGCTGTGCAGTCCTATGCTGGGCTCGTCGAGAATATAGAGCGAGCCTACAAGATTGCTTCCCAGCGAGGTAACAAGATTTATTCGCTGGCTCTCGCCGCCCGAGAGTGTGTTGCTCAGACGGTTCATCGTAAGATATCCCAGCCCGACGTCGATGAGGCAATCGACGCGGTTCTTTATCTCTATGAGTATGCGGCGGGCGGCGGCTGTGTCGTGCTCGTCAAGAGTAAGTGTGTCGAAAAACTCCTTCAGACGCTCTACGGGCATCTCGACAAGGTCGGTGATGCTCTTTCCGCCCACTTTTACGTAGCTTGCCTCCTTTTTTAGTCGGCGACCGCCGCATACGGGGCAGATAGGCTTTCCGCGGTAGCGTGCGAGCATCACCCTGTATTGTATCTTATACTGATTCTCGCGCACCATCTTGAAGAAATTGTCTATGCTTATGCACTCGTCATACTCGGCAATGTAGGGGCCTTTGTGCCACAGATAATCCCGCTGTTCGTCGGTCAGATTGTAGTAGGGCTCGAAGATTGGAAAGTCGTCCTTTGGGGCGTGCATACAGAAGGCATTTTTCCACTCGCCCATCTTCTCGCCGCGCCAGCAGAATACTGCGCCGTCGTAAATGCTGAGTGCCTTGTTGGGCACGACAAGGTTCTCGTCGATGCCGACGATGCGTCCGAAGCCCTCGCACTCGGGGCAGGCGCCTATGGGCGAATTAAAAGAGAACATCTGCTCGGTGGGCTCCTCGAAAGTCATTCCGTCGGCCTCGAAGCGTATGCTGAAGGTAAGGGGCTCGGCCTCGTCGAGGAATTGAATGAGGCAGGTGCCGCCACCCTCGTAGAAGGCAGTCTCGGCCGAGTCGAGCAGGCGGCTGATTGTCTCGGCCGACGATGAGGCCGTAAGACGGTCGATGAGCAAATAGGGTGTGTCGCCCTTTTGCGGCTCGTAGTCGTCGATGCGTTTAATCTCGCTGCCTACCCACACGCGCGAGAATCCCTGCTGGCGATATATTGCCAGCTGCTCTTCGAGGCTGCGGTCTTTTCTGTGGGCAATGGGCGAGAGAAGCATAAAGCGGCTCCCTTCGGGGCGGCTTTTCATACACTCGACAAGGTCTTCGGGGTTGTTCTTCTTGACAAGAGCACCGCTTATGGGCGAGTAGGTCTTTCCTATGCGTGCATACAGCAACTTCATATACTCGTAAATCTCGGTGCTTGTGCCCACCGTCGAGCGGGGATTGCGGTTGTTAACCTTCTGCTCAATGGCTATTGCAGGCGGGATACCCTTTATAAAGTCGCACTCGGGCTTGTTCATCTGCCCCAAAAACTGTCGCGCATACGACGAGAGCGACTCTACGTAACGGCGCTGTCCCTCGGCATAAAGCGTGTCGAAGGCAAGCGATGATTTTCCCGACCCCGAGAGACCGGTAATTACAACAAACTTACCACGCGGAATATCGACGTCAACATTTTTTAGGTTGTTGACTCTTGCCCCGCGTATAATAATGGAATCCTTCTCGGCCATATTATCTGTATGCTTCTGTTTCATAGCGCGAAAATACACAAAAAAGTGCTATCTTATAGAAAAAGTAACGCCGAATAATGCAAAAAATCACTATCTTCGCACAAGATTAAGTAATAAGCTGTTTAAATTTTTATCGCCAAGTTTTTTATAGTACAAGATTAGGACGCTTTTTTATTTTTTTAGGGCGTGAAGTCCCTATTAAACGAGAGTAAGGAATCTTTATTTGCTCTGCCGGGTGCAAGGCCGCCGAGGCGTAACCATCGCAGGTCATACAACTGCAAAAAAGAGAAAAACCGATATTCTTGAATATAAAAAAACGACGAAACAAACTATACGGCTTTATATAAAACTTTTTTAGAAATTTAAACAGCTTCTAAATATTTAAAAAATGAAAAAAATATTCCCAATCTTTTTACTTTTAATATGTTCGCTGATGGCCGGCGCACTCGAGGCTAAAGATGGCAAACACCCCAAGCGCGAGTTTCGCGGAGCGTGGATTCAGGCCGTCAACGGACAGTTTATGAATATGAGCGAGGCTCGTATGAAGGAGTATCTCACGACAATGCTCGATAATCTTCAGCGTGCCAACATAAACGCCATAATTTTTCAGGTGCGTGTCGAGGGCGACGCGCTGTACCAATCGAAAATAGAGCCGTGGAGCCGCTATCTGACGGGTAAGCAGGGTGTCTCGCCCGGGTGGGACCCTCTGGCCTTTATGGTCGATGAGTGCCATAAACGCAATATGGAGCTTCACGCTTGGATTAACCCCTATCGCGCCCGCACAAAAGGGACAACAAAGGTAGCCCCCAACCACCGCAGCGCTCTTAATCCCGAGCGCTTCATTGCCTACGAAGGGCAGCTCTATTTTAATCCTGCATTAAAAGAGAACCGCGACTATATATGCACCGTGGCACGCGATATTATCTCGCGCTACGACGTTGACGGCCTTCACATTGACGACTATTTCTATCCCTATCCCGTTAAAGGCAAGGAATTTAACGACGAGGCCGATTTTCGTCGCAGCCGCGCATCCGACCGCGGCGATTGGCGCCGCGAGAATGTGAACCGCCTCATAAAGCAACTGCACGAGACGGTGCGCACCACAAAGCCGTGGCTAAAATTCGGTGTCTCGCCATTCGGAATATACCGCAACGCCTCGGCCGACGTCCCCGAGGGTAGTGCCACCAAAGGCCTTCAAGCCTACGACGAACTTTATGCCGACGTACTCTGCTGGATAAACGAAGGGTGGGTCGATTATTGCATCCCGCAGGTCTATTGGGAGATAGGACACAAGGCTGCCGACTACGAGGCACTCGTCGCGTGGTGGGCAAAATATGCCTCGAACCGCCCCCTTTACATAGGGCAGGATGTTAACCGCACAGTGCGCGCCAAAGACCCGGTAACCCCCGAGCTTCATCAGCAGGCGATGAAAATGAAGCTGCAACGCCAGCAGAAGAACATTCAAGGTTCCTGTCAGTGGGACGCAGCCTCGGCAGCCAACAACGTCGGACGTTACCGCGATGCCCTCGAGCACTACTATCATCGTTACCCCTCGCTGATGCCTCCCTCGCCCTTTATCGACAAAAAAGCCCCCAAAAAGGTAAAAGGCGTGCGCCTCATCGACACGAACGACGGCAAGGTTCTTGTGTGGCTCACAGCCGAGAATAAAAAGAAGAATCCGCTCGACGAACCGTGGCGATACGTTGTCTATCGCTTCGAGGCAAAAGAAAAAGTCGATATTGACAACCCCGCCAATATAGTGGCAATAACGTCGAATCCCTTCTACAAACTGCCCGCCGACGCAGTGGGACGCTGCACATACGTAGTAACCGTGCTCGACCGCCTGCAAAATGAGTCGAAGGGTAAAAAATGCAAAGTTAAACTATAATATTTTATGTACGAGGATATAAAAATCATTGAGGCTGCCTGCGATAATCTGCAATATGTGCAGCCAATAGCGCGGCTGTTGGGACAGCTCTCATCCACCCCCGTCCGGTTTAACGAAGAGGCCTACAAGGCGCTCACAAACTCTCAGTCGAGCCGCCTCTATCTGCTGCTGTGCGACGGCGCAGTGTGCGGAATGCTCACCCTTGCCCACTATCTTGCACCCACGGGCCGCAAACTGTGGATAGAAGATGTTGTCGTCGATAGTGCAATGCGCGGACGCTCCCTCGGACGCAAGCTCGTCGAGCACGCCATTGCCGAGGCTCGCACAATGGGCGGTACTCTTATGCTCACCTCGAAGCCTGCGCGCGTGGCCGCCAACGCCCTTTATCGCTCGGCAGGGTTCCAACCAAAAGAGACAAATGTTTATAAAATGAACCTTTAAAGAACAGAATATGAAAGAGATACTGAAAAAATACTCACTGCTGATGCTCGCGCTGATGTTCGCAGCAGCTTGTAGCAGCGACGAGGGCGACGCAACAGCGCCCGACGCACCCTCAATCGAAGGAGTAGAGTACGAGATACTCTCGGCCGAGGATTTTACGGCCGAGGAGCTTATGACCAAACTCTTTGCCGACGGCAGCGCCAATCTTGGCGCAGGCCTCGATGCCTCGACACTGCGCACAATGTTCCTCGACGCACTCGGCAAGCGCACCCGCGAGTTAGAAGAGGCGCTCGGCGTCAAGGGAATAACATTGGGTTACAGAAAAGTAAAATACCTATACAACAGCACCGACCATCAGGGTAATCCCGTTAAACTATCGTCTGTGGTCTATTGGAACCGCTACAAACTCGATGGCTGGCACGACGTAACCCCCGACAATATATGCCTTGTCGAGCACTACACAATAACCTCCGATGCCGAGGCACCCTCGAACAGCTATCCTCTTGAGGCACATATAACAGGTAACAGCGTGGTTGTAATGCCCGACTATCTGGGCTACGGACACACAGCCGAGCGTTTGCACCCTTATCTCAACTACGACCTTGCCGCAGTAAACTCAATCGACGCGCTAAAGGCCGCATACGCCATTTGCCACGACCACTCCCACGCGATGCTCGCAGGCAGCTGGAGCCTCAGTGTGCTGGGCGCCTCACAGGGTGGCTCGAATGCCCTTGCCGTACACAAATATCTCGACACTGACCCCGCGCTTGCCCGTCAGTGGCGCTTCTCGCACTCCTACTGTGCCGCCGGAGCCTACTCTCTTGCCGAGACCATTCGCACCTATATGCGTTGGGGCGAGCTCGAGTATCCCGTTGTGCTCCCGATGGTACTAAAATCAATGCTTGCATCTTACCCCGAGATTATGGGCGCATACAGCGAGGAGGATTTTTACTCTCCCGAGTATAACGCCATAAAGCCCCTTGTCGATGCAGCCCTCGCCGATAAGGAACATACGACAACGCAAATCAACGCCATCTTCTTCGAGCATTTTGGCCTCGGAGGCAAGGGAAAAGTCTCTCTGAGGGATATTTTTTCGGCCGAGGCAATGGACTTTTCGTCGCCTATGATGAAGGCTCTCTTTGCCTGCTTCGAGCAGAACGACCTTACAAAAGGGTGGACACCCAAGCACCCCGTGAAATTCTATCACAGCAAGGACGATAATGTGGTGCCCTACGAGAATGTCGAGGCGGCAATGGCAGCCTTTGGAAAAATGGCTACACTGCAAACAGCTCCCGCCTTGACAAAGCACGTCGAGTCGTGCGCAATGTGGATGTTCGCCGTATTTATGGGTGGAATATAATAGGAATATTCACTCTTACAGCCCAATACATCTGCACGCTCAAAAGTCGTTAATGACTTTTGAGCGTGCAGATACTTTTTGTTGCTTTTTCTTTAGAATGCTACATTTCTATTTGGTAAAAATTACACTTGTGGCGTTTTTTTAGCTCTAATGTAAGTAAAAGAATTGCGCGCTTTTTGAGCATTGAAATAGTGTCCTGTACTCTTTTCGCTGGTAGTGAACGCCAATCTTTATGCTTGCTCTTGACGTGTGGCCATATCTCGTCGGCTGCTTCGAGGGCACTCTTTTCCTCTATTACAAGCAATCGCAGAATTGTTCTGTCGCGCAGACTGAGCTTTTCGTATGCTTCCCATACGGGTGGCATATCTTCCTCTTCTTCAATGGTGAATTGCGATAATTCCTGCAATATGGTCGGCTGGTCAATATCTACTCTGATGATTGCATCCTCGCGCCTTTTCTGTGCCGCAAAATAGTGGACGGCACTGCGCGATAGGTAGCTGGCCAATGATGCTCCGTTGCGTCCTTTGTAGCTGCGCAGTACGTGCCAATCGTTGTGCGATAGGAATTGATAGAATCGGCCCAAAATGTGTCCCGTTCTATTGCTGTTGAATATAGCAAGGGAGATGTAATTGAGGAATTCGTTGCATTTCTCGTAGAAGAAATATTGGTGAGCCTCCTCGTCTTTTGGCGTTGCTGTAAGAATATTTATCCACTCTCTATCATCGACGTTGGCGTATTTGTTTGTTGAACGCTGCATAGTCTCTTTATTTGCGGAATGTAAAAGAGTATTCAAGGTAGTTGTCGGCTACGGCCGAGTATTCGAGTATGCTGCCGGGAATTTCGTTTATGCTGTAGTCGAGAATGTATGATTGCAGGGGGTATTGACGGCCGTCAATTTTCTCGTAACCATTGTAGCTGAGTGTCTCTAACTTATACGGGGTTGTCTTGCCAAAGAATCCCATTGCTGCATATATCTTGGGGTTGTGCCCATAGACGAATGCCAGAGGGTTGAATCCGTTGTCCGAGATTACCTCGCGGTCGTTGTAGGTGTATTCGTAAGTGTCGTGGGTGAGATTGCTGGCGTTGATGCTCTGATTGTGTATGGTTGCTTGTATCATACACTCGCCGCTCCAACGATAGGTGTAGGTTGTTTCGTTGTTTGTGTCGCGTATCGAGCTGCCTGTGCAGTAGTCTTGCGAGTAGGTGAAATTGCGATGGTATGAACTTATCTCGCTCTTTCCATTCTGATTGTGCTTTTTCATAATCTCGATACTGCTTATGTAGTCGCCCAAGAATGTTGCATTCTCGGTGATTGTGTCTTTGTAGGCAGCGCCTTTTGAGCTTTTGTAATTGACGTATATTGTGCTTACCAAACGACGGTTATTGTTAAAATCTATATAATAGTCAATTTTGCCGCTTGTGCTCTCGGTGATTGTCAGGCCGTCGTTCTTTTTTATTGTTTGCTTGCAACTGTAACTTTTTATGGTATTGTCGCTGTTGTATTTGAATGTCCAATCCTCTTGTGTCGTTGCATTGTCGGTGGCGCTGCGGAACGTCATTTTAGAGGGATAGAAAGGTACTTTGTCTTGTGCCTGATAGGGGTCGAAACTATCGCTGTCGCTACCACAAGATGTCATTATAAATGCTACCGAAAGAGTGGCCAAAATGTATGCAAATTTTCTTATTTTCATAGTTTTTAGGAATTTATGTTTTTCTCGATTAGGATTATTTTGCGAAAATACAATAAAATTAGTGAATTGCGCTAATATGCCGAGAATTTAAACTTTTTTAATCTTTTTTCCTCGGCCCGGTTGTCTCTTTTTCTTATCCGTTGCTGATAAAGTCGAGTGCCTCTAAAATATGTGCTTTTTCTATCGTAACCCTCTGTGCCGAGAGCTCATTGTCGATTAGTGTAGCCTCGGTGGGTGTTCCGCCTTCAATGGCCGAGCATATTTCGTCGTAGTGTCGGCAATCGAGGGGCAGTGGGCTTACCTCCTGACGCAGATTGCAGCAATATGTGCGCAATTTTGTCTGCGGGAATTTTCTTAGGCGGTGCGATAGATAGAGCATACCAATGATGGCCGAGGCGCATATACTATCCTCGTCGGCACCGGTGAAAATGCTGCGCAACGCCCCTTTCAGCGGCTCGCCGAAAGCCTCGGGCAGTTTCTCTTTAATTATCTGTAATACCATTGTTTTTAATGTGCGGCTAATGTCTTTGCAGTAGTTTCTGCTTCGAGGTTGCTAATATAATATATTATTCTTAAATTTGTACCTTTTGTTTTTGGCACAATTGCTATTTTTAGAAAGATTATATCTAAAATTAAACTATTTTATCATTTTCACGTCAAATAGTTGTTTGTGTCAAATTAAAAAACAGCTTAAATAATCAAATATAATTATGAAAAAGAGACTGCTCTTTTTGTTTATTATTTTTGCGGCAGTAGCCGTTTGTGCGCAGGAAGGCAAAAAGAAAAAAATGGGTACGCTCACAGGCGTTGTTTATAGTAAGAGCGAGAATGCTCCCTTGCAAAATGCCGGATTACAACTTTATCAGCTGCCCGATACGGTGTATAAGGCAGGAACTGCCAGCGATGCGGATGGTAAATTCTCGTTACAGCTTCCCGAGGGCGATTATCTGTTGCGCCTCACATACGTGGGCTTCTTGCCGCAGGATAGGAACGTGAAGATTCAGGCCAAGAAAAGCACCGACGTCGGCCGTCTTGTGCTGAACGACGACGTTGTCGCGCTAAAAGAGGCTGTCGTAACGGCCGAGGCACCCCCTATCACAATGGCCGAGGATACTGCAATCTACAATACATCAGCCTTTCGTGTGGCCCCCGGCTCGATGCTCGAGGAACTTATAAAGAAATACCCCGGAGTGCAGGTCGAGGAGGATGGAACAATAAAGATTAACGGAAAAACCGTCAACCGCATCCTTATGAAAGGTAAGGATTTTTTTGGTACCGATAAGAATGTCGCACTGAAGAATGTTCCCGTTGACCTTGTCGATAGAGTGAAATTCTATGACAAACAGAGCGATTTTACCCGCCTCACAGGTATTGACGATGGCGAGGAAGAGACTGTACTCGACTTACAGATGAAAAAGGGAGCCGACGAGGGATTCTTTGGAAATATCGACGCAGCCTATGGTACAAAAGAGCGCTATTCGTTTAAGAATATGTCGAACCTCTTCTCATCGACAAGTCAATTGTCGTTGGTCCTCTCGGCCAATAACGTCAACGATCGAGGCTTCTCGGGGCGCGGAGGCGGCGGCCTGAGCGCCCATAAGGACGGGGCGTTCAATTTTGCCACCGAGACCGAGAAATTCGAGCTTGGAGGTAACGTGCGCTATCGACACAGCGACTCGGACAACCAATCATTCACCGCATCCGAGTATTTTATGACCGAGGGGCGCAACAACCAATTCAGCAACAGCCGCAACCGCAGCTTCGGCCGCAACTCGAACGTGAACGGAAATTTCCGCATCGAGTGGAAGCCCGACACTCTCACAAGCATCATATTCCTGCCATCATTCTCGTACAGAACATCCGACGGATGGTCGAAGAGCACCTCGGCGACCTTCTCGTCCGACCCCTTTGCGATTGTAGAGTATCCAATGGACAGATACGGCGACATATACGACCGTCTCGACTCAATTGCCATAAACAGCAACGATAACGAGAGTATGAGCAACAGCGAGAATCGCTCGGCCAACGCAATGCTGCAATTCAACCGTCGCTTGGGTAAGCCCGGACGCAATGTAACGCTGCAAGGCCGCTTCAATTACAGCGACAGCAAGAGTAAGTCAATATCGAGCAACGACGTGCGCTACTATCAGCAGACGGCGGGCAGCCGAGGCTACGACCGTCGCCGTTACTCGACAACCCCCGGCGTCAATTGGAACTACGACGTGCGCCTCAGCTACACCGAGCCCATACTCAAGAATCTGTTCCTGCAATTGAGCTACCGCTTCAATTATAGTTACAGCAACAGCGACCGTGCTACATTCGTCTTTGACAGCATTCCGACAGACATTTACCATCTTATCCTTAACAGCAATTACGACTTCCCGGCGCTGCCGCACGACTACGAGCAGTATCGCGACGACGACCTCAGCCGTCTCTCAATCTATCGTAACGCTCGCCACGAGGCACAAATAATGTTCCGATACGTTACGGCCAAGATGAACCTCAACGCCGGCGTAACGTGGTTGCCGCAGAGCTCGCAGATGCGCTATCAATATCTGGGGCTCGACACAGTGCTCAAGCGCACCATATATAATATCACTCCCAATCTGCGTTTGCGCTACAAATGGAACAAAACAACTACTCTAAACGTAATGTACCGAGGCTCTACAAGCCAGCCTTCGATGACCGACCTTCTGGATATTACCGACGACAGCAACCCTCTGTACATAACAAAGGGTAACCCCGGCCTCAAGCCCTCGTTCAACAGTCGTCTGTTTGCGTTCTTCACCACGAACAATCCCGAGACGCAGACAGGATTCTCGGCCAATGCGGGCTTTAACAATACGCTCAACAGCATCACACGCCGCGTAACGTATATCGAGGAGACCGGAGGACAGATAAGCCAACCGGTGAACATTAACGGCAATTGGGGCGCCAATGGAGGCTTCGGCTTTAACTCGGCACTGCCGGCAAACAAAAAATTTACGTACAGCACAAATACCGACTTGCGCTACAATCATCAAGTCTCGTACATAAGCCCCGACCGCAACAGCAGCAGCGTGCGCAACACGGTCGAGACTACAAACATTGGCGAGCGTCTGAGATTCGGCTACCGCAACGATGTATTCGAGCTTACGATGGACGGCTCACTCAACTACTCGCACTCGAGCAACGAACAGCAACCCGACAGGAACCTCGATACGTGGAATTTCTCATACGGCCCAAGCGGAAATATTAAATTCCCGTGGTATAATCTCACCCTCTCGAGCAACCTCTCGATGCATAGTCGCCGCGGATACGACGACCCGCAGTTTAACACCAATGAGCTTCTGTGGAACGCACAGCTGTCGGCCAGCTTCCTCCCAAAAAATCAGCTTACCGTCAGCCTTCAGCTGTATGATATTCTGCAAGAGCAGAGTAACATAAGCCGCACGATAAACGCTGTGATGCGCAGCGACTCGCAGAGCAACGCAATTTATCACTATGCTCTTGTGCACGTGATATATAAGATTAACTCAATGGGCGACAAAGAGACGCGCCGTATGATGCGAGGAATGGGACCGGGCGGCTTCGGCGGGCGCGGTGGCTTCGGTGGCGGCTTCGGCGGCGGACGCGGGTATTGATAAAAAGAAAAAAACAGTTTATTCTTTATGGAGAGGGATAATAAACTCGAAATAAAATTAAAACAGATTCTAAAATAGATTAAAAGGGAGAGTAACATAGGGTACTTTCCCTTTTAATTTTCTATCTTCGCAGAGTAAACAGTGAAAGAATGGAGATTATCTTCGATTGGGAAATACTCTTGCGCCTGCTCTATTGGCTTAATATCATTATTGCTTTGTGCATAATGGTAAAGGTTATTTTGGGTAATCGCAATCCCTTTGCAACCTTCGCTTGGGCCTTCGTGTTGCTGTTTCTTCCCTTTCTGGGCCTGCTGTTATATTTTTTCTTCGGGCACGATACTCGTCGCCGTCGCTACATTTACAATCGTTTTGCGGCACAGATTCAGCAGCGTGCGCAGATAGCCCATCGCTCGTACTCTGCGCGTGAGGTGCCTGCTCATTATAAGGGTCTTGTAGCTTACCTCGAAAATACCTGCGATGCTTCGTTGGCAACGGCTGACGTCGAATTGTTGCCCTCGGCCGGGCTTTTTATGGAACGTCTCTACGAGGCGATAAACGAGGCTAAGCAACATATTCATCTGCAATTCTATATTTTCGAGAGCGACGAGTGTGGCACGCGTCTGCGCGATGCTCTTGTGCAGAAGGCGCGCGAGGGGGTCGAGGTGCGTGTGATATATGACAGTGTGGGCTGTTGGCACGTCAGTCCCCGCTTCTTCGACGCCGTGCGCTGCGCCGGCGGATACGTCGAGGCTTTTCTAAAGGTTCATTTTCCCTTCCTCTCCAAAGGAACAAACTATCGCAACCACCGCAAAATTGTTGTTGTTGATGGTAAAATAGGCTTTGTGGGTGGCTGTAACATTGCCGACCGTTACGTGCGTGGAATAAATGGCGGTGGGTGGCGCGATACAATGATGGCTGTCAGGGGGTACGGTGTCTATGGCCTGCAATCGTCGTTTCTGCTCGATTGGTATTTTGCCAACGGCTCGATGGTCTGTGGCCACCGATATTTTCCCGAACCTCAGGTGGCGGGTGGTGCGCAGCTGCAAATTGCAATGTCTAATCCTGTGGGGCAGTGGCGCATCGTCTCCTCGTCGCTTGTTATGGCGCTTGCCTCGGCACGCAACTACATTTATATTCAGACACCCTATCTTATGCCCAACGAGCAGGTGATGAGTGCAATGGAGAGTGCTGCTCTTTCGGGGATTGACGTTGCGTTGATGATTCCCGGGCGCTCTGACAGTCGATTGGCCGACTATGCCTCACGTTCTTATCTCGAGCGTCTTCTCAAGGCCGGTGTAAAAGTGTACCTTTATGTCGGTGGAATGATGCACGCCAAGAGTTGTGTCGCAGATGACAGGCTCAGTATCTTAGGCTCGGCAAATGTCGATTTTCGTAGTTTCGACTATAATTTCGAGGTTTGTGCTTATGTTTATGATGAGGCCTTTGCAAGGGATAATAAAAGGCAATTTCTCGACGACGTCGGTAATTGCCGATTGCTTACTCTGCGCGACTTTCTAAGGCGTCCGCTTAGCGGCAGGGTGAAGGAGTCGTTGGCGCGCCTATTTTCGCCTATATTATAAATTAAGGTAGGCAGCGGTCTGTTAAAAGACTACTGCCTACTATTTTTATTCTCTTTTTGTTCTATCGCATTACTTCTCGCTCGAGCCGCCTGCGCCCCCGTGCCTGAAGAAACTGAAATTTACGCTTCCGTATGCAATGTGGCGGAAAAAGTCGGGGTGTTTGCTGAAATCATTGTCCTTCCCGTGCTCAAAAATAAAGATGCCCTCGGACTTTAGCATTGTGCTGCTCATTATGAGGCCGGGAATTTCGGGTAGTCCTTTAAGGGCGTATGGAGGGTCGGCGAATATAAGGTCGTAGCTTGCTGTGCACCGCTTGATGAATTTAAATGCGTCGTCGCGTATTATGCGCCAATTTTTATCGCCAAGCGCGGCGCAGTGTTTTTTAAGATGCGAAAAGTGCAGTTGCTCAATCTCGACCGATGTTACCGACGCGCACTCGCGCGAGAGAAGCTCAAGGCTGATACTTCCCGTCCCCGAGAATAGGTCGAGTGCCTCGCACCCCTCAAAGTCGGTGTAGTTTAGCAGAATGTTGAACAGATTCTCTTTTGCAAAGTCGGTCGTTGGCCTTGCCTTGAAATTACGCGGAATGTCGAAATGCCGCCCTTTGTATTTGCCGCTTATTATTCGCATAGTAGTAGTGCTTGCAGGTCGAATGGGATGTCTTTTACTTTGTTCAGTAGGTTGGGACGGAACAGACTGTTGGGGTTTAAGCGTTTGGTGCGTCTTATGAATTGTCCTATTATGGTAGATATTTCTTCGACGCTCTTATCGCCACACAGAAACAGTGTGTCGTCGGTCTGCGAGAGTGCTTGTTCTTTCCATATACTCAGCAGATAGAAGGCTTGGTCGTGTATGTTGTCCGATTTAAAACTGTTTATCAGCGTGGGCTTGTCGCCCTCTATCGACAACAGCAGCGATTTCCCTCGATGAAAATAGGCAAGCATATATCTGTTGCTTTCCATTGGGTTGCGTGCCAAGAACCCGAGTAGTATGCTCGTCGGTGAAAAATAGGTTATTCGCCCAATCTTGCACAGCTTCTTGTGTAGGGTGTTTTCTATGGCAAATAGTACGGTTATTCCTTGCGCTGTGAGGCGGTTCGAGGCTATATAGGCTGTCTCGGGTGTTTGCGGGAAGCATAGGTTATACAGGGCTCTGTGCTCTTCTTTTTTATCGTGCTCGGCCGGGATTGTGGTGAAGTCGCTTGTTGCGATAATGACGCTCACATCCTCGTAGCTGTTGTTATTGGCAAAGGGGCACTCTTGCCACGCCTGCTCGAAATTGGCCGCAAGGGTTACAGTGCTGTCCGTCTCGTAAAATCGGAGTTGTATTGTGTCAGGCTCCGAGGCTGTGTAGCTGCAAAAACAAAATCCATCCGTACTAATGCGGATGGATAATGTTTTATGTGCGTATTTGTTTATGTCGCTCATACTGAGTGCTTACTCCCAGTTACCGGCGTTGTTGTTAGCTTTCTCAACGTCGCCAACTTTAAGACCGCAGTAGCGGTTGAGCTTCTTCTCTTTGATGATGAGGTTCTTCATCTCCTGGTCGTTGATGCCTGTGAGGTATGTCTCGAATGGAGTGCGAGCCTCGAAGAGCCATTGGGGTGCACCGGCCTTTGTTGTGTCGCAGCTTGTTTCCATTGTGAACTGCTCGCCACCACCAAAGGGAACGTATTTAATAGAGTCGATAGCATAGTCCTTGCCAAATACAGAGTCGAGTACCGATACCCAAGTAGTGTCGCGACGGAAATTGCGCAGACCCTCTTTGTCAACGTCGCCCCATTTGTTGGTCTTTTGTGCCTTTGCAATCATATCCAATGCTTTCTGCTCGGTCAGACCACGCTCGAGTTGCTCGTCGTTAAGCTCGCCTACCTTGAATACAACGGGCATTTTTGCTGTTTTAATGAAAGTAATCAGTGTGTCGAAATTGTCGGTGTATGCACCCTTGTTTCCGCTACGATACTCGAGCTGAGCTTTTTTAATGTCGATAAGACGTGCGATGATGTGTTTCTCGCGTGCGTCGCGCTCCTCCTCAAACTCGATGGGGTCCATAATACTGCGGTAGCAAATGAATGTCAACCCGCAAACTGCCGCTACAAGCAGTAAATTCAATGCTAAATTCTTCATAAGATTTTAAATATTTTTTGTTTTATTTTCTATGCTATTTTAAAATGTGTACTTTCGCACTCTGTAACACGTTGCAAAAATAAGATAAAAAAACGGAATTTTGTTTCTCTATCCCAAAATTATTGTGAAAAAGTGATAAATAAATATTTAACCTCGCAAATTAAATTAAATTTTCCTTTCGCTCCAACAATTCAGCAAGAAAAAACAATAGAAAAGTTGGCCGATTTTCTTTTGGGGCCAAAAGAGCGTCAACTTTTTATGTTGTGCGGCTATGCCGGAACGGGAAAAACCACGCTCATCTCGGCGCTTGTGCGCACGCTCTTGCAGCTTGAGCGTCGTGTGGTGCTGCTGGCCCCGACGGGGCGTGCCGCCAAGGTTTTTTCTAATTACTCGGGCTGCGCGGCGCACACTATTCACAAATGTATCTATCGTCAGAAGTCGATTGTGAACGACTCGCTTTTCACCTTGTCCGAGAATCGCTTGCGCAATACTCTTTTTATTGTCGATGAGGCCTCTATGATTGCCAACGCAGGCCTCTCGGGCTTCGGCTCGGGGGCGCTGCTCGACGACCTTGTCGAGTATGTCTATTCGGGCGATGGCTGTTCGCTGCTGCTGTTGGGCGACACGGCTCAGCTGCCTCCCGTGGGCGAGGAGCTTTCGCCGGCACTCTCGTGCGAGTATCTGCGCTCGATGTTCCTTAGTGTCGAGCGTGTCGAAATGACGCAGGTGATGCGACAGAGCGACGACTCGGGCATATTGTACAACGCCACTCATCTGCGTCGGATTATTGCCGAGGGGGTTACAGGCGTTGCCCCCGAGATTCGCTTCACGGGCTTTGCCGACGTTTGCAGGGTGTCGGGCGACGAGCTTATAGAGGCCATCGAGACGTGTTATAGCGAGGTGGGCATCGACGAGACTATCATCCTGTGCCGCTCGAACAAGCGCGCCAACATATACAACGAGGGCATACGCCGTCGCATACTCTACCGCGAGGACGAGCTCAACCGCGGCGACTATCTTATGGTGGTCAAGAATAACTACTATTGGCGCGAGGAGCTGGGCAAGCAGGATGCTTCGTTGCTCGAGAAGATTGATTTTGTGGCCAACGGCGATATTGCCGAGATTGTGCGCGTGGGTGGAGTGGAGGAGATGTACGGCTTCCGCTATGCCGAGGTAACGCTCTCTTTTGTCGATTATGACGCTTGTGAGATGGATGTAACCATCCTGCTCGACACACTAAAGAGCGAGGCTCCCTCGCTCACACGCGAGCAGAGCGAACGGCTCTTTCAGGCTGTGTGGGACGACTACCCCGAGATTCGCTCCAAGCGTAAACGCATCGAGCAGATGCGCAAAAATCCCTATTATAATGCTCTGCAAGTAAAATACGGCTACGCTGTTACCTGCCATAAGGCGCAGGGCGGACAGTGGCGTCGTGTCTTTATCGACCAAGGTTTTATTCCGGCCGACGGCTACGGCCCCGACTATTATCGCTGGCTCTATACAGCCTTTACGCGCGCTGCCGAGAGGCTCTATCTTGTCAATTGGAAAGAGTAAGTGGTATTGTGCCTCCTTCATTATGATGCAATAGATTCCATACGAGCCTCTTAAATGAGACTTACGGTTGCTTGCTGCGTGTGGATTACAGAAAATCAAGAGCGCTCCTAATGTCGATAAGCTCCTGACGTATGGCTCTGAGCCTATCGACAACCTCGCTGTTTGTGCGGGCAATATCGTGGTTGCTGCCGCTTTTCATATAGCGTCGGGCGCCGGCGAGCGTCATTCCCCGTTCCTTAATCAGATGGTGTATGGTACGTATGGTCTCAATGTCGCTTCGGGTATATTGACGCACATTGTTGCCGCCTTTCTTGGGTGTAATCTGCGGAAACTCGCTCTCCCAATATCTTAGGGTCGATTCGCTCACGCCCAATTCCGAGGCAACCTCTTTTATCGAGTAGTACAATTTGTGATTCTTCTCTTTACCCACGCTCATAATCAATCGTAAACTTTTCCGTGATTCTCGGCCATACGCAACATTTCGTCGTAACCCTCGGCGTCAAGATCCATAAAATAGAAATTTATGGGGTTGACGTGTCGGCCCTTCTCAATTACCTCGTAGTGCAGATGAGGGCCCGAACTTTTTCCTGTGTTTCCGCTCAGTGCAATCTGCTCGCCACGTACTACACGTTGTCCGCGCTTTACCTTAAATTCTTTTAGGTGAGCGTATCGGGTGAGATAATTGTAGCCGTGGTCAATCTCGACCGTCCAGCCGTAGCCCTGACGCCATTTAGCAAGCGTTACGACACCGTCGGCTGTGGCATATACGGGGGTGCCTACATTGCACGAAAAGTCCATTCCCTCGTGGAATTTACGCACATTATAGATGGGGTCTAACCGATAGCCATAGCCCGAGGCCGTGCGTTTAAGGTCGCGGTTGGCAATAGGCTGTATGGCCGGCAGACAGCGCAGACGCTGCTCCTGCTCGCGGCTTATTTTTACAATCTCGTCAAAAGATTTTATCTGTATGTAGAGCTGCTTTGCGAGCATATCCATCTTTTGGGTCGTGTGAACCACAAGGTTCGAGTTGTCCATATTCATAAGCTCGTCGTAGCGGTTGGTGCCGCCGTAGCCTGCACTGCGGGCCGCCTCGGAGACGGGTTCGGCGCCCAGCATTGCGCGGTACATATTATCGTCGCGCTGCTGTATGTCCTGAAGCGCCTCCAATGCCTTGTCGAGCCTCTCGGATAGAATGTTGTACTGTGCCAATAATCTTGAATTTTCGGCCTGAACGTCTTTCATCGACGGGGTCTCAATGATAAGATAGAACATAAGAAACGATAGTCCGCCGAAGATGACAAACATCAACGTCCTGCGCAGAATTGTCAGGAAGCGCTGTGCCAAATTAGGGTACACTCTGTCGTAGGTGCGTGTGGCAGGATTGAATATGTAATAGACCTTTCGCATTATTACTCTATCTTGGGGGCAGGATAAAAAGCCTGTCGGCGTCAGTTATTTTCGCACGCTTTTAGGTTGCAAAAATAACAAAAGTAAGCTATCTTTGCAAGCTAAATGAATAAAAAGGGCTGCCGCAATAACAGTTATTAAGATTTTTGGGTAGCAACGGCTTTTTGACAGATAAATTAAAAAATTTTATAATATGCTCACATCTAAAGAGATACGAGAATCGTTTAAGAGATTCTTCGAGCAGAAGGGGCACCTTATTGTCCCCTCGGCTCCTATGGTTGTCAAGGACGACCCCACACTAATGTTCACCAACGCAGGAATGAACCAGTTTAAGGATATTATATTGGGAAACTCGCCTGCCAAGAGCAAGCGCGTCGCCGACTCGCAAAAGTGTCTGCGTGTAAGTGGTAAGCACAACGACCTCGAAGAGGTTGGACACGACACTTATCACCACACAATGTTCGAAATGTTGGGTAATTGGTCGTTCGGCGACTATTTCAAGCACGAGGCCATTGATTGGGCTTGGGAGTATCTGACCGAGGTTGTCAAACTCGATCCCGAGCGTTTGTATGTTACTGTGTTCGAGGGCGCTGCAAGCGAAGGCCTCGAGCGCGACAATGAGGCTGCCGCAATATGGGAAAAGCATCTTCCGGCCGATAGAATCCTCAACGGAAATCTTAAAGACAACTTCTGGGAAATGGGCGACACAGGCCCCTGCGGCCCTTGCAGCGAGATTCACATTGACCTTCGCAGCGACGAGGAGCGTGCAGCAATCCCCGGACGCGAACTTGTCAACGGCTCGCACCCTCAGGTGATTGAAATATGGAATCTCGTGTTTATGCAGTACAACCGTATGGCCGACGGTCATCTCGAGGAGCTTCCCGCAAAGGTAATCGACACGGGAATGGGATTCGAGCGTCTCTGTATGGCGCTTCAGGGCAAGCTCTCGAACTACGACACCGACGTCTTTCAGCCCATCATCAAGGCAATAGGCGCAATCTCGGGTAAGGAGTATGGCCTCGACGCTCAGGTAGATGTTGCAATGCGCGTAATTGCCGACCACATTCGCACAATATCATTCTCGATAACAGACGGACAACTCCCCTCGAACGCAAAGGCCGGATACGTAATCCGCCGCATCCTGCGTCGTGCCGTGCGTTACGGCTACACTTTCTTGGGACAGAAGCAGTCGTTTATGTACAAGTTAGTGCCCACACTCATCGAGAATATGGGCGATGCTTACCCCGAACTTAAAGCACAGCAAGAGCTTGTAACAAAAGTAATTAAAGAGGAGGAGGAGGCTTTCCTGCGCACTCTTGCAACGGGAATGCAGATGCTCGATAAGATTGCCTCTGCGGCAAAAGCATCGCAGTACAGCGAGATTAGCGGAGTAGAGGCCTTCACACTGTACGACACATACGGCTTCCCCATCGACCTTACACAGCTCATCCTGCGCGAGAATGGCCTCACGGTGAATATGGCACAATTCGACGAGGAGATGCTCAAGCAAAAGACCCGCGCCCGTAACGCTGCCGCAGTGGAGAATGGCGATTGGGTTACCGTGAACGAGGGCGACAGCCAATTTGTGGGCTACGACAGCACCTCGTGCCAGACAACAATCCTGCGCTACCGTCAGACAAAGCAAAAGAACCAGACACTCTATCAGATTGTGCTCAAAGAGACACCCTTCTATGCCGAGAGCGGTGGTCAGGTGGGCGACACGGGAGTGCTTATCTGCGGCGACGAGCGCATCGAGGTCATTGACACAAAGAAAGAGAACAATCTGCCCATTCACATAACAAAGCAACTGCCCGCCGATGCCGGTGCAACATTCTGCGCACAGGTAAACGAGAAGAAACGTCTGGCCTGCGCCGCCAACCACTCGTGCACACACCTTCTCGACCAAGCACTGCGCGAGGTTCTTGGCACACACGTCGAGCAGAAGGGCTCGCTTGTTACCCCCGACGGCATCCGCTTCGACTTTTCGCACTTCCAGAAGGTAACCGACGAGGAGATTGCACGCGTCGAGCGCATCGTCAACGCACGCATCCGCCAAAATATTCCTCTCACCGACCACCGCAATATCCCCATCGAGGAGGCCAAAAAGCTGGGTGCAATAGCCCTCTTCGGCGAGAAATATGGCGACCACGTGCGCGTCGTACAATTCGGAACATCAATAGAATTTTGCGGCGGTACCCACGTCTCGGCAACAGGCTCGATAGGAATGGTTAAGATTGTCAGCGAGAGCTCGGTGGCAGCAGGCGTGCGCCGCATCGAGGCTGTTACGGGCGAGGCTCTCGAAAATCATCTTGCCAAGGTTCAGGAGCTTATGAAAGAGATACACGCGCTCTTCAACAACGTCCCCAACCTCAAGGCTACAATCGTAAAATCAATAGCCGAGAATGCCGAGCTTAAAAAGGAGATTGAGGAATATGCCAAGGAGAAGGCTGCAATGGTCAAGGAGAAACTATTGCAGGATATTAAGCAGAAGAACGGCGTGCGTTACATAAGCGCAGTGCTCCCAATGTCGCCCGCAGCGGTAAAAGACGTTGTCTTTATGCTGCGCGCCGAGCAGCCCGAGAATATGCTCATTGTCATCGGCAGCATCTTTAACGATAAGCCTCAGCTTACAATCTCGGCCACAGCCGACCTTGTCGAGCAGGGCATTAACGCCGGTAAGATTGTCGGTCAGGCGGCCAAGCTGATGCAGGGCGGCGGTGGCGGACAGGCTCACTTTGCGCAGGCCGGCGGAAAGAATGCCGAGGGCATCAAGGCTGCCATTGACAAGGTGTTCGAGATAATAGAGGGATAATTATAAGATAGGGTTTTATTATGTCATTGTCGACCGAGAATATTAACACACGTCCGTTGCACGCCGATGCAGCGAGCCTCCCGGTGTCGGTTCTGCAAATTACCCCCCCCCCCCCCCTTATATTTAAATATAACTATTTGATAAACAGCATATTACGCAATATAATTGCGTGGTGTGCTCTTATGTAACCAACTGCACCCTGCGGTGCAGTTGGTTATTTGTGTATGATTATGTATAACATTTAATAAATCAACATTATGAAACAAAATTACTTAAAGAAACTAATGACAGCCCTGTTGCTGCTCTGTTGTACAGTGGCAAGTGCCGCGGATTTTGAGGTTGATGGAATTTGTTACAATATTTTATCCGATAGTGATAAAACTGTTGAGGTAACAAGAGGTAGTAAAACAAACTCCGGCGCAGTTACTATTCCCGCAAGCGTTACTTACAATAGTATCACTTATAGTGTAACAAGCATCGGAACGAAGGCGTTCAGTGATTGCAGGCATCTTACAAGCATTGAAATTTCCGCGAGTGTAACAAGCATCGGCGACTATGCGTTCAAGAGATGCAGCGACCTTACAAGCATTGTAATTCCCGCGAGTGTAACAAGCATCGGCGAGCGTGCGTTCTTTGATTGCAGCGGCCTTACAAGCGTTGTAATTTCCGAGGGTGTTACAAGCATCGGGGACTTGGCGTTCTATGGATGCAGCGTCCTTACAAGCATTGAAATTCCCGCGGGTGTTACAAGCATCGGCGAGCGTGCGTTCGATTATTGCTACGGTCTTACAAGCATTGTTGTGGGTGATGGAAATACCGTTTATGATAGTCGCGATAATTGTAATGCTATTATTGAAACTGCATCAAATACCTTGATTTTAGGTTGTAAAAACACTATTATTACCTCGGGCGTAACAAGCATAGGCGATTGGGCGTTCTCCTCTTGCTACGGCCTTACAAGCATTGTAATTCCAAGCAGTGTTACAAGCATTGGTGAGAGGGCGTTCTATTATTGCAACGCCCTTACAAGCATTGAAATTCCCTCGAGTGTAACAAGCATCGGCGAGGGTGCGTTCTCTTATTGCGACTGCCTTACAAGCATCGAAATTCCCGCGAGTGTAACAAGCATCGGTTACAGGGTGTTCTATAATTGCGACGCCCTTACAAGCATTGTTGTGGGTGATGGAAATAGCGTTTATGATAGTCGAGGTAATTGTAATGCCATTATTGAGACTGCATCAAATACATTGATTTCAGGTTGTAAAAATACTATTATTCCCTCGGGTGTAACAAGCATCGGCGACTATGCGTTCTCTTCTTGCAGCGGCCTTACAAGCATTGAAATTCCCGAGGGTGTAACAAGCATCGGCGAGAGTGCGTTCGAAAGTTGCACCGACCTTACAAGCATTGAAATTCCTGCGAGTGTAACAAGCATAGGCGACGAAGCGTTCTCCTATTGCCGCGGCCTTACAAGCATTGTTTCGCACATCGCGGCCGAGAATCTGTTTACTCCCGGCAACGATGCTTTTTATGGTGTTGGTAAAACAAACTGCATCCTATACGTGCCCATAGGTGCCAAAAGCACATACGAGCGCACCGACGGCTGGAAAGAGTTTACAAATATCGTGGAAATGAACTTTGATGGAAGCGATGCAACAGCCATCGAGAGTGTGGAGAGCGAGCAGGGCGAGGCTGTTTACTACGACCTCAGCGGCCGCCGCGTAGAGAATCCCGCAAAGGGCATCTACATTGTAAACGGACGTAAGGTTTTTATTAAGTAACTATAATAATTATTTATAGCGTTGAGGCTGAGTGATTTTTTCACTCAGTCTCTATTTATTTTTATACAAATGCACGCAAACTCCTACCGCTCCTTACAATAAAAACAAAAATAAAATATGCTCCTCTTTTTAGTAATAAAGAGGAGCTCCCCAACGGGGGGAGGAGTTAAAAATAACCGCAAACAACGCTTTTTTTTGATGCAGCCTCGAACTCCTCAGACGCTACGCGCCAGCTCCTCTTTGTCGAAAGAGGAGCGGTAATAACGCATCTTGTAATTAAGCAAGCATAAGAAACAACGCTCCTCTTTTTTGTAATAAAGAGGAGCTCCCCTGCGGGGTGAGGAGTTAAAAATAACCACAAACAAAAACATTTTATAAACACAATCGAACTCCTCAGACGCTACGCGCCAGCTCCTCTTTGTCGAAAGAGGAGCGGCAATAACACTTTTAACAATTAAAACAGACGGAAAAAAACGCTCC